>JAMIFV010000058.1:0-39066 GCA_035906055.1 Alphaproteobacteria bacterium | reverse complement strand
CTCATTGCAGGATAACCTGCACAGCCTCTTTACCTGTCGCGATATACCAAGCCTCGCAATACCGCCTACCATAAACCACCTCGAAGGAACATTCGCGCATCTCAAGGAAAAAATAAAAATCCACCGGGGGTTGAGATCACAAAGAAAGAAAAGGGCTATCAAATTTGTACTTTCCAGCCCCCCATTTCTTTAATTATGCCCGATAGCCTGAAGCCTGTTCTACTTACGCACCAGCGCTGCGTAATCTTCCATCAGCTGTCTGGTAACGGGGCCTACGGTGAACGTGTAATCCGCAATGGAGCCGATCGGCGTGATTTCTGCGGCGGTGCCGGTGAGGAACACTTCCTGCGCGTTCACCAGCTCTTCCGGCTTGATATGGCGTTCCACCACCTTGATGCCGCGCGCCTGCGCCAGCTCGATCACGGTCAGGCGCGTGATGCCGTTGAGGATGCATTCCGTCGTCGGCGTATGCAACTGGCCGTTGATCACGAGGAACACGTTAGCGCCGGTTGCTTCGGCAATTAACCCGCGATAGTCGAACATCAGCGCGTCGTCATAGCCCGCCTGCTCGGCGGCATGCTTGCTGAGCGTGCAGATCATGTAAAGGCCTGCGGCCTTGCTGGCGGTGGGGGCGGTGCCGGGGGCAGGGCGCTGCCATGTGGAAATGGCAAGCTTCAGGCCGCGTTCGCGCGCCTCCTTGGAGAAATAGGTCGGCCATGCCCAGCAGGCGATTGCCAGATGCACTTTGTTCTTCTGCGCGGAAATGGCCATCATCTCGCTGCCACGGAACGCCACGGGGCGCACGTAGCCGTCCACCACGTTATTGGCGGCGATGACTTCGTTGGTGGCCCTGTTGATCTCTTCCACGGAATAGGGGATGGTAAAGCCCAGCAGTTCCGCCGATTTATGCAGGCGCACGCTATGTTCCTGCAGCTTGAACACCTTGCCGTTGTAGACGCGCTCACCTTCGAACACGCTGCTGGCATAATGCAGGCCGTGATTGAGCACATGCACATTGGCATCGCGCCATTGCACCATTTTGCCATTGTACCAGATAAGGCCGTCGCGGTCGTCGAATGAAGGGGAGGTCGTCATAAGCAGTCCGTTGTTCGTTGTTGGTTGTTAGCGGTTCGAACAACGAACAACTAACAACGGTTAAAGCATAATCGCAGATACCTGACGACCGTAATCCTGTTGCTTACGGTGCGTGGTGCGGCGAAAACTGAAGAACGTATCTTCTTCGGAATACGTGTCGTTTTCAAGCGTATTTATGTTGGTTATACCTGCCAGAGCCAGTTTTGAACGCACATAACCGCGCAGGTCGAACAGGTAGCTCCCCGTGGCGGAATTGCCAAAGAAACCGCCATTTTCTGCGAATTCCATGAGCAGCGTATCGCGGAAGCCTGCGCCCACTTCATAGGAGCGTTGCGCTATGCAGGGGCCAACGGCGGCGGCAATAGAGGCTTTGTGTGCGCCAAGAGCGCACATGGCGTCCACGGTGGATTGCAGCACTCCGGCGAGCGCGCCCTTCCAGCCTGCATGGGCGGCGCCTATCACGCCCGCCGTTGCATCGGCGAACAGTACCGGCGCGCAATCCGCCGCCAGCACGCCGATGGCGATGCCTTTCTGTTTGGTCACCATGGCATCGGCCCTGGGCAGTTCGGTGCGCAGCCACGGTTTTTCAACGGTGACTACCTCGCGTCCATGGATCTGGTAAAGGCTGCAGAAATTTTCGAGCGTTGTCCCGAGTTTCGCAGCTACGCGGCTGCGGTTCTCAGCCACGCTGGCTTTGTCATCATCTGATCCCCAGCCGCAATTGAGCGTGGCATAAAGCCCCGTGCTCACACCGCCCTGGTTGGTGAAAAAGCCGTGGGAGACAGACGAAAGATTTGGTGAGGTGAGGAACATAAATTCAATTTATCTGTCATTCCAACTTTTGCAATGCAAATACATGGAAGGGGAATGCTTCCCCCTCTGCGCTCCGCGCATTCACCCCCGCGGGGGCGTCGTGAAGAACTCCTCCGCGTATACGGCTGGAAAATCCTAGAAACCCGCCGGATTATCCAGCGTGCTTACGCTTAAGACCTTAAACAGTTCCCCCATCTGGCTGGGGGCGACGATGCGCTCAAGGCCGCTTAGGATGGTTGTTCGCTGCTCGCTGTTCGCCGTGGCGCACAGCGCCGCAGCGCGCAGTTCTGCCCCAAGGCGGCGTAGGAATTCACCCTGCGTGGTGTAATGTGTTTTTAGTCCCTGCGCCTGTTTTTCCAGCGCGCCGAAATCCACATGCGCGGTGAGGTCGGCTTCGCCGGGGGTTTCCAGAGGGTTGTGAAAAGTATGGTTCTTGAGGGCCTGAAGCGTGTCGTTCTGTTGTGCCTGACGATAGCCATAATCCACTATCAAAGCCGCACCTTCATATGCTTTTATATGTGCCGCGATAGCCTGCATCACGGCAAGCGAAGCGGGCGATACCTCACGCGTCACTATGCCTTGCTGAAGCCAGCAGAATGCATCACCTTTCAGGCCTATGCGGCGCTCCTGGCCATTGTGCATGAACTGATGGATGGGCAATGCGTCAAAGAACTCATTGGCCACGAGCAGCAGGGGCAGGGAGGGCAGGTCGTGCAGCGAGGTTTTCCACTGAATGTCTACATGCGCGCCGTTCAGGGTTTTGCGTTGCAGGGCAGTGAGGGCAGGGCTTGTTTCTATCATACGCACGCGTATGGATGCATGGAACTGCGGCACGTTGCGTGTGGCGCGTAGCATATCCTTCATCAGCGTGCCCCGCCCGGGGCCAATCTCACACACTACAGCCTTGGGTGCGCCAAGCCTTGCCCAGCTGTCTGCCAGCCATGCGCCTGTCAGCTCGCCAAAAATCTGGCTTATCTCCGGCGCGGTGGTGAAGTCGCCTGCCGTGCCGAAAGGGTCGCGTGTGGCGTAATAATGTGTATTACAGGCTTCCATATAGTCAGCCACGCTGATAGCGCCTTGCGACGCTATGCGCTCACGCAACTGGTTGGCTGCGCTCACGGCGGAACACCAGATAAAGGCCTGTCAGCAGCATCGGCAGGCAGAGCAGTTGTCCCATCGTGATCCAGTGGGGAAGGAAATGGATGAAGCTGTCCGGTTCGCGCAACAATTCGGATACGCTGCGCGCGACGCTGTACCCGATGAGGAACAGCCCGCTCATGCGGCCCGTGCGGTGCAAGGTGCGCGTGCCGTACGCCACTGCGAGCATGAGTGCGAACAGCACCACGCCTTCCAGCCCCGCTTCCACCAGCTGGCTGGGATAGCGCGGCAGGCCTTGCGCGTCGGTGGGGAACACCATGCCCCACTGGCTGTCGGTTACGCGGCCATAAAGCTCGCCGTTGATAAAGTTGGCAAGGCGTCCAAGGCAGATGCCGATAGGTGCCGCCACCGCCAGCAGATCCATCACGGCGAGCCAGCGCAGTTTGAACTTACGGCTCAGCAGCCACATGCCTGCCATCATGCCGAGCAAGCCGCCGTGGAACGACATGCCTCCCTGCCATACCATGAGTATCTCATGCGGGTTGGAAAGGTAAAAGGCAGGCTTGTAGAACAGCACATACCCCAGCCTGCCGCCCAGCACGATGCCGAGGATGGCATAGACCATAATATCGTCCAGCGCCTCTTTGGTGAGCGTTACGGGGTTCAGGCGCTTATTGAGCGACTTCACGAGGAACCAGCCCAGCAGCACACCGCCCAGGTAAGCCAGCGAATACCAGCGAATGGCAAAAGGGCCGATGGATATGGCGACGGGATCAATCTGGGGGAATGTTAACATCAGAGGTTATCCTTACCCATCATGAACCTTGTTGTCATCCTCGCGCAGGCGAGGATCCATCGGAGCGTCTGAGGCGCGGCCCTTCTGCAAAACATAGATTCCCGCTTTCGCGGGAATGACAAGGAAGTAAAAAGAGCTGTCATAATAATTAAAGGTAGGGATCTTCCTTGAGCAGGTAATTTTGCACATAATCGCGTATGCCGTCTTCCAGCGTGGTGAAGGCTGCTGCATAACCGGCCTTGCGTAATTTATCCATGTTGCCTTGCGTGAAATACTGGTACTTGTCGCGCAGTGTTTCCGGCATGTCGAAATACTGGATGTTTGCGTCACGCCCGAGCGCTGCGAACAGGGCGCGCGCGAGGTCGTCAAAGCTGCGCGGCTGTCCCGTGCCCACATTGAACAGGCCACTCACTCTGGGGGTGGCGAGCAACCATTCCACCACGCTTACGCAATCCCTTACATAGATAAAGTCGCGCTTCTGGCCGCCATCGGGATATTCAGGCTTATAGGATTTGAAGAGCGTGATGGGCCTGCCCGCTTTGGCATCGGGGAACTTCACCGCCACTACGCTGCGCTGGCCTTCCTTGTGGTATTCATTGGGGCCGTACACGTTGAAGAATTTAAGGCCAGCCCATTGCGTGGGCGCTTTTTCTTTCACATCAAGCGCGCTGGTCACGTAGCGGTCGAACACATGCTTGCTCCAGCCGTAAGGGTTCAGCGGGCGTAATGTGTTCAGGTGCGCGGCGCTTGCGTCGTCATTGAAGCCCTGCGCGCCGTCACCGTAAGTGGCAGCCGACGACGCATAGATGAAGCGTTTGGCATTTTCCGCGCACCAGCGATAAAGCAGAATAGAAAGGCTCTGGTTGGTTTCCAGTATCAGGTCGGCATTGGTCTCGGTGGTGGAGGAGATAGCGCCCATATGGATGATGGCGTCCACCTGCGTGCCGAACATTTCCAGCCAGTAGAACAGGTTTCCGGGCTGGATGATCTCGTAAATTGCGTGGTTACGCAGGTTGCGCCATTTGTCGCCTTCGCCCAGTATGTCGCACACCACGATGCGGTGGGTGCCTTTTCTGCTTAAGGCGGCGGCTATGTTGGAGCCGATGAACCCGGCGCCGCCGGTAACAAGATAGGTCTGCATAATGCCCCGGAAGGTAACGTATGTTGGCGTGTCTGCTATATAATGCTAAGTAACTATACGGTTTATAAGCATAATAATAGATAAATTTTGATATAAATCCTATACATGATTCACGTGAAGTTAAGCTGCGTCCTTTAATATGGGCCTTCAACATTAAAGGAGCCACCCATGAGAATGAATTCCCGCCGAATCCGCCGTTTAGCTGCTGCAACCGCTGCGGCAGGTCTGATAGCGCTTCCGTTAGCAGGCAGTGCATCCGTAGGAGGGGAAGGGGTCAGCGCTTCCGGTGCGCGCGGCGCATCTGCGCCCCGTGCTGAAGGTTTCCGTATGGCGGTTGCGGAAGTGGGCGTACAGACGGAAGTAGAATTCCGCAGGCCGGAAGGCGGGCATCACGCCCCGCCGCCGCGTGAAGGTATTGAAGGTGGCGGCCATAAAGGCCCCCCGCTGGGTGGCCCGCGTGGTGAAGGCCATGGCGGCCCGCCCCCGGGTGGTTTTGAAGGCGGTGAAGACCGTGGCGGGCATGATGGCCCTCCCCCGCACAAAGAATAAAAGAGAAAAGGCCGGGAATTCCCCGGCCTTTTCTTTTAATAAGGGGAAACGCTTTCCCCTCTGCGCTCCGCGCATTCACCCCTTGCGGGGTCGTCGCTTCGCTCCTCCATCCCTACGGCAACGCACTGGAATAAACGTCGGTGCCGTATGCGCGGAGGAGTTTTATACGACGACCCCTTTAGAGGGGGAGCGGTAGCGGGGGCGGGACGCCCCCCTAATATTAATCACGCCGCGGCGTCTTTGTCCTTGCCTTCCTTGAGCGCTTTTGCCTTGGGCGAAAGCTGGATATGCAGTTCGCGCAGCTGTTTGTCTTCCACGAATGCGGGCGCCTGCATGAGCAGGTCTTCCGCTTTCTGGTTCATGGGGAAGCAGATCACTTCGCGGATATTGGGCTCGTCCGCGAGCAGCATCACCATGCGGTCCACGCCCGGTGCGAGGCCGCCGTGGGGAGGAGCGCCGAATTTGAACGCGTTGATCATCGCGCCGAAGCGGGAATCCACAACATCTTTACCGTAACCGGCGATCTCGAACGCTTTATACATGATGTCCGGGCGGTGGTTGCGGATAGCGCCGGAGGAAAGCTCGATGCCGTTGCACACGATGTCATACTGGTAGGCGAGAATGTCGAGCAGCTTGTTCTTGTCGCCAGCGGCGTTCGCGAGCGCTTCCATTCCACCTTGCGGCATGGAGAACGGGTTGTGGCTGAAGATGATCTTGTTCTCTTCTTCGTCCCACTCGTAATAGGGGAAGTCCACCACCCAGCAGAATTTGAACACGCCCGGCTCAATGAGGGTGAGTTCGTTGCCGAGGTACTGACGCACCTGGCCTGCGAGTTTTGCGGCAGCGAGTTCCGTGCCGGAGGAGAAGAATACGGAATCGCCGTTCTTGATGCCTGCAACCTTTTTAAGCTCTTCGAGCTTTTCCGGGGTGAGGAATTTGGCGATAGGGGATTTTGGCGTGCCGTCCGCTTCAAAGGTAATGTAAGCGAGGCCTGCCGCACCGAGCGACTGCGCATAGGCGATGGTCTTGTCAAAGAAGCTGCGCGGCTGGCCTGCAGTGCCGGGGGCGGGGATGGCGCGGATAACGCCGCCCTGATCCAACACTTTGTTAAAGATGCCAAAGCCGGAACCCTGCCAGATGGCGCCTGCATCGGCAATGATGATGGGGTTGCGCAGGTCGGGTTTGTCGCTACCGTATTTGAGCATGGATTCACGGTAGGGAATGCGCGGGAAGGGGGTGTCGGTCACTTTGCGGTCGGAAAATTCCTTGAACACGCCGTGCAGCACAGGCTCGATTGCTGCAAACACGTCGTCCTGCGTCACAAAGCTCATTTCAATATCGAGCTGGTAGAATTCACCGGGGGAACGGTCGGCGCGCGCGTCTTCGTCGCGGAAGCAGGGGGCGATCTGGAAGTAACGGTCAAAACCCGACACCATCAGCAACTGCTTGAACATCTGCGGAGCCTGCGGCAGGGCGTAGAACTTGCCCGGATGCACGCGGGAGGCCACCAGATAGTCGCGCGCGCCTTCCGGCGAGCTGGCAGTGAGGATGGGGGTCTGGAATTCGTTGAAGCCCTGGTCGGTCATGCGGCGGCGCAAGGACGAGATAACCCTGGAGCGCAGCAGGATGTTCTGGTGCAGCTTTTCACGGCGCAGATCCAGGAAGCGGTAGGTGAGGCGCGTGTCTTCGGGGAATTCCGCGTCTGAATTCACCTGAAGCGGCAGCACGTCCGCTGCGGATTCAAGAATGTAAGAGGTCAGCACTACTTCAATAGCGCCGGTGGCAAGGTCTTTATTCACCGTTTCAGGCGTGCGGGCCACCACCTTGCCCATCACCGTGATAACGCTTTCATAGCGCACATGGGTGAGGGACTCGAAGATATCCTTGCTCTTTTCGCCGTTCGCCACCAGCTGCGTGAGGCCGTAATGGTCGCGCAGGTCGATGAACAAAAGCTGGCCGTGGTCGCGCTTGCGGTGCACCCAGCCGGAAAGTTTCACTTCCTTGCCGACATCGGCGGCGGTCAGTTGATTACAGGTATGGGTACGAAACTGGTGCATATATTAAAGTCTTTGTTTGAAGTTGAGCCGGGCAGCATTTATAATCCATGCAACCCTATGAAACAAGTCCAAAAATCGCCAAAGGAACCAAAGGATTCCAGCCTGATAGCCGTGCAGGTGCGCCCCAAGGCGGGCAGGGACGGCATAGAGGGGGAAGTGGTTGATTCTTCTGGAAAGAAATGGTTAAAAGTGAACCTCGCCGCTGCCCCGCAAGACGGCAAGGCCAATAAGGCGCTCATCGGGTTGCTGGCCAAAGAGTGGGGTTGCGCCCCGTCACGCCTCTCTATAGTAAGTGGAGAAACCTCACGGCATAAGATTATAAAGAAAGAGCTTTAATGCACCCCATGATCACCACCACACCGCAACTGGCAGCGTTTTGTGAACGCATGGCGTTGGAAACGTACATTACGGTGGATACCGAATTCCTGCGCGAGAAGACCTATTATCCGCTCCTTTGCCTTGTGCAGGTGGCAGGCGAAAAGGAAGCCGCCGCGATCGACCCGCTGGCGACCGACATTGACCTCGCGCCGCTTTATGCGTTGCTCTCCAACCAGAAAGTGCTCAAAGTGTTCCATGCCTGCAAGCAGGACGTGGAGATATTTTACCAGGCCATGAACGCGCTGCCCGTGCCGATGTTCGATACGCAGATCGCAGCGATGGTCTGCGGCTTCGGTGAATCGGTGGGGTATGAATCGCTGGTTAACAAGCTGCTTAATAAAAGCGTGGACAAATCCTCGCGCTTCACTGACTGGTCGAAGCGCCCGCTGACCGAAAAACAGATCGATTACGCCATCCACGACGTGTTGCACTTGCGCGGCGTGTATGACGCGCTCATCAGAAAGCTGGAAACCAGTGGCCGCGCTTCGTGGATCAAGGAAGAGATGGAGCCGCTCTCACAGCCTGAGAGCTACATCGTCGATGAAGATGACGTATGGCGCAAGATACGTATCCGCAATACCTCGCAGCGTAACCTTGCGCTGCTGCAGGCCGCCGCCCGCTGGCGCGAGCTGACCGCACGTGCGCGCAATGTGCCGCGCGGGCGCATCATGAAGGATGAAACGCTGGCCGAAGTGGCGCTTGCCAAATGTGACAGCTTCACCGACATGCAGGGCGTGCGCGGCTTTTACCCCACGCTGCAGGCCACGCATTATGAACCGCTATTCGCGGCGCTGCGCGAAGCGGCGGAAAAGCCGCTTTCCGAATGTCCGCGCATTGCCGGGCGCGACATGTTGCCCGAAGGCGTGGAAGCCATTGCCGACCTGCTGCGCATCCTGCTGAAATCGAGCGCTGCCAGGCAGCAGGTAGTGGCGCGCCTCATTGCAGACAAAGACGAGCTCGAAGCGCTGGCGCTGGGCAAACGCGATGGCCTGCACGTGCTGCAGGGCTGGCGTTATGAACTCTTCGGCAAGCACGCGCTGCGCCTGCTGGAAGGGAATACGTCTATCAAAGTAGACGGCAGGAACGGGATAGCCTTTGTAGATAATTAAGGGGGGGAACGCTTCCCCCAATTCTGCTCCGCAGAATTTCCCCCGCGGGGTCGTCGCGATAAAGCTCCTCCACGCCAATTGCAACGCACTGGAATAAACTTCGGTGCCGTATTCGCGGAGGAGTCCTTTACGACGACCCCTTTAGAGGGGGAGCGGTAGCGGGGGCGGGGCGCCCCCCTATAAAAACTTACTATAAAGTAATTTATCATCACCGCTTTTATAAAAATCCTTCACGCGGGCGGCGAGGGTGAAGCCGGTTTTTTCATAGAAACGCTGGGCTGGCGCATAGATAGCGCGGGAAGACGTTTCCGCATAGATGGCTTTGCCGCCTAGCTTGCGCACGGCGTATTCGGTGCGCTGCATGAGTTCCGCCGCAACGCCTTTGCGCAGTTGCTTTGCATCGGTCACGATCCAGTAAAGGTCATAGCGCTCATCGGTGAGCGGAATGCGTCCGTAACAAGTGTAGCCTGCTAAACCATCTGCCCCGTCTGCCAGTAAAAAATGGTAATGCGATTTCTTGCCCAGTGTGGCGCTATCCTGTGCCAGTTCTTCTGCCACGTCTATTTCTTCCGGTGAGAATACGCCTGCTTCCGCTACCATGTTGCGGATGGCTGTTACATCCTGCTTCGTGACTATGGTACGCAGCTTCATGCCGCTAGTATAGTGGGCAGGGGTTTAGCGGCGCGTGCATAGGCTTCCGCCACGATGCGGCGCACCACTTCGGTGAAGTTCCAGCCCAGCCGTGATGCCGCCGCGCCAAACCCTTCATTGGCGGTGAGGAAGGGGTTGGAGTTCACTTCAAGCACGTAAGGCACACCTTGCGGGTTTACACGAAAATCCACGCGCGCATAGCCGGTGAGGCCGAACGCGTCCCAGCATTGCAGGGTGATTTTTTGCAATGCAGCAAGCAGCGCGTCGTCTTCCTTACAAAACTCGAAATTACGCACCGTGCCTTTGCATTCGTTGCTGTTCTCATACCATTTGGCGGCATAGTCCACGATGCGCGGCTTATCCTTGGGGAACACGTCGGTGAACACGATCTCGGCGCAGGGCAGCACGCGCGCGCCTTCCTTCGTGCCGATAACTGAGAGATTGAACTCGCGCCCGTCTACATATTCTTCCGCGAACCATTCGCTGCCATACAGTTGTTTGCGCTCCAGCCAGCGCGTGCGCAGGGCTTTGATGTCGCCTACCACGGAGTCGGCGAACATGCCGTAAGACGCATGCTCGGTGATGGATTTGAGGATATAGGGCACGAAGAGCTCCTTGTTCGCTGCCGCTATCTCTTTATCGGTCACCCAGTCGGGCGTTGTGAGCGCGCATGCGCGCAACACCTGCTTGGTCAGCAGCTTGTCGCAGGTGGAGGCGGTGGCAACGGCGGTGGCGCCCGTGCAGGGTATACCGATATGCGCCATCAGCATCGGCGACATGGAAATGAGGTTGCCCTTGCCCTCTATGGAATCCACGAGGTTGAACGCCACTTCGGGTTTAAGCTTCTCCAGTTGTGCGCGTGTGTCGGCAAGGTCGAGCGAGAAGGGGATAATGGTAACGTCGTAGCCAAGCTCGCGCAGCGCCGCGCCTATTTCCTCGCTGTTTTCGCGCAGCTCATCAATCTCCACCTGCGGGCAGCTCGCCTCAACGGTGGATTCCAGAATGACTGCGGAGGGTTTTTTCATGCAGTTGCCGGTGTGTAAGCTTTGATTTCGGTCATCAGGTCGCGCTCCAGCCACTGCGAAAGCGCGGCGATCTCTCGCTCCAGTATCTGGTAGGCGGGCTTGCCGTCCCTGGTGCATTCCTTGCCGCAACCGGTGAAGCCCACGAAACCGGGATATTCGTCGTCGATATATTCATCCGTCGAATGATGCGCCACATGGATGTAAGGCTTGCCGCCATGTTCCAGCTCGATGGGGAAAAGCCAGCATGCCACGGGCTTATACCACCAGCTCGGCTTTCCCTGTTCAACGCTGAGCACCTGCAGGGTGCAGGCGCCGTCCTGACGCTTGAAGATGCAGGAAGTGGCGGGGAAGTGCGCGGGCAGGTCAAAACCTTCAGGGTATTTATATTCGCGCGTGTTAGTGGAAAGCTCAATCTCGCCTGTCTCTTCATCCTCTTCTTCATCGAATATCTTTTCCGGCAGGGGCACGCCTTGTCTGGCAAAGAAATCGCCGTGCTTCGCCGCCAGTTCGCGGATGGTATCGGCTTCTTCCTGCAGGTAAAAACCGCTGCCGCCGTTGCAGCAGATGCCGTTGCACTCCTTCATGTCGCATATCTTGTAATGGCGGTGGAACGAGGGCACGTCGAGCGGCGCGGTGCGGTAGTGTTCGCGAAGTTTTTCGTTGAAGACGGTTGCAAGGCTAAGCATAGGCTACTTTCACAGGGTTGGAGAAACGTGTCGGGTCGCTGAGCGCGGAATCAAGGATGCGTCCCAGCAAATCGGGATAACTAATGCCAGCGAGGCGCGAGAGGATCACGAGATCACCCAGCACCGGGTGCAGGCCTGCCAGCGGATTCACTTCGAGGAAATGCGGCTGGTTCTTGTCGTCGCAACGGATGTCGATGCGTCCGCCGTCGCGGCAGCCAAGCACGCGCCATGCCAGCAGCGCCACGCGCGCGGCTTCCTGCGCTTCCGCATCGTCCACAAGCCGGTATTTCACCCGGGTTTCATAGTGCTGTTTGTTATCGTACGTATAGCCGCACTGGTCGGCATTCTCATTGAAGATGATTTCCATCACCGCCACAGCACGCGCCATGTCACCCGTGCCGGTGATGCCCACGGTGAATTCGCGCCCGTTTAAATATTGCTCGGCCAGCGCCGACTGGCTGAAGCGTGCGTGGATGTCTTCCACTATTTCACGCAACTGCTGTTTGTTATTTACCAGCGACTTCGAGGTTATGCCTTTGCCGGTGCCGTCCGCGTTGGGTTTCACGAAAAGGGGGAAAGCGGTTGTTGGTTGTTCGTTGTTAGTTGTTAGTAGGAATTCCCAAAATTGCGCGGTTCGCACGCCTGCATCCCTCACCACACGCTTGGTCATGGCTTTATCGAGCGTGAGGGAAAGCACCAGCGGATCGGAGAAAATATAGGGGATTGCGTAAGCATCCAGCAGGGCGGGCACCTGCGCTTCACGCCCGCGCCCATACATGCCCTCGGCGATGTTGAATACGAAGTCCCAGCGTTTTCCGGCGGCCAGCGCTTTCACCAGCGCATGCACATTGCCCACGCGCTCGGTTATGAAGCCACGGCTCCTGAGGAAGTCGTCAATGGCGTCGATGGTGTCGATGGAGTCGAATTCGGCGCAGGTTTCCTTATCAAAACCCAGCGCAAGGTAATCATCCTTAAGATCGTAAGTGATTCCGACTTTCATGGAAGCAGGTTGCAGTTTTTTTATGTAACTTGCAACATTCTTAGCGTGAGGGGGAAACGGAATTTACACCCAACAGGTCAAGTACGTTCGTTGCCTTGGGATTGCGGCCCAGGCTGTCATTGGCAGAAAACGCCACTACCCAGCGGTTGCCGTCTTTTACAATACCCACATCGCCGGGGAACACATGTCCCTGTGCGCCTTCCTTATACATGTCCATATGTGTCTCTTCATCGAATGAGAATGCGCTTTTGGCCAGTGCGTGCAGTAAAGTGACAGCCAGCGGGCGCTCTTCGCCTTCCTGAATAAATTCTTTTACCAGCGAATGAGTGCCGTGCCTGTCTGCAGGAAATGGTGGCTGGCTTGTTGCGATTCGTGTAGCGATAGCATCGCCCGAACCCGGCTGCCTTGACCAACCGGTTTTAAGTTCCGCTTCCGCAGCACGTAGTTTACCTAATATCTCTGCTTTTGGGAATTCTGGAAAATCGTTTATATCGGGCCGCGCAACTTTCCCGGAATCAATACGGATCCTGATATCATTTTCGGGATAATCACGGTCAATAGTGTATTCAAATTCCTGCTTCATCAGTAAGGGAAGCATGGTTCCCAATGCCATCGGCAGGGCTTTTACTGCTGTGCTGGAAAGATCCTCACCTTTGATAGTGAATTTTATATCGCCGCGTGTTTCGCGTTCAAATGCCTCTGGCGATTGCAGGTACTCCTTCCGCTTGGCTTCGTAGCCGTCGGCAACGCGGTTTACTGCCAGTCGCAGCGCTTCAAAGAAAGACGACATCTTACCCTCATCCTGTGCGGGTAATTATGATAAACAAAATGTTAATAAATGCAAGGCCTAGGGCAAATGATACAGGCCCATATCAGCCGAAAGCTGCATATTATGCTGGCGCAGGAAGTTCTGGCTCACGCCCACGCGCCCTTGCGGATCCGGGTAGCGGTAAGTGCCGCCTTCAAAGTTGGTGAGCAGCAGGTCGTCGCCGTCTCGCCCTACTATATAATCTGGCAGCAGGGGGATCTTGCCGCCGCCCTTGGGGGCATCCACCACAAAGGTGGGGCAGGCATAGCCGGTGGTATGGCCGCGCAGGCCACGGATGATTTCAAGGCCCTTTTCAACAGGTGTGCGGAAATGCGAGGAACCGGAGACGGGGTCGCACTGGTATATGTAGTAAGGACGCACGCGGATTTTCAGCAGGCCCTGCATCAGGGTCTTCATCGTGTCCACATTGTCATTGATGCCCTTGAGCAGCACGGTCTGGCTGCCAAGCGGGATGCCAGCGTCGGCAAGGCGCGTGCAGGCTTCCTGCACTTCCGGCGTCAGTTCGTCGGGGTGCGTGAAATGGATGCTCATCCATAGCGGATGGTAGCGGCGCAGCATGCGGGTGAGCTGCGGGGTAATGCGTTGCGGCAGCACTACGGGCACTTTGGTGCCGATGCGCAGGAATTCGAGATGCTTGATGGAGCGCAGGCGCGCAAGCAGCCATTCAAGCTTGTCATCGCCAATCGTCAGCGGGTCGCCGCCGGAAAGCAGGCAGTCGCGGATCTCGGGATGCGCTTCAATATACTGCGCGGCCTTCTCCCACTGCGACGTGGAGAAGGTGTATTCGCCGCCCGCTTCACCCACCATGCGTGAGCGCGTGCAGTAACGGCAATAGGTGGAGCAGAACCCGGTGGTAAGGAACAGCACGCGGTCAGGGTAGCGATGCACGAGGCCGGGCGTTGCGGTGTCATGATCTTCGCCGAGCGGATCGGGCTCTTCACCGGGCGCCTGGTAATATTCACCGTTGACGGGGATATGCGTGCGGCGGATGCCCTGTTCGGCGTTGTCACGGCTGAGCAGCGATGCGTAATACGGGGTGATGCCTACCGGCAGCGGGCCGGTGTGGGACTCGATTGCGGTGCGTTCATCTTCAGAAAGCTGGATGATGCGCGAGAGTTCCTTGAGGTTCTTGATGCGGTGGCGAACCTGCCACTTCCAGTCGTTCCATTCGGCGACGGATGCTTCGGGATAGAATTTTTTCTTGAATTCGCGGGAGTGGAGGGAGAGGGGAAAACGGTGGGGAGTGGCGGTTTTTGCAGAGGGGGTAGGAATAGCGGCCAGCGGCTTTGCCGGCGGATTAAGGAAGTTATATGTGGCCCCGCAACTGGGCTGAGACGTTGAACCCGGAGGTTCACTTTGTGTTTTTAGCATGCGCGCGTAAGCTCGCTCATGTTGTTGATACTTAGTGAATAGTTTATACGCGAATTTTTTTCTTCATGCACGAATAAAGTGAATCCTGCACAACTATTTGCATAAAAAATGCGAACAATTTTATCTATCTAACATCGCATGTGATGCGATGATGAAATCAGTAAACACTGCAACACAAGCGTGAGAGCCATGTGCAGCGATGCATACATCAAGTATTGCTTCATTGTTTCGTTGATTGACGAGTTTTGTCAGTTTCTGGCTTTTGCAAGCGGATTAGCAAGCTGCTTAAATTTTTAAGCGCGCTGGCTGCACGAACTGCCGTAGGTTCAGAAGCCCTGTTGTCAACGTAGGTAATGCCATCTTTCTTTGTCTGTAAGGCATAATCTTTCATGCGTTCTTTTATATAATCCACGTGTGATGTACCATTTTTTAGCTGTAGCGATTTGTCGTTTATATCAAATCCTGTCTTATGCAGCAGCTCAGCGATCTCAGTTGTTTGCTCGCGGGAAACAGGAGAACAAGCGCAATTAATTGCACTTATCATCAAGTAAGCCTCATTAATTGGCGCGCCTAAGCTAATAAGTTTTTTTGTTGCGTCAACATGGCAGGCAGCTACGGCAATCTGCATTGCTTCCTTGAGCCACTGCTCTGAAGGCGGTGATTTTTCGGCAGAAGCGAACAAACATTGTAGGTTTGGATGATTGTGGCGTATTGCAGTGTACACATTGGTCTCACCATTGCAGTCCGGTATGGACTCCCCAAAATGCTTTCTGACTAGATCGTATGGGTTTCTGTCAGGCGAGCTACGTGCAATCGGCTGATCGCCTAGCCTAAAAAGTCCCCAGCAATCTGATTGCTCATAGGGCACGCCGCTATTTTCCAGCTTAGAGCGTTTGGCAAATAGCAGAAGGTATGCGCGGCTAGATGTAGTTGATCTGAGATTTATCGTTATACCTTTATAAAAATTTCGAGTGTGCCACTGCTTGCCAAGCGTTAGAACCCAGAATGATTCAGGGGCCTTCCCTTTCCATATCTTTGTAGGGCGGAACAGTATCTTTCCATCAAACAGGCTATCAGGCGTATCAACTTCTTCAGCGGCCTCAACGGTTCCCAAAGCAACTAATTCGGCATTATCGAGTTTGTCTTCAAAAGAGCTGCTTTTACATGTAGGCGGATAATGTTGCTGAGTAGCTTTGAAATGCTCAAGGTCTTTAATGTACTGTTCAGCCTTATCCAGTGACATTGTATAGTTACAAGCATTGATTTGCGATGTGTAAGAGCCATCTTTGAGTTTATGCGCAAATACAAGATAGCTACCGCCTTGGGCAAATGAACTGCCAAAATTCATCCCGTTAGGGCGCTGTGAACTTATATTTACAGTGTCCGATACATCTCCTTTCCATACTTCCAGTACTTTAAAAACCGAATCTACGTTCGGTTCCATAATGGGGTGATGTTTTATATTTAGAGGAATATCCGACTGGCTGACCACTGTGCCTGAGATCACCAGGTCGGCAGACTCAAAGTTCTCCGGCATTGCCTTGAGCGTACAATTTATCGATGTTGCATAGGCGGCCGAGCTATAGAAACTCAGTATAAAGCTTAATGCCAGTAATGCGTATTTACTGAAGCGAGTCATTCAGCAAGGCCTACATCGCCGCTTTCATCAGCGTGGAACTACCCGCAGCGATGGATTGCAGCAATGAAGTAGTTCCGGGCAGAATTTTTGCGAAGTAGAAACGCGCGGTCGCGAGTTTATCATCGTAGAAAGCGGGTTCATTTGCGCGTTTTTCAAGTGCTATCGCGGCCTGCTGCGCCCAGATGAACGCGAAGGCGACGAGCGAGAACAGGCGCAGATACTCCGTTGCGCCGCCTGCCGCATCCTCAGGATTCTGCAGGCCTGCGGTGACAGTATAAATAGTCGCCTGCTGAAGGTAGCCCACATGCTTGATGAGCGGCTTGATGAACTCCGCCATCGCGGGATTGTCTTTATGCTGTGTGATGAACGCATCTACCGGATGGAAGAATGCGCGAAGGTAGCGGCCATTGCTGAAGGAGAGTTTGCGGCCGATAAGGTCGAGCGACTGGATGCCGTTCGTGCCTTCATAGATCTGCGCGATGCGCGCGTCGCGCACATACTGCTCAACACCGTAGTCTTTAATATAGCCGTAACCGCCATAGACCTGCACGGTGAGGTTGGAGACTTCCGAACCCATATCGGTGAGGTAGGCTTTCACGATAGGTGTCATGAGCTGCACATAATCATCCGCATCCTGCTTCACCTGTTTGTCGGGGTGGCGGTGCGCAAGGTCGATATTGAACGCGGTCTGCATGGCAAGCGCGCGTGCTCCTTCGCAGAAGGCGCGCTGCGTGAGGATCATGCGGCGGATGTCAGGATGCACGGTGAGCGGATCGGCGGGTTTATCCAGCGCTTTGGGGCCGGTGATGGAGCGCGACTGCAAGCGTTCACGGGCATAGTGAAGTGCGTTCTGGTAGGCGACTTCTGCCAGTCCCAAACCCTGAATGCCAACATAAAGGCGCGCGGCATTCATCATGGTGAACATGTTGCGCATGCCTTTATTGGGTTCGCCCACGAGCCAGCCGACCGCACCGTCATAGTTCATGATGCAGGTGGGGGAGGCGGTGAGGCCCATTTTATGTTCGATGCCATCGCAGCGAAGCGTGTTGCGCGCGCCGAGCGAGCCGTCGTCATTCACCATGAATTTGGGCACGAGGAACAGGCTGATGCCCCTGGTGCCTTTTGGCGCACCCGGCAGGCGCGCTAATACAAGGTGGATGATGTTGCCGGTCATGTCATGCTCGCCGGACGAAATGAATATCTTGCCGCCGGTGATCTTGTAGCTGCCGTCGCCCGCCGGTTCCGCCTTGGTGCGGATGAGGCCGAGGTCGGTGCCCGCCTGCGGCTCGGTGAGGCACATCACGCCCGACCATTCGCCACTGACCAGTTTAGGCAAATACTTGGTTTTGAGCGCATCGTCCGCATGCGTCACAATGGCGTTATACGCGCCGTGCGACAGCCCCGGCGTGAGGCCGAAGGAGAGGTTGGACGAGCACGCCATTTCCATGATGGGGATGTTGAGCACTTCCGGCAGACCCTGCCCGCCGAAATCGGGATCGCAGGTGAAGGACGGCCAACCGCCTTCGCAATACGCCTTATACGCTTCCTTGAAACCCTTGGGTGTGGTGACGGTGCCGTCCTTATAGATAAGACCGTCCTTGTCGCCCACCTGATTGAGCGGAAACAGCACTTCCTCGCAGAGCTGCGCGCCCGCTTCCAGCACGGGGTCGGCCATGTCGAGCACATCGGATACACCCGGCACATCGCGGTGCTGCGCCAGTGGCAGGAATTCACGGAGTACGAACTGGAAATCACGAATCGGCGCTTTATAGACGGGCATAATCTTCTCCTTTTTTCGTCATTCCGGCGAAAGCCGGAATCTCAGGCCAGTTGCACGAGATCCCGGCTTTTCGCCGGGATGACAGTTTCCTAAATTCACGTCGTTCATTAAGTAAACATGTCAATTCCTCAGCGGCTTTCCAGTACCAAGCATATGTTCAATCCTGTCCAGCGTGCCTTTGGTGCGGATAAGCTTCATGAAATGCAAATGCTCAAGGTCCAGCACCTGTTGTTCGCTGAGCGCGTCGAGGATATCGGTGTCGCCGCCGGAAAGCACATCGGCCAGTTCGTTGCACACCACCACGTCATGCGGGGTGGCTTTGCCGGTGGCCACGAACTGCTCAAGCCCCATCTGCAGCGCCACCTTGGCGGTGGGGCCGGGCAGGTTGAGGCTGGCGGGTTCTGGCGGCGTGTAGCCGTCCACTAAACTCAGGCACAGCGCCTTGGCATCGGGCAGCAGGCGCGCGCGGTTCATGGTGATGCGGCTCTTGTCGTTGAGTATCTTCATTTCTTTGGCATCGTCGGCTGAACCGGCCACTTTTGCTGTCGCTATATACTCGAATGCCTTGGCAATGGCTGGCATCGCCATGCCGGCGGGCATTCCCTGCATATGGCGCAGCAGCATTTCCTTGCAGCCGCCCCAGCCGGGGATCACGCCCACGCCTACTTCCACAAGGCCGACGTATGATTCGATATGCGCCTGCACGGCGTCGGAATGCAGCACGAATTCACAACCACCGCCCAGTGCCATACCACCAAGTGCTGTCACAACGGGGAAGGGTGCGTATTTTAGCCCCATCACGGCGCGCTGGCCTTGCCTTATAACGTCCGAGATCATCGGGTAGGCGGCCATGTTGGCGGCATAGAGGATGAAACCAAGGTTCGCGCCGACGCAGAAATTGTCGGCATCGTTACCGATAACGAGGCCCTTATATTTGCCTTTCACTATCTCCACTGCTTTTTCTGCGGCGGTAAGGATATCGGGGTCTACCGAGTTCATCTTGGAGGTGAACTCTAAGCACACGATACCGTCGCCTATATCCCACAAAGCTGCGGAACCGTTCTTGAAGATGGGTTTGGCACCCAGCTTCTTGTCGGCCAGCATCCATGCGCCCTCAGAGGTGGGCACGGGCACATAGTCGCCCTTGGTGCTGAGGTAGGAGGGTTTGTTCTCCACGATGTTGTAGAGCTTCCTGCCTGCGGCAGCTTTGAGCAGCGGCGGCACGGGGATCTTTTCAGCCTCAAGCGCCTTGATCACGTTGTCCACACCGAGCTTGTCGATCATCTCGAACGGGCCCATCTTCCAGTTATAGCCCCACTTCATCGTGTTATCGACGGCGACGATGTCATCGGCAATTTCCGGGATGAGCGAAGCGGCATAGGCGAGCGTCTTGCCCAGCACCGCGCGCGCATACTGACCGCCCTTGTCCGGGTGCGCCATGAGTGCGCCGAGGCCTGCTTTCTGCGCAAGGCTTTCCAGTTCGGGGTTGCGTTCGGGGGCATATTCACCGGTCTTGAGGTTGATGACCTCTTTTACCTTATTGCCGCCATCTTTGTTGATGCGCGTGAAGCCGCCTTTGCCTTTGCGTCCTGTGTAGCCGTCGGCGATCATCTTCTTTACCAGTTCCGGCTCCTGATATAGGGCGCGGAAGGGGTCGTTAGCGGGCAGCGTTGCCAGCATCGCCTTGGCGATGAGGGGCATGAGGTCGATGCCGATAAGGTCGAACAGGCCGAAGATGCCGGTCTTGGGGATGCCCGCAGGCTTGCCCATAACAGCATCTGCTTCTTCCACGGTGATGTCCAGTCGCATGGCTTCGAGCAGGCCTACCATCATCCAGAACACGCCGATGCGGTTGGCGATGAAGCCGGGAGTGTCTTTACAGTCCACCACGCCCTTGCCGAGTTTGATATCGGCGAATTTCTTTATCTCGTGATAGGCTTCAATGCGCGTGCCTGTGCCGGGGCACATCTCCAGTAGGCGCATGAAGCGCGGCGGATTGAAGAAATGCGTGATCATGAAATCCTGCTGGAAGCTGTCGGGCATGCCCTTCACCAGCACATGCAGCGGCAGGGTGGAGGTGTTGGAGGAAACTACCGAGCCTTTCTTGCGCACAGCGTCCACCTTGCGGTAAACATCCTGCTTCACTTCCAGCTTTTCCAGCACCGCCTCGATGATCCAGTCCACATCCTTAAGCAGGTCCATATGGTCTTCAAGGTTGCCGCAGGTGACGAGCCTGGCCTTGTTCTTATGCGTGAAACCGGAAGGGCTGTTCTTGAGTTGCTTTTCCACCGCGCCTTCGGCGAGCGCGTTGCGGTTGGTTGCACCGGCGGGCACGATGTCGAGCAGCACTACCGGCACGCCCGCATTCGCCATGAGCGCGGCGATGCCGCTGCCCATCACGCCTGAACCCAGCACCGCAACTTTATTGATAGCCATAACCCTCTCCTGATTTCTTTTTTACGTCATTCCGGCGAAAGCCGGAATCTCAGGCCAATGCACTTTGCATGAGATTCTGCCGCCCGCGCCACAGGATGACAAGTTATAAGAGTATAACCAGACTGGTTAAGATTCAGTGAATAACCTTAAGTTGCCGCCTGAAATTCTTTAGGTTTTACGAAGTATTGTTGCAGCGCAGCAATCTGCTTCTCGATGCGGTGCTGAATAAGCCGGATGAGGTCTATGCCTTCCAGCGCGGCATTGCATACGCGTTCTTTCAGCTCCCACTGGTCGGTCTGTTTGAAGTGCCGGGCATGGGAATGCGCCTGCAGGGTCAGCTGGCCGATCTCGGCGCGTTGCTGCTCAAGGTAGCGGTTGATGGCTTCGTCGCTTTCCAGCCTATCCACCCCGCAGCGGATGATAAGTAACCACAAAGCGCCTATGGTCTTGGCCTCATATATTTCGGCAATACCCACCGGGGCGTTGGCGTCAGAATTGTCCGGGTGGCATTGCTTTACCAGCTTGCGGAACAGCGCTTTTTTCTTGAGCGCGAGCATATCGGGCTGGGTATCCAGCGGCGGCGGGGAGAGATCCATGGCCACGGAACGGTTGGGGAATACCCCATGTTCCTTGCGGTAGCGCAGGCGCTCCAGCCTTGCAGTGAGTGGCAGCACGCGCGCGTAATAGGTTTCAAGGAATGACAGTAACTCTTCCTCCATCACCTTCGCGGCGCGCTCAAGCCCGTCAAGCTCAGCGAGACTCACACGGATATGGCTGAACAGTCCCGACACTTCCTGCAATGATACGGGAAGCGTTTCTTCTTCAGGCGGCAGAATCGTGCGAACGAGCATCATGCAGAAAGTTGTAGAACCAGACGGCTGAGAATTCAACCCTGCAAGCAGAGGCTCTGTCTACACCCAGTTCGCCGTTTTAAGCCCCGGCACGATTTTGAAATGCCGGATGTTATTGGTAACGACGGTGGCGTTAATACTGAGCGCATGGGCGGCTATCATAATGGCCATGTTGCCGATTGGCTTTTCTGCGGCTTCCAGTTCAGCTCGCAGGACTGCGTATCTTTCTGCTGCCGCACTGTTCCAGTCAAGCACCAACAGGCGGGTGGTAAAATCATTGACAATGGCGCGGTTCACTTTTCTGGAGGCGGAGCGTGCCACGCCATAGTGTAATTCTGCCTGGGTAATAACGGAAATACAAAGACCGGAAGCATCAATTCGTTTAAATTTCTCAAGCACCGATACAGGACGCTCACGCAGAATATAACTGCAGATATCCGTATCCAGCATGAACATTTAAAAAAGCTCGCGTTTCTGTGGGGGTGTATCTTTGCGCGAATTCATGAAGTCAGGTGAAACTTTGGCATTACTGAAGAAGAAATCTTCCCAGTTGGAACCTTTAGGCTGCATGATAACGCGGTTCCCCTCACGATAGATAATGACTTCATCTCCCTCAAAGCGAAATTCCTTGGGCAGTCTGACGGCCTGGGAGCTGCCGTTCCTGAATAATTTGGCGGTGACAGGATGTTCCATGTGTGACCCTTAAATGTATATATTAATAATATATACTAAAAGCGGCGTATGTCAAGCCTCACGCAACCTTCATGCCCTGTAGCAGCGGTGCCTGCCGGTAGCTGACCGCTTCGGCGATATGGTGCGCCTGCACCTGTTCGCTGCCTTCAAGGTCGGCGATGGTGCGTGCCACGCGCAGCGTGCGTGTGTAGCCGCGCATGGAGAGGCGGAAATTCTCGGTGGCGCGTTCCAGCAATTGCCTGGCTTCGGCATTTTCCGGCGTGAAAAGCTGTATCACTTCGCCCGATGCGTCGGCATTGGTGCGGAAGGGCAGGTTAAGTTTGGCAAAACGCTCGCGCTGGCGTTCGCGTGCACGGCTCACGCGCTGGGCAATGCTAGCGCTTGGTTCGCCCGCCTTGCGGTTCAGCATATCGAGTGTGTCGATAGCGGGCACTTCGATGGTCATATCAATGCGGTCCAGCAGGGGCCCGGAAATTTTCGACTGATAGTCCACCCCGCAGCGCGGCGCTTTGCCGCAGGCGCGGCTGGCGTCATCCAGATAACCGCAGCGGCAGGGATTCATGGCCGCCACAAGCTGCACATTGGCGGGGTAGGTGACGTGACTATTCACACGCGCCACCGCTATCTTGCCCGCTTCCAGCGGCTGGCGGAGGGACTCCAGCACCGGACGCGGGAACTCAGGAAGCTCATCCAGAAACAACACACCATTATGCGCGAGCGATATCTCGCCGGGAGTCGCACGTTTTCCTCCCCCCACCATGGCAGGCAGTGACGCGGAGTGATGCGGCTCACGGTAAGGACGGTGGCGCGAGAGCTTGCCCTCGGATATCAGCCCCGCAACGGAAGCGATCATGCTTACTTCGAGCATTTCCTCGGCGCTCATGGGGGGCAGAATGCCCGGCAGGCAGGAAGCGAGCAGGGATTTACCCGCGCCCGGCGGACCGATCATGAGCAGGTTATGGCCACCGGCTGCGGCAACTTCCAGTGCGCGGCGTGCGGATTCCTGCCCACGGATGTCTTTCATGTCCGGCACATTACGATCGTATTCCTTCAGCACGCGTTCAGGTGCATTCAGTATCTGCGTGCCTTTGAAATGATTGATGAGGGCCAGCAGCGAATGCGGTGCCAGAACATCTATGTCACCCGCCCACAGCGCTTCCGGACCGCAAGGGGCAGGGCAGATGATTCCTTCGCCATTCGCATTGGCACTGATGGCGGCGGGCAAGATACCGGAAACCGGCAACAGCACGCCGTCGAGCGAGAGTTCACCCAGCGCGATGTAATTATCCACCGTATCCTGCGGCAGCACCTGCATGGCTACCAGCACGGCCAGCGCGATGGGCAGGTCGTAATGACTGCCTTCCTTGGTGATGTCGGCAGGGGCAAGGTTGGCAATGATCTTTTTGGGTGGCAGCGAAAGCCCCAGCGCATGCAGCGCCGCACGCACGCGCTCGCGCGATTCGGCCACGGCTTTATCGGGCAGCCCCACCACGGTGAAGGCGGGAAGGCCGGGTGCTATCTGTACCTGCACGTCGATCGCTGTTGTGTCCACACCCTCGAACGCAACAGTTTTGATGTGGGCTACCATTATATGCCCCTCGTCATTGCAAATAACTGGATTACTTCGCTGCGATTACAATGACAGTTAGATAATGGTGCCATATAAATCATTCCATGCAGCTACTGGAACCTGAAAACCAGCGAGCAGTTAGTGCCCCTGCCACCATTAGAGGCCAAGGAATACCGGGAAGTTGCGCTGTTGTAGCAGGTTGTGCTGGTATCGGATGTGTTGTTTGGAGCATAATTGAAGATGCCTAAGTAAATTTGGCGCGCCAGCACCCTGCCGGTGATAGGAATTCCATCATCTACCTTGGTATCCATGTTATAAGCTTGTTGCACGGTAAGCCCGGATTTGGTTTCCAGATAGAGAGACGTTATCTGGATTGGCGAAGATAAGCCAAAATAATTCTGGCTGCTGTTACTGAAAACATAGATGTGGTTACCGTTACCAATTTTGGCTTCTGGCAATAACTGGTTGGTGGGGGGGATAGAAGTAGCCGTGGTGGGTTCAGGAAAAACAGTGGAGTCAATAAGCCCCCTATACTGACCTTCGATCAGTTTAGCTGTACTTAAATCTGTCCAGAACGTGGCGGTTTCTCCCTGCGCTACAAAATAGCCATTCGTGTTAGAGGTTGTATTTCTTCCTTCCAGAGTACCGTTGCCATCGCCTCTGCCAGCATCGTTCATGCGTGCTTCAAAACCAAAGCGTGTGGCATCGGGATCGGGGATATCGCCGGGCAGGTATCCGTATTTATCGCGGAAAGTATTGGCGGAAGTATTAAATTTCTCAATCTGCTGTAACTGTGCCCGCACGGCAGAAGCGCCGATCAGGTCGCGCCCCACCAGTACACCGCCTACAATCAGGCCGATGATGACAAGGACGATGGAAAGCTCGATAAGTGTGAAAGCACGTCTACAATCTGTTTGCAAAGCCATGGCAACGAGTTAATCATTTGCCAATGTAATGTTCAATTAATTTGTTTGGACTCCTGTAGCGTGGGAATATCACGCCAGATCCCTGGAGCGTTTGGCGGCGGCGGCCACGGCGTCGCTGATCAGTCGTTCCAGCGCATTGTCTTTCATCAGCACGCCCAGCGCGGCTTCGGTAGTGCCGCCGGGGCTGGTCACGTTCCTGCGCAATTGTTCCAGCGATTCTTCCGACTTCTGCGCCAGCTTCACGCTGCCGCGCACGGTTTGAATTGCAAGTTGCGTGGCGATGTCCTGCGGCAGGCCCTGTGCAATGCCCGCAGTGATGAGCGCATCGAGGAACAGGAATACATACGCAGGGCCGCTGCCGGATATGGCCGTCACCGCATCCATCTGCGTTTCGTCGTTCAGCCATACGGTTTTGCCTGCGGCGCGCAGTAATGTTTCCGCAAGCTGCCTCTGTTCATCGCTCACATTTTCATTAGCGATGAGCGCGCTGATGCTTTTGCCGATGACGGCAGGCGTGTTCGGCATGGCGCGCACGATGGCGGCTTCAGCGCCCAGATGCTTTTCAAAATAGCCAAGCGTCTTGCCAGCGGCGATGGAGAGTATCAGCGCGTTGCTTTGCTTGGCTGCGAGCTGCTTGAGCAAGCCGTCCATCGATTGCGGTTTTACCGCCAGTACTATGCAGCCAACATCGGTGGAGGCTTCATCAAGCGTGGTTACGGTGTTTATACCGGCATTCTGCTTTGCATTCTGTTCCACTACGGTGATAGCGGAAGCGGGGATGCCTTTGTGCATCCATGCGTCAAGCAACGCGCCGCCCATTTTTCCGGCGCCGATGAGAAGGAGTTTTGTATTTTGAATATCCATAATCAACCTATGCCGTGCCGCGCGTGCATGGTCAAGGCTTCTAAAAGGAAGATGGATTCCCGCTTCCGCGGGAATGACAATTTAAGATGATGCAGTATGCGCGGAGGAGCTCTATCGCGACGACCCCTTCAGAGGGGGGGCGGTAGCGGGGGCACGACTGTGCCCCCACTAAAAATTATAAGGCTTACGCCTCGCCTACGGTTTCAAAAATGGCGACCTGCAGCGACTCTTCAGGCGTTTTGTTGCCCCACACCAGCGCCTGGTAAGCGGGGAAGAAACGTTCGCATTCCTGCACGGCGAGGTCGATCAGGTCTTCGAGCTGTTCGGTGCTTACCACACAGCCGCCACGCATCAGCATGGTGTGACGGAAAGCGACGGCGTTCTCTTCGCTCACGAGATCGAAGTGGCCTGCCCAGAGTTTTTCATTCACCATCGCCAGCAGCGGATACATCTTGGTGCGCATGTTCTTGGGCAGCTTGGTTTCGATAGCGCAGGAAAAACTCAGCGCGCCCTGCTCGGGCTGCCACGCGAACCACATGCGGTAATTGCACCATGCGCTCACCACTTCAGCAACGAGTTCTTCATCTGCGGGACGATCATACGCCCAGTCGCGATCCATGATGACCTGTTCAACGAGGTCGAGAGGATTGGAAAGCAGATTGTCTGATTCGACGAGTAACGTAGTCATGGAAGGACACCCTCTCTATTATATATATTGCAGCAATGTACTTTCACAAAAACCCAGTAAAACACGGGGTTTTCTGAGGCCAATACTTGCATGTGAGGGGGTAAAAATCTAGGGCTTTTCCGGGTTACAAACCCGAAATTTTCACAACCACTGGTTGAAAATTGGGGGTGATTAACCTATTCTTTAAGTTGTTTTTTTGCCACAGTGGATTTAGATCCCTGTGATTCCAATGCCTTCTCCAATTGCGCGAGCTTTTGCATTAACTTTTCTTGCTCTGCGCGAGCGGTTTCGGCCAGCGACCGCACCACTTCGAACTCTTCGCGGCGCACGAGGTTCATGCGCGCGAGTATTTTTTCAACTTTGTCCATCACCATGCCTTCCATCTCGCGTTTGAGATCGGTAAACGTTCCGGCGGCGCCGGATGCCATGCGGGCGATGTCGTCGAAGAACCTGGAATCTTTTTGCATTTGAATCACCGGAAATAAAAACAGTATACTACGCACTATGCTACTTGGCATGCGGTCAATATTCAATGTGGAAAAGGATGTATTATGCGCTACGCGGTCAAGTTACTGGCTCTGTTGACGTTACTTACTGCTTGCAGCGAACCGGTGGAAGACCACCGCATGGCCAATGAACGTTTCTTCGGCACGGTGGTGTCGGTTAACCGCGTGCGCGACGTGAACTGGAGTGGCGCTGGCAGCACAGCGCTTAGCGGCGCAGGGCAGGTGGCGGGCAGGACGTCGTCGGGGTTTGCCGCTGCTGCCGACAGCAGGCTGGGCACAAGCGGGATGTTGGGCTCCTTTGCAAGCGCGCTGAATCCGTTCTCCAGTTCTTCATCCGGCAATGCCAGTATAACCGACCAGTATCTCACCTACGTGATCGAGACTGAAGAGGGAAGGCGCATCAATGTGACCGCGAGCGAACGCCGCGTATACTATCCCGGTGACGAAGTGCTGGTGGTACGTAACCAGCGCGGTTACTCCGAAGTGTTTCCGCGTGACCTCAGCGGGCGTTATCCCGGCGGGTTATAAGGCCTGAAAAACCTTAGGGCTTCTGATACACCACTATTGCGGTGGCAGTGACTTTCTCACGTATCGCGCGTGGTGATCGTTTAAGCAGGGCATCGCATAGGGTAACTATCCATTTGGGTATGATGCGCAGTATGCGCGCAAGATGCCTGTTGCCGCTGACAAAGACAGTGTTGATAAGCTCAAGGCTGACGATTTTCAGTCCGGCTTTTGACGCCAGCGTCTCCAGTTCGTCGGGGTGCAAAAGGAAAATATGGCCGTCCGCATCGGGCTTGAACTGGCTGGACTCAAAAATTTCCGGGTTGGCAAAATCACTGAACCTCGGAAGCTTGTTCATGAGCCACTTGCCGTTAGGGGTGCTGAGCATGATATAGCCGCCTGGCTTCAGCAGCTGTGCGATGTCTCTGAGGAACTGGTCGGGGTGGGCGACATGCTCAATGATCTCGGTGGCGATGATGGCGTCAAATGATCCGGCATGTTCTGCCACAAGGTCAAAGCAGTTGCCGGTAACATAATCCACTTTGCCGGATTCATATCTGAGCTTAACGAAGCCTTCCAGTTCGCCGCGTATATCGTTCCAGACCATATGGTAGCCTTTTTCCGCCAGCGGGAGGGTGAAATTCCCATGTGCTGCGGCAACGTCCAGTATCCTGGATCCGGAAGGAAGCAGTCCGCAAACAGCGTCTATGATCGCAGACCGCCTGTTCAGATAGGCGTAGGTATAGCCTAAGTTTTTGCGGCTGCCCCATAATTCCATTTCATTGTAAGCGTATGCCACCTTCCATGTATCTGGCCACGAATCACTATAGGCGGGTTTGCGCATAAGCTGCCCTGATCTTTATAAAGGTTGGTTTTTTGCGAAGCGTGGTCATGCTGCCAGCTTTCTCTGCACATCCGCGTAAGCGGGCATATGCTTCACGCCTCCCAGCGCAGTGAGGGTGAGGCTGTCGCGTTTGGCGAGCAGCCTGCCCGCGATACGCTGCATGTCTTTCTGGTTCACCGCGTCCACCAGCGCTACGATCTCATTAGCGCAGCGGTAGCGGCCATAGCACAGCAGGTGGCGGCCTATCCATTCAGCGATGGATGCGCTGCTCTCGCGTGACATCAGCAGCCCGGATTTGATCTGGTTCTTCGCGCGCAGCAGCTCCTGCTCGTTCACGCCGTCCTGCAGCTTCACGATCTCGCCGCAGATGGCGGGTATGGCTTCCGCCACCTTGTCTTCGCCCGTGGCGGTGTAGATGCCGAACACGCCGCTATCGGCGTAAGATGACATGAACGCCTGCACCGTGTAGGCGAGGCCGCGCTTCTCGCGCACTTCCTGGAACAGGCGTGACGACATGCCGCCGCCCAGCAGCGTGGACATCACCTGCCATGCGTAATAGTCGGGGTCGTTGAACGATACCGCTTCCAGCCCCAGCATGATGTGCAACTGCTCCAGCTTGCGTTCGGTGCGTTTGTCGCCGCCTTTATAAACGCCGCGCTCCAGTGCGGGGCGCGCTGCGGAACCAAGCAGGCTGAAATGATCGGTAACGAGTTTTACGAACGCCTCATGCCCGATGTTGCCCGCAGCGGTCACCACCATATCCTTTGCGTGGTAATGCGCGCGCATATAGCCGATGATGTTATCCTGCGTGAAGCTGGCCACGCGCTCCGGCAGGCCGAGTATGGAACGCCCCAGCGGTTGCGCGGGGTAGGCGGTTTCGCTGAAATGGTCGAGCACGAGATCGTCCGGCGTGTCGTAATGCATCGCGATTTCCTGCAGGATCACATTGCGTTCGCGTGCGAGTTCCTCGTCGGCGAAGGATGAGTTCTGTAAAATGTCCGCCAGCATATCCACGGCGAGCGGAACGTCGTTCTTCAGCACGCGCGTGTAATAGACGGTGTTCTCCATCGAGGTATAGGCGTTCATGTTGCCGCCCACCATGTCCATCTCTTCGGCGATGTCGCGCGCGGTGCGGCGCCTGGTGCCCTTGAAGGCCATGTGTTCCAGCAGGTGCGACAGCCCGCCTTCTTCCTCGCGCTCAAAGCGCGCGCCAACATCGGTTGTCACGCAGATGGTGACGGACTCCAGCCCCGGTAAGGATTCCGTGGCGACGCGCAGGCCGTTGGGCAGTGTGGTAACGTGGTAGGTCATTTATGGCTTTCTATAAATGCTTTTATTGCTGCAGCGTTATTTGCCACCTTGTTCACACGTTCAGTGCGTGTGAACAGGTCGGCAAGGTGCGCAGGCAGTGCAGGGTGAATGCCGGAGGCTTTTTTTACGGCATCGGGGAATTTGGCAGGATGCGCGGTGGCGAGCGTCACCATCGCGCCGGTTACTTTGTGCTGGCGTGCCACGGCAACGCCCACGGCGCTGTGCGGGTCGAGCAGTTCGCCGGTTTCAGTATAAACGGCGGTAATGGTCTTGAGCGTCACATCGTCATCGGCGCGGCCTGCCGCGAACAATGTGCGCAGGCTGTTCAGCGCCTGCGGAGCGAGCGTGAATGAACCGTCCTTGCGGAAGGACTGCATCATGGATTCGATAACCTTGCCGTCTTGGCCGTGCAGGTCGAACAGCAGGCGCTCGAAGTTGCTCGATATCTGGATGTCCATGCTGGGCGAAAGTGTGGGGTTCACCTTGGCGGCGGTGTAACTGCCGGTTTCCAGCGTGCGCGCGAGAATGTCGTTCCTGTTCGTTGCGATGACGAGCTTTTCGATCGGCAGGCCCATGCGCTTGGCGATGTAGCCTGCATAGATGTCGCCGAAATTGCCGGTGGGCACGGTGAAGCTGACGCTGCGTGCTGGCGCACCCAGTGCCAGCGCGGCATAGAAGTAATAGACCACCTGCGCGAGGATGCGCGCCCAGTTGATAGAGTTTACGGCGGTGAGCGACTGCGCGTTGCGGAAGCCTTCGTCGGCGAACAATGACTTCACGATATCCTGGCAGTCGTCGAACGTGCCATCAACGGCGAGGTTGAATACATTGGCATCGGCGATGGTGGTCATCTGGCGGCGCTGTACATCGGATACGCGGCCAGCGGGGTGAAGAATGAAGATACGCATGTTCCTGCGCGCGCGGCAGCCTTCGATGGCAGCGGAGCCGGTGTCGCCCGACGTTGCGCCGATAACGGTGAGCGTGCGGTTGCCACGGATGAGGAAATATTCAAGCACGCGGCCAAGGAACTGAAGCGCGAAATCTTTGAAAGCAAGGGTAGGGCCGTGGAACAATTCAAGCAGGTATTCATTAACGCCCAGTTGTTTGAGCGGCGCTACCGCTTTATGGCGGAAGGTGGCGTAGGATTCATCGATAAGTTTTTTAAGGTCCGCTTCGCCAATCGCATCGCCCACGAACGGCTGCATCACTTTCAGCGCCAGCTCGTTATAAGGCAGCGCTGCCATGGCAACCAGTTCATTGGGTGTGAAGCCGGGGATGGATTCAGGTAAATATAATCCGCCGTCGCTTGCAAGGCCTGCAAGCACCGTCTCTTCAAAGCCAAGAATGGGCGCGCGGCCGCGCGTGGAATGGTAACGGATCATGGCGTAATAGTGGTTGTTCTAAGCAGTTTGCCGCTGCAATTATCAATTGTCAGTACATAATGGTTGGGCGCATCCTCGACAGTCACCATTAATTCGCCGCCCTGGCGCGTGGCGGCGATAACGGTTCCCTTCACATGCAGTGCGGCGAGGCTCACAGTAACATCCTTACAGGGCTGGTTGCTTATTTCATTTGCTTTATGTGCCAGAGTGGATAACACAAATACGGCTCCCCCTGCCAGCAGAAAACCAAGCGAAATCACGAGTATTTTCAGGGGTAGCAGATTAGGTTCTTTGGCCATGCAGACGACTGTTATTACTATAATGCCGCAAGAGGCGGGGCAGAGGCTTGATAAAGCCTTAACCGCGCGTTTAACGGATTTTTCCCGTAACCGCCTGCAGCAACTGATAGACCAAGGCTGCGTACGGCTGGGGGAGATGACCATAACGGACGCGGGCCGTAAGGTCAAACAGGGCGAGCAATACGGCGTTTCGGTGCCCGATGCCGCGCCTTGCGAACTGGTGGCGGCCGATATTCCCCTCACCATTATATATGAGGACGCTGATTTGCTGGTTATCGACAAACCCCCCGGCCTCACCGTGCACCCCGCACCGGGGCACGCGCAGGATACGCTGGTGAATGCCCTGCTAAGCCATTGCGGCGATTCACTTTCCGGCATTGGCGGCGTGCAAAGGCCGGGTATTGTCCACCGTATCGATAAGGATACCAGCGGGCTGCTCGTGGTAGCCAAGAACGATGCCGCCCACCAGCATCTCTCCCAGCAGCTTTCCACCCGCACACTGAGCCGAGAATATTACTGTATAGTCAAAGGTATGCCTGTGCCGCCCACCGGCACTATCATCGCCAACATCGCACGTTCCGCCGCCAACCGCAAAAAGATGGCGGTGGTCAAGGGCGGGGGCAGGGAGGCCATCACCCATTACAAGTTGCTCAAGAACCTGAATAACGCCGCTTTCCTGCATTGCCAGCTTGAAACCGGGCGCACGCACCAGATCCGCGTGCATCTGGCGCATATCGGCAATCCCATTATTGGCGATCCGGTCTATGGGCGCAAATTAAAGGGGATAGACTTTCCAAGGCAGGCGCTGCATGCGGCAAAGCTGAAGCTAATCCACCCCCGCACGGGCAAGGAAATGCAGTTCGAGTCCGAATTACCCGAAGATATGCAGGAATTATTAGCAGTGCTAAGCGGCTGATATTAGCGCAGTCTGGTCTTGCCGTTTGCGGGCGGGGTGCCGCTTGTTACAGGGTCGCCATTAACATTATCACCGCCGCTAATGCCATGTGCAGCTGCGCTTACAAACAGCGCTGCCGCTTTGCCTACGGGATGGGGAATAAAAACAGCGGCAGCATCTGCGATATTGCCTACTGTTTCTGCTGTTTTATTACCTTTGCTATGTGCCATTGTTTAGGACTCCTGTTGTTGAGCCTCTTATTCTATCATACGGGTATTGCAATAATAGTGAGCTTTTTATGACAGATTAAGTAATTGTAAAACCATAACTCTTTCTGTCATTCCCGCGCAGGCGGGAATCCAGCCTTTCCCAAGCAAGCACTGGATGCCCGTTTACACGGGCATGACAACATACTAAATACCCCGCTGCTTGCGTCGGGGTTGCTTTATTAAGATGGGTACTAAAAAATGCCGTATGCATGAAGGAGCTTTATCGCGACGACCCCGCAGGGTTGAATTCGCGGAGCGAAGAAGGGGAAGCGTTCCCCTTAAAATTAAAGAGAACGCCCCCCGCAAAAACAAAAAACTACTTCTTACGCGTATACCTGATCTCCATGGATTTATAGGTTTCACCGCTCACGTCATAGGTCGTGTACGTGAAATGGTTTTCGTCCACGAACTGCAATTCGCTCTGGGTTTTGATCACGCTATTCTTGATCGGGCAGAAATACTCGCCGCCTTCCTTGAGCGTTTTAGTGGTAGCGTCATACTGGCCGGTGGCGGTCATCAGGCCGGTGTTCATATTGTCCATCCAGGTGCTCTGGTATTCGCGCTTGCCGTTGTCATAGCCGATGGTGGCGATACCGTTGAAGTTCTGCTTCTGGCCGCCCATGTCCATGACGCCGCTCACTTTCTGCTGCAGGAAGCGGCCATCGAGTATCCACATATTCTCGCTGCTGCCGGTGGAGGTCTGTTCGGGAGCGTCCTTGGCCATTTTAAAGCTGATGGTGTAATCCCAGCTGCCGACCAGTTGCCCCAGAACCTTGTGGTTTTCGCCGGGGGTGGTGAGCGCTGCCATGCGCTGCATGGCGGCCTGGTCGGGCATGCCGCTGGCAGGTGCGGCGGTTTCTGCGGCCATGGCAGCCGATGCCAGGGCGCTGGTTGCAAGTATTGAAATAATAAGTTTTTTCATAATATTGACTCCATTGTTGATTTGAACTGATGCCACCTTATGCATGTAAGAAATAAGAGAACAATGTGGAAAGTATAGAATGTATACCACCCCTCTTGAAAGTTTAAAAAGGGTGCTTTATATTCACTCCACATCGGTTCCGGCACACGCGTTCGTGTAACATGCACCGGACCCCGCAAAGGATACATCTCATGGCCACACAATTGCCTGCCCTGTCGTCTGACAGCGGACTGCGCCGCTACCTTCAGGAGATACGCAACGTCCCCATGCTCACGCAGGACGAAGAGTTCATGCTGGCCAAGCGTTTTCAGGAACATGGCGATGTCGCCGCCGCCCACCGGCTGGTGACCAGCCATCTGCGCCTTGTCGCAAAAATCGCCGCGCAGTATCGTGGCTACGGCATGCCCGCCAGCGAACTGATGGCCGAAGGCAATCTCGGCCTCATGCACGCCGTGCGCCGTTTTGACCCCGATCGCGGTTTCCGCCTCGCCACCTATGCGATGTGGTGGATCAAGGCTTCCATTCAGGAGTATATCCTGCGTTCATGGTCGCTGGTGAAACTCGGCACCGGTGCCGCGCAGAAGAAGTTGTTCTTCGGTCTGCGCAAGATGAAGAACGCCATGCGCAGCAAGAGCAATGAATATCACGGCGTGCTCACCCCGGCTGAAGTGAAAGAAATCGCCGCCAAAATGGGCGTGAGCGAAGAAGACGTGATGGACATGGACACGCGCATGAGCGCCAATGACCAGTACCTCAACGCCCCCATCGGCGGTGAAGATAATGACGGCGAATGGCAGGACCTGCTGGCCGACCCCGGCGAAACGCAGGAAGTGCGTCTTGTCGAACATCAGGAACGTAACTTGCGCCACAAGCAGCTCGAAGCGGCGCTTGCCAGGCTCAACCCGCGTGAGCAGGCCATCATCCGCGAGCGCCGCCTCAAGGACGAGCCCGCGACGCTGGAAGAATTGAGCCAGCACTATAACATCTCGCGTGAGCGCGTGCGCCAGATCGAAGTGCGCGCGATGGAAAAGCTCACCAAAGAGATGAGGGATGAACAGGACGAGTGACAAGGGGCGGGAAAGCGAGATGATTCTTTTCGCCTTCCCGGTTCCTGTACCCCGCTCCTAAACCTTCTCCAGCACCGTAGCAATGCCTTGCCCGCCGCCGATGCACATGCTGGCCAGCGCGTATTTCTTGCCGTGTCTGTGCAGCAACTGCGCCGCCTTGCCGGTGATACGCGCGCCCGATGCGCCAAGTGGATGGCCGATGGCGATAGCACCGCCCTCAAGGTTCACTTTGTCCGGATCAAGCCGCAACTCGTGCATGCAGGCAAGCGATTGCGCGGCGAACGCTTCATTGAGTTCGATAATGTCGATATCGCTTACTTTCAGCCCGGCGCGCGAAAGTGCACGGCCTACCGCTTCCACAGGGCCGATGCCCATGATCTCCGGCGGCACACCTGCAACCGAGACAGACTTGATGGCCGCCAGTATCGGCAGGCCATTTTTCTTGGCATAATCTTCCGAGCAGACCAGTACCACGGCCGCGCCGTCGGTAAGCGGGGAGGAAGTGGCGGCTGTCACCGTGCCCTTGGCATCAAATGCCGGGGCAAGGGAGGCCATTTTTTCAAGCGATGCATCCGCGCGGATGCAACCATCGCTGCTCACCGTGCCGCCCTTGTGCGCGATGGGGATGATTTCTTCCGCCAGGTTAGCCTTTGCGGCTTTCACGTGGCTGGCGAGTGCAAACTTTTCCTGATCGGCGCGGGGGATGGAATATTTCTTTGCCAGTGCTTCGGCGGTCTTGCCCATCGAGTCGTAAGCCTGCGGGCAGGTGGCATAGAGGCCGGGATTGGGGGCAGGGTTGATGCCGCCCATCGGTATGCGCGTCATCGACTCCACGCCGCCGCAGATGAACACCTCACCGGCGCCCAGCGCTATCTTGCCAGCGGCAATATGTATGGCTTCCATGGAAGACCCGCAAAAACGGTTTACCGTGGCGCCTCCCGCCGAGATGGGCAGGCCGGACATGAACACCACCTGACGCGCGATGTTGAGGCCCTGTTCGCCTTCGGGGAACGCGCAGCCGATAAGCACGTCTTCAATGTCGGCGGGCTTCACGCCGGTTTTCTGCACAAGGCCTTTGATGGTCTGGGCGAGCAGGTCGTCCGGCCTCACACGGGCCAGCGCGCCTTTATGCGCAAGTGCGAAGGGGGAGCGGACATAGGTGGAAATGACTGCGCGGGGCATAAGGTTTCCTCATCTAAACTCTACCTGCGGCGGGTAATCTGCTTGCGATGAAGCCTCCCTCGGGAAAGTCATGTACTAAGATGTACACTCATTCCCTCGTACTCCATCGCTTCGCGCTTATCCCGCCGCAGCGAGTTTCGTAATTGTTGAGCCTCCACTATGGCAAAATAGCGTAAAGATTTGGTTTATTTTGCCTTGGGTTGACGGCAATCATTGCGCCTTGACTTTGCTCCTATTAGAATGCCTCCCATGAAGGTAAAACTCCTGCATGTACCCAACCTGCTCCTGCTGACGCTGCTGGCTAGCGCGGCCTCGCTTGCCTTTGCGTTTATCTCGGAATATGGCTATGGGCTAAAGCCTTGTGAATTATGTATTTTTCAGCGCATTCCGTTTGCGTTGGCCATTGGCCTGGCTGGGCTTGGCTTGTGGAAAAAGAGCTGGGGCAAGACGCTTCTCATTGTCATCGGCCTGCTTTTCCTCATTAATTCGGGTATTGCCGGTTATCATGCCGGGGTGGAACAGAAATGGTTTCCCGGCCCCGATGCCTGCACCAGCCCGCCGCCGGACAGGCCGCTGACGATGGAGGAAATTCTGGCCAAGCTCAAGGCCGCGCCGCTTGTCGCCTGCGACCAGCCGCAATGGGACTTTCACGGCATTACCATGGCGGCCATGAATTTCGTATGGTCATTGCTGCTGGCTATCGCGACGTTTGTTGCGCTGCACAAAACCCGTAAACGCAAAGGGTCAGATGCGTAAGCTGCCCGGAGATATGCAAGAGGCACAGGTAGTTGAACGCATGATCCGCGTGGATCATGCCGGGGAATATGGCGCGGTGCGCATCTATGAAGGGCAGCTTGCCGTGCTGAAAAAAGGCACACGCGCTTACCAGCTGGTGGAGCACATGCTGGAGCAGGAGAAACGCCATCTGGAGACGTTTGAAACGATCATGCGCGAGCGCCAGGTGCGCCCCACCGTTTTGCAGCCGCTGTGGCATGTAGCGGGGTTCGCCATGGGGGCCGCAACAGCCGCTTTGGGCGAGAGGGCGGCGTTCGCCTGTACGGTGGCGGTGGAGTCGGTGATCGATGATCACTATAAAGCGCAGAAAAACGCCCTCAGCCATAAAGAATCAATGCTGGCTGACACTATCGAAACATTCCGCCTCGAAGAGATGGAACATCATGATACGGCCATGCAGAATGAAGCCGAAAAAGCCCCGCTTTATCCGGTGCTTTCCACAGCAGTGAAGGGTGCCAGCAAGCTGGCTATCTGGCTTTCCACGCGCCTGTAAGCAAATGTTGCAATGCAGCAAAATTACCGCAAATAGACTGTTTTGGCGCTTTACCGGCGAATGCGTTTCTGCTATGCTACGTCTTCGCCAATGAAACAAAAAACAGGGACGCGAACGATGGCGATCAACGCTGAATCATCCACCTCCGCCGAACCTACCCTGCAGGAGGTGCTTAAAGATCCGATCACGCAACTCCTCATGGAAAAGGACGGGGTGACACCCGGTCATGTGCATGAGCTGGCTGAGCGTGCGCGCAAAGCTGCCGCAGCCAGCTGCACGCGCTAATCCAATTCCCCTGTCACAATAACTTCATACCAATTTTATCAAAAGCAGGGTATAGTGCCTGCGTATGAAGCGTTTATTCAAAAACAGTCTTATCCTCCTGATCGCTGGCGCTGCGCTTGGCAGCTGCCGCCCCGTTTCCACATGGTTTGCCACGCCGGACGGCCCGCCCGAGTACCAGCTGGGTTGGCAGGACGGCTGCGATACCGGCCTTTCCGCGCAGGGCGACTACCGCTACCGCGCCATTTACGGCTTCAAGAAACGCCCGGAAATGCTGGAGAACGACCTCTACAAGAACGGCTGGAACGAAGGATTTACCTACTGCCGTTACGTGATAGCGTCCGAACAGTCGAATTAAATTAGGGGGCACGCTGCTCCCTCATCACGTCCGTGAATTCACCCCTGCGGGGTTGTCGTGAAGACACTCCTCCACGCTTACGGAGTTTATCTGGAAGCTGCTCGTACCAGTCCCTGTGCAAACTTTAGCTTTACACCGTGCGCCCATTTGCTACACCTCGCCACTGGGTTCAATAGACCTATGGGGGGTTAGCTCAGTGGTTAGAGCAGGGCGCTCATAACGCCTTGGTCGTGGGTTCAAGTCCCTCACCCCCCACCACTATCACATGGGGCTGTACCTGCGGCAGGCCGTGGTGGACTACTGAAACCGGATGCTTAACGCGCAGTTTAAGCCGGTGCCGTTATTCTGCGACAGGGAATATTGCTGGACAGAGCCATCGGTATTATTGTTGTCATAGCAGGTAGTGGAAGAACCTGCCGTGGCCGTGGTGGTGGGGCCTGAGGGGAGGCCGCCACTATTGGCTCCCTGCACGCCACCGCCCGCAGCCCAGACTTCAATATTCGTCTGAATGGCAAAATTGATATATTGTGCGGTAACGTGGCCAGTCTGTGGAAGCCCATCGTCTGTTTTTTTATCAATGTTGTAAGCTTCATTCACTGTCATTGCCACATTTGAGGAAGGTGACGCGCCCCCTGCAAAGCTGGTAACCGCAGAGATGCCGAAAAAGTTTTTAAAGCTGGCCCATCCATCAATGTATACGCTGAAACTATAGGCATAGACATAGTTGTCTCGCCCTATTTTGGCCTGAGGCATGAATTTGCCAACGTTGGAACCGGAAACAATTCCCGGATCTGTTGTGGCCGTTGCGGTATTGAACGTACCATCAATCATCCGGGCGGTGCTCAAATCCACCCAGTAAAGTGAAGTTTCTCCACGCCCCTGAAACACGCCTTTGTTGCTGTCTGCAGCGTGGGTCCAGACTCCCTCGATAATGCCGTTGCCGTCTCCTTCGCCCGTGTAGGGGCCGCGTGCCGAAAATCCGAAGTTGGTGGCATCGGGCTCAGGAATATCACCGGGAAGAAAGTCGTATTTGACGCGAAACGTATTGTGCGCCTGATTGTATCTTTCGATCTGGCTGATTTGTGATCGTACCGCAGCGGCGCTGATAAGGTCGCGTCCCACGAGGACGCCGCCTACGATGAGGCCAACGATGACAAGAGCGATGGACAGCTCGATCAGCGTAAAGGCGCGGCTTTTTTCTGCATGCAAAAGCATAGCTGTAATATTAAACGTTTTCCGATGCATATTCAACCGGATTAGCAGGGAATTCAGCCTGACAGCCTTCAATACGGCATCGTGAACGAGAGGACGCAACTTACTCATATTCCATTATTTAATCGGTGATATGGAATTCTGGCCTAGTTTGCCAGATTAACAACCGCTTTGGCGTCTTTGCTGATCATCCGCAGGAGAACGCGGGCGGCTCCTTCGGGCTTGCGCTCTCCTCTTTCCCAGCTTTTAAGCGTGCGGGGAGGGAAGCCGAACATTTCGCAAAATTCCGCCTGCGTCATATTGAGTTTCTTTCTGACGCTGGCAACGTCCACGCTGTCGGGAATATGGATTTTTACCGCAACTTTCTTGCCTGCCCGATGCGCCTGCATTTCCTTAATGCCTTGGGCTATGCCTTCAAATATCTCTTTTTTCATAAACTACTCCATCAGTTTTCTAAAGGGTGCAAGTTCCTTATCCGACAAATTCTCTTTTGCGGATTTAGGTCGTGTGGACATACATTTTATATATTTTGCGATAGCGAATTTTGTTCGATCCGCAAGGCGCAGCCTGCGTCAGATAGTTATTCATATCTGCAAAGGCTGCAACGCGGCGGGCGACAACATTCGCATCGCCCTGCGGGTTGTGGTAAAAATGGGCATCTGCGTCGTCAGAAAGCGCGGGTGTATGAATAACTACACCG
>JAMIFV010000057.1:0-56670 GCA_035906055.1 Alphaproteobacteria bacterium | reverse complement strand
CCTAAGTGCCACCGGAGTTCGACTAAAAAGAATGGTCTGAAACGCGGCCTTCAATCGTACAAATGCACGTATTGCCTGCATCGCTGGCGAGCATCGGGACACCGAACGCCTGACTGGCGCCGTTACTATCGTGACTGGCTGTTTGGCCGGCGCACCTTATCGCAGTTATGTTCCCTGCTGGACATTTCCTATCCCACGCTGACCGCCGCGTTTGACCGGATTGACGTTCCTGAAGGCCTTCAGGTGGAGCCTCCATCCCACGCCATCAACCTGCTGGTGGATGCCACCTTCTTCGGCCGTGATTACGGTTACCTGTGCTTCCATGACACACGGCGCGTCATCTGGTTCCGCGAGATTAAAACCGAAGGTGTAAAGCACATCCGCAGCGGCCTGCGCGAGCTGCAGGAAGCTGGAATCCGCATTAAAAGCGTCACCATCGACGGCAGGCGCGGCTACTATGGCGTTATCCGCAGGATGCTTGGGCCCGTGCCCATCCAGATGTGTCTCTTCCACCAGAAGGCTATCGTGCGACGCTACCTCACCGACCGCCCCAAAAGCCCCTGCGGGCAGGAACTCAGCGCATTAATGAAATCGCTTTGTGACAGGGAGCACAGCGATTTCATTCACGCATTCTATAGCCTGAAAGAGCGGCACAGGCATTTCCTGGAGGAACGCAACGAACATGCAGACTACAAACACAGGGCGGTGCGAGCCGCTTTCACCTCATTGCAGGATAACCTGCACAGCCTCTTTACCTGTCGCGATATACCAAGCCTCGCAATACCGCCTACCATAAACCACCTCGAAGGAACATTCGCGCATCTCAAGGAAAAAATAAAAATCCACCGGGGGTTGAGATCACAAAGAAAGAAAAGGGCTATCAAATTTGTACTTTCCAGCCCCCCATTTCTTTAATTATGCCAATATTAAAGCCGTTGCCATCACCGGCAACGGCTTTTTATGTTTTAGCCCGAGTGCTTTCGCTTTAATTGTGCACGAGGCAACCAAGGCGAGGTGCGCGCAGTGTACAAGTTAGTACATGAGCACACCGAGACCGAAGGGTAACGACGTGCACGGTTAAATGGAAGGCACTCGGGAACGCAGCTTGCTGTTGAACTGGCCATAGACCAGATACACCAGCACCCCGCCGATGAAATACCATGAAAGCTGTACAAACACCTGCGCACCCAGGCTATACATCAGCCCGGCGCAAATAAGGATACCCAGTGCCGGAATGACCGGCACCAGCGGGCAGCGGTAGGGACGGTTGAGTTCCGGCGCGGTGTAGCGCAGGTACAGCACGCTGAAGCATACGATGACGAACGCGCACAGTGTGCCCATGCTCACCAGATTACCCAGATCGTGAATCTGCCAGGTCGCGGCAACAAAGGCAACGCATGCGCCCACCAGAATCGTGCTGAGATGCGGCGTCTGGAATTTGGGATGCATCCTGGAGAACAGGCCGGGCAGCAGGCCGTCCTTGCCCATCATGTAGAAGATGCGGGTCTGCCCGTAGACCAGAACCAGCATCACGGAACTGAGGCCGGCAATCGCGCCAAGCTTGATGAGGTAAGAGAACCACGGCAGGTGCATATGGTCCGCCGCCAGCGCGATCGGTTCGGCAACGCCGAGGTCCTTATACGGCACAACACCGGTAAGCACAGCGGAAACCCCCATGTAAAGCACGGTGCACACCGCCAGCGAGCCCAGGATGCCGATGGGGATGTCGCGTTGCGGGTTCTTCGCTTCCTGCGCGGCGGTGGAAACCGATTCAAAACCGATATAGGCGAAGAAAATGGCGCTGGCGCCGGAAAGCACGCCGAACAGGCCGTATTTATGGATTTCCTTACCATCGGGCAACAGGTCGCTCACCTGCTCGGGGATGAACGGCGTCCAGTTGGCGGGGTCGATATGGAACGCGCCGATGCCGATGAACAGCAATACCACCGCCACCTTGACGAACACGATAACGTTATTCACCTTGGCGGATTCGCTGACGCCCACCACCAACATCGCCGTAACGGCGGCAATGCCTGCAAATGCCAGGAGATTGAACACACCCACCACCTGTTTACCGGCGCTGAGCAGTTCGTTATTCGCACCGAACGTGTAGCCGTGCGTTTCATAGAAGGGACGCAGCGATTCGGTCGCCACCGTGATCTTCTGGCCGTAGGGAGCCGCCAATTCCGGCGGGATCATGACGCCGATATTGATAAGGATATTATTGAGGTATCCCGCCCAGCCCACCGCCACCGTGGCGGACGCAAGGCCGTATTCGAGGACAAGCAACAACCCCATCGCCCAGGCGATCACTTCGCCCAGCGTCGCATAGGCATAGGTGTAGGCGCTGCCCGACACGGGAAGCACCGAAGCCAGCTCCGCATAGCAGAATGCCACCAGCGCGCAGGCAATTCCGGTGATAACGAATGAAAGCACAATGGCCGGGCCCGCATGATTGGCTGCGGCGTTACCTGAAAGCACGAAAATACCGGCGCCGATGATGCAACCGATGCCAAGGCTCACGAGATTGAGCGCGGAAAGCGAACGTTTAAGGTCTTTGGAATCGGACTCCGCCTGAATGGTCGCAATGGACTTGCGTACAAAATAACGCGATAGGCTCACGGTATACCCCCAATTTTTAAGAGTTTTTTATTGAATAAAGGGCGAGTATGGCTAGGCTGGTGCGCTTTTGCAAGTATTAACCGTAGAGCTGCACGGGCGCGCGCCGGGCGTAATTGCCGGGGCGGAATGTCTCGCCTTCTTTTATGTAGGTGGAAAGCAGCACATGCCGCCATTCCTGCGTCTGGTTGGGGTTGGAGCCATGCACCAGATGCCCGTGGATATAAAGCGCCGCGCCTTTGGGCACTCTGGCATTAAACGGTTTGAACTCAGGCGGCACCACGGTTTCCTCGTTATTGGCGTTGGGGTCCTGCCCGGAATCCTTCGCCACTTCGATCTTGCGCACCGGCAACGTCTCACCGCGCCCGGAGCCGCGCACCGCATGCGTGCCGGGATATACGATAAGCCCGCCTTTTTCCATGTAGGTATCCGTAAGCGCGCACCAGGCGGACGCAAATACGCCGAACGGCGCTTCCACAAAAAAATTATCCTGATGCAGCGAGAACCCGCGCGTGCCGGGTTTGCAGTAGAACTGCTCGGTCTGCAAGCCTACCGGCCTGCCACCTACGGCCTGCGCGATGGAATCCACAATTCTGCGCTTGCGCAATGCCTGCAGGTATATTTCATCCGTACGGTGCGGCATCATCTGCGGGCGAAACGTTCCGCCTGTGTAACTGTCCAGCTTTGTAGAGGCTTCTATCAGAGCTGCGCACTCCTCGTCGCTGAATACGTTCTCTTCGATGCAGTAGCCGTCGCGCTGATATGCCTGCAGATCCATAATCGTTCTCTAGCTTGCCTGCTTCACCGATGCGAACACGGGTTGCCTGTCCGCAGCAGGGCGGGTTGCCAGAAGCTTCTGCTGTACGTCGCCGGAGAATACGATCGATTCAAGCTCCTCGAATTTACCCTGCTCCATCAACACATTCCTGAATCCTGCCGCAAGCTCGTCCTGCGGAAACGTTTTGCCAAACTCGATGCCCAGATACTCGCATACGTCCCGGTCGCTCTTCAAGCAGGCCGTCATCTGCGCAGCGCTGAATCCATAGCATGCGCTGATGATGCTGTATTTGATCAGGGTCATCTGCACCCGCGGCGCCGAATATTCATTCGGCCAGTCCACGCGTTCCGTAAGCTCGCGCACCCTGTTCCAGTCTATGGCCTTATCCACCGCCTCGAAACGTGGCGGTGTTGCATAATCCGGCCTTGCCCGGAATAAGGAAAATGCCGCTTTCGCCACATAACCCAGCACGGTCAATATCGGCAGGCTTTTGCGGTGATAGCCGCTCCACACATTCCAGTTCACCGGCAACCGTTCATTCCTGCTCACCGCTTTTAAAACAGAATCATTAAACGCGACACGCATGGCCCGGTATCGCAGCACTACGCCACGAAGTTTATTGACACTGTCGAAACGCAGGGCAAAAAAACCTACGGTCTGGCGCACACGCGAATGAACCGTTCCGTTCACACCGCCGCCTGCGTAATAATAATACCCGCTGGCGCGATACAAGTTCGTGAGCACTATGCGCAGTTTTGACAGCTTGTAAGGAAAAAGGTCGGGGCGCTTGCCTGTATCCGTCAGGTCGTACACCTCAAAGCGTTTACGGCGTGTATTATCCTCTATCCTGAACTGCCTGAATTCGCGTTGTGCCCAGATATTGGCCATCAGGCGCTGTGCGCGGCGTGAGGCATCCTGCTGGACCTCGTGCGACATCAGGCGATACCACGCCTTGCACGCGCCGCGCGCGCGGCGGTAGAGCGCTTCGCCGCTCATGCCGAGAAACGCGCCTTCTCCGGCGAATATGAAATCATGCACGGGAATATCCCTGTCCACGCGCAGCTTATAGAAGCGGTCATGATATCCGAAATAATAGGCCACGCACTGATTGAACGAATCGGGGCCAAGGCACGGGTTCCAGTCCCCGCAGATATCCAGCCAGCGCTTGGTGGTGATGGCCGAGGTTTCCGGCGCGAAACCGCACTCCCAGTAATCGTAGTAATTGCGCGAGCGGAACACGGACGTACGCAGGCGGAACAGGTGATCGGGGAACAACCCCACATACTTGGCAAGCGCCGTATCCCAGCCAGCATTGAGCACGGCCATCTCGTCATTCATGTTCCACAGGAAGTAGGCATGCGGGTGGCATACCTTGAGCATGTCGTTCATCGACCGCCATAACTCAAAGAATCCGCCGACCAGCGGCGTGGAAATATATTTGAGCGTGATGACGTCACGGTATTTTTCCACCAGCTGCGGCAACAGCACGTTCATCGGTGCGTCGGTGTCGTCGATCTTCACCACCACTTCGATGCGCGAGGGATCGTCGGCGCTCGCCACCAGGTTTTCCATGTAGCTGGTGAAATTGTCCGGACGGTTGGACTGCAGGTGAATGGAAAGCAACGGCCCTTTTTCTATGGGAAGCGCCGGTTGCTCCAGTACGCCCGCCGAAATACGGATAGTGCGCACGACATGGTCGATATAGCTGTAATCCGGACGGCTGGCGCCCAGCGCGATCACTTCGCTCATAACGGTTTCCACTCCACAATGCTGAAGGCTTCATGATAGCGGTCGCCAAAAGCAAGGCGATACTCGCTGGTGATTTCCACCTTCCCCTGCTGGACAAGCTCGCGCAGGCGAGTGAGGTAGCCGTCGAGGTAATTGCGGCGCTTGTGATAACGAATCGCCAGCGAATCAAACAGCGTGCTTTTGTCATACATTTCCACGACAGGCTCCATATGCACGCAGCGTTCCGGTTTTACGGCGAGCAGCTTATCGAGCAGCGCCGCATGATTGCCGCCCAGTTGCTCCAGCGCATGCACGGTGAGCACGGTGGTGGTATTGTCGATGCCCAGCTCGTCCCAGCCCTCCAGTGTCAGCATGTTGAAACATACCGGCGTTATCTCGCGCTTGGCATAAGCGGCAATCGCACGGATGATCTCCTGCGAAGGTTTCGCCCAGTCCGACGCCACCAGTTCCACGCCCGCGGGCAGCAACTCCGCCAGCATCAGCTGGCTGGTGCCGGTGCCGCAGCCGAGCTCCACCACCTTCTTCGCACCCTTCATATGGCGCGCCAGCGTCAGGTAGCGCAGCAGGTGGTCATAGTCGCAGATAAACTGCGTGTTGCCCGCGTCGATATACTGCCCGCAGAAGCGCATGATGTTATGATGGAACATATATTGCGGATGCAGTATCTCCGGGCTGAACCCGGCTTTGCGCACCCGATCGAGGATCTCGCCCCAGCCGCGCTCCCACACGGTGTTGTCATTGCCGCCCACCACGCGCAGGTCGGGCTGGTCGATGCGTTCCAGAATGCCCAGCATGATCGCATCGCGCTCTTCGCCTTCGATGACGCGGTAATCAAGCGCGGGCCATGCGCGTTTACCCATAAGATTCTGGAGTTCCGCTTCCGTGATGGCGAACTGTCTCGCCACAACAGCAGGCGTAACCGCATGGTTATAAGCTTTAGGCATCGCTTGCGCGTTTTTGTGAGTTGTCGTCAAGGGTAGCCTCCATATCTGTCAGGTGGAATTTTACCGGGTAGCCCACGGTATAGGAATCGCGCTTCTGCGTCGCGGTGAATTCATGCAGCCCCTGCTCGGGCGAGATCAACTGCTGTTTGCCGAGCTTCATCCATTCAGGAATGGAAATGAAGAAGGGCTTGCGCGCAGCGTCTTCGTCAATGTCCGAACTCACCTTCTGCTTGGGGATGAAACGGAAATCGATTGAAATGCGCGTGCCCGAGCCGCTCTTGGTAGTCTGGTGAATGAGGTAGGGATCGGCAAGAAACCAGCCGCGCTCATCGAACGAGGCAAGCTCCCTTGCGCCCTCCACCAGCGACGCGCCCTCGTTATAGTCTTCCAGCGGGCGCACGAAGGAAAGGGGGAATGCTTTTGGCTCGAAGAAACGTATGCCGGAATTCCTCGGATCGCCCAGCACGGAGAGAAACACAAGGATGCCCGAAGCCGGATCACCCGCCCAGATATCGCTATGCGGTTTGGTGGAAGCACGCGCACGCGCGGCGGACTGCTCATTGGGCACGCCGCTTTGCAGGCGCACATTCAGCGGGAACTGCACGCGCGCGATGCTGTCATTCATACCCAGCGCTTCAAACGCGGCATTGGCTTCTTTCTGCAGCAGGTTGAACGCCAGCATGTTCTCACGCTTGGGCAACACCAGGCCGTTAGGCGTAACGTTGGGCAGCTTCAGCACGTCCTGCTCATAATCGCGCAGCATGTCTGCGGTAAGCGCGAACGGCTTTTCAGGAAAAGCCTGCGTCAGGCATGCCCACAGATAAACGTTGAGCGCCGTCTTGACGCGCGCGCGCATCGCGTCGCTTATGGCCAGCACCTGCACCAGTTCGGACTGCACAAGCCTTGTGGCGTTGCCGGTGAGCGCATCCATACGCGCAAGCCGTTCTGGAAAATTGATATTCTGGGACACTATGCGCCTCTTTTTTTCGTGAAGAAGCAAATTTCTACATTGACACAAGGCAGGCGACAAGGGAAATTATCGCGGTTTCCGGCCTTTTAACGGTATTTACGCTTTAATTATATGCCTCAGCATTCCGCCCTCACCAACATACACGACCTGCAGGTGGCTGACCGCGCCGCATTAATGCGCGGCGAGTGGGCAAAACAAAGCCGTTTCCAGCAGGAATTCTCCGCCGATGCGAGGAATTTTACCTGCGAGCAACAGTCCGAAAGGTTGCAGGCTCAGGTAATACGCCAATTGAAGAAACGCGGCGTTATCACGTCCGATATTCCTTTTACCGAGCTGCATAAACATATCCCGCAGGAACTTAAGGATTACGGCATGGATGACGGGGTGAACAGGATCTCCACCTTTCTCTACGACACGGACGATGAATTCACCGCCGCTTACATAACCTTTGTGAAAGAGGCGGTAAGCCGCCACTTTCCCTATCCGCTTTACTTCCAGAAAACGCCCACCGTGCGCATCCATTGCCCCGGCGGCAAGAACAGCAACCATTACCCGCGCTATCATACGGATATCGGCTACGGCCATCCGCCGCAGGAAATCAATATCTGGATTCCCCTCACCCCGCCACAAGGCGCGCAGAGCCACGGCTTCCGCCGCGCCAGCGTGGAAAGCTCGCGCGGCATACTGGAAGAGTTCGGATACGACTTCGCCCCCTTCATCGCCCGCGCCGTGAACGACCCCGGCTATAACCTCGGCCTCAACAGCCTTGCCCCGCAGGTGGAAACGCCGTTCGGGCAGTTCATCGCGTTCGACTCGCGCTGCATCCATACCGGCGAGCCGTTGCTTGACCACACACGCGCATCCATTGACGTGCGCATCATTCCGGTAGCGGATTTCAACAGCATGAGCGTGCATTATCAGGGCACAGGCCGCCGCCGCATCAACTACGTGCCGGGCGAAGCCTATTACGAAAAATCTTCCGACCAGTTATAAGAAAGCATCTCCCATGTCTTACCAGAACGTCCTCAAAGAAATCGCCTCCGACAAACCGCTCTTTTCCTCCAAATACGCCATCCTCAGCGCGCCCGTGCGCCACGTGATGATGATGGGCACGGTGTGGTATCTCAACCAGCAGAAGAAAGGCGCTCCGCTTGACGTGCTGGAAATCGGCTCGTGGTATGGTGCTTCAGCGCTGTCATGGGCGCAGGGGCTGGCCATCCATAACAATGCCGGGGGCAGCGTAACCTGCGTGGACGCATGGGTGCCCTTCTTTGACCGCTCCCTGCACAAGGACGAAGTATACGTGGCGATGGAAGCGGCGCTGGGTTCCGACGTCGCCTATAATATCTTCCTGCATAATATGTCCACCATACACCCTTCCATCACGCGCCAGCATTTCCGCGGGCAGAGCGACCTCGTGCTGCCGCTGCTGCGCGACGATGCGTTCGACGTGGTGTTCATCGACGCCGACCACACCTATGAGCCGGTGAAGAAGGATATCCTCCTCTCCCGGCGTTTAGTGAAAGATGGCGGCATTATCTGCGGCGACGACCTGAACCTGCAATTGCACCAGTGCGATAAGGACTTCGCCCTCAAGAACAAGCATATCGATTTTGTGAAAGACCCCAAAACCGGCCGAAACATGCATCCCGGCGTCACCGTGGCGGTGCAGGAGATCTTCGGCGAAGTGTCCATGTGGGGCGGCTTCTGGGCCATGCAGAAACAGGGTAAGGAATGGAAAAAATTCTCCCTCGCCAACATGCCTGTCCATATGCCGGATCACTTCCCGGCAGATGCCATAGAACGCGCCAAATCGCATCTGGCGGATATCAGCCCGATCGCATAAAACCTTTTAATATAGTGGGTTAAAAGCAAGGCCCTGCCTCTGGGGGCCTGCATACTGTTGTTCATCTTGCTATTTTTTAAGTATGAAGAATATACGCATTTTACGGCGGGAAGCCTTCATCCTTGCGTAAAATCACGGAATTTCGTATAAGTTACAGATTCATAAATTTTGCCTGTACGGATAGTTTTGACGTAGAATTTGAAACGGTTAATAGTCTCGGTTTCGGACGTCTGCATAAAGACTGACCTGCAATAACACGTAAAGAGGCCTTAGATGCGCAGTACCAATTTAAAAATATCTGTCGTCTTTTCATTCTACAATGAAGCTAACGTCATCCCCGAGCTGCTCAAGCGCACGCGCGCGGTGTTCCATCAGCTGGTTCAGCAAAAAAAAATCGGTTCGTATGAACTCGTATTCGTCAACGACAACTCCAAGGACAGTTCTGAAGCCATGCTCCGCAAGGAGATCGAGGAACAGGGCGATATCGTTCTTGTGAACATGTCGCGCAACTTCGGCTATGAGGAAGGCGTGGTGGCGGGCATGCAGGTTGCCTCAGGCGACGCGGTCGTCTCCATGGTCAGCGACCTGCAGGACCCGCCGGAAACCATTCTGGAAATGGTGGATGCGTTCCTCGCCGATGAAGAAGCCGAAGTGATCTACACTACACGCCGCATGCGCCCGGGAGAGCATCCGCTGAAGATGCTGGTCACCAACCTGGGCTATAAGGTGCTGCAATATATCTACACCGTGCCCATCCCCAAGAATTCCAGCGATTTCAAGCTTATTTCGCGCAAGGTGGTGGATTACGTACTGCAGTTCCACGAAGAAAAACCCTTCATGCGCGGCATGTTGGGCTGGGTGGGCTTCAAGAACGTACAGGTGTTCTATGACAGCGAACCGCGTTTTGACGGCAGGGAGAACACCAAACATCCCGTGCTGAGCCGCCGCGTCATTTATTCGTGGCTTGACCGCGTGCTTATTTCTTTCTCGGATGAACCGCTGAAGTTCATCCTGCTGGTAGGGTTCCTGCTATCCGCCGCATCGCTGCTGTATATCTTCGTGGTGCTGATGCAGAAGCTGTTCGGCTATTACGTCCCCGGCTGGCCTGCGCTGATGTGCGCCGTACTGTTCATCGGCGGCATACAGCTCATGATGCTTGGCATTACCGGCCTTTATGTGGGCGCCATTTTCCGTCAGACGCGCAGCCGTCCTTTATATATTATCAAGGAAGTGGTGCGCAAGGAAGGGAAGAAGTAGGGCTATGAAGGCCTTGCTTAAAAAGCTGTTTGTCCATCCCCTTGCTGCCAGCGTCGATATTGAGACGGCGGAGAGCATTGCCGTGCACCGGCAGATAATCCAGTCCAAGAAGCTGCTGCGGCTGGTCTACGATTTCTGGTACAAGGAAATGATGCGCGGCCTCGAACCCACCAAGCATCTGGAAGGGCTTGCCATTGTAGAACTGGGCTCAGGCGCCAGCTTTATTGAGCAGTATATCCCCAGCGTCATCAAGACCGACGTCGTGTATAATCCTAATGCGCAGGACATCGTGAACGGCGAAAAGATGCCCTATGCAGATAATTCCGTGCGCCTGTTGCTGCTCACGCATGTGCTGCATCATATGCATTCGGCGGAACTTTTTCTCAAAGAAGCGCTGCGCTGCCTCGCGCCGGGCGGGCGCATCGTGATGATAGAGGCAGCCACCTCACCACTGGGCAAGCTGGTAACGCGCTACTGCAACCCGCATGAATATTACGACACCGCCATCACTACGTGGGAAAATCCGGTGGAAAGCCGCATGACGCAGGCAAACCTCGCGCTTGCATGGGTAATGTTCTTCCGCGACCGCAAACTCTATGACCAGAAATTCCCTGACCTTCCCGTACGTGAGATACGCCGCCACACGCTGCTTTCCTACTACGCCTCCGGCGGCGTGCTATACCGCAACCCAGTGCCTGATTTTCTCGCCGGGGCCGTCTGGAAATGTGAGCAACTGTTCGCTTATCTTTTCCCGTCACAGTGCGTGCAGATGACGGTACAGCTGGAGAAAACGGCTTAAGCCTTACTTTTGCCGCCGAAGCTCTGCTATTTTCACTTTAGGCCATGTGCCATTTATCTGGATTCTGAGTGCTCCCTGCGTTATCAGAACGGCCCCTTGAACTCGTCCACTTCCTTGATCTCGTGGTCGGCGGGCAGGTCGATTTTCCCCCTGGCGTCAATAAGACGGAACGCGCGTTCGGCAATGGTCTTGCCATTAGGGTAGAACAGGTTTTCCAGCGGCTTGGTGGTGGGGCACGGCGTATCGGCAAAGCCCATGCGCGCCATTTTCACCGCCTTGCCGTTCACACCGTCCGGCAGCATTTCAATCATCTGCGCCATGATCTCGGCGCTCGCGCCGCAGGTCAGCCAGCCATTATCCACAATGAGCAGCCTGCCGGTTTTCTTAACCGATTTCACGATCGCGTCCATATCCAGCGGGCGCAACGTGATGGGGTCGATTATTTCCGCCTCAATGCCTGCCTTCTCAAGATAGTGACTGGCGCGCAACGATTCGATCACCATGTGCGAAATGCCCACGATGGTCACATCCTTGCCCTCGCGCATCACGCGCGCTTCGCCAAGTTTTGTCTCATAGGACTCCGGCGACACGTAGGACTGCATATTGCACAGCAGGCGATGCTCCATGAAGATGACGGGATTATCGTCGCGTATGGACGCGATCATCAGCCCCTTGGCGTCATGCGCGTTGGAGGGAGCCACCACCTTTAAACCCGGCACATGCATGAACATGGAATGCAGCGCCTGTGAATGCTGCGCACCCTGCCCCCAGCTGCGGCCCACCATTGTGCGCACCACGAGCGGTACTTTCACCTGCCCGCTATACACATAATGCGATTTGGCGGCCATGTTGATGAGCTGGTTCATCGCCAGCAACATGAAATCCATGCGGATATGCACATGCACCGGGCGGTAGCCCGCCATGGCGGCGCCGATGGCCATGCCCGTCATCGCGTCTTCGGAAAGCGGCGTGCCGAAGCAACGCTCAGGCCCGAATCTTTCGACAAGCCCGGCAGTGGAACCCTGGATGGACTTATGGTCGTCCACATCGAGGCCGAATACGAACACGCGCTCGTCGCGTTCCATTTCCTGAGCGCACGCTTCGGCGATGGCATCCACATAACGGATAAGGCGTTTATTCTCCGTCCCGGGAGTGTTTTTAACGGCAAGATTATGCATAAACAAATGTGTGCAGGTCGTTGGCGGTTGGATAGGGCGAGGCGACGGAGAAATCCACGGCGTCTTTCAGCTCGGCTTCCACTCTGGCCTTAACGGCTTCGGCGTCGGCGCCCAGCATCTTTTCAAGACGTGCGATCTGGTCGTTTTTCTTCCACGCGTCATAGTCTTTGATATTGCGGTAGGGGCCGTGATCATGGTCATCCGTGGGGCCCACATGCTCCATCCAGCGATAGGTTTTGCATTCGATGAATTGCGGCCCTTTGCCCGCGCGTGCCGCTTCAATCGCCGTGGTTGCAGCATCGCGGATGGCGAACACGTCACCGTCTTCAATTACCTGCGTGGGAATGCCATACGTCGCCACGCGCTCGCGCAGGTTCCAGTTGGGCTGGCGGCGGTGGATGGGCGTGTGAATGGCAAAGCCGTTATTCTCCACCACAAATACCATCGGCAGTTTCTTGAGCGCGGCGTAATTGAGCGATTCGGAAAACGCGCCTTCTTCGGTGGCGCCGTCACCGCATACGGCCAGCATCACGCGTGCGGGCTTACCTTTCTGCACGTCCCACTGCATGGCCTGGGCATAGCCCATCGCCACGGGAATGGTGGTGCCCACCACGGCGGATGCGCCCATAACGCCTGCGGGTATATCGATAAGATGCATGGAACCGGCCTTGCCCTGCGCGCAGCCCGTGGCCTTGCCGTAAAGCTCGGCCATCATCCGGCGAAGGTCGCCGCCCTTGGCGATGTGCGTCGCATGACAACGATACGTGTTGGAAACCATATCGTCTTGCTTCAACGCATCGCATAACCCCACCGCCACCGATTCCTGCCCGATGGACAGATGCACGGGGCTTTTAATGGCGTCGCTCGCATAGACTTCGCAGATATGCTCCTCCGCACGGCGGATGAGCAGCATGGAATGATAGAGGCGCAGGGTCGTCGCTTTGTCGGGCTTGGTCACGTGGGTATCCTTATGTTTCGCAGGCACTATAGCGGCGATAAATTGGCAATGGCAAGCCGGAATTAAGGTGGGCACCCGGCCTATGTGATTGAATTGTATAAAGCCCTTGCAATATGAAGATTTCGTGACACAGCCAGCGCGCGGTTGCCGGGCATGCGCTTGTTTGATAAGCTTCTGAAATTAGAAACTTTGTCAACAGGCTGCCTGAGTATCCCGCGTGTCCAAACCCAAATCCGTTTTAGCATTTGAGAATCGTCGGCGAGATGATCAGTACCTCGCATGCCAGCGCGTGTCGTTTGCGTTCTTTCCAGAAGCGGGCATGAGCAATGTGCCAACGGAAGTTTTTGCCCATGATGAAAAGAATATCAAAAGTTCAGCAGAGTTTCGTCGCCTTTCCGGCCTTTCCATGATTGCCCCCTCACTCTCGCCTATGTTCCAGAACCGTGCGTCGCACAGCGAGTATGTGGCAGACGTGGCCGAAGAGATCGCCAAAGGCATGAAACTTGGCACGGCAAGCACAGCGCTCGTGCGCTCCATTGCGCTGATGCATGATATCGGCCACCCGCCTTTTTCGCATGAAGGTGAGGCGGCGCTGAAACGCAAGCTGGCGGAAGTAGGCGAACGGTTCGATCACGAACAGGCAGGTATCGAAGCATTGCTTGGCAATCCTACCGGTAAATTCACCCTTTCCGCCGCCACGCTGGAAGGTGCGGCCAAACGTTACAATCGCTTCAACGAAAAAGACGACCACAGCGCGTATCGCGCATACCTGGAAAAACTGGAACAGCAGATAAAAGAAGGCCATCCGCATAATTCTCTCCACCTGAGGGAATATAACCATGTTGAAGGGCAGATAGCTGCCACATCCGATTGGATCGCCGCCACCGTCACCGATGCCCAGGACCTTATGTACCACTACCTTGCATCTGATAAGCCCGCACAGAACACCAAAAAGTTCTTTGATGATTTCTGTGCCGTATTCCCGCTGGGCAAAGAAATAGCGGATGACCTGAAAAGAGACCTGACCACGCGCCTTGGCGCCATGCCGGCACCGGAACGCCACAGCTGGGCAGAACGCTCACGAATGAACACAGGCGGGCGCATTCCCGTGATGGTGGAGGAGTTCGGCAAACGCCTGCGCACTGCGCTGGTGGAAGATGTCGTGAAAAATGCCGACGGGCTGACGCGTAAATACCAGAAGCTGGGCACGCTCAAACACGCAGACGACGTACGCAGGCTGCCGGAACTCATAGCCACGACTTCACCGGAAATGGCTGCGCAGCTCGATGCGCTGAAGGAGTTTTATAAACGCGAGGTGTACCCGCAGATTCTGATGCAGCATGCCAACACCGAAGCGCTCGTAGGCCAGGTATTCGAAGGGTTCGTGCAGGGTAAAGGTTCCAATGACAAACCCATGCGCATGAAAGATGGCTGGAACGATGCATATGACAAGATCCAGCAGGCTGCCGGTACAGGCCAAATGAACGAGACCACGCGCAAACGCGAAACCTACAAGCTCGTGACACGCTATATCTCTTCCACGATGGGCGATAACGACGTGCTCTGGGCCTGCAGCGAATACCATCCGGGCACCTACCAGCTGATGATGAGGCAGGCGAAAGAAGCGCCGCGCCCGGTCATCGCCCCGCCCATCTCCAGGTAAGCAAATATGGAACGCAATTCACAGACCGAAGGCTGGCGCAGGCATCTTGCCAATAATGGCCGCAAAGTGGAAGAGCGGCTTGGTGCCGCGCAAGCCGCCCACCGGCTGGCGATACATTGTTTTGAATATGACGATGCGAACCGTGTCTACCCCTTCCAGACGCTCCATGACCTCAGCAGCAACATCCCTGTTTTTGAACAGGCTTCTGCCGCAAGCGTGGGAGACAACCAGCTCGCTACGCTTTCCACCACGCTGCTGGCTGCACCCGGAAGCGGAAAATACGTGCGTCCTTGCTACCTTAGTCAGCATGGTGAAGATGAAACCGCCGGGTACCTGTTCGACCTAAGCGAACTAAAGCCTGACCCCGCACGCGTGGCACGCGTATTTCTCAAACAACCGTACACAGACAGAGATAATTTTAACAAAAAACTCGGGCTGGATTTTCACAGAACCCCTGAGCTGGCAACATTATTTACCGAAGAATACCGCCACGCCTGCCCCGCAGGGTATGATGCAACCGCGCGCGGTGCCTATATGACCGATGTCATGCGCAATCCCGCAAAATATGCTGCAAAGCTGGATGATCTCGCCGCCACCTTCAGCAAGTCGCCCTCGAACAGTCTGCCCTGGAACGAAGTGCTGGTAGCCGCAATGCCAAAGCATATCAGCGCCATTGTGGTGCCGTTAGCCTCTTTCATGAGCACGAATAAAGGGCTTGGCACTACGCAAGCCAGACTGCGCGGCGCACTGGCTGGCCTTGCCCATTTGAAAAACGGCATGGACCTGCCCGTCGTCAGCTACGATGCCACCCAAGAAGGGGGCGGAAGAATACGGTATCTGGCACAGGGCCAGCAAGAACTAAAGGCCCTGGCGTTCGAAGCCATAAACGACCTGCAGCAGAACCCGGCATTCTTTGAACAGGTCAAAGGGTCGCTTTATTCTGCGGCGCAGGACTGTCTGGGAGTGGACATATACAAACCGCTTAAGGAACAGGCTGTTGACCCGGCATCGCAAGGCAGGGGTGCTTAGACATGTCTGCCAATATTTCCCCGGAACACTGGCGTAAACACCTAGATAAAGCAGGCGACGTAGGGCGTGTGCAGACACTGCATGAGGGCAACAGGCTGGGCATCCACGTCATTGAGCCCCTTGACAGGGGATTACTGTACCCGGTGAAGACACGCGAGGCACTACGCTCCAATGAAGCGGTGCTGGCTGGAGCGTATCCGCAGCCGCTGCAAAAGAAAGACGTTGCCCTGCTTTCGATAAGCCTGCCGCCCGGACCCGCATCCGGTAAGTCGATCACCCCTTATTTTGACCCGCGCGCCCATCTGGGTGAAGAAATAGCTTATGGCATTAATCTGGATGAGCGCCAGCCGAATCCCGCGCGCGTCATAAGAGTGTTCCGCAACAATGGCAATACGGGCAACGGTCACCATGATAAGGAATTTCACCTAAGGGGACATTATCACTGCCAGCAGATGGCTGATTTATATGGACCGTTCGAGGCGCAGGCCGACGCGCGTGATGCGGCACTGATCAACGCAGTGTTCAATGACGCCTCATTATCCGGCAGGCAACTGGATATTCTTGTCAAATACGTTCAGCAATCGACACTGGCAAGAACGCTCTTACATAACGAGGCTCTCGTCGCCGCCGCACCGCGCCATGTTGAGACCATCCTGATTCCGATAAGAGAGCATAAAGATATACCGTCTAGGGTTGTAACGCCTGTATGTACGTTCGCGGGCGCATTATCAGGCATAGAGCATGCACGCAACGGTGCGGACCTGCCGGTTATGCTCTATCATAGCATCGGCTCCAGGCTGGGTAAGTGCAGCTTTGTAGCACAGGGAGAAGAGCAATGCCGCGCTGCCGCCATTAAGGCCGTGAGGGCATTGAGAAAATACAGTCCGTACGACATCGGTCACATAAACACCCCCCTGCGTCAGCATGGTGAGCGCTTACTGGGTATCGACGTATATAAGCCGCTTGAAAAGCAGGGCATTGTCGCCGCTGCCTGTTCCCGCTAGTCAGCCTTGCCGCTCACCGCAGCCTCTATTTTCGCGATGTCGATCTTCTGCATGCCCATCATTGCAGCAAAGGCGCGCTTGGCTACGTCACCGCCTTTTGCCATGGCCTCAGTCAGCACGCGCGGGGTTATCTGCCAGGAAAGCCCCCATTTATCCTTGCACCAACCGCATTCGCTCCGGGCGCCGTCATTGTTTACAATCGCGTTCCAGTAACGGTCGGTTTCTTCCTGCGTATCCGTGGCGATCTGGAAAGAGAACGCTTCGCTATGCGTGAATCCCTTGCCGCCATTGAGCCCGATGCACGCAATGCCGCATACGGTGAACTCCACGGTCAGCACATCGCCCGCCTTGCCGCCGCCGGGATAATCGGCAGGAGCCTTATGCACCGCAGTCACTTTACTGTCGGGAAAGGTTTTGGCATAAAAATTTGCCGCGCCTTCGGCGTCACGGTCATACCACAGGCATATCATGTTCTTTTTCATGGCAGGCCTCCATTGGATGGGTTTGCCAGACACTGCACTGAAAGAAATAAAAAATACATAGCTAAACCGGCACCAGTCCAGCCTTCGTCCTACAGGCTTCGGCGTAGGCTGGTGCAGGTGAGAGGCGAAACCTCGAACCAAACCCGCGCGCAGGGTTGGCGTGGTGGCTGCGCGCAAATAAAAATGGTGCCCCGGGTCGGACTCGAACCGACACATCCGTGAGGATACAAGATTTTGAGTCTAGCGCGTCTACCAGTTCCACCACCGGGGCCTTGCCTGAGCAAGCCCTAGCTGTATAGGCGGTGTGCAACGTAAGGAAAAGCGGAAAAATGCGTCGGGTAGCTATATACGCTCCGCATTCCTTATCTGGCGGCAAAATATGCATGCCAAGCCACCAGGCACTGGGGGAACCCGAATCCTTAATCTCAGATTAATCCTATAAATATCAGTTGATTATTATTGGCACGCCGTTTGCAATACCATTAACGTTATTAACCATTAAGCGAGCAGATTATGAAAGTTTTTAACCGCAATGCAACCGCCGCCTTATATGCAAAAGCCGAAGAGCTCAGCCACGCCTCCACTCAGGGCTGGAAATGCATTTACTTCAATATTCCCGGCAATGAAGAGCGCGCAATAAACAATCTCATGCGCTTTGATGCCAGCGTTCTGGCACACATGCTGGCCCGTATGAACGGTTATGCGTATTTCTGTGAAACCGGCGAAGTATTTATTCTTTATCGTGGCACCAGCAACTCGCTCACCAGCCGCCTTTCGATGTATCTCTGGTCCCTGTGCAGCGACAAGTCGATAGTGCCTACCAATTACCAGCTCTTTTCACATTTCGATCTGCATGCACAATGGGCAAGCTTCTATCGTTTCTGCGAAAAGCGCCATTTTGAATCACTGGCCGCATTGGAAAATCAGCATTTCATGCCGCCTGAGTCCCCGTTGCCAGCAGAGCTGATGTACAACGATCATGTCGCCGGTTACCTCAACAGCTAGCACGTATGCGCGCATGGTTTTTTGCTCAACGCGGGCTTGCCTTGCCTGGTCAGGGCTGTGTAGGCTGCCAGAATGCATATTGCGCTTTATCAACCCGATATCCCCCAGAACGTGGGCAGCATCCTGAGGCTCTGCGCCTGTATGGGAGTGGTGTGCCATGTCATCGAGCCCTGCGGGTTCCCCTTTGATGACAAACGCATACGCCGCGCCGGCATGGATTATATCGACCATGTGGAATGGCACCGCCATGCCTCATGGGAGGCGTTTGAGGGCTTCATGAAGGAACAGGGTTTACGCAGTATACTGCTGACCACCAAAGTCAGCACGCCCTATGATTCTGTGTTTTATACAGAAAATGATGTGCTGATACTGGGGCGCGAAAGCGCCGGGGTGCCGCCTGCAATTGCTGAATCCTGCGCACTCCGAGTCACTATTCCCATGCGGGGCAAAACGCGCTCACTCAACGTGGCCATGAGCGCAGCCATGGCAACAGCAGAGGCGCTGCGTCAGATCAGAACTTAAGCGTTAGTTCTGGAAATCCCTGTCCGAAGAACGGTCGCCGTTAATGGTCTTATCCATAAAACGCCCGCCATCCTTGATGTCCTGACCGAGGCCCTGAATGGTATTGCAGGCAGCGAGCAGGGGAAGGGTGGCAAACAAGATGATGATTCCGCGCTTCATGAGAACTCTCCCTAATTGATTTTTTTGCACATAGAGCGTGCTTTGGGTCATATTATGGTATTTGTTATAGGCAAAAATGGAGCATATACAAGGAAGAAGACGCGCCGTGTAGTTATTCATACACGCAAGTTTTCTGACGAAGTAGATGACCATTTTTGCCATAACCCTTCGGGCGCTGCGATTTTCTGTTCCCGCGTCGTTGCAGCCTTTGCAGGTATGAATAACTACCTGACGCAGACTGCGCCTAGCGGAATAACAAAAAATCACTGGCGCAAATGCTACAATATGACCCAAAGCACGCTCTGAACCAATTATGCGCGTTTGTAATTAAAAAAATACTACTCGTATTTTTGTGTTCTTACTTAGCGCACGGGAGATGCCCTGCCTGCACCTGGCAGTTTGAGGGTATCGAGCGTCTTGTTAAAGACAAGGATCAAAGCATCCACTTTCTTCACCGCTTCTTTGGCTTTTTCTTCTTCGGTCTTCTTTTCGGCGCGCATTTTTTCAATGTAGAACTGTGCCAGCTTGCCGCGTGTGGAGTTGATGCCCAGACGGCCGCTCATATCCATGCCGTAACGCTGCAGCAGCAGATGGTTCAGAAGTGCGCGCTTGGCTTCGCCCTCCGGCCCTTCCTCACCCGCATCCACTGCCCCTACTACTGTATCGTAGTTCGGGCGGACAATCATCGTGTATGACATAAGCTGGTTCTCCTTATGCTCTGTATAGACCAGAAAGATTATGAAAGCGTAAAACGGGGATTAATTTATAATTAACAGCACTTTGTTTGAGGGAAAAAGCATTTCCCTCTATAATAAAAACTATATTTTTCGCTAGGCTGAGCCAAATGCGAAAGGGTTTTAGTAGAGACGTCTATTCCAGAGTTCTGCCATAGTCGTGGAGGAGTTTATACGACGACCCTGCGGGGAAATTTGCGCGGAGCGCAAATGGGGGAAGCGTTCCCCCCAGAAAAATAATAAGGCCCCAAGGGTTTCACCTTGGGGCCTATTAAAAAGCCGGCTTAAAAGATCTGGCAGCGACTTACTCTCCCAGTACTTAAGTACTAGTACCATCAGCGCGGAGCGTTTTCACGGTCGTGTTCGGGATGGGAACGTGTGTTACCCACTCGCAATAACCACCAGATCATTTAAGCCGGCTTTCTAGCCGTAATAGGTTTTTCTGACGCGATACATTTGAATGATAATGTGTCAACCAACTCAGTCTTCTTAGCACTGCACATGACGTATGTGAGTGTTGGGTAAATTAAATCAATCGAGCTATTAGTAACACTCGGCACAAGCCTTACGGCTCTTACACCCGTGTCCTATCAACGTAGTGGTCTACTACGGCTCTAATGGGGAAAACTAGTTTTGAGGCGGGTTTCACGCTTAGATGCTTTCAGCGTTTATCCCTTCCGTACATAGCTACCCTGCGATACGGCTGGCGCCATAACAGGTACACCAGAGGTACGTCCAACCCGGTCCTCTCGTACTAAGGTCAGATCCTCTCAATTTTCCTACACCCACGGCAGATAGGGACCGAACTGTCTCACGACGTTCTAAACCCAGCTCACGTACCACTTTAAATGGCGAACAGCCATACCCTTGGGACCTTCTCCAGCCCCAGGATGTGATGAGCCGACATCGAGGTGCCAAACGATTCCGTCGATATGGACTCTTGGGAATCATCAGCCTGTTATCCCCGGCGTACCTTTTATCCGTTGAGCGATGGCCCTTCCACAAGGAACCACCGGATCACTATGACCGTCTTTCGACTCTGCTCGACTTGTGGGTCTCGCAGTCAGGCAAGCTTATGCCATTGCACTCTAAGGGATGATTTCCGACCATCCTGAGCTTACCATCGCGCGCCTCCGTTACAATTTAGGAGGCGACCGCCCCAGTCAAACTACCCACCATGCAGGGTCCCAACGCCGGATATACGGCGCGTGGTTAGATATCAAGCATCACAAGGGTGGTATTTCACTGGTGACTCCCCCTCAGCTGGCGCCAAGGATTCATAGTCTCCCACCTATTCTACACATGCGACGCCTAATACCACTGCAAAGTTGTAGTAAAGGTGCACGGGGTCTTTCCGTCTAACCGCGGGAACTCCGCATCTTCACGGAGAATTCAATTTCACTGAGTCGACGCTGGAGACAGTGGGGAAGTCGTTACGCCATTCGTGCGGGTCGGAACTTACCCGACAAGGAATTTCGCTACCTTAGGACCGTTATAGTTACGGCCGCCGTTTACTGGGGCTTCAGTTCAATGCTTGCACATCTCTCTTTAACCTTCCAGCACCGGGCAGGCGTCAGACCCTATACGTCATCTTTCGATTTCGCAGAGCCCTGTGTTTTTAATAAACAGTCGCTACCCCCTAGCCTGTGCCACCCCAAAATACTTGCGTAAAAAGGGGTCCCTCTTCTTCCGAAGTTACGAGGGCAATTTGCCTAGTTCCTTCAGCATCGTTCTCTCAAGCGCCTGGGTATACTCTACCATTCCACCTGTGTCGGTTTAGGGTACGGACTATAGTGGAGTTATTTCCTGGGACCCCTTCACTGCCCAAACAATCCAATAAGTTTGAACAGTACACGGAATCCGTCACTTCCACATGGCTCACGAATATTAACGTGATTCCCATCGACTACGCTTCTCAGCCTCGCCTTAGGGACCGGCTAACCCTGCGCAGATTAACTTTACGCAGGAACCCTTGGAATTTCGGCGACAGGGTTTCTCACCCTGTTTGTCGTTACTCATGTCAGCATTCTCACTTCTCATACCTCCAGCATACCTCACGGTACACCTTCGCAGGCTTAGAGAACGCTCCGCTACCACTTACTTGCGTAAGTCCTAAGCTTCGGCGGGTGGTTTGATTCCCGATACATTTTCGGCGCGGAAACGCTTATTTAGACCAGTGAGCTGTTACGCTTTCTTTAAAGGATGGCTGCTTCTAAGCCAACCTCCTGGTTGTTATGGCGTTTCTACATCCTTTCTAACTTAACCACCACTTTGGGGGCCTTAGCTGTAGATCTGGGTTGTTTCCCTTTCGACAATGGACGTTAGCATTCACTGTCTGTCTGCCGGGTATTACTCTTGGGTATTCGGAGTTTGGTTAGGTTTGGTAAGTCTTTGGGACCCCCTAGCCCATCCAGTGCTCTACCCCCCAAGGTATTCGCCCGACGCACTACCTAAATAGTTTTCGCGGAGAACCAGCTATTTCCCAGTTTGATTGGCCTTTCACCCCTAACCACAGTTCATCCCCGACCTTTTCAACGGGCGTGGGTTCGGTCCTCCAGTGGGTGTTACCCCACCTTCAACCTGACCATGGCTAGATCACTAGGTTTCGGGTCTAAAACTGCATACTAAATCGCCCTATTCAGACTCGCTTTCGCTACGCCTACACCTACCGGCTTAAGCTTGCATGCAACTTTAAGTCGCTGACCCATTATACAAGAGGTACGCAGTCACACCCGAAGGTGCTCCTACTGCTTGTATGCAATCGATTTCAGATACTATTTCATTCCCCTTGTCGGGGTGCTTTTCACCTTTCCCTCACGGTACTAGTTCACTATCGGTCGATAGAGAGTACTTAGGCTTGGAGAGTGGTCTCCCCATGTTCAGACAGGATTACACGTGTCCCGCCCTACTCGAGAATTATCATGCTTTCTACCGATACGGGGCTATCACCCACTATGGCGGAATTTTCCAAAACCTTCTCGTTCTTACATGATAACTACTGGCCTAGTCCGCGTTCGCTCGTCACTACTAACGGAGTCTCTGTGATGTCCTTTCCTCCGGGTACTTAGATATTTCAGTTCCCCGGGTTTGCTTTTAAACCCTATGTATTCAGATTTAAATACCTTTTAGTAGTATCTGTTGTTCGATACCCCCGAAGCCTCGCCAAGCGAGGGACAGGAGTAACTGAAAACAGATACAAAGGTGGGTTTCCCCATTCGGAAATCCGCGGATCAAAGTTCTTTGGCAACTCCCCGCAGCTTATCGCAGCCTGACACGTCCTTCATAGCCTTCTATCGCCAAGGCATCCATCAATTGCACTTTTCATATTTAATTATGATACGTTACAACACGACAAAATGTTGTAATCGTTAGTTCATGATCCTTGAGGAACCATGAACCCCAGACACTCAACACACATCATGAGCAGAGCCAAAAAGACAGCTTCACTCACAACAGAGTTGTGTGGCACATTATTTTATTCAGCATCAACTCTTAAAATAAAGAATTTTTGATTTCCACCCGATGGCGTTAACCATCAGACAGACATTCTTAAATTAAGGGTTTTATCAGAAAAACCTATTTACGATTTCTATCAGCAGCCCCCGTTTCCGGCGGCACCCCTCGGCTCGCGAAGGGACGGTATACATACCCATGCCCCCTCCCCATGTCAACGGTCATTTTACATTTTTTTTATAAAAAGATTTTTTCAGCAAATTCCTAAGCTTTTCGTTGCACTTGTGACACAATGCCACTTCGCGTAATGTAATCGCGATCATTCTTTTTTCACTCCCGACAGACTCGCGTGAATACTTCTCATAAAACCGCCCTGCTTATTGTGCTCACTGGTGCCGCATTCGTGCGCATCTGGGGCGCCCACGCCATTATGCCCACCATGGATGAGATACAGTTTTTTATTATTTCTCAGGGAAATAACATTTTCGATATCTGGGAACGCGCCCGCGCCGAAGTGCATCCGCCACTGGTCTGGATACTGCGCCATTACCTGTTGTGCATATCGGACGACTTCTTTTTTCATCGCCTGGTATCGGCTTTTGCCGGGCTTTTTGCTGTCTGGGGAAGCTATCTCCTGGGCAAGGAATTATTCCGCCACCGCACTGGGGGCCTCACTTTGGCCGCTTTCATGGCTTTTATGCCCGCAGCGGTGACCGCTTCCATAACGCTGCGCAATTATTCTTTCCTCATGCTGTTTGGCGTTTGGGCGATGCTGCTGCTGTGCCGCTGGCTGCATAAGAGTAAGGCACATAATCTGTTGGGATTCGCTGTGCTTATCATGCTGGCAGGCGCCAGCCATTTCTCCGGCTTCCTGATGGCAGCGATCTGCGGCCTCGCGGGTGGCTTATACCTGCTGATGCAGCGCAGGTTCGCTGCATTTGCGTTGCTGTGCGCGTCTTATGTTCCGCTGCTGGCACTGGGCGCATTCTTTTATGCCTATTATCTTGCGCCCGGCACCACCATTCCCATGTGGAAGACCTACCTGCTCGCCACCGGGTTCACGCCGCAATCGGCAGAAAGCGGGCTTTTGCCGCAACTCGTCATCCCGCTGATTTCCTATTTTTCACCGTTTGTACAGGCGGTGAATGAGACGGCCTTCAGTGATGCCGCTACGCAAGAGATGATGCAGAAGGCTGTAATTCTCGGCAGTTTTGCCCTGATGCTACTGTATGCAATCGGGTTATTCGCGCTGCGCCGCCACCGCCTCGCGCTACTGCTCGCGGTTATGCTCTGGGTCATCGCCATACCGCTCTCACTGGCGGATGTTTATGCCATCTCCGCCAACCGGCACACCATGTTCATGCTGCCGTTCTTCCTGCTGCCGCTGGCGGCTTTGTTCGCACCGCTTGCTGAAAAACTGAATGCTGCCTCACTCATCATCCTCGTTATCGCATTCGTCGCGGTGAATGAAACCGTGATCTGGAAAGACCCCGACCTGCGGTTCCGCAACGAAGATTACGAAGCGGGGCAGTCTTATCTGTCTGAACACCTGCAACCCGGAGACGCCATCGTCACCGGCCCGATGGGAGCGCATTTTTACCTGCATTATGCCGGACATAAAGGCAGGCTGCCTTACCACCATTACGTGGACGTGCCCTACCATAACTACACCACGCTGCTCGCCCCGTTCGCATCGCCTTATAAACCGTACAGCAGCTGGCAACCGTTCCGCGACGAGCTGGTAAAGCGCACAGAAGACGGCACGATACCCCCCCACGCCAATTTGTGGTTCGTGCAATATGGCTGGAAAAGCGGCGAAGTGTGGGCGCTTATGCAGTGCAAGGCGGCGGAGCCCATCATCCAGAATTTCATGAGCCGTGAGAACATCGCCATTTTCAGCATGAAAGCAGATGCCCTCTCCGCGTTTCTTGCAGACACTCAAAGCTGGGAAGAGTGCTATAAGGACTTCAAACCGCTGGTGATCGGCACTCCCTTCAGCAAGGTCGAACGAGGTGGCAAATGAAGGGGCATGACAACGATCCTTCACTGATAGGCACCGACAACCCGCAAACGCGCGATAGCCTTTGCGTGCATATCTTTTCCGTCTCAGCGACAATGATCGGGGTATGCCTCACCGTGCTTGGGCTGCTGCGTGTATTTGTCAATTTCAGCGGCATTGCAACCGTTGCGGACGACATCGTAGCGGTCACTTCATTCGCATTTCTGTTTTCCTGCCTTTTTTCTTACTGGGGGCTGCACAGTCATGACCGCAAGCGGCTACATACCATTGAAAAAATAGCGGATACCTGCTTCATCACGGGGCTGTTCGGCATGGTCATCGCCTGCTGTTTCGTTACGTACGGAATTATTCCCGACAAGCATGCGAACAGGCAGATCAGCGGCGAACAGACGTCCGTCCAAAGCAGTGCCCCGCAGCACGCAGAGTAAAAACAATTAAACAATAATGTGTTGTATTGTCATACAATCTTCATTGTACTTTTGCCCCGGCAAAGCAAATGATGCTGTATTATGGTTAAGAAGAAAGCACCTATAAAGTCACGCAAACCCCTTGTGGGCGAAGCGCTTTACGAAAAGCTGGCGGGCGACGCGTTCACTTCCATAACGCTTAATGAAAGCAGGCTTATCCGGGAAAACTGGCAGATCGTTAATGCGCATGAGGAAGCGATGCTGCATGCAATAACGTCAGGGCAGCATGAGTCTCAAACGGTTGAGGAAAGCACGATTCTGATCGCACGTACCAAATTGGCCGATGTTTACCACAGGTCAGGACTCGAAGGAGATTTGATCGCAGGATTCCGCCGGGCCAATCAGTTTGTAGAACGGGCAACCAAAACAATCAATAAAATCAATAACATAAAAACCGACATCGGTCAGGGCGTTCACTGATTCTTTTTGAAATACCCTTTCAGGTCACGCGGCCTTGCCACGCGCAGCATGATAAGCATTGTGCCATAAACACCGCCGCCAATGCCTATCAGCACGATAAGCGCCAGCGCCTGCTGCGCGAGATGCGCGCTGAAATACGGCGCCAGAAACGGCTTCACGATGAGCAGAACAGCCCCCATCGCCAGCGCCGCCAGCAGCATGCGCACAAGGCGGAATTTCAGCATTTCATCGGGGATGAACAGGTTGCGTTGTTTAAGCGCGCGCGCCAGCATCACCGCATTCACCCAGCTTGCCACCGACGTGGAAAGCGCGAGCCCCACATAGCCCATCGGTATCATGAGCACGAGGTTGAGCACCAGGTTCACCGCCACGCTGGTCATGGCAATGCGCACGGGCGTTTTCGTATCCTGATTGGCATAGAACGTGGAGGCGAATATCTTGGCGGCAAGCGCGCCCGGCAGCCCCGCCGCGTAGGCGATGAGCGCAATGGCGGTCTCGCGCGTGTTCTGCGGCGTGAACGCGCCATGCTCATACAGCACGGTGATGATAGGCACGGGGATGATGAACAACGCCAGCGTAGCGGGGATGCCAAACAGCAGTGAAAGCTCCAGCGCCCGGTTCTGGCTGTACATGGCCTTGTCGATATTGCCTTCGCGTATCTGGCGCGAGAGCATCGGCAGCAGCGCGGTGGCAACGGCGATGCCGATAACGCCGAACGGCAGTTCTTCGATGCGCACCGCGTAATAAAGAATGGAAACCGCACCGGCGAAATGCGACGCGATGATGGTGTTGATGATGAGGTTGATCTGCGTGACACTGGAGCCAAGCGCCACGGGGCCGATAATTTTGAGCAACTTCCGCACATTAGGCGTTATTCTTGGCCGCATGAAGGGCGGCGCTTCCCCGGCGCGGCGGCAGTGCCAGAACAGCCAGAGATATTGCGCGCAGCCGGAGATAAGCACGCCGATGGAAAGCGCATGCGCCATGGAAGGCGTAAGCGGGCCGATGGCGAACATAGTGATGATAAGGCAGATATTCATGATGACGGGCGTTGCCGCCACGGCGGAATATTTGCCGATGGAATTGAGTATGCCCCCCTGCAGCGACACCAGCGAGATGAACAATATATAGGGCATCGTGATGCGCGTCAGCAGCACCGCGAGGTCGAACTTGGCGGGGTCGCTGTCAAAACCGGGCGCCAGCACCACCATGAGCTGGGGCATGAAGATGATGGCCAGCGCCGTCACCACTATCAGCACCAGCAGCAGCGCTGCGTGTATCTCTTTGGCAAGATTGCGCGCGGCCTCTTCGCCTTCCCTTGCGCGCGTGCCCGCATACATCGGCACAAAAGCGGCGTTGAACGCCCCTTCGGCAAAAAGCTGGCGCATGAAATTGGGGATCTTGAAGGCCACGAAGAAGGCGTCGGACAACACGCCCGCGCCCAGGAATTTGGCGATAAGCTGGTCGCGAACAAACCCTAAAATACGGGAAAGTAAGGTGAAAGACCCGATATTGGCAGAAGCGCGTAAGAGCGACATAAAAATAAGGCATTAGGAATTAGGCATTAGGAATTAGCACAGAGTCCCCCCAATGCCTAATCCCTAATGCCTCTACGCCTGCGGCATTGACATAAATTCCTTTTCCCATTATCCCGCTCCCATGAAACTGCTGCCCCCTTACCATTTCTTCCCCTATAACACGCGCATCGACTTCATCGGCTGGCGCTGGTGGGGCTTCGGCATCTCCATTCTCTTCACGCTGATGGCGTTTGGCTTCATAGCCAAGCACAGCCTTAACTGGGGGATCGATTTCACCGGCGGCGTGCTGATGGACGTGCGCCTCGAACAGCCTGCCGACCTGGCCGTCATGCGTGCAAGCCTTGAAGATAAAGGCCTTGGTGAAGTGAGCCTGCAGAATTTCGGCGACAATAAGAGCGTGCTGGTGCGCATTCAGACCAATGAGGACGCAGAGGGCAGCGTTATCGTGCCCAAGGTGAAGGAATATCTGAACGCAGGCATCGGGCAGCCGATCGAATACCGCAACATCGAATTCGTCGGCCCCACCGTGGGCAAGGAACTTATCACCAGCGGCATCCTGGCCACCGTGCTCGCCTGCCTGGGCATCATGATCTATGTGTGGTTCCGCTTTGAATGGCAGTTCGGCATCGGCACCATTCTGGCGCTCGTGCATGACACGGCCATGGTCATCGGCTTCTATGCCTTCAGCGGCTTTGATTTCGGCCTCACCGCCGTTGCCGCCGTGCTCACCATCATCGGTTATTCCATGAACGACACGGTAGTGATCTATGACCGTATCCGCGAGAACATGCGCCGCTACAAGAAAATGCCGATGGGCGACCTCATCAACCTCAGCATGAACGAAACGCTGGCGCGCACCCTGCTTACCTCCATCACCACGCTGCTGGCCGCGCTGGCGCTGGCCATTTTCGGCGGCGAAGTGATCAAGGGATTCAGCTGGGCGCTGGTGTTTGGCATCGTGGTAGGCTCGTATTCCTCTATTTTCATTTCGGCTCCTACATTGATTTATCTCAATATTCGCCCTGACTCCCCCACCGTTGTCACAGAATCTTAACTATTATTTACCGCAGGCTTTTCTTACACTCTGATTCATAAAATATTTTTGAATCACAGGGGATGGCATGCCGCGTAGAAACAGTGTATCAATAGACGCAGAATATATGGCGCACTTCGATGGCATTTTCGCGCTGATGGAGGAGGCGGGGACCAAAAATCCGCCAGCACCTGCCCAGCAGCTCCCCCCACCAATAGATTTAAAAGAAGCAACTGCGCCCGCCGCGCAAGCGCGGCACGTGCTGCAAAGCAATCCCGATTCCTATGAAGGCATGACGCGTGCAGAAAGACTGTTTAAGGCCATCGAGCTTGGTGACAAAGAGACAATCCGTAACACCATGCAGGCCAGATATGTTCCCAATAAAGACGGTACGGAATCCAGAGCGCTCATTCAATCCGCTCTTTCGCTGGTTCCCCAAGGCAAGCATGAAGCGCATCATTTCCCCGAACCGCTCCTGCACCGCGCCGCGCGCTCGCAGCAGACGGCCAGCATGATGCAGCTGGCCAATCTCGGGCTTGATCTGCCCAGACAAGAGCAGGAGGCGTTCTTCAATGCCAAACGCGAGATCGACGGCGCTACCGTATTGCACGAGCTTGCCGCTTCCGTGCCCGCCGAAAAGAGAATCCGCCTCTTTTCCCCAGACCGTGGCGAATGGCGGCCGGACAAGCTTATACCATTATTCATTGCCTGCGGCACCGATGTGTTTGCTAAAGATAGTGACGGCCATACGGCAGCCGATCTTGCGCCCAATGCCACCATAAAAAAACTTCTTCAGGAGGCGATGGACAAAGCCATGCAGGAGGATGCACAGCACGCTGCGAACTGGCAGGCCAGGCGTGCCAGGGCGTATGCGGCTGAAGGTAACCATCTTAAACGCGTAAGATAAAAGAATGCAGGAACGCGATATCGTACCGCTACGTCAGGAACTCCGTAATCGCCTCTTTCTGGGCGAGCTGGGCGAACTTGCCGTGCCAGTGCAGTATAAACCCGGAAATGGCACCGACACCGTAGAAGTTCCCATGAGGCAGGAAGGCCTCATTGTCTCAGGCCGTGGCACACAGCTCAGCGTTGCGATGATAGCCTATGCCGATACCAAGCTGGATATGGCACTGAATGTCGGTCACCCGCGGGACAATCTGCTACGCGCGAACAATGTGCTTCAAACCTTGCGCGAAACCGCAGGCGCTGCCAGCAGCCGTATTGTGACACTCACCAATACTCTTGTACGCGATATTCTCAGCAGCCACGGCATAGTTGCCGGGCACCACCGCTAGGGCTCAGGACTCATTACCCCCCCCTTTCTTACCTCTCCCCTTGAGGGAGAGGACGCGTTTGCCTTGGGTTTAGCTGCTATAGCTAAGCCCTTAGGCAAACCGAGGTGAGGGGGCATTTACATTCACCCTAACCCAGCTTTTCATAGCCTTTAATGGTCAGGCCATAGCCTTCCAGCCCCGCCACCGGGCGCTGGGCATTGGAAAGCAGCACCATGTCGCGTACCCCCAAATCCAGCAATATCTGCGCGCCGATACCGTAATCGCGCAACGTATTCTGCCCCTGCGGCTGCTCACCCGAACGCGCGCGCACCTTATCGGAAAGCGCTGATCTCACCGGCTCGCGCAGCAACACCACCACGCCGCTTCCTTCCTCGCCGATGCGCTCCATCGCCGCATGCAGGCTGGTCATCTGCGCGTCATGCGTATCGCCCAGCACGTCATGCAGCACGTCGAGCGCATGCATGCGCACAAGCGTCGGTCTGTTGGTGGAAACCGTGCCTTTCACCAGCGCGATATGCTCGCTGTACGCGATGCGGTTCACATACACATGCAAACTGAACTCACCGCCGAACCTGCTCTGGATGCTGGAGCGTGCCACGCATTCCACCAGCTTCTCGCTGCGGCGGCGATAGGCGATAAGGTCGGCGATCGTCGCAATCTTAAGCTTATGCGTCCTGGCGAATTCCATAAGCTGCGGCAGGCGCGCCATCGTGCCGTCATCGTTCATGATCTCGCAGATGACGCCTGCGGGATTAAGCCCGGCAAGGCGCGAAACATCCACCGCCGCCTCGGTGTGGCCCGCGCGCACCAGCACGCCGCCGTCCTTCGCCACCAGCGGAAACACATGCCCCGGCGAAGCGATATCGCGTTTGCCCTTGCTGGTGTCTATCGCCACGGCAATCGTGTGGGCGCGGTCGGCAGCCGAGATGCCGGTGGTCACGCCTTCCTTGGCCTCAATGGAAACGGTGAACGCGGTTTCGTGGCGCGATTCGTTATGGCGCGCCATCAGCGGCAGGCCCAGATCCTTCACGCGCCCGGCGGAAAGCGCAAGGCAGATGAGGCCGCGCGCATGCTTGGCCATGAAATTCACCGCGTCCGGCGTGGCCATCTGCGCGGGAATGATAAGGTCGCCTTCATTCTCGCGGTCTTCGTCGTCCACAAGAATGAACATGCGCCCGTTGCGCGCATCTTCGATAATGTCTTCGATAGGTGATAACGTCATAGATTCAGTCCTTCTGGCGCGCAATGTAGCGCGCGAGTATGTCCACTTCCAGATTCAGGCTGTCCCCGGCCTTTAACATATGGAAATTAGTCGATTGTTGCGTATGAGGAATGAGATTGATGCTGAACTCGCCGTCTTTCACCTCATTCACAGTGAGGGAAACCCCATCAAGGGTTACCGAACCTTTTTCCGCAATGAAGCTAATGAGAGATTTGTCATTCCCGCGTAAGCGGGAATGACATGATGGGATACTTAACCACCATTCCACGGACTCTCCACTATTCTCCATCTTCTCCAGCTTCGCGAGGCCATCTACATGTCCCGTGACAAAATGCCCGCCCAGCTCGTCGCCCACTTTGAGCGCACGCTCCAGATTTACTTTGCTTCCCACCTGCCACTTGCCCAGCGACGTGCGCGAAAGCGTTTCGGCGGAAACCTGCACCGTGAAGCTGTCCTCATTCCACGCAATGGCGGTGAGGCAGCAGCCATTGCAGGCGATGGATGCGCCCATGGCAAGCCCATCGGTGAAGCTTTTTGCCGCAATGGTGAACGTCCAGTCGCCTGTTTTGTCGATGGCGGCAACCGTGCCGACATGGGTGATAATACCTGTGAACATCAGCGGTTCGCTTATTCGTAAATTTCCAGCGTGTCTTTACCCAGTTGTTCCACATGCTTGGCAAAACGCGCAGGCATGGAAACGACCGAGGTTTCCGTTCCTACCACTTCAGGCGCGCGAAACCAGTAAATTCTGTCGGCAAGCCCCTGCCGCATGAAGGCTTCGGTAAGGGTTTTTCCTGCTTCCACCAGCAGCCGCGTGATGCCTTCCTTGGCCAGCGCCTGCAGCACCGCCTTAAGGTCAAGCTCACTATCCTGCTGCTTTACAGGAAAAATACGGCATTGCGCCTGCCTCAGCGTTTCCACCAGTTCGGCTTTTTGCTGAAAAACGGCTTCCGAGGTGAATATCCATGCGGGCAGGAGCTTTGCCTTCGGGGAAAGGCGCAATCCGCTATCGAGCAGCACCCGCAGGGGGCTGTCCCCCTCGCGCCCCGGAAGGCGGCAATTAAGCAGCGGGTCATCCGCCAGCGCCGTGCCGATGCCGGTGAGGATGGCATCATGCGTGGCGCGCAGCAGGTGCCCGCGCATGCGCGATGCTTCTCCCGTTATCCAGCGCCCTTCTGCTTCCGTGGTCACGGTGCGCCCGTCCAGCGAAGTGGCTATTTTCACCGTCACGAACGGCCTGCCGCGTTCGATAACAGAGAAAAATCCTTCATTGAGGGCTTTGGCTTCCGTCTCGCACAAGCCGTCCTGCACCGCAATCCCGGCGGCACGCAGCGCCGCAAAGCCTTTGCCTGCCACTTGCGGGTTTATATCCCCGCAGGCCACCACAACCTTTGCAATTCCGGCCTGAATAATGGCATCCACGCAAGGGGGGGTTTTACCGTGATGCGAGCAGGGCTCCAGCGTCACATACAGCGTGGCTCCCTTGGCATCTGCACCCGCTTCGGCAAGGGCTTCGGTTTCCGCATGCGGCCTTCCACCACGCGCCGTGCGTCCGCAGCCTATAATAATGCCATCCTTCACAATCACCGCGCCTACCGAAGGGTTCGGCCAGACATGGCCAAGCCCGCGCGCGGCTAAACGCAGTGCGTGAAGCATATAGCTCGTTGTTCGTTGTTCGTTGTTCGTCATAATACCCACGAACAACTAATAACGAACAACTAATAACTAGTCTAGATTACCCACAAACTTCTCGAAGTCTTTCGCTTCGCGGAAGTTACGGTAGACGCTGGCAAAGCGGATATAAGCAACGGGGTCGAGGTCTTTGAGGCCTTCCATCACCATTTCACCGATGAGGGAGGACGCCACTTCGCTTTCACCGCTGCTTTCCAGCTTCTGCACGATGGAGCTGACCAGGCGTTCCACCTCGTCCGGGCTTACCGGGCGTTTGCGGGTCGCCACATTGATGGCACGCATGAGTTTGTCGCGGTCGAAGATGCGGCGTTCCCCGGTTTTCTTGAGCACGGTGAGTTCGCGCAGTTGCACGCGTTCGAAGGTCGTAAAACGGGAATTGCAGGAAGGACAGAAGCGCCTGCGGCGAATGGTCAGCCCGTCTTCACTCGGACGGGAGTCTTTCACCTGCGTATCGGCGTGTGAACAAAAGGGGCACTTCATCCTTAACCTCTCAGGTAAGTTTCGTGGGTCAGATTGCTCTAACCCACGAAATGTAGCCCCTATTTGTTAATAAATAGGAAATTTATCGCAGAGATCCTTCACTTTTGCCTTAACCGCCTTCTCAACGGCGCTATTGTCGGTCGGATTTTTTGCAAGTCCGTCAAGGACATCGCCGATCAGTTCGCCGATCTGTTGGAATTCTGCAACACCAAACCCGCGAGTTGTACCGGCCGAAGTTCCCACGCGAACACCGGAGGTTACGAAGGGTTTTTCGGGGTCGAAGGGAATGGCGTTTTTGTTGCAGGTAAGGCCTGCGCGCTCAAGGCTTTCCTCGGTGGCTTTACCGGTGAGTTTCTTCGGGCGCAGGTCAACCACCATCAGGTGGTTGTCGGTGCCGCCGGTGGTAATGGCGAGGCCGCGCTTCACCAGCACGGCAGCCAGCGCACGGGCATTGTCCACAACCGCTTTGCCATATTCCTTGAAGGAAGGCTCAAGCGCTTCCGCGAAGGCAACCGCCTTGCCCGCGATCACATGCATGAGCGGGCCGCCCTGAATGCCGGGGAAGATAGCGGAGTTAACCGCGGTGGAGAGCGTCACGTCCGCACCGCTGGGCGTCTTGCGCACGACAAGGTCAGGGTTGTTGGACAGGATCATGCCGCCACGGGGCCCACGCAGCGTCTTGTGCGTGGTGGTGGTCACCACATGCGCGTGCGGCAGCGGCGAGGGATAGGAACCGGCGGCCACGAGGCCAGCCACATGCGCCATATCCACCAGCAGGTATGCGCCCACACTGTCAGCGATCTTGCGGAAACGCGCCCAGTCCACCACACGCGGATAGGCGGAGAAACCTGCCACGATGAGCTTGGGTTTATGTTCGTTGGCGAGCTTCTGCACGTCGTCATAATCGATGAGGTGGGTATCTTCCTTCACGCCGTACTGCACGGCCTTGAACCATTTTCCGGACTGGTTCACGTTAGCGCCGTGGGTAAGGTGGCCGCCGGAAGCCAGCGACTGGCCGAGGATCACGTCACCGGGCTGCAGCAGCGCGTTGAACACGCCCTGATTGGCCTGCGAACCGGAATTGGGCTGCACATTAACGTAGCTGCAGCCAAACAGCTTTTTGGCGCGTTCGATGGCGAGGCTTTCCACCACGTCGGCGAATGCGCAGCCGCCATAGTAGCGCTTGCCGGGATAGCCTTCGGCATATTTATTGGTGAGCACGGAGCCCTGCGCTTCCATCACCGCCTTGCTGACGATGTTCTCGGATGCGATCAGCTCGATCTGCGTCTGCTGGCGGTTGAGTTCGCCTTTCAGCGCGTCCATGACTTCCTTGTCGCTTTCAGCAAGCGATGCGTTGAAGAACCCGCTTTTGCGGATGGCAGATTCCTCGGTGAGTTTTTTAGCTGCGGTTGCGGACATAATCATTTCCTTTCAAATCAATGATCCAGTTTTTCAGTACGTTTCTCGTGGCGGCCACCTTCATAGGCGGTGGTGAGGAATTGCGTGATGCAGTCACGCGCCACCTCAATGCCAATGAGCCTTGCGCCAAGGCAGAGCACATTAGCGTTATTGTGGCGGCGGGAAAGGGAGGCGGTAAGCCCATCCGTGCAAAGCGCCGCGCGGATGCCCTTGTGGCGGTTGCAGGCGATGCTGATGCCCACGCCTGAACCGCAGATGGCAACACCGTACTGTGCCCGGCCCGAAAGCACTTCGTGCGCCACCGCGTCGCCGTAATCAGGGTAATCCACCGAATCCCCGCCCTGCGTACCCAGATCCACCACCTGCGAGGCGAACTCGCCAAGCATCTCTTTTACCGTGGCTTTTAAGGCAACACCGGCATGGTCGGAAGCGATGGCGATAACGGGTTTGGCGGTCATGTGACAGATTTCCTGCTGAATGAGAAGGTTTTATAGCCATTTCCGCCCCTTTCCAGCAAGAAAAAAGGGATTTTTGTACTATTGTCATAAAATCGTAACGGTTCTGCGGTATAAACGGGCCTATGACCAGATTCAATCCAGATAGCAGTTTCGTCAGCAGCCTCATGCGCGGTCGCCACCATCATCCAGACAGACACCTGTCGCGCAAAGAAATGTTGAAAGCGTTGCTGGCAGCAGAACATCCCGACCGCCTCTTGCCCGCCCCCTCCGATGATAGTTCTGCTCCCACCCCCAAGAACGTGCTCGACCGGTCGCGCTGAGAACTTAACTTTGAATCCCTCCGGGTACATTCCCCGCCGCTTGCGGCGTGGAGGAGACGAAGGCGACGACCCCTTTAGAGGGGGTAAGCGTTAGCGAAGGGGGATGTCTTCATCCCCCTTACACTTAATACCCCGCTGCTAGCGGCGGGGTTGGTTATTTCCTTTGCCTGAATCCACGTTTGTATAAAAAACAGGCTTGCCCGGCTGGCCAAAAGAATCTTGCTTTTGCATGGAAAACTTAAATCCTGACGGCAGAAGTGTAGGCATAGCGGCTTCAATGAGCATTTCAATAGCATATTCTGTAGATTTTCGTGTCCCGGAAGCATCTGCTTCAAATATAACTCCGCCACGCGCCTTAGCGGAAAACTCTTTCGGATGATCTTCAATAATACGCACGCTTTTTATCGTATCCGTCGGCGATGCGGTTAACGGTTTCTTTCAGGCAGGCGGACAAGCTGGTTTGCATAACATTTCATCTTTTGCTAAGTTGCCGGAATTGTAGAAAGATTTCGTATTTTCTGCATGTTAATCTTTTATGACAATTAGGTCGTGTGGACATACATTTTATAATATTTATTGTTATTTATTGCCATTGATGTTAGTTTTACTGGATGAGCAGTACATTAAATATCCAGCTTACCAATGAATTGCGCCAGTTTGTGGATGCGCGTTCAAGCGATGATGATGTCTATTCCACTCCCAGCGAATATGTGCGCGACCTCATCCGTCGCGACATGGAGGCGCGGCTGAAGAAGCGTGAACAGGAAATAGCCGTCATGCTGCTGGCAACGCGCAACACGGCTAGAACGCCCATGGAAACAGGCTTCTTTGCGCAGCAGAAGGCGCGCCTGAAGAAAAAGAAATGACGCAAAAACCTGCGCTCCTGATCAGCCTGCATTTTAAGCAGTTGCTTGAAAGCGCCGCTGATTATTATATGCGACATGCCGGTACAGACGTTGCCACTAGTCTTCTGGATGCCGTAGAGCAGGCCGTGGGCTATATCGCGGAAAATCCCCGGGCAAGCATGCGCTATATTCCGCCGGAGGGATTTCCTGAATTTGAATCGCTGCATTACAGGGTCTTCAACCTCAGGAGTTCATCACCTTTTCCTTATTCCATTTATTATGAAACGGATAAGGAAAGCATCGTAATACATGCCCTCTACCATCATTCACAAAACCGCGAAGCATATTTGGCACATTAATGGATGATCTTATTTTATACTCCATTGCCTTTATCCTCGGCGCCTGCATGGGCAGCTTTGTAACGCTGGCCAGCTACCGCCTGCCGCTGGGGGAGGACATCATCCGCAAACCCTCGCGTTGCCCCAAATGCGAAACGAAGCTCGGCTGGAGGGATCTGTTCCCCCTGCTCTCATGGCTGTTCTCCGGCGGCAAATGCCGCCACTGCAAAGCGCGCGTGCATTGGCGCTACCCGCTCACCGAGCTGCTGCTGGCGCTGACTTTTACCGGCATTACCTATCTTTACGGCCCGTCGCTGCAGACCGTGCTGCTCTGCGCACTCGCTACCGAACTCGCCATCATGATCGTCACTGATTTCGAGCATACCATCATCCCCGATTCCGTGCAGGTGGCGCTGGGCGTTACCGGCATACTCTATTGCATCTATCATGATGTGGACTGGACGCAGCCCGCACTGTGCGTGGCCGTTGCGGGCGGGCTGGGGCTCATGCTGCATTACGGCTATCCTTACTTCCGCAAGAAAGAAGGCCTGGGCTTTGGCGATGTGAAGTTCCTGTTCGTGGCGGGGCTGTGGATGCCGCTCACCGCGTTTCCGGTGTTCCTGTTCATCGCAGGGCTGGTGGGTACTATCACCGGCCTGCTCTGGCGGCTGCGCAAGGAAAAAGAGGGCGATATATTCCCCTTCGGCCCCGCCCTTGCCGTGTCGCTGTTCATCAACGTGCTGGAACCTGATCTGCTCGGCAGAATTATTTAGCTCTGCTCTTGTGATTTCTTTTGCTTGGCCTTTCTTTCGCTTTCTTTGCGTAAGGGGCGCCGCACGAAACAGACTTCCTGCAAATATCCATCGAGCGTATTGACGATATGATCTTCAACAATGCTGTAGTGAATAAACTGCCCTTTCTTTTCGCCTTTGATCAGCCCCGCATTTTCCAGAATGCCAAGATGCTTGGACAGCGAGGGTTTGGTCATGTCAAAACGCTCGGCGATCTCACCCGCCGTCATGGACGATTTGGACAGATATGCCAGGATCCTCAACCGGGGGTCTGATGCAAGCGCCTGAAATATCTTAACTGTTCCCATAACCCCCTTTAAATATTTAGCTTATTGACTAACTATATATTTACTATATAGTTAGCTTGTTAGCTAAATATAGTCTCTTCTGCCTCAAAAGTCAATTGAGTATGACCATGCAGACTCAGTCCACGCCCAAAGACACAGCTCCTATTTCTATCCTTTATGACAGTGAATGCCCTATCTGTCGCTTCGGCATAAAGAACCTTGCATTGGAAGACACACGCGGACAACTGCAAATCATTGACGCACGGGCAACCAGTACATTCAAGAACGAAGTCATCGCAAAGGGATACAACCTCGACCGCGAGATCGTTATTCGCAGCGGTGAAAGGCTTTACTCAGGCGGAGATGCACTTCACTTTCTTGCGATGCGTGCCGATCGTAGCACATGGCTGCGGCGTAAGATGTTTTCTTTCTTTCGTTCACGTACGCTTAGCAAGCTGCTTTACCCTGCTCTGCGTAGCGGGCGCCTGATTTTACTGTGGCTTAGAAGCGTTCCCAAGATTCATGAAGTGCATGAAGGCCGCAAGCAAAGCACGTTACGCACTCTACTTGGTAACGAATGGGAAAAGCTGCATCCCAGTGTTCAGCAGCGCTTTGCCACGGATCCCGCAATCAACGAGCATATATTTTATCGCGGCATTATGGAAACGGTGGAATGCTCTCCGGCAGGTAAATTATTTGCCCATTTCACACGCCTGATTGCCAATCCGCTTACGCCCTATGAAGGAAAGAACGTGCGCATGGACGTAACGCTCCACCGCAGGACAGGGCTGGCAGGCGTATATTGGCGACGCACTTATTATTATGAAGGCCGCACGCCTTATACGGTCACTTCCGTAAAGCGTAAGGATTGTAAGGGCCGTATGACCGAATGCGTGGGCGCTGGTTTCGGTATGGTGCTGGACGTGAAAGCAATAGAGGGGAGCTTGCATTTCCGCAGCACGAGGTATTTCTGGCAGATGGGAACATTCCAGATCCCCTTACCCCATTTATTCACCCCCGGCGAGACCCATGTAGTACATGAGGATTTGGGCGACGGAAATTTCCGTTTCACCATTTCCATGCGCCATATGTGCTTAGGTCAAACATTCTATCAGACCGGCATATTTAGAGAGGCATGACATGCAGGCACTTCTCATACTTTTTGCCATCCAGGGCGTTCTGGGCGCATTCGATACGCTTTATCACCACGAACTGAAAGAGCGCCTGCCGTGGAAACGAACAGCAGCGACAGAACTTAAATTACACGGCGCGCGTAATTTCATATACAGTATTCTTTTCCTCTCACTGGGCTGGCTGGCGTGGGATGGACTGTTCGCCTGGTGTTTCGCGTTTCTTCTGGTGATAGAAGTTATCATCACCTTATGGGATTTCGTGGTCGAAGACCATACACGCAAATTGCCCGCCAGCGAGCGAGTAACCCATACTATTCTTGCCCTCAATTACGGTGTGATACTTGCGCTGCTTACGCCGGAACTGTGGCAGTGGGCACATCGTCCTACCGGATTCACAAAAATGGACTGGGGAATACTCTCATGGATCATGACGTTTTATGCTCTTGGCGTATTCATCTGGGGGTGGCGCGACTGGCTGCGCGGGCGAAAATGGTCAAGGCAACCCACTAAATTCAAGACAACTGCAGCGCCCCTCGTGCAACCCAAGCGCATTCTGGTCACAGGCGGCACGGGGTTTATCGGCAAGGCGCTCTGCCAGACGCTTATCGATCAGGGTAACGACGTTACGGTACTTACACGAAATCTGGAAAAAGCGTCCTTGTTCAAGGAGCGCATTACGCTTATCGAAACGCTTGACGCCCTGACGGACAATGACGCATTCGATGTCATCATCAACCTCGCGGGCGAGCCTATCAGCCAGCGATGGACGACCGCAGCAAAAGCACGCATGCTGCAAAGCCGTCTGCAGACTACAGATGCCCTTGCGCGTTACGTGCAGCACGCGCAGCACAAACCTTCGGTGTTCATCAGCAGTTCCGCTATCGGATATTACGGCACGCATGAACATACCAGCTTCCATGAAGAAACACCCCCCGCACAGGATGCGATAGGCTCATTTCCCCGAGACATCTGCCAGCAATGGGAAGCTGCCGCTTCAAAAATCGCGGCTCAGGGCGTGCGCACCTGCCTGCTCAGAACCGGGGTCGTTCTGGAGTCAGACGGCGGCGCGCTTGCGCAAATGCTTTTCCCGTTTGAGTTTGGTCTGGGTGGGCCGATTGGTAATGGCAGGCAATGGTTCTCATGGATTCACCGGGAGGATCTCATCCGCCTGATTCTGCATGTAATGCAGACCCCTTCGTTGCAGGGTCCCTTCAATGCCACTGCGCCATTGCCCGTAACCAGCAAAGACTTCTCCGATGCGCTTGGAAAAGCGCTGAGGCGTCCCGCATTACTGCCTTTGCCGGCATTTCAGGTTAAACTGCTGTTTGGCGATATGGGAAAGACGTTGTTACTCGCCGGGCAGAAAGTCTTACCGCAGAAAGCCTTGGCAAGCGGGTTCTCTTTCAAGTACCCTGCAATACAGGAAGCGCTGGCAGATATCCTGCCTTGATTCACTCCGCAAGCGTCAGTTCTTTCTCCAGTGTCACGCGCTTCTGGCCCACATTGTCGCGTATTTCGCCCTGAATTTTATACACACCCGCCTTATCCTGCGGTTCAAACTCCAGCGTCAGCGACGAAGCGGTGGTGTAGATCCTGTAGCGTGAAGGCACCTTGCCTTCCAGTGCCGGCAGGCCTTCCTGATGCGCGCCGCCATAGACCGCGCCGTCGGGCGTGAGCACTTTCAGGTCGAATTTCACATCCGCCAGCAGGCCGTCGGTCAGCGTCATGCCGGTAAAAATGATCTTGACCACCACCGTCTTGCCGCGTTGCACGCTGGAAAGGGTCGGAACATATCCCGCCTTGCTCTGCTGTTTTCTGTACTGCTCCAGCCCGTTCGGGTCGGTCACCAGCAGCGCCGCGGAGAACCCTCCGTCCTGCCTGGCGAACGGCGTGACCGTGCGGCGGAATTTTTCCATCACGTCGTTCAACACGATCTTGATGGACTCGGGCCGCGTCTTTATTTCATCTGTCACCTCACGCACGGCAAGCTCGTGCTGCGCCATATTGGCGCCCAGCGACCACGCCGCAGCGGCGCGCATGTTCAATCCCTCCTTGCGGTCAAGCGCGGGGCTCTCAAGCTCCTTGAGCGTGTCGATCACCTTGCGGATATAGGCCACATCGCCTGATGCCGAAAATGCCGCCCAGTACATGTCGAGGTCGGTCGGGGTCTTCGGCTCGGAGAGCAGCAATCCCCTGGCCGGGGTCTTGGTGTATTCCGGCTCTTCCTTGAACACGGTTTTGATGAGCTTCGTATTGCCCGAGAGCCAGAGCGCATGCTGCACGATCTTGCGGGCCTTGCCGGTGAAGCTCACCGATGCCACCCAATCCTTCACTTGCGCCGGATTATCGGCAAACACCACCGACAGGAACCCCGAGACGGAAGGAGAGAGTGTTTCATACTGTTCCAGCAGGCCGGAATATTGCAGCCACGCGAGATAGTCCACCACGCCTGAAGGGTCTTTCTTCAGGTAGTAGAACGTCATCCAGTTGGCATATTGCGCATCCTGCGCGGCATGGGCAGCGGGATCATGCCCTTCTTCTTCGGCATAGGCGGCGGGCGTCAGGGAGAAGATAAGCACAAAAGCAAACAGCAGTTTACGTAACATCATATTTATACGGCTCGTTTGTTGAAATCGATTCGCGGGTCCACCAGCACATAGGTAAGGTCGCCGACAAGGTTCAGCAGCAGCCCTATGAGCGTAAACAGATAAAGCGATCCGAACACGATGGGGTAATCGCGCCCCAGTATCGCCTCGTAGCTGAGCAGCCCCAGCCCGTCGAGCGAGAAGATGATCTCGATCAGCAGCGAACTGGTGAACAATATGCGGATAAGCGCCACCGGAAAGCCCGCGATCACGATGAGCATGGCATTGCGGAACACGTGTTTCATCAGCACGGCTTTCTGGGTCAGACCTTTGGCATAGGCGGTCATCACGTACTGCTTGCCGATCTCGTCGAGGAAGGAATTCTTGGTCAGCATGGTGAGGCTGGCAAACCCGCTGATGACCATGGCGGCAAGCGGCAGGGTCATATGCCAGAAATAATCGGCGATCTTGCCCAGCGTGCCCAGATCCTCCCAGTTGTCCGAAACAAGGCCGCGCAGCGGGAAGAATTGCCAGTAGCTGCCGCCGCCGAACAGCAATATCAGCAGCAGCGCGAACAGGAAGCTGGGTATGGCATAGCCCACGATGATGACGGCGCTCGTCCAGATGTCGAACCACGAGCCGTCGCGCACGGCCTTGCGTATGCCCAGCGGAATGGAGATGAGGTAAATAATGAGCGTGGTCCATAGCCCCAGCGATATGGACACGGGCAGCTTTTCCATGATGAGGTCTATCACCGGCTTATCGCGGAAGAAGCTGGTGCCGAGGTCAAAATGCGTATACTGCCATAACATATTGAAATAGCGTTCATGCAGCGGCTTGTCGAAGCCATACATCTTCTTGAGGTCTTCGAGGTATTTGGGGTCGATGCCCTGCGCGCCGCGATAGGCCGCCGTGGGGTCGCTCGCGGTGGCGCTGACCTGGGCCGAAAAATCGGACATACCCGCCCCGCTCACGCGTGAGGTGGCGTCCATGCCGCTATGGCGGATCTTGGCCATCGCCTGCTCCACCGGGCCGCCGGGAGCGGCCTGCGTGATGAAGAAATTAAGGGTCAATATCCCGATAAGCGTCGGTATAATAAGAAATACCCGATGAGTAATGTAGGTAAGCATATATCCCGTATACAGGCTTTTTCACCAACATTCCTCTTAATTTTCCAGCGCCCGCACAAACTTAATCAAATTTAACATTGAGTTTACCTTTGTATACGATTATTAAGCTCCCACGAGAATGGAAAAATCTATGAATTACAGCACGCATGTGTATACAAACACGGAAATTGATACGCATCATGACGATATCGAAGCGTATTATGAAATCCGCAAGAAAGCTTACAACAGGAAATGGGGCTCCCCCCATTACGATCATTACCCTACCTCTCACGACGCCCAGAAAGACACACTCTTTGTTATTCTGAAGTCGCACGATGCCGATTCAGGAGAAGAGCGCGTCATCGGAGGACAGCGAATCGTATTTCCCGATCCCAATCACCCCGGCATGCTGCCCGTTGAAAGTCTTCATAAGATTATAAAAAGGACTAGCGCAGATAAGTTTGTTCCCCTGAGGGGAAAAGAACACCTTGCTCTGGATCATATTGTTCCCGCCGTCCAGAAAGATCCGAAACCGACTGTTGCGGAACTCGGGGCATTCGCAATAGATCAGGATTTTACGGCACATATGCAAAAAGACGAATATACTAAAATGCGTGAAGCAATGTATGCAGCCTGCCTTGAAGCGGCAAAGGCAGCGGGAGCGGATATTTCCTTAATGGCTGCCAATCGCACTAACCGCAAAAACCATATAGATTGGCTGTGTCGCGAAAAGAATTATCCTTTTGTTAGTTTAGGTCGCACGCGAGAACTGTTTTCAAATCCCGCCCCGGAAGGCGAAGAAACAGAGATTCTGCTTATCAATCTGAGTAACCGTTATTCGTTTAAAGGCGCCGGAGGCATTTTACGGTATAATCAGGATGAGGCTCATGCCGCGCGGGGCCGTGGCTAACGGATTCTTTTAGGTCAGTCTCTGAACGTTCGTGAGCATGCCCGGCTGAATCTGAGTATCCTCAATCCCGCTTAGCTGACGGGCGCGGCGGGAAACCATTGAGAAGGCAGGAACTGCTTTGTCAAAAGAGCTGATAATGCCAATTTCTTTCAGTTCCCTCGCAAGCTGGGCCGACTGGTTGCCGATCTTCACCAGCACTGCAATTAAGTCCGCACCGCCATTTGCAGGCAGGCGTTCCTGCAATTCTGCGGCGCGATTCTGTGTCGCTCCCGGCCTCACACTCTTTTGGAATTTCAGGTACAAAGGCGAATTTTCTGTCTGCAGATCAGAGCTTTCCCTGGCCCTCGCTATGGCTGCATCCGTCATCTCTCTTACCCTGTCTTGGCTGCCGCCCCCTTTTGCTTTAGCTATTGTAGCTGCAGCCAAGGCCTCCGCTGCGCTTACCCCTGCGGCACTTTCGGACTTTTCAGCATGAGGCTGTTGTTGAAGATCCTTTTCCGCTGCGTCTATAAACAGTTTTATCGTCATAAAAACGTTTCTCAATGCGCTTTCCATCGTATCTTGCAGTTCAGGCGTAACCGGCACTCTTTTGTTTACAGCCTGAGTATAAAATGCGGAAAGTATATTGGTTGAATTGATGACCTGCGTTACTACTGGCGTAAGCAGTTTCATCTGCGCGTTGCGGTCAATGGCATTTTCGCGCTCGACTACCGCCAACGCATCATCCGTCAGGTCGTACAGCCGCACAATCTCATGGTGCAACTCGCGTTGTTTCTCAGGCGTAAAGCTTTCGGGGAATGTGTGAGCGACGGCTTGCATTATTCGGACTGCACCAGTTGTTTCGTAAATCTGCCAACGCTGGCGCGCTCCTGCTGGGGCTGCACCATCGGGGAATAGGAATTCCATATCTCAATGGCCTTCTGCCTGTGCTTGCGCACGGACTCACGCATGGCGACGATGCGGCCGATAAGCTGGGCATCTGAAGGGGCGAAGTTCACAGGAATATCCGAAGCGGTTGGCATGCAAGTATTATCAAAAATATTCATTAACAACAGGTAAATTTATTGATTAACAGCCTATCGGAATTATTTAGATTTTTTAGCACTTTGATCTTTAATCCACCAGCTCTGGAAGCCCAAAGAATATCTGGGGGTGGTTCCCGGGCGGCCGAATTTGTCATAATACGCCACACGGAAAGCCGCAAGGCTCCAATGCGGAATCATGTAATGTTCCCATAATAGCACCCTGTCCAGCGCGCGACCGGCGGGCAGAAGCTCCTCCAGCGAGTCGGCGCTGAGGATTCTTGCCAGCAGCGCATCCACCACCTTGCTTTTCACGCCCGCATAATTGTTGCTGCCTTCGGGATCCGCCTGTGAGGAGTGCCAGATGATCGACTGCTCATTGCCCGGATAGAACACGGAGCGGTTGATCCAGTAAGTGACCACGTCAAAATCATGCATATCAAGGCGTTTGATATACTGCGCTTCGTCCACCTGGCGGATGGTGGACTCGATGCCCAGCAGCTTGAGCTGTTTGCGCATCGGGGCGCATACTTTCTCAAATACCGGGCTGCGCAGCAGGAACTCGAACGTGAACGCTTCACCCGTCTTGGCGTTTACGCGCACACCGTTCTTCACGACCCAGCCCGCCTCCTTGAGCAGGGCATCGGCCTTTTTGAGCTGCTCGCGGCTGTTGCCGTTGCCATCGGTCACCGGCAGCATGAACTCCTGCGTCAGTATGCCGGGCGGCAGCTCGTCCCTGAACGGCTCCAGCAGCGCTTTTTCCTTGTCATCGGGCAAGCCCTTAGCCTCAAAATCCGTATGTTGGAAATAGCTCTGGTTGCGCGTATAGGCACTGTAAAACAGCGTTTTGTTCATCCACTCGAAATCCATGGTAAGGCCGATGGCTTCGCGCACGCGGCGGTCGGCAAACTTGGCGCGCCGCACATTGAACACCCAGCCCTGCATGCCCTGTGGCACGTCGTTGTCAATGAGCTGTTTCTTCATGCGCCCGTCGCGCAGCGCGGCGCCTTCATAGCCGGTGGCCCACAGGCGCGCCACGTTTTCCTGACGGAAATCATAGGCGCCCGCCTTTAGCGCTTCGAGCGCCACGATCTCGTCGCGGTACATGTCATAGCGCATGGTATCGAAATTATATTGCCCCACATTCACCGGCAGCTTTGCGCCCCAGTAATCCTTCACGCGTTCATAGGTAAGGCTGCGCCCCTGATCCACTTTGGTGATCTTGTAGGGCCCGCTTCCCAGCGGCGGCTCCAGCGTGGTCACGGCGAAATCATGCGACGTGTAATACGCCTTGGACACGACAGGCATCGTGCCCGCAATGATCGGCAGTTCGCGCTTGGTCTTGTCCTTGAAGGTAAAGCGTACCCTGTGCGCATCCAGCTTTTCCACTTTTTCGATCTGGTCGTAGGTGATGCGGTAGCTGGGGTCGGCTTTGGTGGTGAGCATCTCAAAAGAGAATACCACGTCATCGGCGGTGATGGGGGAACCGTCATGGAAACGCGCTTCGGGGCGCATCTCGAATTCCACCCAGGAACGGTCGGGCGCTACCAGCGCGCTTTTAGCGATAAGGCCGTAATAGGATTGCGGCTCGTCCTGAGCCCCCGCCAGCAGGCTCTCAAACACCCAAACCGTAGTATCAGGCGCTTTGTTTCCCTTAACAATAAATGGGTTAAGGCTATCAAACGACCCCTGCGCGCCCAGCTTAACCTCCCCCCCCTTGGGAGCATCGGGGTTCACATAGTCGAAATGCGTGAAATTTTCGGGATATTTCAATTTACCCCAGAGGGTTAGCCCGTGACTGGGCTTGGCCTGCGCCTCTTCAGCGGCAACTGGCAGGGGGCCGAGGGCACAAACAGCTAGGAAAACCGCCGTATAGAAGCTATATTTACTGAGTTTTTTAACCTGCATACAGCCAACTCCAATTGAGTGTTCCGTGAGTTCTCTCGACACCGTTCTTAACCGTCTTCGCGACAGTCGTCCAGCACGGTATGGGGCAATGGCCGCAATCGGCATCACCGCTGGCGATACCAGCGACCTTGATTGCGCTGCCAACGCCGTTAAGGCCATGGGCACAGGGGCAAGAGGGTTGAAAGCCGTTAAAGATTTTGCAAAGACATGTGCACAATCCATAGACCCTCGTTTTGAAGAAATGCACCCGGAACATATCCTGGCAGCAGGAAAACCCCACATAGGCAACACCCCATCGTCTTTCATTGCTAACCCAGGCATCATTACGCCAGCAGACTGGCGACATGGCCAGAGCATGGTCGACACAGGGTTGCTTACGAAAGACGAACTGAATTCCTTTTATAATCTGCTGGGCCTTTTACACCATAAACAGGCGGAAATCGCCATGGACTACCGTTCATCTCCCACTGCAGTCAACCGCATGCGCGCTGCACGCCTCAATGCGGAAACGGGCACTGTGCCTGCCGTCATGCTGGTGCATGCTCTTGCCAGAAAGCCCGGCCTGCGCAAAGATGCTGTGCAGGGCTGTATGGACATGGACAGCCTGAGAAGGCATTATCCGAATCTGTGCAGGGCTTTCCCCATGATCCAGAAGATTGATGATCAGGGTGATATCGCTTTGGATTTACTTGAAGAAATTCGTACAGGACGTCCCTCAACGAATTACATCGTTGCCAAAGCACATGAGCTGGGTGGCCTGACCCATGAATCGGGAAGGCTGACACCTGCCATCGCCGTACGGATGCATCACACCTATAACGGCGGCGCCTCCCGTATATCTGTCAGCGAACTTCCCGATTCGCTTGTAAGGGGTCTGGAAGCAACCGACAGAGAATTCAGACAGCAGGCCGAAACCTTCAACCCGCTCACGCGTAAACTGCTGCTAACCAGCTGGGAGCATGGCCTCAGGAACGGCATTAAACCCGCCGCCAATGAGCGCAGAGATCCCTTGCATCCAGCTTTGGGCAGGGCGTAATTACTTAACTTCAGGCTTGTTCCAGGGGCTGGTGGCGGCGGTAACCTCGCGGTTATTGCGCACCGTGTCGAATACGGTCATCGCCTGTGCCACCATGCTTCCGGCATCACCGGCATTGGCGGGCAGCAGCACCGTGGTGCTGGTCTTGGCGAGGTTTTTGAACGCATCCACATACTGTTCGGCCACTTTAAGTTCAATGGCTTCACGGCCACCCGGCGCGCTGATAGCGGTGGCCACTTTCTGGATACCGAACGCAGTCGCTTCCGCAATGGTGGTGATGGCCTCGGCTTCGCCGCGCGCGCGGTTGATCTGGTCTATCTGCGACGCTTCAGACTGCAGCACCACTTCCTGTTTGCGCGCTTCGGCGTTGAGCACGACCTGCTGCCTCTGGCCCTCTGCCTTGAGGATGGTTTCCTGCTTCAGGCCTTCCGCCACGTTGATCTGCGACTGGCGCTTGCCTTCCGATTCAAGGATCAATGCGCGCTTCTGGCGTTCGGCGGATACCTGCATTTCCATGGATTTGAGCACGCTTGCGGGCGGGCTGATATTGCGGATCTCGTAACGCATGCACTGGATACCCCAGGTCTGCGCCGCCTGATTGATGGCGGTAACGATGTTGGTGTTGAGCTGTTCGCGCTCTTCAAACGCGGCGTCCATCGTCAGTTTGCCGATCTCGGAACGCATGGTGGTCTGCGCCAGCTGCACCACAGCGAACACGGGATTGCTGACGCCGTAGGACGCCTGATAGGGGTCGGTGATCTTGAGGTAGATGATGCCGTCGAGCACCAGCGTCACGTTATCGCGCGTAATGGCAGCCTGTTCGGGCACGTCCATCGCATACTCTTTCAGCTGCTGTTTGTAGGCTACGGTTTCAATGAACGGGGTAAGAAAATTAAGGCCCGCTGTCAGCGAGCGGCTGTATTTGCCGAAGCGCTCCACGATCCACACGGACTGTTGCGGCACCATGCGCACACATTTGAAGATGGTGACAAGGGCAACAATGCCGATAAAAAACGCTAAAACGGTAATGAAGTCACTCATCGTCAGCTCCTGTGTATGGGTTGTACAGTAAGGGTCGTTCCGGATACGGAAACAATTTTAACCAGCGCGCCTTCCGGTATGGATTCTACGCCATGCAGTTCGTCCAGCACGGCAGTCATGAGCGTTCCGGACCAGACAACCTGCCCCAACCTGCCGCGTGCCAGCCCGCTTTTGCTCACAACGGCAACAGAGCCTACCATGTCGCTATGTTCTTTATTGTCTTCGGGCGATATCTTGTTGCGGCCCGCCGCGCGGAAATTCTTGAGGGGTTTCCAGAGCACCGCGATCCACAATACGGTGAATGCGAACGCCCATGCGCATTGCGCCACGATGCTTTCTTCCGCCACGATGCCGACCTCTATAACCAGCGCGGTCGACATGGCGCCCAGCCCTGCGAGGAATATGCCAAGCCCCGGAGCCGTTATCACCTCAAGTACGATAAGCGACGCGCCGATAAGCAGCCAGATCGTTACGATATGCATGGCATGAATCTCCCTGATACGTGCGTAAAATAGCGTAAATCAGAAAACTCGCAACAAAATCCGGTCAGGAGGTGCGCAGATGCCTGTGGCAGCGTCGCAGACAAGCCACGAGAATAGCAAACATGGTGATGAACATAACGCGCGTGGCATAAATGGCAGAATCTTTGCCGCCCAGCGCCACGAACAATATGAGATATGGGGCTTTTATCCAGTGCCTGCCGCTAAGCGTAAGCACTTCGCCAAGCATGTAAATCATCACCGGCAGCAGTACATAGCTGTCATGCGTATGCATCCACGGGGAAAGAAACATGCCAGCGAATATCACCGTGCCCAGCAGCAGCCGTTGCTGAGGCCATTCGCGCAGCTGTTTGCTATATCCGGCAATGAATGACAGCAATACCATAACGCCATATATTACCACACTGATCTGACCAATGAGCGGATAATACGTAAACTGATACAGCGCGAAGGATAAATCCGTCAGGATACCACGTAAATTCACCATATAACGGAAATGCGCCACCGTGCCCGCCGTTACCGAAGAGGGGTTGATAATCGCTTCGATGAACGCGTGGATGGGGCCGCCCCCCATGACAATGGCGACCAGCGCAAACTGCGCGGCACATCCCAACCCGCACATAAACAACATTCGCCACTGCCTCCTGCCCGCGAGAAACGCGAGTACCGGCACGGCAATATGCGGCTTGACGCAGGCCACTATGGAAAGCCACAACATGGCCTTGCCTTCTTTGCGTTGCGCATAGGCGAGGATGAAACCGCTCATGCCCAGCGCCACCACAACGGCGCTTTGCCCCATGAGAATGGTATGCGCCCAGGCGAACGTGCCAAACACGAGGCTCAGGCACACATTGCGATACACGGCAAGTCCCACCACATCCATCAGGCGGCGCACCTGCAGGAAGATAACGATGGTCAGCGCGAGATTGAAAAAACTCCACGCCATGATGGCCTCGCGCATGGGCAGCCAGCCCAGCGGATACAGCCACAGCAGGTAGGTGGGCGGATTGATGTAGCCATAAGGCAGGCTGGTGTCGGTGCCTTCAAACGTATACATGAAATATTTGAGGTTATACACCTGGTCCGGCATCGTGTGCGACAAGACCGCGGCACGATAAAAAACCCAGAAATCATATACATGTTTCAGGCCTTCCGGATCGCTGTAATTCACCATCAGCGCGAGGATGAAATACGCCGCGCCGAAAAAATAGTGAAGAGCGGGAAGCTCCACATTCCATGTACGGTCAGTAAATAGTGCTGAAAATCCGCTCCTGGTAAACAGTCTGGACATATCCCGCCGATATTTACGCCTTGTTCATGCGATCGAAAAAGTCGTCGTTGGTTTTGGCGTCCTTGAGCTTGTCGAGCAGGAACTCCATGCCGTCCATAACCCCCATCGGATTGAGGATGCGGCGCAACACCCACACCTTGGTAAGCATGCCGCGGTCATAGAGCAGGTCTTCCTTACGCGTGCCGGACTTGGTGATGTCGATGGCGGGAAATACGCGCTTGTCTGCCAGCTTGCGGTCAAGGATGATTTCCGAGTTACCCGTGCCCTTGAATTCCTCAAAGATCACTTCGTCCATGCGCGAGCCGGTATCGATCAGCGCGGTTGCGATGATAGTCAGCGAGCCGCCCTGTTCGATATTGCGCGCCGCGCCGAAGAAGCGCTTGGGACGCTGCAGTGCGTTGGCGTCCACACCGCCGGTGAGCACTTTGCCGGAGCTGGGCACCACCGTGTTATAGGCGCGCGCAAGGCGCGTGATGGAGTCCAGCAGGATCACCACGTGTTTTTTATGTTCCACGAGGCGCTTTGCTTTTTCGATCACCATTTCCGCAAGCTGCACATGACGGGACGCGGGTTCGTCGAAGGTGGAGCTGACCACTTCGCCCTTCACCGTGCGCTGCATGTCGGTCACTTCTTCCGGACGCTCGTCGATGAGCAGTACGATGAGGAAGCATTCCGGATGGTTGGCGGTGATGGAATGCGCGATGTTCTGCAGCAGCACCGTTTTGCCGGTACGCGGCGGCGCGGTAATGAGCGCGCGCTGCCCCTTGCCCAGCGGCGACACGATATCGATCACGCGGGTGGAAAGGTCGGGCATGTTCTCTTTCTGGCCCTTGCCGCGCTGTGCGCGGCCAACACCGGTTTCCGCAGGCGGAGCCTTGGGCAGTTCGCCCTTCATTTCCACTTCCATCCTCAGGCGGCTATCGGGATAGAGCGGCGTGAGGTTGTCGAAATTGATCTTGTGGCGGATGGATTCGGGCGCGTCGAAATTGATGGTGTTCACCTTGAGCAGTGCGAAATAGCGCTCGCCGTCCTTGGGCGCGCGGATCTCGCCGTCCACCGTGTCGCCGGTGCGCAGGCCGAATTTGCGCACCTGCGCGGGGGCCACATAAATATCGTCCGGACCTGCGAGATAGTTCGCTTCCGGAGAGCGCAGGAAACCGAATCCTTCCTGCAGGATTTCAATGACGCCTTCGCCGATGATCGGCACATCTTTTTCGGAAAGTTTTTTCAGGATGGAGAAAATAATATCCTGTTTAAGCATCGTTCCGGCGTTTTCCACGCCTTCCGCTTCGGCAATCGTCAGCAATTCATCCGGGGATTTACGTTTCAGTTCTTTTAGTCGCATGTATGTTCTCTGGTTATACTTCGTGTGTATGGGGAAGTCTGCATTCAAAAATCGGGGGGATTTTGAGGGCGCGGGAGGGAAGGTTTTTAACCTTGATGCGCGAGGCTATTGTTAAGGAAAATACTCCTTCAGTCAATAAAAACTTTGTTTTTAGCGGATATTTAACATGGCTTATGCCCTGACATTCAGTATATCGCACTGTAACAGCGCCACACGCCCAGGCGTTATTTCGGCGAAATGGCGATGTAACCGGGGTCGTTGAACTGCCCGTCGCCCGATCCGGCGGAGCAGGCTCCCGACACACAACCGATCTGTTTTACAAAAGCCAGAGCCGCGTCGTATTGCACGATCCTGTTCGCATCTGACGTCCAGAGGTTGCCCGAGGAATCCAACGCTATTGCGCTGATGTTCTGGCCCGACGAGGCGGAACCGACATAATTGAACGCGCTGTCGAGCACGACAACACGCGAATTGGAATAGTCGGCAACATAAATATTCCCGTTCGCACCTACCTTTACATCGGGAATTGAAGTGAAGGTGCCGCCCGTCCCGCCTGCCGCGCTGCTGTACTCATTCAGCAGCGTGCCGCCGCTGTTAAATTTTCTCACGGTGCCGCCACTGCCGGTGGCAATCCACGCATTGCCACCGCTATCAAAGGCGAGCGCAACCGGGCTCCACAACGGCACCCAGTCACTGTCTCCCCACAGATTCCCGGTAGCCACGCCGGTAGCGCTGCTGAACTCCTGCATGCGTGCCGCGCAAGGCCCGAATCCGGATCCATATTCCGGGCAATCATTTCCGTTCGTCACCCACACGTCGCCAGCGGCGTCAAAGGCAATGCCCCGGCGGCTGTAATATTGTGTCTGCCCGCCGGAAAGGGAATAGAGATACGTGCCATTGGAACTGAATTTCTGTACCCTGTTATTGTCGCTGTCCGCCTGATACAGATTGCCATCAGCATCCGCCGCAATCGAACCATGGGCGCCGTTACCAATCTGGCCATTCAGATTGCCGCAATCGCATGGCCCGGACGTACAGGGCGTATCGCTGTTGTACCGCCCTATCTGGCTGACATATGTTCCGTCGAGGGTGAATTTCTGGATACGGCAGTTTTGCTTATCAAGCACATAAAGATGCGGGCAACTGCCGGCACCTAAAGCCATAGTGGGAGTCTGAAGTTGCCAGGCATCGCGAAAGGTGACGATATCGTCGAAATTATCGGTGACGCTGCTGCTGTTTTCGGTAGGCAGCTTCGCCACATAGGTCGCCGCATAGGCGGTTGAAACAGCCGACGCGTTGCAGTGGCAGTTTGTCTGTTCATCGCTGTTGGTGCTGCCCGCGTTGAACGCCACGCCGTTGCGCGTATACCCGGCATGTCCGTTGGCACCATGGCTGACAAGAACATAAGCTGCTTCGGTTGTACGATTAGAGGCCGCACTATCCTTGACCGTGATCGCCTTCGCGCTCTTGCAGGAGCCGGTGCGGTGCGGCAGCGAGCCTGCCGCAGTCCATTCAGGATTGACGGCATAGCGGAGCCTGCGGCCCCAGCCATCGAACTGGTATTCGTCGGGAAGCTGCAGCGCGCGTGTCGGCACGCCACCCTCGACCGCGCCCGAGGATGACGTGAAATCTGCCGCCGGTATGCCGCCGGTACAGGTGCCGGGCGTGGCTCCTTCGACGCCGAAATTCGCGTTGCCTTCCGCCAGCGCCAGGCTTGCAGGACAGGGCAGTCGATTGAACGTGACGCTGTAATCCAGCAACGCCTTATGCAGGTTGTCCATACGCTCGGTCGTCGCGTTGTATCGCTCCGCGTCCAGCGCGCCAAGCCCGATAACAAAACCTCCCGCAAGCACCGCGCCGATGATCGCCAGCACGACCGAAAGCTCCAGCAGCGAGAATGCCCTTATGCCTTCATGTTGAAGCTTCATGCCCATTTCGCAAACACTTTCCCCTTGACCGCGGGGCTACGACACCCCGGCGGCAGAACCATCTGCCAGCATAACAAGACTGAATGAGTTGGATAGGGAAGTCAACGGGAGACGTTAAGAAATACCCATGCCTTTAAACGTGCGGAATATCTCCCCTTGTATGATGCGTCCTTTGCTTCTATAGACAGGCAAAATTTCTCAAAGGAGCAGGAGTATATGCCCAATTCCACCATTTATGACATCTGCGGCGTGGGAAGCGCCATTGTGGACGTTATCGCCCGGACCGATGACCAGTTCATAACCGATCAGGGCCTGCTCAAGGGCGGCATGATGCTCATTGACGAAGAGCGTGCCGAATACCTGTACGGATTCATGACCGATGCCGCCGAATGCTCCGGCGGCTCTGTCGCCAACACCATAGGTGGCGTTGCGTCGCTCGGCGGCACGCCGTGTTTCATTGGGAAGGTGAAGCAGGACGTCCTTGGTGAAGCCTTCCGCAAAGACATGCGCGCCATCGGCGTACATTACGACACCAAGCCCGCCATCAGCGGCAAGGCTACCGCGCGCTGCTACATATTTGTAACCCCCGACGCGCAGCGCACGATGAACACGTTTCTGGGCGCCTGCACCGGCCTTTCCGAAGAAGACATCAACGACGCATTGATCGCGAAGTCACAGGTGACCTACGTTGAAGGCTATCTGTGGGACATGCCCCATACTATCGCCGCCATCAGGAAAGCGTACGGCATCGCCAGGCAGCATGGCCGCAAATGTGCGTTCTCCCTGTCCGACCTCTTCTGCGTGGAGCGCCACCGTGAAGATTTCCTCACCCTTATCCCGACGCTCGACATTCTTTTCGCCAATGAAAAAGAGCTGCTCTCGCTCATGCAGACGGAAGATTTCGAAACCGCGAAAGAAAAAGTGCGCGGCATGTGTCCGGTGATCGCGCTCACACGCAGCGAACACGGTTCCGTCATCATTACCCAGCACAATACACATGTCATTGAAGCGGAAAAGGGCCTGAAAGTAGTGGACACCACTGGCGCTGGCGACCTCTATGCCAGCGGCTTTCTCTATGGGTTTACGCAAGGCTGGGATCTTCCCGCTTGCGGAAAACTGGCCAATGCCTGCGCCAGTTTTATCATTCAGCAAGTGGGTGCACGACCGGCGAAACCGCTTAAAGCTCTGAAATAGAATAATATAGTTTTTTCTATATTCATTCTATTTTTAGATTCTTTTTAACAATTATTTACCTTTAGCGCGCATAATTGCTAATGGGTCTATAGCTATGCCTATAGGCCGGGTACGACAAAAATAAATACCGCAAGCAAGAGTGACGATGCACCCCGAGAAGCCGACACCGGCAAACGAGCATAGCCACGCGCCCTACCGAAATCTCTTTGCGCCATCGCAAAGCGGTAACAGGCCCGTTGTTTCTCTGACGCACCCACCTGCTGCCAACAATATCCCCGCTACCCCTGCCGCAATCGCCGCATCCGAAACACCGCATTATTCCGCCGCCGATTATCCCGGCCACTTCATTCAGGAACTGACGCGCAGCATCGTCAACGCCAGGCAGGACAACAGCGACGGCGCATTATTCATTCTCTCCGTCAATAACCTCGCCATGATCATGAACGCCTTCGGGCATGACGGCGCGGAAAAAGTAGTGACCCAGCTCATCGAGTTGCTGCAGGGCCTCTGCGGCAAGGACAATAAAGTGGATCGCCTCAACCGCGACCAGATCGGCATTATCCTGCACGCCTGCAACAAAGAGGAAATGGCGATCTTTGCCCGCAAGTTCCATTCCGCCATTCAGGATTACGGCTCCACCTCGCTCGTGGGCGCGCTGCACGTCACCTGCTCGGTGGGCAGCGTCAACTTCCCCTCTTCCGCGGAGTCGGCAAGCGACGCGCTGGATAAAGCCTACATAGCGCTGCACAGCACCTACGGCATCTCCTACCGCAGTTATGACGAAACGCGCGACGAAGGCGTGCTCTGCCGCCAGCAGATGGGCCTTGCCAATTACCTGCGCCGCTCCATTCAGGAAAACAGGCTTCGTCTTGCCTTTCAGCCGATCGTGGATGCGTCCACCGGCAAAGTGGGACATTACGAAGCGCTGCTGCGCCTGATTGCCGAAGACGGCAAGATCAGTTCCGCCGGAGCGCTTATCCCCGTAGCGGAGCGCATGGGGCTTATTGATACGATCGACCATCTCGTGTTCGACATGGTGGTGGAAGAATTACGCGCATCGCCCAACATCGTGCTGGCGTTCAACGTATCCAACATCACCACCGATAACCCTGTTTGGCTTGAGCACGCCACCTCCACGCTTAAGGATAATCCGGGCATCGCGTCGCGCATGATCGTGGAAATCACCGAGACCGCCGCCCAGCGCGACCTTCGCCGCACCGCCTATTTCGTGGCCTCGCTGCAGGCGCAGGGCTGCCAGGTGGCGCTGGACGATTTCGGCTCCGGCTATACTTCTTTCCGCCAGCTTAAGGCCCTGTCCGTGGATATTGTGAAGATCGACGGCGCTTTCATCAAAGACCTGGTGGATAACGCCGACAACCGCTTCTTCGTAAAGACACTTCTGGATTTCGCCAAAGGCTTCGGCCTTACCACCGTCGCCGAATATGTGGAGCGCGGCGAAACCGCCAAGATGCTCATGGAACTGGGCGTCGACTTCATGCAGGGTTACTATTTCGGCAAGCCGGAAAATTTCCGTTCATGGCGCGATAGCGGCGAATATAACCGTAGTTAGGCTCAGGACTCATAACTTCCCCTCTCCTGCAAAGCGGGAGAGGGTTGCGCAGGCTTTGCTGCATAGCAGCTTAGCCGAAGCTGGGTGAGGGTGAATGTAAATACCCCCTCACCTCGGTTTGCCTAGGTCGTGTGGACATACATTTTATATATTTTGCGATAGCGAATTTTGTTCGATCCGCAAGGCGCAGCCTGCGTCAGATAGTTATTCATATCTGCAAAGGCTGCAACGCGGCGGGCGACAACATTCGCATCGCCCTGCGGGTTGTGGTAAAAATGGGCATCTGCGTCGTCAGAAAGCGCGGGTGTATGAATAACTACACCG
>JAMIFV010000056.1:0-9392 GCA_035906055.1 Alphaproteobacteria bacterium | reverse complement strand
GAAGTCAAACAGAAGCTATGGGGTGGGGAATTTTGGGGTAAGGGCTATTTTATCAATACGGTGGGTCAGTACGCAGACGTAAAGACCATCGCCAATTATGTGAAGAACCAGGGAACAAAAGACTATAAGCCTATACACAAACAATATCAGTTGCGGCTGTTCTAAAATGCCTCGGAGCTTGCTCCGAGGATTCATTTACTGGTGTACCACGACAGAATTTCGCGCTATTTTTGAAGGAATGTGAGTGGCGTTTTAACAATCCAAACCCACAAGCACAATTAAAACAACTGAAACAATGGGTTAAAAAAATCTAATCTAGTTATCTGGTACAGCCCCTTCAGCAATTGAACCGGTGATTTATGCCAGCATGTTCGCGCGTGCGAATGCTGCCGGTGTTACCGATCATATAGCCGTATGCCGACCAGCGAGCGCCACTGGTCGCGTTGCTGTTCGTACGCGCTTTGTTTCTTCTGGCTCTCAGCCAGTGATTGCGGGGAGGCCTGAACCTGCTGCTGGGTGCGCGTCCACAGCCACGGCGCATACTCCCGTTTGGGCCGGTTGAAGCTCGCTTTTACCTCCGAGCCGAAAGATACGGTGCATCTGGTGAAAATAACCACGGGATCAGGCTGCGCTAAGGCAGGCGCCGCCGCCGGGCATGGCGATAACTTTAATGACGAGCTCTTTCTTCGCCATAAGATTACCTTATTTCCACGGGGTCACCGGGGGCACGTGCTCGCTTGCCGGGGGCATATCAACCGTGCCGAAATTCGCAGGGCTTACGATCTCAAGATATTCCATATCCGGCGAATAATCGAAAAGGTAATGCACGAGCCCGGGGTACTGGTGCACGACATCGCCCGCTTCCACCAGCGTCGGCTTGTCGTCGTACATGAATTTCGCCCAGCCTTTGGTCATGATCACGATCTGGAATTTGCAGACATGGCGGTGCCAGCCTGTGCCGTTTTCAGGGGGCATGTCAGGATTGGCTTTCACCAGATGGGCGACGACCTCTCCGTTTGTCGCGTTGGCGACGCCCAGGTCGCGGTACAGGAAAAAGTCGCGCAGGCCACCGCTTTTAAAATCCGTGTCGGCTGGTTTTATATGGGAAAATTTCTTGATCGGTTCTGTAGTCATAACAACACACTCTGGTTAGTTAAACGGCCCTGCGATTGTATCGTCGTAAGCGGCTGCAGGGGCAGTTCCGGCGTTAAACGGGTTTGCCCGTTAAACCTTTTCTGGAACTGTTATAATCACATTAATAGATAAGTATTAATGTTCAGTGAATCTGGTGCTTCATATTTGCGACAGTGCCATATGAAAAGCGCCATATTCCGCCCTGATAATGCCTTTTTACAGGGTGCGCGGTTAACCATTTGGTAAACTCTCGCTGGTATTGTGCTGCATAATCCGTATTATGGGGCTTATGAAACGCATCGTCCTTAGTCTGTTCGTCGTTCTTTCGCTGGTGTTTGTGCCTCTGGCGCATTCCATCGGCATTGACTGCGACGACGATGCTTCCCATCAGGTTTCCCACAGCAAAAAACAGGACAGCGGCAAGGTCGCCAACGCGCATCATTGCTGCGTCAGCCCGATGGTTGACAGGGCGGATGCCAGGCATGTAGTGGCATTGTTCACCGTATCCGCCGCTTATATTATCCCGGCTCAGGCGGATTTTGCCTCGATAACCGTAGGGCCGCTGCTCGAACCTCCCTCACACGCGTAACACCCGTTCACGTAAACGCAAAGCACCGGCGCAAACGCGCCCATGCATGCGCGTTTACGTATCCGTTGTTGTTAATTATGTGTGAGATATTCCATGAAATCCCGCTATACTGCGTTGCTGCTTTGCGGCAGCATGCTGGTATCCGTTCCCGGCCACGCCGCCAGCGAAAAGCTGACGCTGGATGAGGCCGTCACCCGTGCGCTGGCAGGTTCGCCGCGCCTGCAATCCTCCGATGCGGCCCTGCTTGCCAGCGAAGGCGCGCGCCTGCAGGCCGGTGCTTTGCCCAACCCGGAACTGGAGGTGTCGGCGGAGAATATCGGCGGGCAGAACCAGTATCGCGGGTTCAGCTCCGCGGAAGTGACCTATGGCGCGTCGCAGACCCTTGAGATTGGCGGCAAACGTTCGGCGCGCATGGCGGTCGCTGAACGCGGCGTGGATATTGCCAGCTATGATCATCAGGCAATGCGGCTTGATATCATCCGCGACGTAACGCGGGCCTATGTGGAAACGGTGGCGGCCGGTGAAGAAGTTAAGCTGGCCGAGGGGCAGCGGAAACTGGCAGGCGAAGTGCTGCAAACGGTTAACCGGCGCGTGAACGCTGCGCGCGAACCGCTGATTCAGCAGAGCAAGGCAAAGGTGGCGCTTTCCACCAGCGGCATCGCGCTGGATAAGGCAAAGCGCGACTATCAGGCAACCCGGCAGCATCTTTCCGCGCTGACGGGCGGCGCGGCGGGCGAGCTGGACACATCCGCTTTTTACAATATTAGCGAACCGGCTTATGCAAAGGAGGCGCTGGAGCATAATCCCGATATGGCGCGCTGGAAACCCACGCTGGCCAGAAGCGAGGCTGCGCTGCTGCTGGAGGAAGCCAATGCGGTGCCCGATCCCAAGCTCAGCGCCGGAATCAGGGATTTTCGCGATACGGGCGACAAGGCGCTTGTTGCGTCTATTTCCATTCCGTTTCCCGTGTTCGATTCCAACCGCGGCAACATCGCCAGGGCGCGCGCGGAAGTGAGGCGAACCGCCAGCGAACAGAAAGTCAGCGAGATGGAGCTTGGCTCGGAGTTTGTCAGAAGCCTAGAAGCGCAGCGCGCAGCCTACACGCAGGCAAGCACACTGAAAAAATCCATCCTGCCGGAAGCGGAGAAAGCCTTTGCGCTTTCACGCCGTGGCTACCAGGAAGGCAGCTTCACCTATCTCGAAGTGCTCGACGCCGAGCGCACACTGGCAGGCGCGCGGGCGCACTATATCGAAGCGTTGAGGGAATACCACCTGCAGCGCACCACGCTGGAACGCCTGACCGGCGCCCATATTACCTCATTAGACGGAGTTTCCCATGACCAGAAATAATACGCTGTATGCATTCGCGCTGATGCTGCTGCTGAGCAGTTCACCTGCCTGCGCGGAAGAAGACCACCATGAGCATGGACACGGGCACGAGGAACATGAAGGCACGGAGATTCCCGGCGAGATGGCGGAGAAATCCGGTATCCGCACGCTGACTGCGGGCAGCGGCGTTATCAGCGAGACCGTAACGCTCACCGGGCGCATCACGCTCAACGAAAACACGCTCGCCAGGGTGAGGGCGCGTTTTGCAGGCATCGTGCGCGACGTGAAAAAAGGGCAGGGCGAAACCGTGACAGCCGGTGAAGTGCTGGCGACGGTTGAAAGCAACGACAGCCTGCAGGCCTATGCGGTGAAATCGCCCATCAGCGGCGTGATACTGGCGCGCAATACCAATGTGGGCGATGTGGCGGGCGATGCGCCGCTGTTCGTCATCGCCGATATGTCGGACATGTGGGCGGAGTTCCATGTGTTCGCGCGCGATATCGACCGCATCCATGGCGGGCAGAAAGTCACTGTCAGCAGTGTCGGAGGCACGCATACGGCGGAAGCGTCCATCGGCATCGTGCTGCCGCTTGCGGAGGCTTCCAGCCAGACGGTGGTGGCGCGTGTCACGTTGCCTAATGCCGCTGGCGTCTGGCGTTCCGGCATGACCGTGCGCGGCGATGTCGCCGTGCGACAGCAGGATGCAAACCTGGTGGTGAAGACATCCGCCATCCAGCGCATGGACGGCAGGAGCGTGGTGTTCGTGGTCGAGGGCGACCGTTATGAACCGCGCCCCGTCACCACCGGCATTTCCGGCCAGGAATGGACCGAGCTGCGGCACGGGCTGAAAGCAGGCGAAACGTATGTGAGCGAAAACAGCTTCCTTATAAAAGCAGACATCGGCAAGTCCGGTGCGGAGCATGAGCACTGATATGGAACGTATACTTGGTTTTTCACTGCGCCACCGTTACCTGATCGTGCTGCTCACCGCAGCGGTGGCGGCATTCGGGTTCTATTCATTCAAGCACCTGCCCATCGACGCCGTGCCCGACATCACCAACGTGCAGGTGCAGATCAATACTGAAGCCCGCGCGCTTTCGCCGGTCGAGATAGAAAAGCAGGTGACGTTCCCGGTGGAAACGGCGCTGGCGGGCATTCCGGGACTGGAGGGCACACGCTCCATCTCGCGCAACGGGTTCAGCCAGGTTACGGCGGTGTTCCGTGACGATGTGGACATCTACTTCGCCCGTGCGCAGGTGAATGAGCGCCTTGCCGAAGCCCGAGAAAGCCTGCCAGCAGGGGCGGAGCCGCGCATGGGCGCGATTTCAACCGGACTCGGCGAGATATATATGTGGACGGTGCATTATATCCATCCGCGTGCGGCGGCCAATGAGGGCGAGCCGGGCTGGCAAAGCGACGGCGCTTACCTCACACCGGAAGGCGACAGGCTGAAAAGCGAGATGGAGCTCGCTTCCTATTTACGCACCGTGCAGGACTGGATTATCCGTCCGCAACTCAAGACCATAACCGGCGTGGCGGGAGTCGATGCCATCGGCGGCTACAAGCGCGAATACCATGTGCAGCCCTATCCCGAAAAGCTGGTGGCGCTCGGGCTTGGGTTCAGTTCCATCGTGCAGGCGCTTGAGGCAAACAACCAGAGTGTGGGCGCGGGATATGTTGAGAGATCGGGTGAGTCCTATGTGGTGCGTGCGGACGGGCGCATCAGCAATGCCGGGGAGATCGGCGATATCGTTGTCGCCACACGGCGCGGCGTGCCGGTTTACCTGCGCGATGTTGCTGAAGTGGGAATCGGCAGGGAACTGCGCACCGGTTCCGCTTCCGAGAACGGGCAGGAAGTGGTGGTGGGCACGGCGCTGATGCTTATCGGCGCCAATAGCCGCACCGTATCCGAAGCGGTGGACGCGAAGCTGAGGGACATTGCCAGATCCCTGCCGCCGGGCATAGAAACCAAAACGGTGATGAACCGCACCGCGCTGGTCGACCGCACTATCAGCACTGTGGAAAAAAATCTTGCCGAAGGCGCATTGCTGGTGATCGCGGTGCTGTTCCTTGCGCTTGGTAATTTGCGCGCTGCGATGATAACCGCGCTGGTGATTCCCATCGCCATGCTGATGACATTCATCGGCATGATGCGCTACGGGGTAAGCGGTAACCTCATGAGCCTCGGCGCGCTGGATTTCGGTCTGATCGTGGATGGCGCCGTCATCATTACCGAAAACTGCCTGCGCAGGCTCGGTGAACGGCAACGCCAGTTGGGGCGCATGCTCACGCTGGGCGAACGCCTGCAGGAAGTGATGCAGGCAAGCCGCGAAATGGTGCAGCCGTCCGTGTTCGGTCAGGTTATCATCATCATGGTGTATATTCCGCTGCTTACCTTCAGCGGCGTGGAAGGCAAGATGTTCGAGCCGATGGCGATTACCGTGATATTCGCGCTGGTGGCTGCGTTCATCCTGTCGCTTACCTTCGTGCCTGCCATGATCGCGTTGTGTGTAAAAGGCAAGGTGGAAGAGAAGGAAAGCGCCCTGATTCACACAACACGCGGGTGGTATGAGCCTGCGCTTTCCTTTGCCCTGCGTGCCCCGCTCGTGGTAACCGGCGTTGCTGTGGCGGGGCTTGCTGCGGCATTGCTGCTGTTTGCAAGGATGGGGCAGGAATTCATCCCCACGCTCGATGAAAAGGACATCGCCATGCATGCGCTTCGCATCCCCGGCACGTCGCTCGGGCAGGCGCAGGCGATGCAGCTCGAGGTGGAAAAGACCGTGGGTGCTTTCAGGGAAGTGGCGTTCGTATTCAGCAAGACGGGCACAGCGGAAATGGCGTCCGACCCGATGCCGCCCAATGCGAGTGACACGTTCATTATCCTGAAGGATAAAAGCGAATGGCCGGATCCATCACTCACCAAGGGCGAGCTGATACACCGTATAGAAGACGCGGTGAAAAAGCTGCCGGGCAATAACTATGAGTTCACCCAGCCCATCCAGATGCGTTTCAACGAACTCATCGCCGGGGTGCGCGGCGATGTCGCCGTGAAGGTCTACGGCGATGATTTTACCGCAATGGGAAAAACCGCCGCGTCGGTAACGCAGGTATTGCAGTCAGTGGCTGGGGCGGCGGATGTAAAAATGGAACAGATCACCGGCATGCCGTTTCTTGAGATAGTACTCGACCGCCCGGCGATAGCCCGTTACGGCCTCAATGTGAGCGACGTACTGGAAGTGGTGTCAGTTGCTGTCGGCGGGCGTGAGTCCGGCGTGATATTCCAGGGCGACAGGCGCTTTGATGTTCTGGTGCGGCTGCCGGAAAACCTGCGCAACGATTTGTCGGTCATTGAGAACCTGCCGATTGCGCTGCCGGAAGAAACGGAAGCGGAAAACGCGGCGCTGCCCCACAGCCGCCCGCGTTACCTGCCGCTGAAGGAAGTGGCGCGGCTGTCGGTAAGCGAAGGCCCCAACCAGATCAGCCGTGAGAACGGCAAGCGGCGCATAGTGGTGCAGGCGAATGTGCGCGGGCGCGATATCGGCTCGTTCGTTGCCGAGGCGCAGGCGAAGATGGATGCGCAGGTGTCGCTGCCTGCAGGTTATTGGCTGGAATGGGGCGGGCAGTTTGAAAACCTTAAAGACGCGACCGCGCGGCTAATGATCGTGGTGCCCGCATGTTTCTTCATGATTTTCCTGCTGTTGTTTACTGCGCTTGGCTCGGTGAGGCAGGCATTGCTGGTGTTCTCCGCTGTGCCGCTGGGCTTAAGCGGCGGGGTGCTGGCGCTGTGGCTTGCGGGCATACCTTTCTCCATTTCGGCAGCGGTGGGCTTTATCGCGCTTTCCGGTGTGGCGGTGCTCAACGGGCTGGTGATGATCACCCGTATCAACCAGCTGGTGCGTGAAGGCGCGGACGCGCTAACGGCGGTGAGGGAAGGGGCGCTGTCACGCCTGCGCCCGGTGCTGATGACGGCGCTGGTGGCAAGCCTGGGATTTGTGCCTATGGCGATTGCAACGGGCGCAGGCGCGGAAGTGCAGAAGCCGCTGGCGATAGTGGTGATCGGCGGGCTTGCCACCGCCACTATTCTCACGCTGCTGGTGCTGCCTGCACTTTATAACCGCTTCACCCTTGCGCGCGAAGTAAATAATCAAGAGGTTTAGCAACAGTGCGAATCCCACTTTCCAGAGCCGTGTTAATATGCTAGATGCACTTTTATCTACAACACCAACAACATGGAGCCTTTTATGAAACGCGTACTTACCCTCGCCGCTTTACTCACGCTGCCGCTGCTTTCCGCCTGCAACACCATGGAAGGCCTCGGCCAGGACATCCAGAAGGGTGGCGAGAAGATCGAAAAGTCCGCTGACAAAAACAAATAACACCTGTGCAGAAAAAACCTGACATGCCGGTTGTTTTCAATCCTGCATCGTCGCGTTATGAACAGGACGTGGATGGTCACATCGTTTTCGCCCGTGTGCGGCGCGAGGGCGATGTGATCTCCATCCTGCATGTGGAAGCGCCGGAAGTTTTGCGCGGCGCAGGTGCCGCCGGGCGTTTCATGCAGGAACTGATGCAGGTGCTGCGTGCTGAAGAAGTGCGCAAGGTGGTGCCTGTTTGCGGCTATGCCGCGGCGTGGCTACAGCGCCACAAAGAGCATGCCGATATGCTCTGAATCAGCCGGTTCACGCGCTGATAGTTGCTATCTCACTCAAAACTCTCTCTTTTTTGTTAATAAATCTTTTACCAGCAGGCGCTATAACTGTGCCGGAACAAAAGACAAAAAAATTTTGTAATTTATTAACGCACTAATTACCAATTTTCAAAAGGGAGAGAAACCATGAAAAAACTGAATGTAGCAACATTCGCTGCGATGGTCGCCGCAGCTGGCCCGGCATTCGCCGAAGCCGGAAAAGAGGATACGGGCAACACCGCATGGCTGCTGGTGTGTTCCGCGCTGGTGATGCTTATGACCCCAGGCCTTGCGTTCTTCTACGCGGGCATGGTGAACCGCAAGAACGTGGTTTCCACCCTGCTGCAGAACTATGTGGCGCTGGCCGTTGTGGGCCTGCTGTGGGTGAGCGTGGGGTATTCGCTGGTGTTTGGCGAAGGCAATGCGTTTATCGGTGGTTTTGACTTTGTGATGCTTAAAGGCATGAGCGGCCAGTTCTACGGTGAAACCGGCGTTCCGCTTTATGCGTTCATGGCGTTCCAGATGATGTTTGCTGCGATCACTCCCGCGCTGATCACCGGCGCTGTGGCTGAACGTGTGAACTTTGCCGCATGGATGCTGCTGCTGGCGCTGTGGAGCCTGTGCGTCTACATGCCGGTTGCCCACTGGGTATGGGGGCCGGGCGGCTGGATCATGAACGATGGTGGTCTTGACTTTGCAGGTGGCCTGGTAGTGCATCTGACTGCAGGTGTTGCCGGTCTTGTCGCTGCCATGATGTTTGGCCGTCGTATCAATGCTGGCGAAGTAAGCCGTCCCAACGATATTTCCATGATCATGCTCGGCGGTGCGCTGCTGTGGTTCGGCTGGTTCGGCTTCAACGCCGGTTCCGCTATCACTTCCGGCCATCTGGCTGCCCATGCATTCGTAACTACCTATATCGGCGCTTCCGCTGCCTTCGTTGCGTGGATGATGGTGGACTGGGTGCGTCACAAGAAGCCCAGCGCAACCGGTGCGACCATCGGTCTTGTCGTTGGCCTGGTAACCATTACCCCGGCTGCGGGTTTTGTGAGCGTGCCTTCGGCCATGCTCATGTGCTTCATCGCAGGTGTGTTCTGTAACCTGTTAGCCGCTTTCATGAAATCCAGGACCAAGCTGGACGACACGCTCGACGTATTCGCCTGCCACGGTGTGGGCGGTATCCTCGGCGCAGTGATGACCGGCATGTTCGCAGAGACCGCAGTTAACCCCGCCGTAACGGTGCAGGGCCTGCTTATCAGCGGCGAAACGGCTCTGTTCTTCGCTAACATCAAGGGGGTGATCGCGGTTGCGCTCTTCACTGCCGTTGCCACCTTCGTGCTCATCAAGATCGTGAATCTCATTACCCCGATCCGCATCTCCAAAGAGCAGGAAGAAAAGGGTCTGGACGAAGTGGTGCACGGCGAAGTGTCGCGCTTCCATGACCGCCGCCATCACGCCTAGGTTCCAGTCTTGAATTAACGAAGTAGGATGTGAGTTGCTGCCAGCTTGAGGAATCCTATGAAGTTAGCGAGGAGTTTGTCGTAACGCGTTGCGATTCTGCGGTAATGTTTGAGCTTTGAGAAGAAGCATTCAACGCGGTGGCGTTCCTTGTAGAGTTCTTCATCGTAAGCTCGTGGCGTTTTGCGGTTGCTGCGG
>JAMIFV010000055.1:0-28197 GCA_035906055.1 Alphaproteobacteria bacterium | reverse complement strand
CAAAAACCGTAAAGTTAAAATCCTCTACGACAAGGCGGTGTATAAGCTGCGTGGCGGCATTGAGCGTTACTTCGGAAAGCTCAAGGAAAATAAACGCCTCTGTCTGCGTTTCGACAAGGAAGACAAAGTTTTCCTCAGCTTCGTGGCACTCGCCGCAACTAAAATCCTCTATAACTGGAAAATTAGCTAACAGTGCCTAGTAAATTTTGTTCATGCCGCTGCTCCACGCAACCATGTTATTGAACAAACCGTTCGTCAAGATGTGAAAATGTTTCCCCGGCAGGCGTTACGCGAGTTAATTGCTAATGCACTGGTGCATCAAGACTTTGCTGCAACAGGATCATCTATCATGATTGAAATGTATAATGATCGCATCGAAATCTCTAACCCAGGGATTCCACCTATTAATGTCGAACGATTTATTGACGACTATCGCTCCCGCAATGAGCGTCTTGCCGACCTGATGCGTCGATTTGGCATCTGTGAAGAAAAAGGAAGTGGCATTGATAAAGTAGTAAAGGCAGCGGAGATTTATCAATTACCTGCACCTGATTTTCGGGTGAGTGACGTGCGAACTACTGCTGTTATGTTTGCCCATCAAGAATTCTCTAAAATGGGTAAAGCAGATCGTATTCGTGCTTGCTACCAACATTGTTGCTTGCTGCATGTCAGCAATCAAAGAATGTCGAACCAATCTCTGCGAGAGCGATTTGGTCTGTCGGAATCACCCACATCAACGGCTACGGTCTCACAAGTTATTGCAGCTACAATAGATGCCGGAAGAATCAAAGTTGATGATTCTGAGAGTACATCAAAAAGATATGCTCGTTATCTGCCCTATTGGGCCTAGAAACTTCATTTAAACACTAAGTTTCTTTACCACGCTGGAAAATATTTTGTTCTTATAAAACAACATATTACTATTTAAAGGCAAATCTAAGGCTACGGGTTAATCCGTATTATTTTCGCGCTTTTGCGCCTGCCGGTAGGCCTTCACGTTGGCAAGGTGCTCTTTATCCGTGCGGGCGAAATTATGGCCGCCATTGCCGGTGGCTACGAAATACAGATACTCCGTATCGGCGGGATTAAGCGCCGCGAGGATGGACGCCTTGCCGGGATTGGCGATGGGCCCCGGCGGCAGGCCGCGCGTGTAATACGTATTATAGGGTGATTCTATTTTCAGGTCCATGAGCGTCAGCGGGCGGTCCATCTTCTGCCTGCCCTGCGTCAGCGCATAAACGGTGGTGGGGTCGGCCTGCAGCATCATGCCCTTTTTAAGTCGGTTCACGTAGACCGAGGCCACCTTGCCGCGCTCAGCCGCGATACCCGTTTCCTTCTCAATGATCGACGCGAGCACCAGCGCCTCTTCCGGCGTTTTGATCGGCAGGTCCCTCGCGCGCGCGGCCCATGCTTCTTCCAGCGCCTTGTCCATCGCGCGCCTCATGCGCGTGAGCATATCGTTGCGCTTGTCCCCGTAGGAATAATAATAGGTCTCCGGCAGCAACTCACCTTCTTTGATATCCAGCGTGATCTCGCCGCTCAGCGCGCCATTTCTATTCAGCATGTCAATCACTTCAGAGGTCATGAAGCCTTCGGGCACAGTGATCTGGCGAATGACCGCCTTGCCCGACGCGATCATGTTCGCGGCATCGGCAGGCGAGATGTGCGGCGGGAAGGCATATTCACCGGCCTTGAACCTGGAGGACTGCCCGCGCAGGAACACCTGCGCCTTGAAGAGGGAGGGGTGCCTGATGACCCTGAACTCCGCCAGCGTATCGGCGATCTGCTCAAATTTCGTGCCCGCCGGAAAAATGAGCGTTACCGAATCTTCCAGCTCGCCGGGAGCGTTATGCACGTAATCCACCCACCAGAGGCTGGCAAGCCCGCCAGCACATATGATCAGGAAACTGTAAAATAATGCTTTCATAGCCACTCCCAGTTACGTATGGCCGCAGCCTGCCCCAGCAACGTGCCATGCTCGTCCACCACATTCCACAGCACCGTGCCATGAATGCGGAAGCGCTTTTTCTCCGACGAAATGCGTATGCCTTCATAATCATCGACAAAGCCAAGCTTCGCCGCCTGCTGCAATACCCTTTCGCGTTCCGGCACCGCAACGGCCTCCGCGCAGAGGCGCGAGGGCATGCTGGTGAAATCCGCCCAGTTCATCGCCCACAATTTCTGGGCCGTAAGATTGGCATAGCAGAATACGGGATCGGGTTCTGTGCCATGCGCGACAAGCCCAAATGGCGCGTGATATAAGGCGGTGGGTATATCGGCCTCGTCGGTCAGCGTGTTACCCGTCCAGTGCAGGAAACTGCCTGCCATCAGGCGGCTGAAGCCTGCGACAGCGGGTTCATCGCAGATTGCCGTATCAGAGCTTCTTGAAGACGAGGGATGCATTCGTACCACCGAACCCGAATGAATTGGAAAGCACGTAATTGATCGTACGTTTCTTGGCCGTGTGCGGCACAAGGTCAATATCGCAGCCGTCAGACGGATTTTCAAGGTTCAGTGTGGGAGGCGCCACCTGGTCACGGATGGCGAGAATGGAGAAGATGGCTTCCACGCTGCCCGCAGCCCCCAGAAGATGGCCGATGGAGGATTTGGTGGAGGACATGGAAAGCTTGTATGCGGCGTCGCCGAACAGGCGCTTTACCGCACCCAGCTCGATCTCGTCGCCCAGCGGCGTGGAAGTGCCGTGCGCGTTGATATAGTCGATTGCGTCGGGCGTTACGCCTGCGCGCTTGATCGCCATCTGCATGGAACGGAAACCGCCATTGCCGTCAGAGGACGGCGCGGTGATGTGGTAAGCGTCGCCGGAAAGGCCATAGCCCACCAGTTCGCCGTAGATCTTCGCGCCGCGTTTTCTGGCATGTTCGTATTCTTCGAGTACCACGATACCCGCACCTTCTCCCATCACGAAACCGTCACGGCCCTTGTCCCACGGGCGGGAAGCCTTGGTCGGCGTGTCGTTATAGGCGTTGGAAAGCGCGCGCGCCGCGGCAAAGCCCGCGATGCCAACGCGGCAGATAGCCGCTTCGGTGCCGCCAGCCACCATCACATCCGCGTCACCTGCCTGAATGATCCTGCCCGCATCGCCGATAGCGTGCGCGCCGGTGGAGCAGGCCGTTACCACGGAGTGGTTGGGGCCTTTGAAACCGTGCTGGATGGATACCTGCCCGGACGCAAGGTTGATGAGGCAGGACGGAATGAAGAACGGACTAACGCGGCGCGGGCCTTTGGCCTGCATCTCGATGACCGTGTTCTGTATCTCCTGAAGGCCGCCGATGCCCGAACCGATCATGACGCCGGTGCGTTCGCGCTCTTCTTCAGTGGCGGGCTTCCAGCCGGAATCGGTAATAGCCTGCGTCGCGGCGGAAATAGCATAGATGATGAAATCATCCATCTTTTTCTGCTCTTTGGGAGCCACCCATTCATCCGTGCGGAACTGGTGCGGCTCGGTGCCGTGCGGCACCTGGCCCGCGATACGTGTGCCCAGATCCGATACATCGAACCTGGTGATCGGGCCGATACCGGATTCGCCTGCCAGCAGACGTTTCCAGGTTTCCTCTACGCCACAGGCGAGCGGAGACACCAATCCCAGACCGGTAACAACGACACGGCGTGTCATGCAGATACTTCGGTTGTTAATACCAAAAAGGCTTAGGCGGCAACAGCATGCTGCTGGATGTAGTTGATCGCGTCCTGAACGGTCAGGATCTTCTCTGCGGCTTCATCGGGGATTTCGCAGTTGAATTCTTCTTCGAACGCCATCACCAGCTCGACCGTGTCGAGGCTGTCTGCACCCAGATCGTCGATGAAATGCGCTTCAGGCGTCGCCTTCGCTTCATCTACACCAAGATGTTCAACTACAATTTTACGTACGCGTGCTGCGATGTCGCTCATAGACCTATACCCTTGTTGGTTACGCTAAATTTTGTGCTACGTAGCATAGTGAAACTGGTTTGGCTAGCAAAAGAATGAAGACGGGGTTAATGCCGCCTGCGCTTTTGCCTAAACCATTAACAATCCACCATTTACATGAATAGTCTGCCCGGTGATATACGCGCCCGCATCACTGGCGAGGAACACCACGCTGCCCGCCACGTCCTGCGGCAAACCGAAACGCCCGGCGGGAATATTTCCGGTGATGCGCTTCTGCTGCTCTTCATTGAGCGCGTCGGTCATCGCCGTTTTAATGAACCCCGGCGCGATGCAGTTGATGGTGACGTTGCGCGACGCCACTTCCTGCGCGATGGACCTGGTCATGCCCGCGATGCCCGCCTTGGACGCGCAATAGTTCGCCTGACCGGGATTGCCCATCGTGCCCACCACAGACGTGATATTGATGATACGGCCATGCCTGCGCTTGATCATGCCCTTCATGGCAGCGCGCACGAGGCGGAAGGTGGCGGTAAGGTTGATGGCGATCACCTGATCCCACTCCTCGTCTTTCATGCGCATGGAAAGGTTGTCTTTGGTGACGCCTGCGTTGCAGACGAGGATATCCACCTGCGAAAGCGCGCTTTCCGCATCTTTCACCAGCGCGTCGATGGAAGCAGGGTCGGAAAGATTACAGGTAATGGGGGTAGCCACACCGCCCAGCTCCGCGTTGAGCGCGTCCAGCGCCTCGCGCCTTGTGCCCGATATCACCAGCTTCGCACCCGCTTCATGCAGTGTTTTAGCGATAGCGCCGCCGATGCCGCCCGATGCGCCGGTCACCAGCGCGGTTTTACCCGAAAGACTGAACATACATCCTCACTTCGTAAACGTTGCGGCACGTTAGGGCGCGAAGGGATATACGTCAAGGGGGAGCAGGGGCGGGACGCCACCCGTAATATAAATATTGTTTCACAAAATTTTTCTGTAAAGTGCGCGCATGACCCAAACCAAAGCCTGCCGCAGCAAATCCTTCCTGTGCCTGATCGCATGCCTGATGCTGGCATTCGCAGGCGTCATGCAGATAGTAATGGGCGCGGACGGCGATAAAGGCTGGCTGCTGCTCTGCGCCAATAAGATATTCGACGGACGGCGGGCTTATGTGGACGTGATGGAGATCAACCCGCCGCTGGTGCTATGGCTGTACCAGATACCGGTGTTCATTGGCCGCCTGCTGGATTTATATGACGGATGGGTGCTGGCCGCGCTCACGCTGGCGCTTTCAGCTCTTTCCATTTTCCTTTCGGCAACATTATTGAAGCAACATGCAGCGCTTCGCGACCATACCGCCTACTACCACCTCGTGCTCTGGCTGCTCGCGTATATCCTCATTTTCTGGCCCAACACCATTTACTTCGCCGACCGCGAGCATCTGTTCTTCACGCTGAGCCTGCCCTACTTCCTGCGTTTCCTGCCGGGCATGCAGGGGTATGTGCCGCCCAAAGGCACGCGCTGGACCATCGCGCTCATGGCCGCTACCGGCTTCTGTATCAAACCGCATTTCATGGTGTTCTTCATCACCGTGCAGTTGCTCAACCTTGCCTTCACACGCAGTTTACGCAGCGTATTCTGCCTTGAAAGCTGGGTGATCGGCATCACCGCGATCCTTTACCTTTTCGCCGCCTACCAGCTGACGCCGGAATATTTTTCCACCATCCTGCCCATCGCAGCGGCCACGTATGGCGGTTACTATAACGGCATCGGCACCACGATGTTCCTTTATTTCCCCGCAGCGTTCAGCTTCCTGTTCGCCGTCGCCGGGCTGCAATGGAAGTCCGCCACACCGTTGCGCAGGGATTGCTGGTACTTCGTCACGCTGATGGCAGCCTCGGTCATCTACATCAATATCAATAACGGCTGGCTTTACACGTTCTTTCCGCTGAACAGCTTCGTGATGCTGGCGGTGGGCTGGATACTGCTTGACTGCATGTGGCTGCTCGCCTCCGCCAGCGATGCCAGGACGCGCTATAACCTCAAAGTCTCGCGCTTTTTCTGCGCGGCGGTATTCTTCTTCAATATCATCGGCACGCTGATACCGTTCTGGCTCATGCTGTCTGGCTTTTATCCCGCCACGCACCGCGACAGGCTCCTTCCGGAATTCATCGCCATCATGCAGGAAGAAAAAGCAAAGACCTTCGGCGCGTTTTCCATCGGCGCCAATCAATGGCCGAAACTCGCCACCGCCACCGGTGCAACGCTGGAAACGCGCTTCCAGAACCTCTGGCCGCTGCCCAAATTCGTGATGTCGGATGAAAGCTATACGCAGCGCTATCAGTGGATCATCGATTACATCGCCCAAGGGCTGGCCGACGACCTGAACTCCAACAAACCCCGGATCGTGTTCGTGGATAGCAGCCCCATATTCGGCAAAACGAACAGGCATCTGGATATCGTGGAATATCTCTCGCGCAATGCCGGATTCGCCGATGCATGGAAACCTTATGCGCTGCTTAAGACCGCTGGCCTCTGCGAGGATACCGATCCCGGCAATAACCAGAAAATAGAATCGGCCTGCCGGTATGACGTGTTCAAGCGCGCTGTTGAGTAGATGATGACGGGCCAGACCATCCATGCACACAGGACGAACAGGATACTGGTGATCCTGACGCTGGCATGGGCTGCTTATAATCAGGTGCTGGGCGCGTGGTCCGGCGGCAAAGAGTGGCTGCTGCTGGCCGCGTCCATGATGCGTAACGGAAGCGTGCCGTATGCAGACATCATGGAAACCAACCCGCCGCTTATCCTGTGGCTCTACCAGATACCTGTCTACCTTGCCGATACCGTGAACATGGAACCGGCCCAAATACTGGCCATTCTTGCATTGCTGCTTGCGGCGGCAAGCCTGTATCTCTGCGCGGCACTGCTGGCGCGCAACGCAGTGCTGGCCGCCATGCCCCAGGTTTACGAAAAAATATTATGGCTCATCGCGTTCATCTTCGTTGGGCTGCCGGAACGTTTTTTCTTTGCCGACCGCGAGCATCTGTTCCTGCTGCTGGCGCTGCCTTATTGCCTAAGTTACATGCCGGGCATATGTGCGCAGCCCGTTTCATCGCGCCTGCGCGTCACGCTGGCGCTCTTGGCCACGATCGGTTTCTGCATCAAACCGCATATGCTGGTGTTCCCCATCGCCATAGCGCTGCTGCGTTTGTGGCGTGATCCGGGCTGGAAAACACTGTTCGTGCCGGAGCACTGGGTAATCGGGCTGGGCGGGGTGTTCTATATGATACTGATAGGCAGCCTGACGCCGGAATATTTCACCGTCATGTGGCCGCTTCTGCGGGAAACATATTCATCCTACACGAACGGCCTGATGGGGTATTACTCTATCCTGCCCGCGCTGTTCGGCCTGCTGCTGGCGTTTGCTGGCTACCGTAGCGCCAGCACTCCTTTGCGCAGCGACCTGCACTACCTGCTGTGGCTCTGCGCTACGGCCACGTTATATGCCCTCATCAATAACGGCTGGCACTATACCTTCTATCCGCTTAACGCATTCATGCTGCTGGTCATCGGCTGGCTGCTTGCGGAATATGGCTGGATACGCGCCAACCACGACGATGAAAAAATGCGGATATATGCAGGCACCGGCATCACCTGCAGCAAGCTGTTCGTATCGTTTTATGTGACGGCCAAGCTTCTGCCGCTTCTGTTTTCCGGCATCCTGCCGCCGCCCTTGACTACTTTTGAAAAACTCCTCGCAGGATTTGAGAACACCATACGCGAGGAAAAGGCTGATTCCTTCAGCGCACTTTCCATACATTTCGGCTACTGGCCCAGACTTGCGCACACCACCGGCAGCACGTTCGCCTCACGTTATCACATGCTCTGGCCGCTCTATAAATACATCAAGGACGACAGCGTAAGTAACGGCAATGACCGGATGGCGTATATCGTGGCGCAAGGCGTGGCCGATGACCTCTCACGCAAAAAGCCTGATCTTATCTTCGTCGATACCAGCCCGGATTTCGGCAATACCGGTACCGAGTTTGATGTCATCAGGTATTTCCAGCGCTTCCCCGCATTCGCCAGCGCGTGGGAAAATTATACTTTCCTGCGCCATATCGATTTTTGCCCTGAAGCAGGCCCCCAGACACCCGCGCTGGATACTGACGGCTGCCGCTATGACGTGTTCAAACGGCGTGACAATGGCAAGATAGAACGTTAATACCCAAAGCTATGGCCGTTTACACTGAACTATCCAATGACGAGATAAGAGCCCTGCTCGCCGCGTATGACCTGCCCGCACTGACACAGGCGGACGGCATACGCTCGGGCGTGGAAAACACCAATTACAAACTCACGCTGTCAGACGGCACCAGACTCATACTTACGTTATTTGAAAAACGCGTGTCAGAGGCCGACCTGCCGTTTTTCGCAGGTCTTATGGAACAACTCGCCAAAGGCGGCGTACCCTGCCCCAGCCCCGTGCACGCTAAAGACAGCGCCGTGCTCAGACAGGTAAAAGGCAGACCAGCGATGATAGTCACCTTCCTCGAAGGCACATCCGTATCGGCCAGCACCATTGAAAATCAGCATTTAAGCGAGCTGGGCAGCCACCTCGCACGCATGCATCTTGCCGGGCAGGGTTACGCCATACCGCGCGCGAATGCGCTTTCGCTCAAAGGCTGGAACGCCATTATCGCAAAAATATTGCCACGCGCGGATGAAATTGCGCCGGGCCTTGCAGGCGAATTACAAACAGAGATCGCGTTCCTGCAATCCGCGTGGCCTAAACATCTGATAAACGGCGTCATCCATGCCGACCTCTTCCCCGATAACGTGTTCTTCGCCAAAGACGGCAAGCTCAGTGGCATCATTGATTTCTACTTCGCCTGTAACGACATGCTGGCTTATGACATCGCCATCTGCATGAATGCGTGGTGCTTCGAGAAATACCGCGACTTCAACATCACCAAGGCCAAATTGCTGCTGCGCGGCTATAACGACGTGCGAGCGTTGCCGGAAGCCGAACTGGAGGCGTTGCCGATACTTGCGCGTGGCGCGTCTTTCCGCTTCCTGCTCACGCGCGCGCATGACTGGCTGTTCCCCGTGGAGGGCGCGCTCGTCACCCCGCACGACCCGCTGGAATACTGGCGCAAGCTGCGTTTCCACCGGCAGGTGCAGCATCACAGCGAGTATGGATTATAATTTTTACCGTGCTAACTGCGGCACTGTCTTATAGGCCAGATGCAAACCATCATGCAGATGATTCATTTTATAGCCGAACCTGGCAAATAGCATCGCCAGTGCTTTCCTGGTGTAGATGGTGATATGACCGTTGCGCGGCGCGAAATAACCAAAGTTTACCGCGCGTGCCGGCAGTGTGTCGATAGTGAGCGTAGAGAATAGCAGCATGCCGGTTTCGGGTTTCAGAAATTCCAGCGCTTCCTGAGTGCTCTCAACGGGTGTCGGCGTATGCTCAAATACCTCGAACGAGGTAATGAGATCAAACTGCGCCGAGACAGGCCGCACATCGTCTTTCTGCATCGGATCCCAACTTACACAGTCAAGCCCGCGCTTGCGCAAAAGACCCGCCATCATACCGTTGCCACCACCATAATCGAGCATCTTAAATTTCCGTCCTTCAATGAAGCCCTCCACCAATTCCGCTGCGTCCTGGGGGCGCCTGGCGGTGTAGTCGGGATCAACCTTCACGTAATCGTCATTATAGATATGCTCGAGGTAATCACTTTTGTTCCATGCATCAAACGCCCGCGTGAACACCAATCCGCACTGGCTGCACTGGTGATAATAGACCGGTATGCCTGCAAGCGGCAGCAACACACCTTTGGGTTCTTCGCAGTTCTTGTTGAAATCCACCACGCCGTAAAGTTCTGCGTTATGGCCACAGATTTTGCATTCGGTCTGGTTTTTGAGTGGTGCAAGCGGTCGAATATTCATACGCGGCACCATACTTGTTTTGTGAGTAGCGTGTCAAAGACCTTGAGGGTTGAGACATAAAGCATTAGGTAAAATAACTATGAGCCCCAAACCTGAAGTGACCATCTACACAGACGGCGCATGCTCCGGCAATCCCGGCCCGGGCGGCTGGGGCGCGGTGCTTATCAGCGGCGATAAAGAGAAAGACCTGAACGGCGGCGAAGCCGACACCACCAATAACCGCATGGAGCTGATGGGCGCGATTGAAGCGCTGAAGGCACTAAAAAAACCCTGCAAGGTAGACCTCTATACCGACAGCACCTATGTACGCAAAGGCATCATGGAGTGGATACATAGTTGGAAGAAAAACGGCTGGAGAACCGCCGACAAAAAACCGGTGAAGAACGCCGATCTCTGGCAAATGCTGGAAGAAGAGGCAAAAAAACACGCTATTACATGGCATTGGGTAAAAGGCCATAGCGGCCATCCGCTCAATGAGCGCGCCGACGAACTGGCACGTGCGGGTATAAAAGGCATCAGGCATTAGGGATTAGGCTTTAGGTTTTTATAAAATGATCTATACAGGTTGATTTCCAATGCCCTAATGCCTATTCCCCCACCCCTAATGCCTAGTAGCTTTATGAGTATAATGCCCGACAGCTGGATCCGCGAACGCTCCACCCAACATGGAATGATCGAACCGTTCGTGGAGAACCTGCAACGCGAAGGCGTTATTTCCTACGGGCTTTCGTCTTACGGGTATGACGCTCGCGTGGCCGATGAATTCAAGATATTCACCAATGTGGACTCCGCCGTGGTGGATCCCAAATCCTTTTCCGATAAAAGCTTCGTCGACCGCAAGACCGATGTGTGCGTGATCCCGCCGAACTCGTTCGTGCTGGCGCGCACGGTGGAATATTTCCGCATCCCGCGCGATGTGCTGGTCATCTGCCTTGGCAAATCCACTTATGCGCGCTGCGGCATCATCGTCAACGTGACGCCGCTGGAACCGGAATGGGAAGGCCATGTGACGCTGGAATTCTCCAACACCACGCCGCTGCCTGCAAAGATCTACGCCAATGAAGGTGCGTGCCAGTTCCTGTTCCTGCGCGGTGACCCGGTATGCGATGTTTCCTATGCCGACCGCAAGGGCAAATATCAGGGACAAAAAGGCGTAACGCTGCCACTCGTGGAGAAGAAATGAACAAGATACGTATACGCGGCGGCAACCCTCTTAAGGGGTCCATTCCCATCAGCGGCGCCAAGAACGCGGCGCTGCCGCTACTGGCGGCTTCGCTGCTCACAGAAGGCAGGCTGACGCTTGCAAACATTCCCTACCTTGCCGACATCATCACTATGGCCAACCTGCTGGTGCAGCATGGCGTGGGGCTGCATATGGACGAGATTGCCAGCGGCAGGCACGGCTATGGCCGCACGCTCACGCTGCAGGCTGCCGACATCACCAATTTCACCGCACCCTATGAGCTCGTGCGCACGATGCGTGCGTCCGTACTGGTGCTGGGGCCGCTGCTTGCGCGTTTCGGGCAGGCCAAAGTATCGCTGCCCGGCGGTTGCGCCATCGGCACGCGCCCGATCGACCTTCATCTCAAAGCGCTTGAACAGATGGGCGCGATGATCGAACTCTCCGACGGTTATATCAACGCTTTCGTCAAAGGCCGCCTGCGCGGTGCGGATATCGCGTTCGATAAGGTTACGGTGACGGGCACGGAAAACCTGCTCATGGCCGCCACGCTGGCCGAAGGCACTACTATTTTGCGCAATGCCGCGCGCGAACCTGAGATAACCGACCTCGCACATTGCCTGCAAAAGATGGGCGCGGAGATCGAGGGCATCGGCACCGACACACTTACCATTCGTGGCATGACGTCGCTACACGGCGCTAAGCATAGCGTTATAGCCGACCGCATCGAGGCAGGCACCTATGCCGCCGCCGCCGCTATCACCGGCGGCGAAGTGGAGCTGCTGGGCATCGACATGGACATCATGCATTCCATAGCGGAAAAATTCGCGGAAGCGGGCATCGTCATGCAGGCAAGCGAGGGCGGCATCCACGTCAGCCGCAAGAACGGCCTGCACGGGGTGGACATCATGACGCAGCCTTATCCGGGCTTCCCCACCGACATGCAGGCGCAGATGATGGGGCTGCTCACGATGGCCGAAGGCGCTTCCATGATTACGGAAACCATTTTCGAGAACCGCTTCATGCATGTGCCCGAACTGACCCGCATGGGCGCTAAAATCAACGTGCACGGCTCGTCCGCCATGGTGCGCGGGGTTGATCACCTCAACGGCGCGGAAGTAATGGCAACCGACCTGCGTGCTTCTGTTTCGCTCGTCATCGCGGCACTGGCGGCGCGCGGCGACAGCGTGATTCACCGCGTCTATCACCTTGACCGTGGCTATGAACGCCTCGAAGAAAAACTCTCCGCTTGCGGTGCCGAGATTGAAAGGCTGAAGGACTGATCATGTCAGTTTATTTGGAATATTCTTACCTTGTCATGCCCGTGCAAACGGGCATCCAGCGTGCTGCGTTAACGGCACAAAAAGAAAGTCTGGATTCCCGCTTTCGCGGGAATGACAAAATAAAGCGGAGTGAACAATGATTACCCTCGCCGTACCCAAAGGCCGTATCCTCGAAGAACTACAACCGCTTATGGCGCGTGCAGGCGTGAAGCCGGAGCCGGATTTCTTTGACGAGAACAGCCGCAAACTGCAGTTCGCAACGGACGTGAAAGAGCTCAACCTCATCCGCGTGCGCAGCTTTGACGTAGCCACCTTTGTGGCGTTCGGCGCGGCGCAGCTTGGCGTGTGCGGCAGCGATGTGCTGATGGAATTCGACTTTCCCGATATCTATGCCCCGCTGGACCTCGGCATCGGCAAATGCCGCCTATCCGTGGCGGAACTCAAAGCCCTCGAAGGGCAAGACCCGGCGCGCGCCAGCCATGTGCGCGTGGCCACCAAATATCCGGGCATCACACAGAACCACTTCGCCGCACGCGGCGTGCAGGCCGAATGCATCAGGCTTTCCGGTGCGATGGAACTCGCCCCCAAGCTTGGCATGTGCGGCGTGATCGTGGATCTGGTGAGCAGCGGCGCAACACTCAAGGCAAACGGCCTTGTGGAAGTGGAAAAGATCCATGATGTATCCTCACGCCTCATCGTCAACCGCACTGCGCTCAAGACCCGCAACGAAGAACTGAGTACGTGGATCGACCGTTTTCGGAGCGCCGCCAATGCCGCATAAACAAACCGGTTTGAATATCTGTCATTCCCGCGAAAGCGGGAATCCGGTATGTATTTTATTCTGGATGCCCGTTTTCACGGGCATGACAAGTAATAAGAATATGTGTTCGTTATGACCACTTACCTTGATACAAGAACATCTGACTTCCAAGAATCGTTCAGCCGCTTCCTGCGCCTGCGCGAAACGAAGGAGGCCGATGTTTCACAGGTGGTGAAAGCCATTATTGAGCGCGTACGCATACAAGGAGATAAGGCGGTTGTTTCGTATACGGAACAATTTGACAAGGTGACGTTTTCACCGGAGAAATTACGTTTCACGAAAGCCGAGATAAAAGCCGCGCGCAAAGCCTGTAGCAAAGATATTCTGAAGGCGCTGGAACATGCCGCCGCACGCATAAGCGATTACCATAAGCGTCAGTTGCCAAAGAACGTACGCTACAAGGACAAGCATGGCACCCTGCTTGGCTGGCGCTGGGGCGCGATTGATGCGGCAGGGCTGTATGTGCCCGGCGGCACCGCGTCTTACCCCAGCTCCGTGCTGATGAATGCCATTCCCGCAATTACCGCAGGCGTGAAGCGCATTGCCATGGTAGTGCCCACCCCGCAGGGCGTTATTAACCCCGCCGTGCTTGCCGCTGCCGACATCGCAGGCATCACCGAAATTTACCGCGTGGGCGGGGCGCAAGCGATTGCGGCGCTGGCTTACGGGACGGATACGATTGCGGCAGTGGACAAAATCGTCGGCCCCGGCAATGCCTATGTGGCCGAAGCCAAGCGTCAGGTATTCGGCAAGGTGGGTATCGACATGATCGCAGGCCCTTCCGAAATTCTCGTGGTGGCCGATGCCAGAAACAAGCCGGAATGGATCGCCGCCGACCTGCTCTCGCAGGCCGAGCATGACCGCGACGCGCAATCCATCCTGATAACGAATGATTCCGCCTTCGCGGCGAGGGTGGAAAAAGCCATTGAGCAAACGCTTGCCACGCTTTCGCGTGCAGACATCGCACGCGCATCATGGGAGCATTACGGCGCTATCATCCTGGTAAAAGACTGGAAAGCAGCATTGCCGGTGATTGACATTATCGCCCCTGAACATCTTGAGCTGGCCGTAGAAAAACCCGAAGCGCTGGCCAAACAGGTGCGCCATGCGGGCGCCATCTTCATGGGACGCCACACGCCGGAAGCCATCGGCGACTATATCGCCGGGCCTTCGCATGTGCTGCCCACCTCACATTCGGCGCGGTTCTCGTCCGGCCTCGGCGTGTATGATTTCCTCAAGCGCACATCGCTCATCGGCTGCACTGCCAAGGGCGCAAAGGCGCTTGCCAAGGATGCTGCCGTGCTTGCCGACAGTGAAGGCCTGCCCGCCCATGCCCTCTCGCTCAGGCACCGTTTATGAGCACCACCACCTACATTGCCAGCATCACGCTGGATGAAAGCGGCATAGCACGGCGCACCGCCGAAGTGGGGCATGACCGCAACGTGGCGATCAACGACCTCATCGAGTGGAACCATTTTGCGGTGAAGGGCCTCGAAGGCCCTTACCGTGTCACGCTCGGCACATCGGAGAATCGCGTAATATTCACGGTGGCCACTGACAGTAGCGACGCCACGCAGCAACTGGGCGTTCCCCTCGCCCCTTTTCGCGGCATCATCCGCGATTACGTGCTGATATGCGAGAGCTATTTTGAAGCGGTACGGATCGGAAATATTCCGAAAATAGAGGCGATTGACATGAGCCGCCGTGGGCTACACAACGAAGGCGCTGACCTGCTTTCCACCCTTCTGGAAGACAAAGTGCAGATGGATTACGAAACCGCGCGCAGGCTGTTCACGCTGCTGCATGCGCTGCAATTGAAGTAGGCCGTTATTCGTTGTTTGTTGTTTGTTGTTGGTAAAAGGGGGTGGACAATGGCTTGGTTTCTCTTTATTAACGGCTCACTAACAACGAACAACCAGCAACGAACAACTAAAATATGGCTAAAGAAGAACTGCTTGAATTCCCCGGCACGGTGTTGGAACTGCTCCCCAACGCGATGTTCCGCGTGAAGCTGGAAAACGGCCATACGCTGATCGCGGTGACCAGCGGAAAAATGCGCAAGAACCGCATCCGTATTCTCGCCGGTGACTCGGTGACGGTGGAAATGACGCCGTATGACCTCACCAAGGGCCGCATCAAATTCCGCCATAAAGATGGTGTCGCCCAAGGATAATATCATTCTTGCTTCCGCTTCCCCGAGGCGGCGCGAACTGCTTGCCCAGATCGGCATTACCCCTGCGCGCATCGAAGCCGCCGATACCGACGAAACCCCGCTGAAGAACGAAGAACCGCTGGTGTATGCTGAGCGCGTGGCACGCGAGAAAGCGCGCATCATCGCCGCGCGTTACCCGCAAAGCCCCGTGCTCGCCGCTGACACGGTAGTGCATTGCGGGCGCAGGATACTGCCCAAGGCCGAAACGCGCGAACAGGCAGCGATGTGTCTGAAGCTGCTCTCAGGCCGCCGTCACCGCGTAACCACCGCCGTAGTGCTGCAGGTAGGTGAAAAGCAGAAAGTGAAGCTGGTGACTACGCTCGTGCGCTTTAAACGCCTGACCGCAGAAGAAACAGAGCGCTACCTCGCTGGCAATGAGTGGCAGGGCAAGGCAGGCGGCTATGCGATACAGGGCAGCGCTGCTGCGTTCATCCCTGCGATCAATGGAAGCTATTCTAATGTGGTGGGGTTGCCGCTGGCCGAAACGGCGGGGATGTTTAGCTAAATCTTATTTTTCGAAGCTTTTCACTTTCTCAATCAGCCGCTGCTGCAATTGGCTGCGTTCATCAAAGAACTCTCTCGGATAACCAAATAAATAGGTTCTGCCTGCATGTAGAAAAACCTGATTGCAGATTTTAGGAGTGCACTCGGTCTTAGCTATAAGATTTCCATTTTCATCGTGAAGGAGGTTTTGAAGATTATAGGTGCCTTCGTGGCTTCTGGGCAATCGCATATCTTCTTTAAAATATATTTGAATTTCCTGATTAAATTTTTCCCACATTGAAAGTGTTGTCGACTCTGTGTTCACAGGCTGGAAATCCGGCGCCTGCGCTTTAAAAGCCAGCCATTGCGATGACGTACCACAGGTCGGACAAAACCCGTGTGGAGAACTCTGATATATGTTGGGAATAACAAATTCTGTGCCACCAGCTATGAAATTAGTTTCATCTGACTGGCTATTATTTTGCTCAGCAAACCATAATGGCAAATGTGAAAAAAATTGCTCCTTAGGCTTACAATAGATAACCGGCCATTGCCTCTTGCTGCCATAGGCTACAAAGGTTTCTTTGAAGTGCGACCAGCTATAGAGCTTACCCTTTGCTCCTTCTCCAACCAATAAAAGAGCATCATAACTTCCCTTAATGCCAGGCTGCCGCTCGTACGCACGCATCGTCAAACCAGACAGTGCAATCTGCGTATCCGGAATAACGTATATACTTTGCCTATCCGCCACCTGCACACAATATGGCTTACTACCCGCTATTTGCTGCGCCTGATGAATAACATTCTCTGAATTCAATAGATAATGCGCTAATAAAATACCTATCGAGAGAATAAATGACGCGATTAATGTAAAACTTGCTCTTTTAAATTTCTGCCGTGGACTGGAATATTGAAGAGCAAAAATTATTACTGAAACAACAAAAGTTATTCCAATTATTATTGCATAAGCTTCCCATGCCGGAGTGAAACTCTGAAAAGGCTTCCATGTTATAAAAAGCACAATACTTGCAACGACAATCCCATACGCGATTGCAACAGGTATGCTTTCATGAACAAGCGTCGATTCATTTAAACAGGGCTCACGCTGCCACGACACAGATAATAAACATGCCCTGATAATAAGTATGAGCAAATTAAGCCCCAGCGGCATGAGAATCATGTACATGCCGAGAGTATTACCAAGACTGCCGTCATTATCCTGAAAAGAAAGATTGATCGCCAACACAATATAAGCTGCAATCACTAAAGCCGCATAACGCGCAAAATGGCTTGCGGGTATTAGCAAGGTGAATAAGACGAGCGGAATACCGGGCAATAGTAATAGCGATATACCTGCAAGCATAGCAGTCTAGCGCTCCTCGCCATCCCCCGGCAGCAATGCGCCCAGCGGCCTGCCACCGATGATATGCACATGGAAATGCGGCACGGACTGTGAGGCGTTCTTGCCGTGGTTCATGATTAGGCGGTAGCCGGTTTCTTCCACGCCTAGCTGGCGTGCAATTTTTGTTATGGTCGCAAAGAAATGCGCCACGGTTTCAGGCGCGGCTTTGCTGGCAAAGTCGTCGAACGACACATATTCCCCTTTGGGCAGCACCAGCGCATGCACGGGCGCTGCTGGCGCGATATCGTTCATCGCGAACACATGTTCGTCTTCATACAGTTTTTTGCCCGGTATCTCACCGCGCATGATCCTGGCGAAGATATTATTATTGTCGTAGGTCATTCTGTTTCTCTCTGTTTTCGTCATTCTGAGCGTAGCGAAGAATCTCCTAGCTTAAAGTAAACAAGGATATCCTTCGTCGCCATGCTCCTCAGGATGACATTATACGATTTTGCACGCCTCCTCGAAGCTCAGACGCGGCCCGCGCGGGAACAGCTTGGCCGCATCGCCGTAACCCAGGTTGCACAGGAAGTTGGATTTCCACGACGTTCCCTTGAAAAACTCCGTGTCCACCTTCTCGTTGCTGAAGCCGGACATCGGCCCGCAATCCAGCCCCAGCGCACGCGCCGCCAAGATGAAATAACCACCCTGCAGCGAGCCGTTGCGCGTCGCGGTTGCCTGCACGGCGTCCGGCTTGCCAACAAACCCATCCTTTGCGGCCTTATTCGCTGGCCAGAGCTCGGGCAGTTTTTCATAAAACTCCATGTCATAGGCGACGATGGCAACGGCGGGTGCCGCCATGGTCTTGTCCACATTTCCGCCTGCGAGGCAGGGTTTCAGGCGTTCTTTGGCTTCCTTCGATTTGACAAACACAATGCGCATCGGCAGGCAGTTCTGGCTGGTGGGGCCCCATTTGCAGAGGTCATAGACCTGCTGGAGCAGTTCGTCTGATACAGACTTATCCTGCCACGCAGTAAATGTACGCGCTTCGCGCCAGATAATATCCAGCGCCTTATCATCAGCTTTCATAACAAACTCCTGTTTTATTTCTTATGACGTTTTTGCAGTTCGGCGGCGACGTCGGCAGGCGTGAGCCCCGCTTCCGCCCAGAGCATGAGCAAGTGGAAAAGCAGGTCGGCGCTTTCGCTGCACAGCTCGTTTTTGTCTTTCTTCATCGCAGCGATGACGGTTTCCACGCCCTCTTCGCCTACTTTTTGAGCAAGGCGCGGCAGGCCAGCGGCAGCGGTTTTCGCCACGTAGGATTCATTCACGTTCCCCGAGGCGCGGCGCTCGAGGATAGTTGCGTATAACTCATCTAAAAAAGCAATGTTGCCCATGCCTATAATCTCACCGGAATGTTAGCGGCACCCAGCGCCGCTTTTGCCTGCGCCACAGTATAAGCGCCGTAATGGAAAATGGAAGCGGCAAGCACGGCGCTTGCATGGCCGTCACGCACGCCTTCGACTAAGTGTTGGAGGGTACCCACGCCGCCGGACGCGATCACAGGGATCTTCACCGCATCGGCAATGGCGCGCGTGAGGGGGATGTTGAAACCTTTGGCGGTGCCGTCGCGATCCATCGAGGTGAGCAGTATCTCGCCTGCGCCATAGTTTTCCATGCGCCGCGCCCATTCCACGGCATCCAGGCCGGTGGCATTGCGCCCGCCATGCGTGAATATCTCGAATTTATCTTCCGCGACCGACTTGGCATCGATCGCCACCACGATGCACTGGCTCCCAAATTTTTCCGACGCCTCACGCACGAATTCAGGGCGTTTCACTGCGGCGGTGTTGATGGAAACCTTGTCTGCACCGGCCAGCAGCAGCTTGCGAATGTCGTCCAGCGCGCGCACGCCGCCGCCCACAGTCAGCGGCATAAAACATTGTTCCGCAACCTTCGCCACCACATCGTACAGCGTATCGCGGTTATCCGACGACGCGGAAATATCGAGGAAGCATAATTCGTCCGCGCCTTGCGCGTCATACAGCCGCGCCTGTTCCACCGGGTCGCCTGCGTCGCGCAAATCGACGAAGTTCACGCCTTTGACCACGCGGCCGTCTTTCACGTCGAGGCAGGGGATGATTCGGACTTTAAGCATCGATTTTAATACCATTGCGGCTTAAGTTACGGTATAAGCAGCGTTCTAAAGCCGATAATTACACTTGTCATCATGAATCATCCCCCCCAGCCGCAAAAAGGCAACGAATCGCTAGGCGGCATTGTCATGCTGACCTTTGCCGTACTGGCGCTTCTGCTGGCCAATTCGCCGTTTTCTGCGTGGTATGCGGACATAACCCGTCCCGCCGGGCATTTTGTCAAAGACGTGCTGATGGTACTGTTTTTTTTCAGCGTTGGCATGGAGTTAAAGCGCGAGATGCGGGAGGGACTGCTCTCGCAGAAAGGCCAGGTGATGATGCCGCTTATCGCCGCTATTGGCGGCATGATCGTGCCTGCGTTGATTTATGTCGCCCTTAATCATTCCGATGCCGTAACCGTTCAGGGTTGGGCTATCCCCTCGGCAACTGATATCGCCTTTGCGCTGGCCATATTATTGCTGTTGGGCAAGGGCGTGCCCCCCGCTGCCAAAATACTGCTGCTCGCCATCGCTATTTTTGACGATCTGGGAGCCATCCTCATCATCGCGTTCTTCTATAATTCCCACGTTGCAGCTTTGCCGCTGGCGCTTACCGCGCTGGGGCTAGGCATTCTGTTTTTCCTCAATAAAAAACATGTTTCTGCGCTAACGCCTTATTTGTTTACGGGTGTGTATCTGTGGTTCTGCCTGCATGCGTCCGGCATCCACACCACTATTGCAGGCGTTGCGGTGGGCTTGGCTATTCCTATGCGTGACAAGGAGAAAAGTAGTCCCTTGGAAAAGGCACTGCATTTCATCCATCCATGGGTCACGCTCCTTGTGCTGCCAGTGTTCGCCTTTACCAGCGCGGGAGTGAGTCTGGCAGGTGTGGAAATGAAAGAGTTCTTCGCTCCCATGCCGCTGGGCATTGCGCTGGGGCTGTTCTTCGGCAAACAGATAGGCATCTTCGGTAGTGTGTTTGTGCTGGTGAAACTGAAGCTTGCACCCAAGCCCGAAGGCTTAAACTGGCTGCATATCTATGCGGTTTCCGTCCTCGCTGGCATCGGGTTCACAATGAGCCTGTTCATCGCGCTTCTGGCATTTTCCGCACCACATTTGCAGGATATCGCCAAGATCGGCATCATTTTCGGCTCGCTGCTTTCTACGGTTTTTGGCGGATTGGTGCTGTATTTTTCGCAAAAACGCACTTGACAAATCGTATCCTATAAGATACTGTATCTTATAAGATACAGTTATTTATGATCGAAATTCGTAAAACCGGCATCTTCTCAAAATGGCTGGACAATGTGAGAGATAAGAACGCAAAGACAAGAATTGCATCGCGTCTCGACAGGTTGTCTTTCGGACATCTGGGCGACGTAAAGCCGGTCGGTGAGAATGTGAGTGAGTTACGAATACATTGTGGAGCAGGCTATAGGGTGTATTTTACAATACAAGGTAAATCCGTGATTATATTGTTATGCGGTGGGGACAAAAGCTCACAGTCACGAGATATTAAGGCAGCTCAGTTACTGGCGAAACAACTTAAGGAGTAAATATATGGCCAAAGCTAAAAAGATCAAAACCACGCGCTTCGATGCCGCTGATTATCTGGATAGCGATAAAGCCATCAGCACATATGTGGCAGAAGCGCTTGCTACGGATGATCCCGCCTACATCGCCCATGCGCTTGGCACGGTGGCACGGGCGCGGGGCATGACCAAAATTGCCAAGAAAGCCGGGCTCTCACGCGAAAGCTTATATAAGGCGCTCAGCGCTGAAGGGAACCCCGAATTCGGCACGATTATCAAGGTAATGAGCGCGATAGGATTGCAGTTTTCAGTGAAGCATTCTTTGGCACGTTAGGTGCTGTTATCTGGCAGGCTGTTTGATGCTGCTCATACCCCAGAATCTTAGGCGTTGGTGCTGCATTTTCTAGAAAATTGCCGCCTTGACATTTTCACATAGGAACTGTTGTCTTCCTGCGCAAAAAGCGCAGGATTCATCGGGCAGTATTACACAGTCTGCATGGATACTGCAGTCAGGCTGCAGTATGATAGGAATATAATGCCCCCTCGCCCACTCATAACCCTTGAAGACGTTTCCCTCCATTTCGGGGGCAAGCCGTTATTTGAAGAACTCAGGCTCACCATCAATGACGGCGACAAAATCTGCCTCGTCGGTAAAAATGGTGCTGGCAAGACCACGCTCATGCGCATTATCATGGACGAGCTGGAGCTTGATAAAGGCAAACGCTCCTGCGTGCCGGGTTTGAGCATCGGTTACCTTGCGCAGAAGGTTTTTTATAACCACACCCACACCGTGCGTGAGTTCGTGCTGGAAGGGCTTGGCAACGGCGACGACGCAGTAGAGAAGCAGCATCTTGCCGACCGCATGATGGAACCGTTCGAGCTCGACCCCAATGCGCTCATGCAGACACTTTCCGGCGGGCAACTCCGTCGTGCGTCGCTTGCGCGTGCGCTGGTGGTGGCGCCGGATATCCTGCTGCTGGACGAACCCACCAACCATCTGGACATCAACGCCATTGAATGGCTGGAGAAATACCTTGCCACTTATCGCGGTGCGCTGCTCTGCGTTAGCCATGACCGCGCGTTCCTTGCCGCCGTGTCGCGCAAGGTGTTCTGGATCGACCGTGGCATCGTGCGCACGTTTAACAAGGGTTACAGCGAGTTTGACGAATGGGCGGAGCAGATCATCGAGCATGAGGCGCGCGAGCTGCACAACATGCAGAAAAAGCTGGAGCAGGAAGAGGCATGGACACAGGGCGGTGTATCGGCGCGCCGCAAACGCAACCAGCGCCGCCTGCGCGAATTGTTTAGTTTGCGCGAAAAGATACGCACCGACAAAGCCAGCTATAACAACCGCATGCGCAAGATCGAGCTTGATCCGCTGACGCCTGCGACGGCGTCCAAACTGGTGGCGGAATTCAAGCAGGTGGATAAATCCTTCACACGCAATGACGGCACCACGCTACCCATCCTCAAGGATTTCAGCATGCGCGTAATGCGCGGCGACCGCATCGGCATATTGGGGCGCAACGGTTCGGGTAAATCCACTTTTTTAAAGCTGCTGACCGGCGAACTGGCGCAGGATAACGGCCATATACGGCGCGGCAAGACATTGCAGGTTTCGTATTTCGACCAGAGCCGCTCCGAACTCGATCCCACCAAAAGCCTGTGGGATACGCTTTGCCCCGAAGGCGGCGACCAGGTGATCTTCCGCACCGGGGAGGAAGCAAAGTCCACGCATGTATGCGGTTATCTCAAAACTTTCCTGTTTGACCCCAAGATCGCGCGCGACAAAGTGAGCACGCTTTCCGGCGGCCAGCAGAACAGGCTGCTGCTCGCCAAGGTGCTGGCCAATCCCGGCAATGTGCTGATACTCGACGAGCCGACCAACGACCTCGATATGGACACGCTCGACATGCTGCAGGAGATACTCGCCGATTATGCGGGCACGCTGATACTGGTGAGCCATGACCGCGACTTCCTCGACCGCACGGTGACCGAAGTGCTGGCCTTTGAAGGCGACGGCGTGGTGGAATCGCATATCGGCGGCTACACGGATTACATCCGCTTCAAGGAGAAACAGAAAGCGGCGGAGAAGGTAGTCCCCCTTTCGCCTTCAGTCGTGGCGGCACCTGCTGCTGAAGCGCCCGCGAAAAAAGCCAGCAGCAAAATGTCGTTCAAGCATGTGCATGAACTTAAAACATTGCCCGCACGCATTGAAGCGCTGGAAGCTGAAATAGAAAAGCTGAAAGCGCAGCTTGAAGACAGCTCGCTCTACATCAAAGACCCGGAAGCGTTCGACAAAGCCTCACGCCGCTTCGCCAATGCGCAGGCCGAGCTGGAAACCGCCGAACATCGCTGGCTGGAACTGGAAGAACAGCGCGTGCAAAGCGGCGGTTAACTTTTAATGAGGGGAAACGCTTTCCCCTCTTGCCTCCGGCAATTCACCCCTTGCGGGGTCGTCGCATAGAACTCCTCCGCACATGCGGCAATCCTAGAAAAATAATTGCTTAATCAGATACAGATTCGCCGCGATGATGAGCAGGCTTACGCACCAGCTAACAACGCGCAAACCCACGCCAATCGTCCATTCACCCATGATGCTACGACGGCTGCAGAAGAGGATGAGCGGCACCACCGCGAACGGCAGTTGCATGCTCAGCACCACTTGGCTGGCCACGAGCAGTTTGCCGATAGCGCCGTCGCCCATGATGCTGATGGCGATGAGCGCAGGCACCAATGCGCACAACCGCGTGACGAGCCGTTGCTGCCAGCAGGGAATGCGCAGGTTCAGGAAGCCTTCCAGTATGATCTGCCCCGCCATCGTGCCGGTGATGGTGGAGCTTTGCCCCGACGCGAACAGCGCCACGGCAAAAATGGTGGCAGCGAATGCCGTGCCCAGCAACGGAGCCAGCAGGTTGTGCGCGTCGTCAATGGAAGCCACCTCGTTATGGCCGGAATAATGGAACACGCTGGCGGAGACCACCAGTATCGCCGCGTTCACGAAGAACGCGCAGGAGAGCGTAAGAATGGTATCCCATGTGAGCAGGCGGATAGCGTCGGATTTTGCCTCCACGGTATGCGCCACCTTGCGGCTGGTGACGGCGGAGGAATGCAGATAGAGGTTATGCGGCATCACGGTAGCACCTAAGATTCCGATAGCCAGCATCCATGCCGCAGGATCGGCAAATATGGCGGGGTTGGGAATAAACCCCAGCGCCACGCCGTGCCAGTCAGGTTGGCTCATGAGGATCTCGGTGAGGAACGCCGCGCTGATGACAGCGATCAGCACTGCAACAAAACGCTCCACATGCAATTGGCCTTTACCCTGCATGATCAGCACGATGACCGTATCGAGCGCCGTGATCGCAATGCCCAGCACCAGCGGCAGGCCGAAGAGCAGCTTAAGCGCCAGCGCGGTGCCCAGTACTTCGGCAAAGTCGCAGGCGATGATGGCAATTTGTGCCAGCATCCAGAGGAATAAATTCACGCGCGGCGGAAAATGCTCGCGGCAGAGCTGCGCGATGTCCCTGCCTGACGCCATGCCGAGGCGCACGCAAAGCGACTGCAGCAGCATGGCGATGAGGCTGGAAGCGAGGATCACGCACAGCAGCGCATAACCGAAACGTGAACCCGCTTCAATGTCGGTCGCCCAGTTGCCGGGGTCCATATACCCCACCGCCACGAGGAACCCGATGCCAGCATAACGCCGGAAGCGCGTGAATACAGGCGCGGAAAGCGCGACCGGCACGGTTTCGCGCACCTGCGAGGGGCAGAAAGGCGCGGTGGCAGCGGTGGGCAAACGATAGCGAAAGGCGCGGAGCATATGTAATGATATAGGTATTTATCTTATCCTATAACTTGTCATCCCGTGCTTGTCACGGGATCCAGCCAGGCAACATGCGTCCCGGCAAGGCCAGAACCCGGTTATTCGACGGGATGACAGCTGTTCTTATGCTTGACAAGGCTTGCCTGCGCGGGCAAACCTGCGGCTATGAAAAAAGCATTAAAAACGCTATCTTCAGCCTCTCACTTTGCCGAACGTCATATCTACGTCCTGCGTGGAAAACGCGTGATGCTGGATCGCGATCTGGCCACCCTGTATGGCGTTAAGCCTATCGCCCTCAGGCAACAGGTTTCACGCAATAAAGGGCGTTTCCCAGCAGATTTTATGTTTCAACTCACCACCAAGGAAGCGGAAGCCCTGGTATCACAATCTGTGATACCATCGCGCCGCAGCCTTGGCGGCGCTTTGCCTTACATGTTTACACAAGAAGGGGTTGCTATGCTCTCTTCCGTATTACGCAGCACGCGCGCCATACAGATGAATATCTCCATCATGCGCGCCTTTGTGCGTTTACGTGAAACACTGGAAGCCGACAAAGAAATCGCCATCCGTATGGCGGAACTTGAGGCAAAACAAACACGCACATCCTCTATTATTACGGTTCTGGTAGAAGAAATTGAGAAAATTGCACTCGATATCAAACGAATTAAAACACCGCCGGAGCCGGTAAAGCGTAAAATAGGTTTTGAGTTATGAAAAAGCGCGCATTTATCACCGGTATCACCGGCATGGTGGGCTCCCATCTTGCCGATTTCCTGCTCACGAAAACCGACTGGGATATTATCGGCCTCGCCCGCTGGCGCTCGCCGCTGGACAACCTCGCGCATCTGCTGCCACAGATAAACCGCAAGGAACGCATCTCGCTGGTCTACGGCGATTTGCGCGACAGCGATTCCATCAATGAAGCGGTGCGCCTGACGAAGCCCGATTTCGTGTTCCACCTTGCAGCCCAAAGCTACCCCAAGACCAGCTTTACCGCGCCGTTGGATACGTATGAGACAAACATCCAGGGCACGTCGCGTGTGCTGGAAGCATTGCGCCAGCACAAGAAAGACGCCATCGTGCATGTATGCGCGTCGTCGGAAGTATTTGGCCGCGTGCCGAAAGAGAAACTGCCCATCGACGAGGAATGCACCTTCCATCCCGCATCGCCTTACGCCATTTCCAAAGTGGGCACCGACCTTGTGGGCCGCTACTACGCGGAGGCGTACGGCATGACGGTGATGACCACGCGCATGTTCACCCATACCGGCCCGCGCCGTGGCGACGTATTCGCCGAATCCACCTTCGCCAAGCAGATCGCCATGATCGAGAGCGGCCAGATCGCGCCGGTCATCAAAGTGGGCAATCTCGACAGCCTTCGCACCTTCGCCGACGTGCGCGACGCGGTAAACGCATACTACATGCTGGTGACGATAAAGCCCACGCCGGGCGCGTATTACAACATCGGCGGCACGTACACCTGCTCCGTGCGCGACATGCTCAACCACCTGATTTCCCTTTCGGCGAAGCGAAATGAGATTAAAGTGGAGATCGACCCGGAGCGTCTGCGCCCTATCGACGCCGACCTGCAAGTGCCCAATACCCGGAAATTCGAGAGCCATACAGGCTGGAAACCGGAAATTTCCTTTAACCAGACCATGCAGGACCTGCTTGATTACTGGCGCGCGCGCGTTAATAATGGCGACCAGTTCCTTACCCGCTAACAGAGATAGATCATGACCGACAAGAACCTCCAGGCCATTGCCAAGCATGTGCAGGCGTACTGCGACGAGCATTTCAGATTTGGCTTCGACCCCAAGAACCCGGTAGTGCGTCTGCACGAAACGTCGTTTGCGGCACCGGAGATCAACGCCATGATAACCCAGTCGCTTTCCACCATGGTGACGATGGGTAAACAGGTGCGCAGCTTCGAGGAACAATGCGCAAAGCATTTCGGTGCGAAATACTGCAACATGAACAATTCCGGCTCTTCGGCCAACCTGCTGGCCATTGCCGCGCTTACCAATCCGGCGTGGAAGAACAACATGAAAGCAGGCGACGAAGTGATCGTGCCTGCGCTTTCATGGGCCACCACCGTATGGCCGCTGATCCAGTGCAACCTTGTGCCGGTGTTCGTTGATTGCGACGCGGAAACCTATAACTTCGACATGCAAAAGCTCGAAGCCGCCATCACGCCCAAGACCAAAGCCATCATGCTGGTGCATGTCTATGGCAACCCGTGCGACATGGACGCCATCATGGCGCTGGCGAAGAAACATAACCTCTATGTGATCGAAGACACGTGTGAGTCCATGGGCGCCACCTACAAGGGTAAAGCCGTGGGCACCATCGGCGATGTGGGCACGATGAGCCTGTATTTCTCGCACCATATCACCACGTTCGAAGGCGGGCTTACCTTTACCAACAGCTTCGAGATGATGGAGCTGCTGCGCGTGTTGCGCGCGCATGGCTGGTCACGCGAGGCGGACGAAAAAGAAAAATACATCGCGCAGTATCCCGATATCGACCCGCGCTTCATCTTCGTCAATCTCGGCTATAACCTGCGCCCCACCGAAGTGCAGGCCGTGATGGGCATGCAGCAACTGCCGCGCCTTGACGGTTTTGTGCAGGCACGCCGCGAGGCGCGCAACGAATACCGCAGGCTGTTGGGCAAATATGACGGCCTGTTCGCCTTTCAGGAAGAAGAAAAGAACAGCATGGCAAGCTGGTTCGGCTTGGGCATCGTGCTGAAGGAGAACGCGCCGTTCACGCCGAAGGACATCACGACCTTCCTCAACAACAAGAACATCGAAACGCGCCCGATCATCGCGGGCAATATGGCCAAGCACCCGGCGCTGAAGATGTTTGCGCACCGCGTTTCCGGCACGCTGGAAAACTGCGACCGCATCATGAAGCGCGGTTTCGCGGTGGGGTGCCATCATGCGGTAAGCAAGCAGGCCTGCGCCTATGTAGTTTCCTGCATCGATGAGTTCATGCAAGCGCAGGGCATAAAAGCAGTCGCATAAAATCAATAAATATCAATATGTTGAATAATAATCGCGCGCATTTATCTAGGGGCTGGCGTAGATTAGCAGGAGTGCTAGTTTATGCCAATGAGAATAACACGATGTAAATTATCAAAGAAGCAGCAGGAATCCTTGTTGCAATTCTTTGCAGGTGAAGTGACAGCCCGAACGGCAGGTGATTTGCTTGGTATTAACCGCCGCACAGCAATCCTGTTTTACCATAAAACCCGTCAGGTGATTGCCGCCCAACTTGACCTGCAGGCGGAAGAGATGCTGGGTGGTGAAATCGAACTGGATGAGAGTTACTTTGGCGGTGCGCGTAAAGGAAAGCGTGGCCGTGGCGCAGCTGGAAAAGTCATCGTGTTTGGCATCTTGAAACGCGAGGACAGGGTGTTCACCAGAGTAGTATCAGATACCAAAACCGATACACTCATGCCCATTATCATAAGAAAAATAGCGCCTGACAGCATTGTGTATACGGATTGCTACCGTAGTTACAACGCACTCGATGTTTCAGGG
>JAMIFV010000054.1:0-31166 GCA_035906055.1 Alphaproteobacteria bacterium | reverse complement strand
TTTACCGGAGAAAGTTTTTGGGCGCGAGGGTACTTCGTCTCCACCGTCGGTCGCGATGAAGCAAAGATAAGGGAGTATATCCGCAATCAGGAGAAGGAAGACGTGCGTATCGACCAGCTAAAGCTCTTTCGTTAACAACCGCCTTGGGCGGTCAAGCGAAGCGTCTTATACCTCCGGCTTTGCCGGAGGTTGGTAATTCGCTGCGCAAGGTAAAAGACGTGAAAGAGCCGACCCTTGTGATGCACGGGGAGGCGGATACGCTGATAGATGTATCCCATGCTAAAGAACTGTTTGCCGCCCTGCCTGAACCCAAGCAGCTTGTGCTATTTCCTGCGAGGGGCCATAACGACCTTGATGCGGCGGAGCTGGTAAAAAACCTGCAGGATTTCAGCAGCAGGCAGAAGATAATAAATTAAGGGGAACGCTTCCCCTTCTTCGCTCCGCGAATTCATCCACTGCGGGGTCGTCGCTTCGCTCCTCCATGCATCCGGCTACGCTCTGGAATACACTTTGGTGCCGGATGTGCGGAGGAATTCTATATGACGACCCCTTTAGAGGGGGAGCGAGTGCGGAGCACGAGCGGGGGCGGTACGCCCCCCTGAATTTATTAATTAGTACATGTTGAAGGACATGGGCAGGCGCATGATAAGCCTCTCGTCCGGTGCGTCGGACGTAAGGCCTGCGCTTACGCTCATGTTAAGGCTGATCCAGTCATCCAGCGCGTAGGAATACCCAAGGTCCAGCGAACCCACCTGCAGCTCGCGCGAGCCGGAAAGCGGCTGGTTGTTGAGCGTAGTGCGGAATACCATGGTATGGCTGTAGCCGAAGCTCATCGAGGTGGCGTCATTGATAGCGAGGCTCATGCCGAAACTGGAGGTAACCGCGTCGCCCGGGTCAATATCGCCGTAGGAGGGATATGAATTGGCCATATTATAAACATAGCCCCAGTTGGAATAGAACACGACGGGGTCGGACGGGTAGATCATCGTCACGCTGGGTTGCAATGCCGCAAAGCCTGAGCCGGTTGCCAGTTCCGTCTGACGGCCAAAGGAATCGGGCGGGCTTTCAAACGGTCCGTTGCCGGTAGTGGATTTGTAACGCAGGTTGGCTATGAAATACGGCCAGCCGTTCTCACCCTTGTTGATCTGGTAATGCGCGCCGACTTCAATATCGCCAAGGCCGCCGCCGCTGAGGTTGGTGGTGGTGTTATCCGATGCGCCGACGCCCACCTGACGGCCGGTGGTGGTCTGCCTGCCGTATACATACGGTATCTTGGCGTCCACTTCGATGCGGTTGGTAAGGCCCATGCGTGCGGAAACCGCGCCGATAGCCACGTCGCGGTTAACCTGCGAAATGTCGAACAAACCGATATTGAGCGCGGGAACGATGCTGAAGCCCTGAATGGCCACGGTAGTTGCGGAGATACGGTTATATTCAAATGAAGGAGCGATTTCGAGCTTGCCTTTGGGCAGCAGCACGCCGCCTTCTTCGATGTATTTAGCCACTTCAGGCGGTTTTTCCGGCTGCTCCTGTTTGCGGTCAACGCCCACTTCATTAGGCGCGCTGCCGTCGGCGGAGGCCGGTATAGCGGAAACCAGCGGGCGTCCGTCAGCCTGCTGCAGCGGAGGAGATTTAACTTTTGCGCCGGTAAGCGCCTGCACTTTTGCCTTCAACTGCTCGAATTCAGCGCGCTCGGCGGCGATGCGCCTCTGATGGTCGGCAGCGGCGCGCTCTTCTTTTTCGAGCCTCTGCGCCTGTTGTTCCAATGCCTTTAACAGTGCCTGCGTATCAGACTTTGACGGTTTTGCCTTTGCTTCTGCTGCCAGCGGGGAGGCGGCAATAACTGCGGCGATGATGGCGCCGCAAGTGACGTTTCTGAAGTCCAGACGCATTAGTACCTCGTATTGTATACTTATTCCTGTGCCGTAGCATGGCTGTCAGGCAATTGCCAGCGCTTTGAGGTAAATAGCCGGAAACGGACTTATTAACGCGCGCCTGTGTGGCTCCGAAGTTACTTTTTTTAAAAAGCTACTTTTTAATGAGGCCGGTCAGCTGGTCGCATTTGATGTTGCCGCCCGCATTGGCCTGCAGCATGAGGAATATCTGCTCCGCCATATTGATCTTATCCTCCCACTTTTCACCGAAGCCAAGTTGCAGCGACCGGGGTATGTCCAGCTTCACATTGCCGGGTTCGCCGGTGAAGGCCATGCGGAAATGATGCGCCTTGCCGCCTGATGCGGGCATGGAGGCTTTCACCACACTGTAGCCGTTCTGGGGAGTTTCGTTCACATAGCTGAAATTGGTCGGCAGGCAGGGCATCAGCCTGTAAGACATGAAGCGTTGCAGCAGGTCGTGCGAATCGCCGGTGGTCGCCCTGTTGCAGAGTTCGGTGTCGTTCTGCATCACGCATTGCTTCACCGCAGCGAAGCCTTCCTTGCCGGTGCTTTCAGCAAGGGCGGCGGCAGGCAGTGAGAGCAAAAGTGCAAACAGGTATTTTTTCATGCGTATCCTTGTTTATAATAAGCGGGCGTTTCGCCCCCGCTACCGCTCCCCCTCGCTGCGCGGGGTCGTAGTGAACTACTCGTCCGCGCATGTGGGGCATTTGATGTAGCCAGATATATCAGAGTAAGCAAAACGGGGGAAGCCAAAGCTTCCCCCGCCAGCGATTCGTGATTTACGCAGCCTTGGGCGCGTCGATCACTGTGGGTTTTTTGCCGTTCACCGCGATAGTGCGGGGCTTCACGGCTTCGGGCAGTTCACGCCTGAGTTCCACGCTGAGCAGGCCGTCGCTCATGGTGGCGGCGGTCACTTTCACATGGTCGGCGAGGTTGAAATTGCGTTCGAACGAACGGGTGGCAATACCCTTATGCAGGTAGTTGGCCTCCTTGCCGGTGGTCTTATCCTGATGCCTGCCCACGATGTTCAGCTGATTCTGCTGTACGGTGATGGTGACATCTTCATCCTTGAACCCGGCCACTGCCAGCACTATACGGTATTCATCCTCCGAGAGTTTCTCGATGTTGTAGGGAGGGTAGGACGGGCTGTTGTCCTGGCCGCGCAGCGCCGTGTCGATCAGGTCGCTGAAGCGGTCAAAGCCGATAGTGGAACGGAAAAGGGGGCTTAAATCCAAAGTACGCATAACCAAGTTCTCCTTAAAAGCTAATTGGTTGTTAGACTTTTATCTACACTCTGTCTGCGGGCGGACAATTTGCTTGCCGCAGCGAGTATTGATAAGAAGCCAGGGTTACGCTGCCCGAATGGCACAGCGTGTGAGCTTATCAAGCCTCACGAGGATGGATATGGGTACGGTGGACGGAATCGTCAAGCATGGCAGAAGCAAAAAATTTTATCCTCAGCATCGATAAACTGGCCGGCCTTGGCGACGGGGCGGGTACGTATGAAAATCGCAAAGTGTACGTGCCGTATACGGCAAGCGGCGATACGGTGAAAGTGCGCATGGTGCGCCGCACAACGGATGCGGATTATGCCGTGCTGGAAGAAGTGGTAACGCCTGCAGCAAGCCGCATAGCGCCTGTATGCAGGCACTATACGCAGTGTGGCGGGTGCAGCTTGCAGCATATCAATCCGCAGGAATACAAAGCCTTCAAACTGGGCATGGCGCAGGCAGCGGTGCGCAAGGCGGGTTATGACGTTGCATGCGTGCAGGAGCTGGTGACGTTTCTGGCCAGCTCACGCCGCCGCGCCGAATTGAAGGTGAAAGATGGACGGCTCGGTTATTTCGCCGCTGCGAGCCACGCCCTCACGCAGATAAGCGAATGCAAAGTGCTGGAGCCGCAACTGGAAGCGTTGGTAATGCAGTTAAAACCCCATGTCGCCAGTTGGCAGGGCGGTGAATCCATACAGCTCAACGGGCTGGATAACGGGTATGACATGTTGCTGACGGGCGGCACCGCGCCCGCATGGAAGTTTGAAACGTTCGCCGGGCTAAAGCGCACGGCCTATCGTAACAGCGAAGGCAAGGCCGTTATACTATACGACACGGCAGAGGCGCAGATCACGCTGGGCGGTGTAGTGATGACGCCTCCGCCCGGTGCGTTCCTGCAGGCGGTGCGCGGCGCGCAGGATACTATTACCAGCCTGGTGCTGCAGGGCGTGGGAACCGCAAAGCATGTGCTTGATCTCTTCTGCGGGCTTGGCACGTATAGTTTTCCGCTCAGCAACCAGTGCAGCGTTACGGCGGTGGAAGGTGACGCCGCAATGGTGGCGGCACTGGCTGAAGCTGCCGCGCGTGAAGGGCGCGCCGCGAAGGTGGTCGCGAAGCGGCGCGACCTGTTCCGCGATCCTTTTAAAGCCGCTGCGCTGGAACGTTTTGACGCGGTGGTCATCAACCCGCCGCGCGCAGGGGCTATGGAGCAGAGCAGGCAATTGGCGCAGTCGAGCGTTGCGTCCATTATAATGGTATCCTGCAACCCGGCGACCTTCGCGCGTGATGCGCGGCTGTTAAAGGACGGGGGCTACAGGCTTGCCAACGTGACCCCGATCGACCAGTTCACCTATAGCCCGCATCTCGAAATTATTGCGGAATTCGTTAAATAAGTTATTGAATTATAACAGTGCGCTACCTTCGCTTGCCACGCTCGGCGTAATCCCGTATAGTCCGCGCCCTATCCTATAAAAGTTAAGAACGAGTTAAGAATATGGGCATTTACGCACCGTCTCGCCGTTCTCTGTTGATCTCGACCGTCTTTGCCTCCGTCCTGACTGCTGTCGGGCTGCATGCGTTCGTGCTGAATCCTGCTCCCGCGCCTGCCGCCGTTAAGGCTGAAGCCATGAACGTTGGCGGGCTGGGCGTGCTGCGTGCCAATGACCGATTGCTATACCGTAAGGCCATGCAGGCGCAGAAGCAGGGCGGTTTTGCCGAAGCGGACGCCGCGCTTGCGCAGGTGAGTGATCCCGTGCTGAAGGCTTCCGTAATGGGCGAGCGTCTTGGCCTGCAAGGCCATAGCCCCAACTACCATGAAATGGCCGCGTGGCTTGCCGCCAATGCCGACCTGCCTGCCGCTGATAAGATATACCGCAATGCGCTGGCGCATAAACCCGCGCAAGGCCCCGCGCTGACCGAACCTTCCGCGCCGCGTGCGTTCAAGGGTGTGGCGAACGGCTACGGCAAGAGCGTGCTGCGTGATACCCGTGCGTGGGACGCCGGTATGGATGCGTTCCGCAAGAAGCACATGATAGTCGCTGCGCGCCAGTTCCAGAACATCGCCGACAAAGCGGCCTTGAACAAACTTTCCGCCAACGACCATTCCGCTGCGGCGTTCTGGGCATACCGCGCGTTCCATGCCGCAGGTGATAAGGCTTCGGCCAGGCGTTATCTTACCATGGCAGCCGAACAGCCGCCCGCCTTCTACAGCCTGCTGGCCGGTTCGCTGATCGGTGGAAAACAGGGTCAGCCGCAGAAAGCGGAATATGCCAGCGAAGCGGAGCTGGCCGAATTGCTGGCGCTCGTGCCGGTGAAACGCGCCGTGGCCCTCAAGGAGATCGGTGAAGATACGCTGGCCGAACAGGAACTGCGCGCATTTTACCCCAGCGCAGGCAGGCTCACGCGCAGCCGCCTGCTGACGCTTGCGCATCACCTGAACCTGCCTGCCATCCAGATGAACATGGCTTCCGGCTCGACCGGGGACGCACGGGCGTTCCCCGTGCCCAACTGGGAACCGCATGCGGGCTATCAGGTGGAAAAGGCGCTGCTGCTTGCCATCATGCGTCAGGAATCGGGCTTCAACCCCAATGCGCGCAGTTCTGCGGGCGCCATGGGCCTCATGCAGCTTATGCCTGCCACCGCCGCCGCGATGCAGCGCGGCAGCAAGCAGCTTGGCTCCAGCAGCCTTGATCCTTCCGTGAATATCACGCTGGGCCAGCGCTACCTTGAGCATCTCATGGATACCGACCATATCGGCGATAACCTCGTTTACCTGATGGCGGCGTATAACGCGGGCCCCGGTTCGCTGCAGAACTGGCTGCGCAACGAGAGCGGCGATCACGACCCGCTGTTGTTCATTGAATCCATTCCGTTCGACCAGACGCGCGATTACGTGGTTAACGTAATGGCCAATTACTGGGTCTATTCGGAACTTCTGGACGTCGCCACGCCTGACTCGTTGCAGGCGCTTGCCAGCGGGCAATGGCCGCGCTACAACGACAAACCGCAGAACCAGCTGCTCAGCTTGCTCAACCGTACCGACTGAGGATATGTGCTGCCTGATTTTTCACGAGAGGCCGGGTATGCGGGGTACGCTTCCGGCGTAGACGAGGCTGGCCGTGGCCCATGGGCCGGGCCGGTGGTTGCGGCCATGGTGATACTGGATAAGGACAATCTTCCTTCCGGCATCAACGATTCCAAGCAGCTCAGCCGCATCAGGCGCGAGAAGTTATTTTCCTGCATCATGGACAGTTCGGTGTCGGTGGGCGTGGGCGTGTGCAGCCCGGCGGAGATCGACCGGCATAACATCCTCGGCGCCACCAAGCTTGCCATGCTGCGCGCCTATGAAGGCATGAAGGTAAAGCCCGGCATCGCGTTCGTGGACGGCAACCAGCTTCCGCATCTGCCCTGCGAGATGGAAGCGATAGTGGATGGCGACGCGCTATGTGTTTCCATCGCGGCTGCGTCCATCATCGCCAAAGTGACGCGCGACCGCCAGATGGAAGAACTCGCGCGCGAATTCCCTCAGTATGGCTGGGAGCGCAACGCAGGCTACGGCACGCGCGAGCATCAGGCGGGGCTTGCGGCGCACGGTGTAACCGTGCATCACCGCCGCAGCTTCGCGCCTATCCGTAAACTGCTGGAGGCGGCTGCGGCATGAGCAAAACCAGGGAACCGGAACGATTCAAACGCCGTTACACGCTGTTTCCCAAGAAGCTGGGCGAAGAGATAGGCCGCATCGTGAAGCCTGTGTATCAGCAGAACGGTTTCAGCGAACACCGCCTGCTGACCGAGTGGGCGAAAGTGGTGGGTGCGGATCTTGCACGCTACAGCGTGCCGAAGAAACTGGTGTTCCCCAAAGGCAGGCGCGAGCAGGGTGCGCTGCATGTCAGCGTGTTCCCCGGCAGGGCGCTGGAGATGCAGCATATGCTGCCGGTGATACTGGAGCGCATCGCCACCTATTTCGGCTACAGCGCCGTGCAGAAACTCGTATTCACGCAGGACGCCACGGCAAGGCCTGCTTTGCGTAAAAAGAACAAGGCCATCGCGGCAGAATCGCCGCTGGTGGCACAACAGGTTGCGTTGTGCGAGGACGAACATTTGCGCGCGGCGCTTGCATCGCTTGGCACGGCCATTCAAAGTAAGAACCCTACTTGAAAAAGCGTTTTTCTCGCTGTATTATTACCACGGTTTCACATCCACCAATCAGTAAGGCATATATGATCCGCACTCTCGCTACCTTAAGCTTCCTTCTGGCATCCACCACCTCCGTATGGGCCGAAACGGCAGAAAAACATGCAGACAAGGCGGCTGAGAAGCCCGCCGAAGCTGCGGCCAAGGCCGAAGGCAAGGATGCAAAATCCGGCGAGATCGCAACGCTCGGTGCGTTCAAATACGAACCCAAGGATTCCGACGTGGTATACGGCAAGGATGACGCGCCGCTGACCCTTGTGGAATATGCGTCCTATTCCTGCTCACATTGCGGCCAGTTCTATAAGGAAGTGTTCCCCACGCTGCAGAAGGACTATATCGATACCGGCAAGCTGCGCCTTGTGTTCCGCAGCTTCCCGCTTAATCAGCCCGCGCTGGACGCATCCCATATGGTCTATTGCGCCGAACCCGGCCAGCGTCAGTCTTATGTGAAGGTGCTGTTCAACACCCAGGATAAATGGGCGTATGACGTAAGCTACCGTGAAGCGCTGGCGGGAATCGCCGTGCTGGGCGGCATGGAGCGCAGCAAATTCGACGCATGCCTTGCCAATAAGGACGTGCAGAGCGCGGTATTGCTGGTCTATCAGGAAGCGCAGGCCCAGTTCAAGGTGACCGCTACCCCGACCCTGTACCTTAATAACGAAATTATCAAGGGAGATCACTCCCTTGCCGCTGTCACCCGTGCTATCGACAAAGCACTTGGTACGCCATTGAAAAAATAATGGCAAACTGCTTGACAGCGCAGCGTTAACTGCTAGTTAGAGTCCGCCATGAAAGAGCGTTCTTCATTGCCTTCGCTTGATACGTTAGGGGAAGCCATAGAGCGCTTTGACGAGAAGGAATCTGCCGGAAGGCCGGGCCATAACAAGCCAGCTCCCAGCAGGACAGCCGCCGGCATGCGCATGGGTGTTGAGCTTGTGTGCGGGGTGCTGGTGGGAATGGGCATAGGCCTGTATCTCGACGAGTGGCTGGGCACTTCCCCGTTTCTAATGGTGATTTGCCTGTTTTTTGGTGCAGCTGCCGGATTCCTGACCCTGTATCGCACGGCACAGGAGCTTTCGAAAGCTGCGGAAGAAACGACTAACGACGAATAAAGGCACACGTGAGCGCGAACCATAGTCCCCTGGCACAGTTTGATGTCAAAAAGCTCGTTCCCATCGAAGTCGCTGGGTATGATCTGAGCTTTACCAACGCTTCCCTGTTCATGGTCATCGCGGTTCTGTGCGTAAGCCTGTTCATGAGCCTCGGCATGCGCAAGCGCGCACTGGTTCCGGGGCGTTTCCAGTCCATGGTGGAAATGGTCTACGGTTTCGTAGCGGATATGATCTCGGAGAATGCCGGCAAGGAAGGCCTTAAATTCTTCCCCATCATCTTCTCGCTGTTTATCTTCGTGCTGTTCTGCAACCTGCTGGGCATGGTGCCATTCTCCTTTACGGTGACCAGCCATATCATCGTTACCTTCGCGTTTGCGGCCTTCGTGTTTGTGGGCGTTACCTGCGTGGGCTTCTGGAAGCACGGCCTGCATTTCCTGCACTTCTTCGTGCCGCAGGGCCTTCCCGGCGGTATCGGCGGGCTGTTGCTGAAAGTGTTCATGATCATCATCGAGTTCTTCTCGTATCTGGCGCGCCCGGTGAGCCTCTCCATCCGACTTGCCGCCAATATGATGGCCGGCCATACGCTTATGAAGATCATGGCGTCCTTCGTCGGCGTGGGCCTTATGGGTGTTTTCCCCTTCGCATTTCTGTTGATATTTACAGGTTTTGAGATATTTGTGGCCTGCCTTCAGGCTTACATATTCGCATTGCTGTGCAGCGTTTACCTCAATGACGCGCTTCACATGCATTAATCGTTAATGACTAACTGACTAAACACTTTTTGAAAGGATAACGTAATGGACGCAGAAACACTTAAACTCTTTGGCAAATACCTCGGTGCAGGTATCACCACCATCGGCATGCTCGGCGCCGCTATCGGTGTAGGCCTCATTTTCTCCGCTGCCCTCAACGGCATCGCGCGCAACCCCGGTGCTGAAGGCAAGATCAAGGGCTTCGCGCTGCTGGGCATGGCACTGGCCGAATTCATGGGCCTTCTGGCGTTCGTTATCGCCATCCTTATCCTCTACGTTGTGAACTAATCACGTCACGTAGTGATTATATAATTAACACGTAGTGTAGGGGCGTCTGTGCCACAACTCGACCCATCCAGTTTTTCGTCGCAGATTTTCTGGCTGACCATCTGCTTCATTGCATTGTACGTGCTGCTCGCGCGCAAGCTCTTGCCGCGCGTGCAGTCCGTGCTGACGTTGCGCGCTGACACGATCAACAGCGACATTGAAGAAGCGCGTCGCATGAAGGCAGATGCGGAACTGGCGAAAGAGCATTATGAGAAGGCGCTGGTGCATGCCCGCGCACGTTCTCAGGCCATGCTCAGCGAAACGCAGGCTGAAATAGCCGCGCGCGCTGCCAAGCGTCAGGCGGAACTGGACGGCGAGATCGAGAAAAAGGTGGTTCAGTCACAAGCGGATATCGCAACGGCTACTAAAAGCGTGATGGGCAAGATCTCCGCAGTTGCTTCCGAAATGGCGATTGCCATCAGCAGCGCGGTGACCGGCCACAAGCCGGACGCCAAGGCCGCCGATGCGGCAGTCGCCACCCTTATCAAGGAAAAGGGGCTCTGAGCCATGGAACATGAAACCGTACACGTAGTTCACGAGGCGTTTTACCAGAACCCTGGTTTCTGGGTGGCCGTGTCCTTCGTCGTGTTCGTGCTGCTGGCGTTCAGGCCGGTCGCCAAAGCCCTTGTCAGGGTGCTGGATGGCCGTTCCAGCCAGATCGCGGCGGAACTTGCTGAAGCACGCCGCCTGAGGGAGGAAGCGCTGGAAGCGCTGGCCGCATACCAGAAGAAGCAGCGCGAATCGCTGCAGGAAGCGGAATCCATGCTTGCCACTACCCGCGCTGATGCGGCCCGCATCGCCGACAAGGCGGAAGCCGACCTCAGGCAGGCGCTGGAAAAGCGCATGCGTCTCGCCATGGAAAAGATCGCGCAGGCGGAGTCCAGGGCTATCGCAGATGTGCAGAGCTATGTAGCGGATATTTCGCTGCTGGCTTCGCAGAAGCTTATCGCGGAATATCTTGAGCAGGGGGGCAATGACGAACTGGTCCGCCGCGCCGCCCAGGACATCGCCAAAAAGATCAATTAATCTCTACTGCGGCTGGCTGCAAACAGCGTTTTCTGCGCTTTGCGGTCTCACGTACTTTCACGTACGCTCCGCTCCGGTTCTCGAAAAGCCCTGATTTCAAAGGACTACCCTAAAGGCCACGCATATATGGGCATTATGTGTGGATACTCATTTTTCCGTTGACACATACGCTCACTGGAACTAGAAAAGCACCTCATCCAAAAAGGCACAGATTATGAAAGTTCTCAGCTCCCTTAAGTCCGCGAAAAAGCGCGATAAAAACTGCCGAGTGGTTCGCCGCAAAGGCCGTGTTTATGTCATCAATAAGTCCAATCCGCGTTTCAAAGCCCGTCAGGGATAACACAGGGTCAATATGCTCTCACGCGACAGGCGCCTGTTTTTTCTTGCTTTCCTGCGCAACCCCCGCAAAGTAGGTAACCCTTTTGCGAGCGGTAAGAGCCTTTCCAAAGCCATGGCCGCACAGCTGCTCGTTGCGGAAGATGAATTTGTCATCGAGCTTGGCGCAGGTAACGGCGCGGTTACACGGGCTATCCTTGATGCAGGCGTGAAGTCCGAAAAACTTATCATTATCGAACGCGAAAAGCAGTTTCTCAAGCGCCTTACCAATAAATTCCCCGATGTTCGCGTAGAGCTGGGCGATGCGCGCAATACCAGCGATATTGTGAAAGCGCTTGGCATTGGCCAGGTTGGTGCGGTGGTTTCCAGCCTTCCGCTGCTCAACATGCCGCACGATGTGCGCCACGAGATCGTCAATTCCTGCTTCAAGGCGCTCAAGAAAGATGGCCTGTACATCCAGTATACTTACGGCCTTGTTTCGCCCGTGCCTAAGCCAAACCAGAAAGAGATTGGCATCAGGGGCAACGTGAAGAAGAACGTGCTGCTGAATATCCCGCCCGCCCGCGTATGGACCTATCAGGCTAATGCTGAGGAAGTGCACGCGTGAAACGCGACGCGGTGCGTTCGCTGTTCACCGCCTTGTGCAATGCAAATCCCACTCCCGTTACCGAACTCTACTCCACGAATGAATTCACGCTGCTGGTAGCTATTGTGCTTTCCGCGCAGGCGACCGATGCGGGGGTGAACAAGGCAACGCCTGCCTTGTTCAGGGTGGCGGATACGCCGCAGAAGATGGCGGCGCTCGGGGAAGCAGGCATCAAGGCCTATATCAAGACCATCGGGCTGTTCAACGCCAAGGCCAGGAATATTCTGCTGCTATCGCAGAAGCTGGTGCAAGAGTTTAACGGCAAGATACCGCATGACCGGGACGCGCTGCAGACGTTACCCGGTGTAGGGCGAAAAACCGCCAATGTATGGCTCAATTGCGCGCTGGGCTGGCCTACCATGGGTGTGGATACGCATGTGCTGCGCGTGGCCAACCGCATTGGTCTGGTGAAAGCCAAAACGCCGCTGGCGGTGGAAGAACAGCTGGAGAAGGTGATACCGGATGTTTTTAAACTGCATGCGCATCACTGGCTGATCCTGCATGGGCGTTATGTATGCAAGGCGCGCAAGCCCGACTGCGGGAAATGCATCATCTGTCAGTGGTGCGAATTTAAAGAGAAAACTGCTTAAACCATGCCAGTATTTCCTCGCGCGATTCCTTGCGGAAGCAGGAGAGGGAGTGGTCGCCGCCGGGATAAATGACGGTTTTGTGCGGCTTGCCGAGACGGGTGAGTTCGGCGTCCAGCGCCAGCGTGTGAGCGGCATCGACACGCGTATCGTTATCGCCCTGCAACAGTAACAGGGGCACGTCGAGTTTTTCGGCCCATGCAAGCGCGCTGCGGTCGGCGAAAACAGCTTCTTGCCGCTCGTCGAACTGCGGAATCCTGTGGCGGTACATCGCCAGCATGTCGGCGCGCTGCTTACCGAGCAGCAAAGGGTCGGTCGGCCCCGCAACGCAAACGGCGGCATTGAGTTTTGCGCCGTTTCGTATGGCGAGGAATGTCATCATCCCCCCGCGCGAATGGCCGTACATGAACATGTTCCTGCCGTCCCATGCGGGGTGGGTGCGGGCGATGGAAAGCAGTTCCAGCACGTCCTGCACGTCCGCGCCGCCCCATTCGTCCTTCCCCTCGCTGCCGTCATTGCCACGATAGTTGGAGGCGAATACAATAAAGCCCGCGCGCGCATAGTCGGCAAGGCGCGTAAGCACCAGCGACGAAAGTATGCCGAAATTGCCGTTGCCGCCGCGATTATAGATAAGGATGGGGCAGGAGGCGGGGCTTAAGCTGGCGGGCAGCAGCATTGCGCCGGTGATGCGCAACCTCTCGCAACGATAAGTTATGCGCCGGATCACCACATCCTTTATCGCATGGAAACGTTCCTGCGAGGCAAGGTAGCGCTCCTCACTGATTTCTTGCGGCGTAAAATTGCGAGTTTCGGTCAGGAACGCATAACTGTGCGGAACAAATGGCTCCGCCGAGACAAGGCGCGGGTCATTCCATTGCAGCATCACTTGGCCTTTTTCTTTTCTTTGCGCTTGTTGCGGCGTTTCTTTTCCTGTTTTTCCATGAGTTTTGCGAACTTGTCCCAGGTGTAGGTGAGCATTTCATACTGCTTGCCTTTAGGCAGGAAGCCCAGCGAGCCTTTGCTTATGTAAAGGCGGCCAAGGTAGCCGTCATTGCCGGTGATCTCGATCACGAGGTCGTCCTTGGAGACTTCCATCTTGGGAAAGTGAATGAATTTGATGTCTGACATATACTCCTCGCATTTCAAGAATTGGCGTCGTTATCCTTCAGATTTGTTCCTTGGCTCAATTGCTGCCGCAGGTGGAATGTTTGAACGTGTGACCCATCTTGGCGGCTTTGGTGTCCAGATACGCCTTGTTTTGCCTGGTGGGCGGGGTGGTGATGTCGCGCCGGGCGGAAACGCCGATGCCGTGCTGGGCAAGCGCTTCCTGCTTCAGCGGGTTATTAGTCAGCAGCGTGACCGCAGAGACGCCCAGCAGCTTAAGCATGCCCGCCGCAATGGCGAAGTCGCGTTCGTCCGCTTCAAAGCCCAGCGCAAGGTTGGCTTCAACCGTGTCCATTCCCGCATCCTGCAGCGCGTAGGCGCGCAGTTTGTTGGCGATGCCGATGCCGCGCCCCTCCTGGCTCAGATAGAGTACCGCGCCCGTGCCTTCTTCGGCAATGGTGCGCAGGGCCTTGTGCAATTGCGGCCCGCAGTCGCAGCGCAGGCTCGCGAAAATATCGCCGGTGACGCAGGAGGAATGCAGGCGCACCAGCGGCGCTTTTGCCGAGGCGATATCGCCCACCACCACGGCCAGATGCTCCTCGTGCCCCAGGCGCGGGCGGAACGCGATGAAACGCGCATTCCCCGCTTCGGGCAGCGGCACGGTGGCTTCGCTCACTTTCACCAGCGCAGCGGCCAGCGCGGCAGGATAGGCATGGATGGATTCAGCGGAAGCCGAAAGCAGGCCTGTGGCACCGGCGGCATCTTCCACCACGGCAAGCGGCAGCAATCCGGCAAGTTTCATGAGCTTGACGGCGGCAGAGGCGGGGTCCTGTATGGCGGGTAGTTCCGGGTGATGCTCGCCGGAACGCACGAGCTGCGCTATAGCACCTTGTGTCATCAATACCGGCTGGCCGCGCCTGAGGTCGCTTATGGCGCGTTCCACTTCCAAGATAATGCGTGACGGTTGTTCATTCATGGGCATAATAACGTTATGGATACTGTGCTTGTTATCAGTAAGGAACCCGCGCTGGCCGATATTCTGGCGGCGGAACTTCCCGGATGCGCATTGCGCAGGGCCGCGACCCCGGAAGAAATGGCGACACAGCTTGAAGGGGTATCCATGGTGGTGCTGGATAAACATTCCCTTGAGATAACGCCTCCTGAAATGGTTCCGGTCGTTAATGTTAGCAGGCCCGTGCGCCTGAGTGAGCTTTTATATACGATACGCGAGCGGCTTCAAGCCAAAACCCGGCAGGACAGTGAGGATACCATAGCTATCGGCAATTGTCGTTTCAGTTTGCGCGAGAAACTGCTTGCGCCAGAGGGGAAGGCGGCGGGAACCGATCTCACGGAAAAGGAAGCAGAACTTCTTATCGAATTGCATAAAAATATTGACAATACAATGCATAAGGATGAACTCTTAAGGTTAGTTTGGGGCTATGTGGAGGGCACCGATACCCACACGCTTGAGACTCATATCTACCGCCTGCGCGGAAAGCTAAGGCAGATAGGGGCGTCGTTCGACATCGTGTCGGGGGACGGGGCGGGGTACAGGATATTGCCGAATTAACTTTAACTTATCAAAATAAATATTTGTAAAATATAGTATTATTCCAATTATTCGTGTTGATAAAATAAGCCGGGTTACCTGCTTTGGCGGCCAAAGCCGCTATTGCCAGAAATAGGGTTTTCTCTTAGAAAAGCGCCATGACATTTGTACCTGAAATTAAAACAGCCGAAAACCCGCTGCCCGGCAATACCGGCAAGGACGGACGCATCAACCTTGTGGGGCTTTCGCGCGCCGAACTGGAACAGGTGCTGGTGGATGCTGGTGTGGAGAAATACCGCGCCAAGCAGATATGGCTGTGGATGTATGGGCACGGCATGGATGATTTCGCCAGAATGACCACCATCTCCAAGCCGCAGGCGGCAAAGCTGGCTGAGCGCTTCACCATTACCCGCCCTGCGATCGACCGCGCGCTGACCTCGTCTGACGGCACGCGCAAATGGCTGCTTTCCATGGAAGACGGTAACAAGGTGGAATCGGTGCATATCCCTGAAGAGGACAGGGGGGCGCTGTGCGTTTCCTCGCAGGTGGGCTGCACGCTGACCTGCAAATTCTGCCATACCGGCACGATGAAGCTCGTGCGCAACCTTACCGCCGCCGAGATCGTGGGGCAGGTGATGATAGCGCGTGACGGGCTTGCCGAATGGCCCTCCGGCGCGCCCAACCGCGCCGACGGCACACCCAAGACCTTCACCAACATCGTGATGATGGGCATGGGCGAGCCTTTATTCAATTACGACCAGGTGGCCAAGGCGCTGACCATCATCATGGACGGCGACGGGCTGGCCATTTCCAAGCGCCGCATCACGCTTTCCACCTCCGGCGTGGTGCCGATGATCGAGAAATGCGGCAAGGAACTTGGCGTCAATCTTGCCGTGTCGCTGCATGCCGTGCGCGACGATTTACGCAACGATATCGTGCCGATCAACAAGAAATACCCCATCGCCGAGCTGCTGCAGGCCTGCCGCGATTACCCCGCCGCCACCAATGCGCGGCGCATCACGTTCGAATATGTGATGCTCAAGGGCGTGAACGACACCGACGCCGATGCGCATGAGCTGGTGCGCCTGCTGGAAGGCATCCATGCCAAGGTAAACCTGATACCTTTTAACCCCTGGCCGGGCGCGCCCTATGAACGTTCCAGCAATAACCGCATCCACCGCTTCGCCGAGATCCTGAACGCGGCGGGCTATTCATCGCCCATCCGCCGCACGCGCGGCGACGATATCTACGCCGCCTGCGGCCAGCTCAAAAGCGACTCCGAGCGTAAAAAAGGTGAGAAGGTGCAGTTGCATAGTAATTGAGGACATCCCTTAAGCTATATGAAAATTCATTCTCCCCATACTTCACCGCATTTTTACGGCGCAGCGCCAGTGGTATTGTATTTTGTCTTTTTCTTTTATGCGCTTTTTACCCCTTGTACGGGCAATTGCACGTGGGTCATATGGTTCTACAAACCGGCATTGTGGCTGTTTGGCGAACTGACCGGTGACAATAGCTGGCAGATGATCGCAGCACAATTCATGAACCTGCTTCTGTATTACGCACTGGGCTATGTTGTAGGCAGGCTGTTGTTGAGAGCACGTGTCATTGCGCCTGCCGACGCAACTCTTCCTGCACCTGGCGGAACGTTTTCAGGCTCGGATCAGGCGTAAGCGGCCTCACTTCGGTCGTGGTGTAGTAATACAGGTCAATCACCTGCTGCGTTTCTTCTGAATGGCAGATACGCAGCATCGAGAATTCCTGCGGATAGAGATAGCCACAGAAACCCAGATGGTAAAAGTTACATATCCCCCACTGATTTGAGCCTGTATAATCAGAAGTGCCCAATAGCATAACGCTATTCTGGTATGGCTTGCCTTCGCCAATGGCGCGCCCGTGTTTATTAATGAGATCGCGCAACATCTTTCCACGCGCGCATTGGGGGTTTTTAGCATTCTTCTGCCAGGAGAGCGTGTCGAACGTGGCTCCTTCATAAGGCTTGAAGAGTTTAAGGTAATAAAGCGCCAACGCCGAAAAAATAAATAAGAACGCCAGCAGGATGATGAAAATCAGCCCTTTGAGCACGATCCTGAGCATGTCAGGGGTTCACGCGGGTGAGCGTATAGATCTTGTTGCCAAGCGTGAAGAGCATCGTGTTATTATCGGCAAAGTGATAAACGAATTCACCGCAGCTGGTGGAGAGTGACAGCACGGGTTCTCTGGTAAAGCCGAGCTTGTGCGCTTCGCCTGCCGCATCGTTCATCCCGCGTTTCTTGTCTTCAAGTCCGCCTCCAAACAGGCCGCTGAAGGTAACCACGGACACTGTATATTTGGGGTTGTCGCACGACATCTGGCTGATGGGCGCGGTAAGTTTGTCGTCGGCAAACACCAGCTTCGCGCGATCAAGCTGTTCATTATGGTAAGGCGTAAGTTCCTTGCGTACTGCAAGCCACGGTGCGGGGACGGATTTAATCACTTCCCATGTGCCTTTAAACTGCTGCGCAGCAAGGGCTGCGTTGGCAAAGAGGCACAGGGTGACGGTAGCGAGGGATAAGATTTTCATCCCCGCAGTATAGCCATACCTTCAGGCGTCGGCAAGGCCTGCGTTATCTTCCTCGAATTTGTCGATGGTAATGGCAGGGATGCTCGCATCGCGCTTTTCCGGTGCCTTTACGCGGCCGCCGGTTTCCGCGGTTTCGTTGCGCACGCCGGAACTGGCGGCGAAGCCTTCCTCCAGTTTAAGACTGTCGTTGAAATGATCATCCATCATCGTATCGGTGGCGACATGGGTTTCCGTGCTGCCGGTGTACTTCTCCTGCTTATCGTAGTGGATGGTGCGCATAATGCTTCCTTTCCAAAAAGAAGATGATGCGCCATGCGCGGTGATGAAACGATAGGGATGCTGCGTCCCGGCCATAAAAAAGCGGTTAGGGCGCTAAGATTGAATCCTCCGGGTACATTCCCTTCCGCTCGCAGCGTGGAGGAGACGAAGGCGACGACCCCTTTAGAGGGGGTAAGCGTTAGCGAAGGGGGATGTCTTCATCCCCCTTACACTTAATACCCCGCTGCTTGCGGCGGGGTTGTTTATTTCCGTAACGTTGACAAATGGTAACTTATTTGTTACTATTTTGATTCTCTAATTTATGAAAATTAGGCTCAGGACTCATATTGTGTGGTTTTGTCTATGGAAGTCAGAGAATATCTTACAGAAAATGATAAAAGCCCGTTTGCTGAATGGTTCGACGGCTTGAACGCACAGGCAGCGGTAAAAACCAGAGGATACATTATCCGCATGCAACACGGAAATATGTCGCAGGTTAAGGGTGTGGGGGAAGGAGTATTTGAGTGCCGCATAGATTATGGGCCCGGATACCGGGTATACTTCGGGAAGGACGGTGACAGGCTGATTATTTTATTAGGCGGCGGAACAAAGAAAAGGCAACAGAACGACATAAATAACGCCAAAATATTATGGCAGGATTATAAAAAGAGGAGATAAGATTATGGCGCTTACCAAAGATTTTACTGAAACCGTAAAAGCGCGCGCATTACGCGACCGCAAATTTCGTGAAGCACTGCTTAAAGAAGGCGTCGATTGCTTTTTATCGGGTGATATGGACACTGGAAAAGTGCTTCTGCGCGATTACATTAATGCTACAATTGGCTTTGAGAAGCTTGCTGATGAAACGGATAAGTCCCCTAAAAGCCTGATGCGTATGTTCAGCCATGCGGGCAATCCGCGTGCTGATAATATTTTTACTATTCTCAGCGCTTTACAGCGCAAGGAAGGTATTCAATTGCAGGTGAATGCGATAAGATGAGCCATGATCAAAGAGATATGCGATCTTATGCCTGCCATAGTGGCTTTATGTGAAAAGCAGCTATTGGAACTTGAATAAGCAACCCTGCATCTGGACATTAGGCCAAAACCCGCTTAAAACCTAAGGCCTAACCCCATAAACACCGGAAGATCCTATGTCGCAGCAATATATCTATGTCATGAAAGACCTCACCAAAACCTTCCCCGGCGGGAAGAAAGTTCTGGAGGGCATATGGCTGTCATTCTATCCGGGCGCCAAGATCGGCGTGCTCGGCCCCAACGGTTCGGGTAAATCCACGCTGCTCAAGATCATGGCGGGGCTGGATAGCGATTTCGTGGGCGAAGCGTGGCCCGCTGCGGGCACCAGGATCGGCTACCTTGAGCAGGAGCCTAAACTTGACCCCAAAAAGACCGTGATCGAGAACGTAATGGAAGGCCTGAAAGAAAAACAGGCGCTGGTGGACCGTTACAATGCCATCATGGCTGATTATTCCGATGAAGTGGCTGACGAAGCCGCCAAATTGCAGGATGCTATCGACGCCGCGGGCGCGTGGGATCTGGAACGCGAGGCGGAAGTGGCTATGGATGCGCTGCGCTGCCCGCCGGGTGACGCGGATGTGACCAAGCTTTCCGGTGGTGAACGCCGCCGTGTGGCGCTGTGCCGCCTGCTGCTGGAAAAGCCCGAAATGCTGCTGCTGGACGAACCGACCAACCATCTGGATGCGGAATCCGTGGCATGGCTGCAGCAATTCCTTGGCCAGTATCCCGGTACGGTGGTGATGATCACGCATGACCGTTACTTCCTCGATAATGTGACGGGCTGGATTCTTGAGCTTGACCGTGGCAAAGGCATTCCGTTCGAAGGTAATTACACCAAATACCTCGAACAGAAGGAAAAACGCCTCGCGCAGGAAGAAAAAGAAGAAGGTAGCCGCCAGAAACAGCTTGCACGCGAGCTGGAATGGGTGCGCCAGTCGCCCAAGGCTCGTCAGGCCAAGAGCAAGGCGCGTCTCAAGGCGTATGATGAATTGCTGGCGCAGCAGGGCAACAAGCAGGTGGGCACGGCGCAGATCGTCATTCCCGCAGGCGAGCGCCTCGGCGATATTGTTATTGAAGCGGAAACGCTTAATAAAGGCTTTGGCGACAGGCTGCTCATCGAGAACCTTTCCTTCAAGCTGCCCAAGGGCGGCATTGTGGGCATCATCGGCCCCAACGGCGCGGGCAAGACCACATTATTCCGCATGATCACCAGGGCGGAGAAGGCCGATGGCGGCACGTTCAGGGTGGGCGATTCGGTAAAGCTCGGCTACATCGACCAGTCACGTGATTCGCTCGACGACAACAAGAGCGTGTGGGAAGAGATTTCCGGCGGCAATGAAGAGATCACGCTGGGCAAGCAACTGGTGAAAAGCCGCGCCTACTGCTCCTCGTTCAACTTCCGTGGAGCCGACCAGCAAAAGAAGGTGGGCAGCCTTTCGGGTGGTGAGCGCAACCGCGTGCATCTCGCCAAGATGCTCAAATCCGGTGCAAACGTGCTGCTGCTGGACGAACCGACCAACGACCTTGACGTGGAAACGCTGCGCGCGCTGGAAGACGCGCTGGTGGAATTCGCCGGTTGCGCGGTGGTCATCTCGCATGATCGCTGGTTCCTTGATCGCATCGCCACGCACATCCTCGCGTTTGAAGGCGATTCCCATGTGGAATGGTTCGAAGGCAATTATCAGGATTACGAGGCCGACTACAAACGCCGCACCGGTGGTGACGTGACGCCGCATCGTATCAAGTTCAAGCCGCTCAGCCGCAAGGCCGGGTAAAGTCTCTAATTCACCCTGATAAGCTGGGGCAATGGCGGGATATACGGCCCGTTATTCGCCCATCAGTTTATCCCAGAAAGACTGCGGCAGCTCATATTGCTGTGCGGGTTCTTCCTGCTCGCCGGTACTTTCGCCGTCAACAGCGGCAAAGGGGCTTTGCGCCTGTGTATTGTCGCCGCCCGCCGCAGGCGTCGAAGACGACAGCCACGGCAGCGAGATGCCGCCGCCCGAAGGCGAGCTGCGGCTTGGCAGGTCGGCCACTTCCACGCCTTTTAACGTGGGCGTCATGAACTGTTTGAAGATGCTGGCCGGAAGCGCGCCGCCGGTTACTTTCTTCATCGGCGTGGTGTCGTCATTGCCCACCCATACCCCCGTGACAAGCTGGGGCACGTAGCCCACGAACCATGCGTCGCGGTAGTCCGACGCCGTGCCGGTCTTGCCCGCTACCGGCCTGCCGATGAGCGCGCCGCGCCCGGTGCCGCTGGTGGTGACTGCCACAAGCATGTTGTTCATCATCGCTACCGTGTCGGCGGAAAGCAGTTGCAGTAATTCGCGGTCGCTGTGCTGGTAAAGTTTTTTTCCGCTGCTGGTCTCAATGCGGCGGATAGCGTAGGGCTGCACCTCGCGGCCACCCGAAGCCAGGTGCGCATAGGCTTTGGTGAGTTCCAGCAGCGTCACTTCCGAGCTGCCCAGCGCGAGGCTGGGGTTGGGGGCGATGGTCTGCGTGATGCCAAGGCGCTGCGCCATGGAGATCACCTTGTTGCGCCCCACCGTTTCGGAAAGCTGCACGGCGATGGAGTTGATGGATTCCGCAAATGCGGTGCGCAGCGTCATCAGGCCCTTATAATGCCCGGCATAATCCTTCGGTTTCCATTTGCCGATGGTGATGGGCTTGTCTTCCATTTCGGTTTCCGGCGTATAACCCGCTTCAAGCCCGGCGAGGAACACGAACAGTTTGAACGCCGAACCCGGCTGACGCAGCGCCTGCGTTACACGGTTGAACTGGCTGGTGCGGTAGTTGCGCCCGCCCACCATCGCGCGGATGGCGCCGTCATTGGCCATGGACACCAGCGCCGCCTGATGCGCGTTCATCTCATTGGCCTTTTTGGAAAGCACGGTGCTTACAGCCGTTTCGCCGTTTCGCTGCACTTCAGGCAGCAAAGTGGTTTCCACCACGATATCCTGTTTGTTGTCAGCGCCCAGCAGTTCGCCAACCTGGCCCATCACGTAATCATTGAAATAGAACAGGCCGAACCCGCCGCTGTCGCGGTAGACGGCGTCCTCGTCGCCGAGCGCCTTCTTGGCCTTGTCCACCTGCTTCTGGTCGAGATAGCCCGCATCCATCATGTTGAGCAGCACCTGCAAGGCGCGCTTTTCGGAACGTTCAGGGTTGGTGGTGGGCGTGTAGCGGGTAGGGGCCTTGAGCAGACCCACCAGCATGGCGGACTCCGGCAGGGTGATCTCCTGCACGGGCTTGCCGAAATAGCGCTTGGAGGCAGCGTCCACACCGTAGCTGGAGGCGCCCATATACACGCGGTTGAGGTACATCGCCAGGATGTCCTTCTTGTTGAAGCGGTTTTCCAGCCTCAGCGCGAGTATGGCTTCCTGGATCTTGCGTTTCAGCGTACGGTCGGGTGAGAGGAAGGCGTTTTTGGCAAGCTGCTGCGTGATGGTGCTGCCGCCTTGTGCAAGCCTGCGCGATTTGAGGTTCACATACACTGCGCGCAGCAGGCCGAGCGGGTCCACGCCGAAATGGTGGAAGAAATTGCGGTCTTCGGTGGCCACCACCGCTTCCACCAGATGCCTGGGCAACTGGTTATAGGGTATGAAATCGCCATATACGTCGCCGTATGTGCCGATGATGGAGCCGTCCTGGGCCTTTATCACCACGCTCGGGTTCTTCTTGAGCTCGCTGATCATGGCGATATCGGGCAGGTCATACCAGATATAGAGGGCGAACAGGGCGGCAAGGCCGGTCACCGGCAGGAAAGCCTTACGCGCCCAGCGCCAGTACCATTTGCCTGTCCCGGCCTTTTTGACTGATTTCTTTGGCTTTTTCGGCCTTGCTGCCACGCGTATGGAAGTCTCGCCGCCACCATCAATGCTCATCAGGCGCGGTTCGCCACGGTCGGCTCTGGCGCGGCCTTTTTTCTTGCGGCGTTTGGAAAACGGAAAAAACGACATAATACGAGATAAAACGCGGACGAGGTATTATTAGGTCGACTGAACCTTAGGCCTGAAGTAATAAACTATCCGTTCCCATTTACAAGAAGAACCCCCGTCCGTTTGCGAGTAAAACTCTATGGCCATCACTGAATCTGCTTTCCTGCTGCTTGCGGACGCCACGCTCAACCGTTTGGTGGATATCGCCGAAATCGCTGACGATGACGGCGTGCTGGATATCGAGCTGGCCGACGGTATCCTCACCGTTACGCTGCCGGGCGGCAAGCAGTTCCTCATCAACCGGCACAAGCCCTCACTGCAGCTATGGTATTCCTCGCCGCTTTCCGGCGGCCTGCATTTCGACTATAACGAGGCCGAAAAGCTCTGGACGGTGGAAAGCGGACGCAGGCTCGACACGCTGCTCAAGGCCGAACTCGAGATCATGCTCGCGGAAGAATAAACCATCAGGGGTGCCATGAACGGCAAGAAGCAAGCCAGGAGTCAGGATGCCGCTTTACCTGCCAAGGGCAAGATAAAGAGCCTCAGCCGCATACAGCACTACCTCAGGCCTTACCGCGTGCATATTTTCTTCGCTTTTGTGGCGCTGGTGTTCACGTCGTCGGCAGTACTGGGCATGGGCGGCGCGCTCAGGTACCTGATCGATGAAGGCATCACCAAGGGCGACGTGCACCTGCTGAACCAGTCCTTCGTGATATTGCTTGGCGTTACGCTGCTGCTCGCCCTTGCCACATATGTGCGTTACTACCTCATGTCGTGGATAGGCGAAAGCGTGGTGGCCGATATCCGCCGTGACGTGTTCCGCCATGTGGTGCATCTGCATACCGGCTTTTTTGAAGCCACCCGCACGGGCGAACTGCTCTCACGCATCACCACCGACACCACCTTGTTGCAGACGGTGGTGGGAAGTTCCGTGTCACTGGCGCTGCGCAATACGCTGTTGTTCCTTGGCGGCAGCTTTATGCTGGCGCATACCAGTGGCAGGCTCACGCTCTATGTGAGCGTTATCGTGCCGCTCGTGGTGGTGCCCATCGTGGTTATCGGCAAGCAGGTGCGCCAGCTTTCGCGCGTCACGCAGAACAAGGTGGCCGATATCAGCGCGCAGGCGGAAGAGGCGCTTTCCAGCATCCGCACCGTGCATGCATTCTCGCTGGAGAATTATGAGACGGAGCGTTTTTCGTCGCTGGTGGATGCCACGCGCAAGGCTGCGCTTTCGCGCATCCGCCTGCGCGCTGCGCTCACCGGCATGGTCATTGCGTTCGTGTTCAGTTCCATCGTCGCCGTGCTGTGGATCGGCGGGCGTGACGTTATCCACGGTGAACTGACCAGCGGCGCGCTCTCCGCCTTCATCTTTTATTCGGTGGTGGTGGCGGGTGCCATCGGTGCTATCAGCGAAGTGGTGGGCGAGCTGCAGCGCGCAGCCGGTGCGGCGGAACGCCTTATGGAGCTGCTCGCGGAAAAACCGGCCATCCGTTCGCCCGCAAGCCCCATGTCCGTTCCCGCACCGCTCACAGGCCGCATAGCTTTTGAAAACGTAACGTTCAATTATCCGACACGCCCGGATAAATCCGCGCTGCATGACTTTAACCTTACCGTGGAGCCGGGTGAAACGCTGGCGCTCGTTGGGCCTTCGGGTGCGGGCAAGACTACTATCCTGCAATTGCTGCTGCGCTTCTATGACCCGCAATCGGGCCGCATCAGTATTGACGGCGTCAACATCGCCGACCTCGACCTGAAAGAGCTGCGCTCGCATATGGGCATTGTGCAGCAGGATCCTATTATTTTCTCCGAAGACGCATGGCACAACATACGCTGCGGCAGGCCGGAAGCCACCGCGCGCGAGGTGATCGTGGCGGCGGAAGCCGCCGAAGCGCTGGAGTTTCTGGAGAGGCTGCCGGACGGGCTTGATACGCATCTGGGCGAGAAAGGCGTGCGGCTATCCGGCGGGCAGCGCCAGCGCATCGCCATTGCGCGCGCGATGATTCGCAACCCGCGTATTTTATTGCTCGACGAAGCCACCAGCGCGCTGGATGCAGAGAACGAGCGCAAAGTGCAGCAGGCGCTTACCCGCATCATGCAGGGGCGCACTACGCTCGTCATCGCCCACCGCCTCGCCACGGTGAAGAATGCTAACCGCATCGCCGTTATCAATGAAGGCAGGCTCGAAGCCATCGGCACGCATGACCAATTAGTGATGAACAGCCCGCTTTATGCGCATCTGGCGAGCTTGCAATTTAGAGCTGCATAGCCCTACAAACCCCTTGAGATTTGCTGTGTGTTGCCGCACTATCTTTCCCGCAATGGGTTCCATTGTAAAAAAGCAATTATAGTATCTTGGGAGAGATTATGAAGTTTAAGGCGATTGCGGTATTGGTATGTTCCACCGCGCTTGTTTCCGGTTGTATGCCCGCCAACACCTCGGTGGACAGCGTAGTGAAAGGCAAGGAACGCTCAGGCGGCCTGTTCGGCATGGTGAAGCAGGATGACATTAAAGTGGATACCGCAGCGGCGTTCAAGGATGTAAAAGACGTTGTTGTGGGTAACTTTGTAGTAGGCTTTGCCACATTGAAGACCGACTCTGCCAAGGCGGGCGGCATGTCCAGCTTCGGCGGACGCTCCTCGGCCAAGTCCACCCTGATTGGCATTGATAACGCTACGATGCAGAAGGTCACGGATAAAGCCTATACCCAGTTCGTGGCTGATCTCAAGGCCAGGGGATACAACGTGATTGACCGCAGTGCGCTGGCCGATACCGAGAAGTTCAAGACCTCCAAGACCTACGAAAACGGGTATGAGGATTCTTCCGGCGGCCTGTTCGGCACCAGCAGCAAAACCAAATATTTCAGCCCCCGCAGCTTCGGCGCATTGCGTGCCATCATGGGTGACCTTCCGGGCTTCACGGGCGGGTTCGGTTTTGACAATCCCGTGCATGCCGTCACCGAATATACCAAACAAAGCGGCGTGAAAGTGCTGAGCATGGTTTATGTGCTCGATTTCGCCAATGCCGACACCTATGGCGGCTGGGGCACGTCCAGTTCATCGGTGAATGTGGGGCAGGGCATGACCGTGGTGCCTGAATTCACCAAACTCACCATCATCGGTGGCGAAGGCGGCACGTTCTCCAGCGCCATCGGCAATGTGCGGCTCGGCCAGCCCATTACGTCTGAAAAGGCGTTCGGTGAGATCAAGAACACCAACAGCGAAGGTTACAAAGCGCTTGAGGTGGCGTCCAATGTGGTCGGCATCCTCGGCGGCGTGGGCAGCAATGTCAGCCGCGAATATGATGTGACTGCAAAGCCTGCCGCCTATAGCGAAGCATCGCTGGATGTGATCGGCAAGGCTTCCGCTGCGATCATTGAGAAAGCATCGTCACTGAAATAGCAGGGTGAAAAAATGAAAGCCCCGTCCGTTCGGGCGGGGCTTTTTCGTTTACGCTTGTCATTCCGGCGAAAGCCGGAATCCAGTTCTTGTAATACTAAGGTCCCGGCCTACGCCGGGACGGCCGATTTGTTAAGCTCGGCTATGCTCGCTAACCAAATCAGGCCGCTTCCAGTTCACGCTTGATCTTGTCAGGGTCCGTTTTGAGGAACTGCTTGATGTTACGGATGGCCTGTCGCAGGCGTTGTTCGTTCTCCACCAGGCCGATGCGCACATGGCCGTCGCCATATTCGCCAAAGCCTATGCCGGGAGCCACGGCCACTTCCGCATGCCTGAGCAGCAGTTTGGAAAACGCAAGCGAGCCGATGTCTTTATACTGTTCGGGAATCGGTGCCCACGCGAACATGGACGCGCTCGGGGTGGGCACATCCCATCCCGCGTCTTTCAGGCCTTTGACGATCACGTCGCGGCGTTTTTTATAGAGGTTGCGGGTTTCCGTCACGCAATCCTGCGGGCCGTTAAGGGCATAGGCGGCAGCTACCTGTATCGGTGTGAACGCGCCGTAATCAAGGTAGGACTTGATACGCGTCAGCGCGTTGATGAGGCGCTTGTTGCCCACCGCGAAGCCGATGCGCCAGCCTGCCATGTTGTAAGTCTTGCTCATGGTGGTGAATTCGATGGCGATGTCCTTCGCGCCCTTCACCTGCAGGATGGAAGGCGGCGGGTTGCCGTCGAAATAAATCTCGCAGTAAGCGAGGTCGGAGAGAATATAGATGCCGTGATGGCGGCAGAGATCGACGATGGGTTCGTAGAAGGAAAGGTCTACCGTTTCCGCCGTGGGGTTGCAGGGATAATTGAGCACCAGCGCGATGGGTTTGGGCGTGCAGTGCTTGATGGCGCGCTTGAGCTGCGTCATGAAATCAAAACCCGGCGCTTTGGGAATGTTCCAGATGGAAGCGCCCGCGATCACGAACCCGAACGGATGGATGGGATAGCTGGGGTTGGGCACGAGGATGACATCACCAGGGCTGGAAATGGCCTGCGCAAGGTTGGCGAGGCCTTCCTTGGAGCCGATGGAAACGACGATCTCCGAATTGGGGTCAAGCTCTACACCAAAGCGGCGCTGGTAATATGCGGCCTGTGCCTTGCGCAGCCCCGCAATGCCCTTGGACTGCGAGTAACCGTGCGTCGTGCCATCAAGCACCACTTCGCGCAGCTTCTCCACGATATGTCTGGGCGTGGGGGAATCGGGGTTGCCCATGCCCAGGTCGATGATGTCACGCTTTTCTGCGCGCAGCTTGGCCTTGGCGTAGTTCACTTCCGCAAATACATAGGGAGGCAACCGCTTGATGCGATAAAAGTCCTCGTCCGCACTCATAGTGTGATTGCCTCTTAGTAGGCCTCGTTAACCGGAGCGAGGCGGCGTTTGGCGTAACGGGATTCCGGCAGGTATTCCACCTTCTTCGCGGGCAGCGGCTGGGCTTCTTCAGCTACCGGCTGTTCCACGATGTCGGTAAGTTCCTTGTCCGCTTTCACAGCCGTTGCCTCAGCCACGTTCACCGGGGGTGTAAGTTTCACGGTATCCATGGCGGAAGCAGGGGTGGAGGCGCCTGCGGCAGGCGCTTGCGCTGCATTGGCTGCCGCTACTACGGCTGCGGTTTCGTTGGCAGGCGCAGCGGCAGGAGGGGTAAGTTCAGGCACGGTAGCAGCGGCAACAGGTGCCGTGGTTGCGGCAGCGGAAGTGGGGGTGCTGGGTGCAGCAGAGGCGAGTTGATCAAGCACGGAAGGAGCGGGAGTCGTAGCCGTTTGCTGCTCATTCGTGATCGCAGGCAGGGCGCCGGGCGCGGGCGGAATGGTGAGGTCCTGCTGCTGGGGAGCGGTTTCAGCCAGTGCCGCAGCTACGGTTTCAGCGGCCTTGCGATCTGCTTCAGCCTGCTTTGCTTCTTCTGCTTTCTTATCAGCCGGGCCAAGCAGGTTGTTCAGCCAGGTTTCCTGATGTGCCGGAGCAGCGGGAGTCGCGGCCACGGGAGCGGTAGCGGCATTGCTTGCGAGCTGGCCGGTACTGGGGGACGTCAGCACGGTGGAACTGGGATCATTCATAAGCTGCTGGCTGGCGGTCTGGGTTTCCCTGCGTTCGTCTTCCAGCGCCCGGATGTCGGAAGCGATCTGCGTTGCAGGGGTTGCTTCAGGCGCATCGGGGATGCTGGCAAGTGACGGATAGCTGGTGGGAGCCGCATCCGCAGGCGTGGATGCCACAGCGTCCACTGCCGGTCTGGTGCGCACTACCGGTTCCATGGTTTCGACGGGAGTTGTTGCGGTAACCGGCATGGAAGCTGCGGCGCTGGATTGCTGCCCTTGAGCGGAAGGGTTGGGGGAAGAGGGCGGTATCAGCTTGATGATGCCTTCGGTGGGTTCCTCCGGAATTGCGGCGGGTGCAACAGCTGCAGGCGCTTCTACGGCGGCAATGGGTTTCCGGGCAAGGGCTTCATCCACGCCGGTAACGGGGGTGGTCATAGCCATGGCAGCTGGAGCGGGTATTGCCGTGGAAGCGGGCGCCGGTACGGCATTGCCCGAAAGAATGGCGGCGTTGTCGGTGGGAACGCGGCGTTCCGCGCCACCGGAGACAGGTGCGCTGGCAACCGTGAGCGGGCGATCGCTGGGGGCGTTATAACTGTGAGCGGTTTCATCCTGTTCGGGTGAGCGCGGTGCGTTGTGCAGTGGGTTCAGGATGGGGCGGCGCGGCGTGCCGAAGGTCTGAGTCGAACCTTCGGGAAGGTAGCGTTCGTCGCCCATAATGTCACTGAACGCCTTCGGCATCGCGCAGCTCGTAAGTGCGCAGGTTGCCATTAAGGCGCCTGCCGCCACTATCCATTTCTTACCGTTACGCATAGTATCTAGTCCTTCCCACCACAGAATTTGAATAATCAAGCTTCACTAATATGTTAACAAAACTTATATTGCGGTTTGCACGCGCAGGCTGTAAAAACTATCCAGTCGGCGCGCTGTTCCCTTGGCAGGAACATAGCGTGCAATACGCAACAAATCAACGGCTTAATAATTTCCCGATGATTATTTCTCCCCAGGGTTTTTAGATGCAGCAGCACACAGTGGACGCCGTTACGTTCGCGGCAAATTTTGCAAAAATTGCTGAACAATCTCAAAGAATTGTTCACGAGTTTGTTACCCGCAACGCAGGCAAGGGTACGTATGGCACAGGAGACCCCCTGCATTTGACAGGCGCATTCGCCGAGTGGTTCGCACGCGCCGCGTCCGATCCGCAAAAACTCATGGAAATGCAGATGGGGTGGTGGAAGGACGCCATGCAGCTCTGGCAGACCACTACGCAGAAATTTCTCGGTGAAGGCGAGGTGAAACCTGTTATCGAACCCGACAGCAGGGACAGGCGTTTCAAAGATAAGGCATGGCAGGAGAGCCTTATTTTCGACTTCATTAAGCAATCGTACCTGCTGGCGGCGCGCTGGGCGCAGCAAAGCGCCGCTAACGTAGACGGCCTCGATTCGAAGACCGCGCAGAAGATCGACTTTTACACCCGCCAGTTCGTGGACGCGATGGCGCCCTCCAATTTCCTGATGACTAACCCCGAAGTCATCAAGAAGACGCTGGAAACAGGCGGCGACAATCTGGTGAACGGCCTTCAGCGCATGCTGGAAGACCTTGAAAAAAGCCGTGGCGCGTTCAAGGTGAGCATGACCGACACCACCGCGTTCGAGGTGGGGCGCAACCTCGCCACCACGCCGGGCAAGGTGGTCTACCAGAACGACCTGATGCAGCTCATCCAGTATGAGCCGGTGACGCAGAAGGTGTATAAGACGCCGGTGCTCATCATCCCCGCATGGATCAATAAATTCTACATCCTCGACCTGCAGCCGGATAATTCGTATGTGCGCTGGATGGTGGAGCAGGGCTATACCGTATTTGTGATTTCCTGGGCGAACCCGGATGAAAAACTGGGCCGCAAACGCTTTGAGGATTACATGCTTGAAGGGCCGCTGGCGGCGCTGGATGCGATTGAAGCGGCCACAGGTGAGAAAGAAATAAATGCGATCGGCTATTGCCTGGGCGGCACGCTGCTTTCCATCACGCTGGCATGGCTGCATGCCAAGCAGCAGGCATCGCGTATTAAATCCGCGACCTACCTCACCACGATGATCGATTTTACGGAAGCTGGCGAACTCTCCGTATTCATCGACGAGGAACAGATACGCTCGCTGGAAAGCCGCATGAGCGAGAAGGGATACCTCGAAGGCGACGATATGGCAGGCACGTTCAACATGCTGCGCGCCAACGACCTCATCTGGTCGTTCGTGGTAAACAATTACCTGCTGGGCAAGGACCCGTTCCCGTTCGACCTGCTTTACTGGAACACCGATTCCACGCGCATGCCCTATGTGATGCACAGTTTCTACCTGCGCAACATGTACCAGAACAACATGCTGGTGAAGGCGGGCGGCATCACGGTGGGCGGTGTGCCGATCGACCTGAGGCAGATAAAGACGCCCGCCTATATGCTCTCCACGCGGGAAGACCATATCGCGCCGTGGAAATCCACCTATGCGGCCACGCAGGTTTTCAAGGGACCGATACGTTTCGTGCTCTCCGGCAGCGGGCATATCGCAGGCGTCATCAATCCGCCCTCCAAGAATAAATACGGCCACCGGGTGTCGGACGCGTTGCCGGAATCAGCCGATGAATGGTTTGCTTCCACGAAAGAGGTGGCTGGTTCATGGTGGCCCGATTACGTGGAATGGAGCAAGCCTTACCGGGGTGACAAAGTGGCCGCACGCAAGGCGGGAAGCGGCAAGCTTAAGGTAATTGAGCCAGCGCCGGGTACTTACGTAAAAGTGAAAAGCTAATTTTTCGGGGAGGGCACGCTGCCCCCATTTTTGCATCCGCAAAAATTCCCCTGCGGGGTCGTCGTGCAGGACTTCTCCGCGAATACTGCTTATTCGTTAAACTTATAGCTGCTAACGGATAATTAGGGTTTATGTGTTTTAGGAGTCATAGGAGGATGCACTTATGGCGCATAGCACAAAGAGTTACAGCGATGATTTACGTTGGCGTGTAGTAAAAGCACGTTTAAGCGGCAAGAGCGTTTCGCAGATAGTTGCGCTATATGATGTTGACGACAACAACGTATACCGCTGGACAGCGCGTTA
>JAMIFV010000053.1:0-15106 GCA_035906055.1 Alphaproteobacteria bacterium | reverse complement strand
CATCGTGTATTCCGATTGCTGGCGCGGCTATAATGTTCTGGATGTGAGCGAGTTCAAACACTACCGCATCAATCATTCCAAGCTATTTGCAGATAAGAAAAACCACATTAATGGCATCGAGAATTTCTGGAATCAGGCCAAGCGGCACATGCGGAAATTTAATGGTGTACCACGACAGAATTTCGCGCTATTTTTGAAGGAGTGTGAGTGGCGTTTTAACAATCCAAACCCACAAGCACAATTAAAACAACTGAAACAATGGGTTAAAAAAATCTAATCTAGTTATCTGGTACAGCCCCTACTATGCTACGGCTTCATCCATGAGCCCCGATTTTATCAGTTTCCTGCCGGTGGCCGTATTCACGGTCAGTCGCACCCTGCACATCACTTCAGCCAATCCGGCAGCCGAATCTGCCGGATTTCGGCAAAGGCCAGCCCTGCCCGCACTTACATCCTTACCGAGGAACTCGTTTTTGATGACCGGATTGATGATCAACGCACTTAACAAGAAGTTTTTGTGATATACCACTTGATTTTGTCATCATATAACGTCATCATGTCATCATGCGTACTATTATTGATTTGCCGGAAGACCAGTTAAAGCACCTTGCCGCCCTGTGCGAACGCGAGGGCATTTCACGCGCCGAGGCCATACGCCGCGCTGTCACCAAAATGCTGGGAGAACATACCCCATCCCCTTCCTTGAAAGGGATTGAGCAGTTTTTCGGGATGTGGAAAGACCGTGAGGATATTGGTGATTCCGTGGAATACATACGCCACCTGCGCTCGGAGTGGGACCGTGAATGGGATGAGAAGTGATCCCGGTTTTTGATTCCAATATCATCATTGATATAGGTAAAGGCCATACCCAGGCTTTTGAGGAGCTTCAGAGATATCAGCGTGTCGCCATAAGCATTGTGACATGGATGGAAGTCATGTCGGGCAGCTTTACAACCCAAGAGGAACAAGCCAGCAGGGTATTCCTATCGAATTTTGAGCTGGTGCATATGGATCTCCCACTCGCCCATATTGCAAGCTCCATCCGCCGCCAGCACAGGCTCAAACTGCCCGACGCCATCATCTGGGCTACGGCGAAGCACAAAAACACGTTGTTAGTGACGCGCAACCAAAAGGATTTCCCCACAGGTTTACCCGATATCCGCATTCCCTACCGGTTATGAAGGCAGAACCGTCAGCAGGTTGCGGCTCAGGTTGCCTTTACACGAGGGCGGTTTAAGATAAGCGCATGAACCCTGACCTCATCAGTTTCCTGCCGGTGGCCGTATTCACGGTCAGTCGCGGCCTGCACATCACTTCAGCCAATCCGGCAGCCGAGAACCTGCTGGAAGGCAGCCTCAGCTACCTGCAGAAAACGCCGCTGGCGGAAATATTCCACCCCCAATGCGGCATAGATGAGGTGATAAGGCAGGCCTTTGCCGAAAACCGGCAGATACGGTTGCATGATTTCCAGCTGATGGGGCCGCGTATCGGCGAGAAACATGTGTTCCTTTACCTGTTGCCGCTGCCAAACGATGAGATGTTGCTCTGCGCCGACGATATCAGCGCCGCGCAGACGCTCAGCCATTCCACCGGGCTAAGCCATCAGGCGCGCTTTCAGGGCAGCATGGCGTCCATACTCGCCCACGAGGTCAAGAACCCGCTGGCAGGCATTAAAGGCGCCGCGCAGCTTTTACAGAAAACCGTTTCCGGCGAAGACGCTTCGCTCACCGGCCTTATCTGCAACGAGGTGGACAGGATCAAAGGGCTGGTGGAGGAGATCGAATTCTTCTCCAATCCTTCCGACCTGAAAACCGAAGCGCTGAACATTCACGAAGCACTGCAATATGCCCGTTCGGTCACGGAGCAATCACATCCCGGCGGAGTTACGTTCACCCACAACTTCGACCCCTCGCTGCCGCCCGTTCGCGGCAACCGGAACCTGCTTATACAACTGCTGATAAACTTGTTTAAAAACTCAGTTGAAGCATCTGATAAAATTACAGAAATAAATATCTCCACCTCATACACCATCGGCTCCAGGGTCACATCCCCGACCCATGGCAACCCTCCCCGTGCGCTGCCCATCCTCATCAGCATACGCGATAATGGCCCGGGCATCCCCGAAGCAATCCGCAAACAGGTATTCGACCCCTTCATCACCACCAAACAGCACGGCAAGGGACTGGGGCTGGCAGTCGCCGCCAAGATCATGGCCGACCATGGCGGGGTGATCGAGGCCGAAAGCCCCGAAGGCGAAGGCGCGCATTTCAGCCTGTACCTTCCCATATTCATATAGGGCCTATTTATTTAGGGACACAGCCCCGTGGTATTGCTATGAAAAAGCCTATGTCCCCTGTCACCTATAGCTGCCGCGCCGCCACCGACGAAGAAGCCAGCACCACCGTTGCGCAGCTAAAGGCGCATACTGAAGTGTCCCTCGGCGTGCAGATGCGCTACGATCCCTTCGGCATATTCGCCTATGAAGGCAAGACGCTTATCGGCAGCATCATCGGCAAGATCTATTCCAACTGGATGCATATGGATCTGGTGTGGGTGGACGAGAAACACCGCCGCAGGGGCATCGGCTCCGAACTCATCCGCAAAAGCGTCGCAGAGGCGCGGCAGCGCAGGCTCACCGGCATCGAAGTGTGGAGCCAGAGCTGGCAGGCGCCGGAATTCTATATGCGCAACGGGTTCCGTGAATATGCGGTGCTGGAAGATTTCATTCCCGGCAAGAAACGGCATGTGCTGCATTACATGCTGGCGGAGCGCAAGGCATGAAGAACATTCTTATCGCCGATGACGACCTTTCCATCTGCACCGTATTGCAGCAGGCTTTCCGGCGCGAGGGGTATGGTGTGGTTACGGTGCATAACGCCATCGACCTGCTGTCGCAGGCGCAGGCGGGCGTCGGCGACCTTATCATTACCGACGTGATGATGCCCGGAGGCGAAAGCGGGCTGGATATCCTGCCGCGCGTAAAGGCCGCGCGCCCCGACCTGCCCGTCATCGTCATCAGCGCGCAGAACACGCTCTTCACCGCTGTAAAGGCCAATGAAGCGGGCGCCTACGATTACCTGCCCAAACCCTTCGAGCTTGATACGCTTATCAGCGCCGCCGCCAGGGCGCTGAATACGGAATTCGTGCCCGTCCTGCCCCACCTGCAGCCGTTCGATCAGGGCAGCACGCCCATCATCGGCCATTCGCACGCGATGCAGGACGTTTACAAAACGCTCGCGCGCGTTATCTCGGTGGACCTCAGCATCCTCATCACGGGCGAATCAGGTACGGGCAAAGAACTCGTGGCACGCGCGCTGCACGGCTTAAGCAGCCGCAAGGACAAACCCTTCATCGCGCGCAACGTGGCCGCCATCCCCAAAGACCTCGTGGAAAGCGAACTGTTCGGCCATGAAAAAGGCGCGTTCACGGGAGCGATGGCCCGCAAGTCCGGCGCGTTCGAGCAGGCAGGCGACGGCGTGCTCTTCCTCGATGAAATAGGCGACATGCCCGCCGACGCGCAGACGCGTTTGCTGCGTGTGCTGCAGCAGGGCGAGTTCACCCCCGTGGGCAGCACCAGGATATTCCAGACCAATGCGCGCATCATCAGCGCCACGCATGCCGACCTGAGCAAGCTGGTGGCGGCGGGCACGTTCCGCAAAGACCTGTTCTACCGCCTCAACGTGGTGCAGGTGCGCATGCCGCCGCTCAGGGAGCGTAAAGAGGACATCCCTTCGCTTGTCGCGCATTTCCTCTCGAAAGCGGAAGCCAAGGGGTTGCCGCGCAGGGAGTTCGGACGCGATGCGCTGCCGCTGCTGGCCGGGCATGACTGGCCGGGCAATGTGCGCGAGCTTGAGAACCTTATCTATCGCCTTGTGACGCTCTATGCCGACCCCGTCATCAACACGGACGCGGTGGGGCAGGAACTGCAGCGCACATCGCCTGCGCCGCTGATGAAAACCGATTCGCCGCCGCTTTCCGACGTGGTGCGCCATTACGTGGCGATGTATTTCAAAAGCCACGGCGATTCGCTTCCCTCCTCCGGACTTTACGACCGCCTGTTGCCCCTGTTTGAAAAACCGCTGCTGGAGATCACGCTGGAAGCCACAGGCGGCAACCAGTTCAAGGCGGCGCATGTGCTGGGCATCAACCGCAACACGTTGCGCAAGCGCATCAGGGAACTGGGCATCGATGTAAGCGCCAAGGGCTGAATTCCTTATTTTCCGGCCACCTGTCCAGCTGACAGCCATAGGCAAAAAAGCAACAACCGGACAGATGCGTGCAGGCCACGCGGCTAACAACTGGACTAAACGGGCACTATTTCCTACAAATAAACTATGGCTTCCATTGCTGGAAAAACTCAGAAAAGCTGGCTTTCTTCGCTGATGCGCACCCGTACGATCGTGACGGTGCTGGCGCTTGCGCCGATCGCGTCGCTGGTGGCTGCCTACTTCATCTTCACGCGCCAGACCAACCGGCTTGAAGCGGATTCGCGCAGCATCATCGCGCTGATCGTCACCAACCTTGTGCTGTTCCTTGCGCTTGGCGCCATCGTGATACGGCGCGCGGTGCGCCTGTGGGCGCAACTGAAAGTGGGCTCGGTGGGTTCGCGCATGCAGACGCGCATCGTGGTGATGTTCACGCTCATCACCATTATCCCCACGATCATCGTGGCGGTGTTCTCCACCATGTTCTTCAATTTCGGCATCCAGTCGTGGTTCGACGAGCGCGTGAGCAAGGCGCTGGACGAATCGGTGGCGGTGGCGCAGGCCTACCTGGACGAACACCGCGCCAATATTCGCGGCGACGCGTTCGCCATGGCCAATGACGTGGACCACGAACTCGCCAAGGGCATCCTCGAGCGCGACGTGCTTAACACGCTGGTGGACGCACAGGTGCGCGTGCGCCTGCTGTCCGAAGCGATCGTGCTGTATAAGGGCCACATCATCGCGCAGAGCCAGCTCTCCTTCTCGCTCGCGTTCGAACGCATTCCCGACGACGTGCTCGAGCGCGCCGAGAACGGCGAAGCGGTCGTGATGATCGAAGGCAAAGACAAGGTGCGCGCGCTGGTGAAGCTCAAATCAATGCCGGAATCTTACCTGCTGGTGGGCCGCTTCGTGGACTCCAAAGTGGTGGAGCACGTGGAATCCGCCGACGGCGGCGTGAAGGAATACCGCCGCCTGAAAGACAATATCTCCGGCCTGCAGCTTGAGTTCGTGATCGTGTTCGTGCTGCTGGCATTGCTGCTGCTGTTCGCCGCCGTGTGGTACGGCATGTTGTTCGCCACGCGCCTTGCCAGCCCTATCAGCAAGCTGGTGAGCGCCACGGAGCGCGTGCGCGGCGGCGACTTTTCCGCACGCGTGGAAGAGGGCCACAAGGACGACGAAGTGGGCAGCCTGGCGCGCGCCTTCAACCGCATGACCGACGAAGTGGACAAGCAGCGGCGCGACCTTATCCAGGCCAACCGCCAGTCCGACAGCAGGAGACGGCTTATCGAATCGGTGCTTTCGGGCGTTACCGCAGGTGTGGTATCGCTCTCGCGCGACAAGGTGGTGCTCATCGCCAACCCGGTTGCCGTGGCACTGCTGCAATTGCCGCCGGAAGTGTCGTCAAAGGTGTTTTCCATCACCGACATCGCGCCGGAATTCCATGACCTGCTGACGCAGGCGGACGAAAAACCGTCCCTGCCGTCGCAGGGCGACGTAGCAATCATCCGCAACGAAAAGACCCACATGCTGCATGTGCGTGTGGCGCTGGAACGCGTGAACGACAATGTGGAAGGCTATATCATCACGTTCGACGACATCACCGACCTGCTGGTGGCGCAGCGCAGCGCCGCATGGGCGGACGTGGCGCGCCGCGTGGCGCATGAGATCAAGAATCCGCTTACGCCCATCCAGCTTTCAGCGGAGCGCCTGCGCAAGAAGTTCATGCCCGCAGCGCCGGAAGATTCCGAACAGTATTCGCGCTACATTGAAACCATCGTGCGCCATGTGAGCGATATCGGCAAGATCGTGGAAGAATTCGCGGCATTCGCCCGCATGCCCGCGCCGCAGATGCGCAGCGAGGATATCACCGCCATAATGCGCAAGGCCGTGTTTTCGGAGCAGACCACGCACCCGGACATCACCTACCTCACGCAGATATCCAGCGTGGCCATGTATGTGCAGTGCGACGAGCAGCAGATCAACCGCCTCATGCTCAACCTGCTCAAGAATTGCGCCGAGGCGTTCGAGAATGCCGAAACCGGCGCCAAGATCATCACCGTGCATTGCCAGCAGGAGGATAACCTCTGCCGTATCATCATCAGCGATAACGGCCCCGGCTTCCCGCAGGACAAGATAAACCGCCTGCTTGAACCCTATGTCACCACCCGCCAGAAAGGCACCGGGCTGGGGCTGGCCATCGTAAAAAAAATAGCCGACGACCACCGCGCCCAGCTTATATTAGAGAACCTGCCAAAGGGCGGTGCATGCGTCACCCTCATCTTTTCTATTGATTGTGATAAAAATGTGACGTAGAAGTTGTATAAATGTTACGCCCCTAGTAATAGGGTAGTGGCATTTAGGTTCTTAACAACATCTAGTGTGGGCGTGCACATATGAGTACTGATATCCTTATCGTTGATGACGAAGCCGATATCCGTGACCTTGTTTCGGATATCCTCAAGGACGAACATTATTCCACCCGTACCGCCAAGGACAGCGATACCGCGCTGAAGGCGATCGCCGAGCGCGTGCCCGGCCTGCTCATCCTGGATATATGGCTGCAGGGCAGCGAGCTGGACGGGCTTGGCATCCTGGAACTGGTGCAGAAGCGCTACCCGGAAGTGCCCGTGGTGATGATCAGCGGCCATGGCAATATCGAGACCGCCGTATCCGCCACCAAGATGGGCGCCTATGACTTCATTGAAAAACCCTTTCAGGCAGACCGCCTTCTGGGCGTTGCAAAACGCGCCATAGAGCACGCGAAGCTGCGCAAGGAAAACACCGAGCTGAAACTGCGCGGCGCGGCGGAATCGCACCTTATCGGCTCGTCCGCCAGCATCAATCAGGTGCGTCAGGCGATTGAAAAAGTAGCCCCCACCCACAGCCGCGTGATGATCACCGGGCAGGCCGGTACGGGCAAAGAAGTGGTGGCAAGGCTTATCCACGCCAAATCCCGCCGCGCGGAAGGCGCATTTGTCATCCTCAACGCGTCTTCGCTCTCGCCTGAGAAAGTTGACATCGAACTGTTCGGTATCGAAGAAAGCACGCCGGGCGGCGGCGCCGAGAAAGTGGGCGTGTTCGAGCGCGCGCATGGCGGCACGCTGTTCATCGACGAAGTGGCCGAAATGCCGCTGGAAACGCAGGCGCGCGTGCTGCGCGTGCTGCAGGAGCAATCCTTCGAGCGCGTGCGCGGCAATAAGAAAGTCACCGTGGATGTGCGCGTGATCGCCGCCACCAACCGCGAACTTACCACCGAGATTGAAGCGGGCCGCTTCCGCGAAGACCTGTATTACCGCCTCAATGTGGTGCCTGTGCGCATGCCGTCGCTGAAGGAACGCCGTGACGATATCCCCGACCTGTGCCGCCACTTCCTGAAGCGCTCCTCGGAAATGTCCGGCCTCGGCCCCCGCGAACTCAGCGACGAAGCGGTCGCCTCGCTGCAGGCTTACCATTGGCCGGGCAACGTGCGCCATTTACGCAATATGATGGAATGGCTGCTCATCATGGCACCGGGCGGCGCGCGCGGCGTCATCAAGGCCGAAATGCTGCCCAAGGAACTGTTCGAGTCCAACCCGGCGGCCAGCCGCCCGGAAGTGAACAGCGACATCATGTCCATGCCGCTGCGTGAAGCACGCGAGCTGTTCGAGAAACAATACCTCGCGGCGCAGATCACGCGCTTCGGCGGCAATATCTCGCGCACGTCCACCTTCGTGGGCATGGAACGCTCCGCACTGCACCGCAAGCTCAAATTGCTGGGCATCGGCAGCGCCGAGGAAAAAGAGGAAAAGACAGCGATATAGCGACCCGCCTGCAAGCCTAGGGTCAGGACTCGTTAATATTAATTGTTGTCACGAGAGCGATTTTTATTCGCTCCGCGAGGAAAAGACCGTAGTTCGTAGTGGTTCTGCGCACAAGGGGTTTGACGACGCGGGCGATGAAAAGCGCCTCGCCCGAAGGGTTGGGCAAAACTTCCCGCCCGCTACGTTTGCATGCTTGAACATAGTCCCGCTATACCCTGCGCCTGCCGCCTTGCGGGCGGGAAGTTTTGCTCCAATGCCAATGACTAATATTAACGAGTCCTGACCCTCGGATCGCGGCGGCTTTTAGCCCCTGCCGGCAGAGCCCCTGCTGGCCCCCTTGGGCGCACGTTGCCTGGCAGCGAGTTCGACAATATTTGAGGGGTTAGCCATCCGCCCTGCAAAACCCGGAGCTTCACCTGTATCCATACCACGACTCGCCAGCACATCCCGCACGGCAGAACGCACTTCTTCAGGCGCGTTGTCAGATCCTACTACACCTCCAGCTTTTCTCATCATGGCATCCAGCGTATGGGCAAGCTTTTCACGCAAATCTTTCCTCATCTTCTCTGCGGGCGCATCTTTAGCAGCCTGAACAGCCTGCCCGATCCGCCCCAGCGACTCGTCGGTTGCATGAACCGCCACATGCAAGGTGCCGTTGCCGAAACGGATTTTTACATCATGTATACCACTTGCTTTCAGTTGAGCTTCTACGGCTGGAAAAGGCTCTCTTGCTCCCATACCTTTGCCTTCAACCGTGAAAATCGTTGAGCCATGCTCATTTTCCATACGAAATCGGTAACTACCGCGATCGCCGCCATTATTAGCCGCGATCAGATCAAGCAGTTGCTCTTTAAATGCCGCGTTAAATGCCTTATGTTCCATGACGTGCCTCATTTTTTTATTAAAAATAGTGGGAAGTAGTATGCCAGCCGCCGCAGGCAAGGGATAATGAATGTTTTGTGACAATCACTCTCCCTGCCCGGTTGCTGAAATTGGCGGGCATCGGCAGCGCCGGGAAAAAGGAGAAAAGGCATCTCCCGCGCGCTAGGGTCAGGACTCATTAATTCCCCTCTCCTGCAAAGCGGGAGAGGGTTGCGCAGGCTTAGCTGCGCAGCAGCTTAGCCGTAGCCGGGTGAGGGTGAATTTAAACGTGCCCCCTCACCTCGGTTTGCCTAAGGGCTTAGCTAAAGCAGCTAAACCCAAGGCAAACGCGTCCTCTCCCTCAAAGGGAGAGGAAAAGAAAGAATGGGTTTAATGAATCTTGATCCTGCCTGTAAAGCGGCATGATATTCCACTTTTATTTCAATCTGATATCCTGTAATCTAGTGGGCAGTTAATATGGAAACGCCCGGATGAAAAAACACCTAAAACGCCTGTCAGGTTACACGCTGATCGAGCTGTGCCTTGTCGTGCTTATCCTGAGCCTGCTGGCCGCCGCTGCGGCGCGCTACAGCACCAGCGCCACCGCAGCGAGGAATACGGCGGAGCTTAACAACACGCTCAAAACGATCGAAGAAGCGCTGCGCAGTTACAGCGCGACGTATGCGCGCCTGCCCTGCCCGTCCGACATCACCCTTGCGGATAATTCGGCCAGCTTCGGCAACGAGGTCGGCACCGCAGGCGACGGCAACTGCGCAGGATATAATTTCATCAACTCCGGCGCGGACCCGGATGCGGCAGACCCCGATTATGTCGCTTCCACCAACTATGTGGTGGCGGGCGGCGTGCCCACCAAGACGCTGAAACTCGATGACCGCTTCGCTTACGACCCGTGGGGCAGGAGACTATTATTCGCGCTGGACAAGCGCATCTCGGCTACCGACGCATTCACCACCTATACCTTCACCGACACCGCTATCGGCGCTATCGTGATCAAGCAGGCCACCACGGATACGCTCGCCAGCGCCAATACCTACAAGGCCATCTACGCGCTGGTGTCTTTCGGCGCGAACGGCCATGGCGGCTATGTGCGAAATGTTTCCGCGACGTCCACGCGCTTCAATAACGGTTCCACCAATACCGGCGAGCAGAAGAACTGCCATTGCGACAGCAGCGCCATCGCCACCGCGTTCGACCGCATCTTCGTGCGCACCGCCAAGACCCCCAGCACCACATTGACCAATAGCTACGATGACGTGGTCACCTTCAAAACCCGCGCCCAGCTTGCCACAAACGCCCAGTTACAGTGAGTTAAAACTGTTTGAGCAGCGCCTAAGCTGTGCTAGGTTCACCTGCCCTGTAATATTTGCATTCCTATGAGCCAGAACACTATCATCACAAAACCTACGCAGGCTGAAGCCGAAGAAGCCGTGCGCACCCTGATCCGCCTCGCAGGCGACGACCCTACCCGCGAAGGGCTGCTCGATACGCCCAAGCGCGTGGTAAAATCGTTCAGCGAATTTTATGCGGGATACGATATCGACCCGCATGAAGTGCTCAACCGCACGTTCAAGGAAGTGGAAGGCTATGACGAAATGGTGATGCTGTGCGACATCCAGTTCGAGTCGCATTGCGAACACCATATGGTTCCGTTCACGGGACGTGCGCATGTGGCCTACCTGCCGCGCAACAAAGTGGTGGGCATCAGCAAGCTGGCAAGGCTGGTGGATGCTTACGCACGCCGCCTGCAGATACAGGAAAAAATGACTGCGCAGATCGCCAATGCGCTCAACGATATTCTGCAGCCCAAGGGCGTTGCCGTGGTGATAGAAGCCACGCACCAATGCATGACGTCGCGCGGGGTGCATAAGCCGGGCGCGGTCATGCAGACCAGCCAGATGCTTGGCCGCTTCCGGGAAGATGCCCGCACGCGCCAGGAATTCTTTAGCCTGCTCAATACGTCGGTAGAGCGCGGGCAGCGCTGACTTGAATTTGCCCGCCACTGCACTATATTGGACATATGTATACTAAAACGACGAACAACATCAAAATCACCGTACAGCCGCACTATCTTGACCAGCAGTCGGAGCCGGAAGACAGCCGCTTTATCTGGGCCTACACGATCCAGATGGAAAATAACGGCAGCCAGTCCGTGCAGCTTATCAACCGCTACTGGCAGATCACCGACGGCCTTGGCCGCGTGCAGGAAGTGCGCGGTTCCGGCGTGGTGGGTGAACAGCCGCATATCAAGCCGGGAGAAGCGTTCCAGTATACCAGCGGCGTGCCCCTTTCCACATCGTCAGGCATCATGCTGGGCGAATATGAAATGATGCTGGAAAACGGCCAGAAGATCAGCGTGGCCGTGCCCGCATTCTCGCTGGACAGCCCCTCCTCCGCTTCACGTCCCAATTAATTGCGTGGGGGGGCGTCCCGCCCCCGCTACCGCTCCCCCCCTAAAGGGGTCGTCATATAGAATTCCTCCTACGGCACCGGCGTTCATTCCAGTGCTTTGCAATAGGCGTGGAGGAGCGTGAGCTCCGACCCCGCAGGGGTGAATTCGTGGAACGAAGAGGGGGCAGCGTGCCCCCTAATTTTATAAACATGATCTTATTCGCGTTCATCGCGCGGTGCCAGCAGCCGCAGTTTGCTCTTGTGGTCTTCATTCGCAGCTTCGCCGCCATAGGGGTTCGTGCCCTGGAAATAATGTTTCTGCCACGCCGCCTGCACCGTGGCGGGATCAGACGCTTCAAGCTTCTGGTTGAAATTGGCGCGTGACGTATGCCAGTGTTCGAACTGCTCCTTGAGTTCCGGGTTCTGGCTTAAATTCTTTATCACCGGCTGCACGTTGCTCAGATGGTCATGGCGCACCGGGATAACGGTGCAGATCGGTTCCCCCGCTTCAAACATCACCGTGCCGGGCGCGGTGAATTTCCAGTTCATGGTAAAAGTGAACGGCAGCCAGTCCGTTTCCACGATGCCCGAAAGCGGAACGACGCCGTGCCTGGGATTGTTCTTCGGCCCGGTGACCAGCGTATTCCAGCCTTTGGCGGTCTGCACGAGATAGCCCACATGCAGGGTGAGCACGCCGGAACCGAAATGCGATTTCACGGTATGGCTAAGGTCGGGCTGGCCTTCGGTGGGGATGATCTGTATGGCGTTTTGTTCCATGCCGCCGTTCCACGTGGCCACGAACCCATGCGCGCAGGCGATGTCCCAGCCGAACGCATTGGCAATATTCAGCGGCAGGCAGCGATAGGCGAATTTACTGGGCAACGCATCCATCCATTCGCGCGTGGGCTTTGCCGGGGTAATGGCGGGCGGGTTCTTGCCCGTGGCATAAAAGGTCATTACCGGATCGTCGTTCTGCATGGTTCCCGCCGCTGATTGAGAAGTCATTACTTATAGACTTCCGCCGTTGTTCGGGTCAAAAGATAAGCGGTGAATTCACCGAAGTAACCATTTTCCTCCGTCAACATGGTTAAGGCCCTGCGATAGCTGATTTTTGGAATATTTCTCCTGTCTGGGCTTGAAATCACCCCTGAACCCTCCTATATAAGCTCACACATTAAGGATTTCCGCGGTTTACGCGGCTTTTTATGTTAATCAATCAATGGGAGAGAACGTATGAAAATTAAACCCTTGCATGACCGCGTACTGGTACGCCGCCTCGAGCAGGAAGAAAAAACCGCCGGCGGCATCATCATCCCCGACACCGCTAAGGAAAAACCCCAGCAGGGCGAAGTGCTCGCCACCGGCCCGGGCGCACGTGACGAATCCGGCAAGATCGCGCCGCTGGATGTTAAGGTGGGTGACGTTGTGCTGTTCGCCAAATGGGGCGGCACCGAAGTTAAGATCGACGGTGAAGACCTGCTTGTTATGAAAGAATCCGACATCATCGCCATCGTTGAAGGCGCGGTGAAATCGAAGAAGGCGGCCTAAGGCCGCTATTAAGAGGACTCGAGGATTCGAGGACTCGAATAATTAATTAACCTAATCGGGTTCTCGGGTTCTCGGGTTCTCGAATTTTCTAACTGCTAAGGAGACTACCCAATGGCTTCATCCAAAATACTCAAATTCGGCACCGATGCCCGCAACCAGATACTTCTGGGCGCGGACATCCTCGCAGACGCCGTAAAAGTTACCCTCGGCCCCAAAGGCCGCAACGTCGTTATCGACAAATCCTACGGCGCGCCGCGCATCACCAAGGACGGTGTAACGGTTGCCAAGGACATCTCGCTCGCAAACCGCTTCCAGAACATGGGCGCGCAGATGCTGCGTGAAGTTGCCAGCAAGACCAACGACATCGCGGGCGACGGCACCACCACCGCCACCGTGCTCGCTCAGGCGATCCTGCGCGAAGGCAGCAAGGCAGTAGCCGCCGGCCTCAACCCGATGGATCTCAAGCGCGGCATCGACAAGGCTGTTGATGCAGTGGTTGAAGAGATCAAGAAGAAGAGCAAGGCCATTTCCTCGCAGGAAGAAATCGCGCAGGTTGGCACCATCTCCGCTAACGGCGACAAGATGATCGGCGACAAGATCGCCGACGCCATGAAGCGCGTAGGCAAGGAAGGCGTTATCACCGTTGAAGAAGCCAAGGGCCTCGAATTCGAAGTGGACGTTGTGGAAGGCATGATGTTCGACCGCGGCTACCTCTCCCCCTACTTCGTGACCAACGCCGACAAAATGTCCGTGGAACTCGAAAGCCCCTACATCCTGCTGTTCGACAAGAAGCTCTCCGGCCTGCAGCAGATGCTGCCGCTGCTCGAAGCCGTCGTTCAGTCCGGCAAGCCGCTGCTCATCATCGCGGAAGATGTGGAAGGCGAAGCGCTGGCCACCCTCGTGGTCAACAAGCTGCGCGGCGGCCTGAAAGTGGCTGCTGTTAAGGCTCCGGGCTTCGGCGACCGCCGCAAGTCCATGCTGGAAGACATTGCCATCCTCACCAGTGGTCAGGTGATCAGCGAAGAGCTGGGCATCAAGCTGGAGAACGTGAAGATCGACATGCTGGGCCGTGCCAAGAAAGTGACCATCGACAAGGAAAACACCACCATTGTTGACGGCGCTGGCAAGAAGGAAGACATCGAAGCCCGTTGCGCGCAGATCCGTGCACAGGTGGAAGAAACCACTTCCGACTACGACAAGGAAAAGCTGCAGGAGCGCCTCGCCAAGCTCGCAGGCGGCGTTGCCGTGCTCAAGGTCGGCGGCTCTACCGAAGTAGAAGTAAAAGAGCGCAAGGACCGTGTTGACGATGCTCTGCACGCTACCCGCGCTGCTGTTGCCGAAGGCATCGTGCCGGGCGGCGGTTCCACCCTGCTCTACGCGTCACGCGCGCTGGACAAGGTTAAGGCCGCTAACGACGACGAACGCGCCGGTATCAACATCGTGCGCCGCTCGCTGCAGAGCCCGCTGCGCCAGATCGTTGAGAACGCCGGTCTCGACGGCGCCGTGGTTGCTGGCAAGCTGCTCGAAAGCCAGGACACCAACTTCGGTTTCGACGCGCAGAAGCTCGACTACGTAGACCTGATCAAAGCCGGTATCATCGACCCCACCAAAGTGGTGCGCACTGCCCTGCAGGACGCAGCATCCGTGGCTGGCCTGATGATCACCACCGAAGCCATCATCACCGACAAGCCGGAAGACAGCAAACCCGCTGCAGCCGGTGGCGGTATGGGCGGCATGGGTGGTATGGGCGGCATGGGCGATATGGACTTTTAATAGTTCGCTCCGCTAACTACTAAAAAGGGGAAGTCGAAAGGCTTCCCCTTTTTTATCTTGTCATTCCCGTGTAAACGGGAATGAAAGGGCGTCTTCGCTTTAATTGTTCGCTGGGCAGCCGAGGCGAGCTGCGCGAAATAAAACAATCAGGGCCTCAACATCCTCATTTTTATAGGGACGAAGTGTTACTGAGGTTTTTATCATCGCAATTATTTTATTTTCCTTATCTTGTCATTCCCGTGTAAACGGGCATCCGGCACAATAGTAAAGCTGGATTCCCGCCTTCGCGGGAATGACAAATATACTCAATTATAGCCTATAACTATATATTAGGGAGAAATGATTACAGCATGAAGTGCTGCGTTGATGTCTGTGAACGTTGCGAGTATTTTGCGTGTTGCATTTTTGATGGGGAACCATGCATGTTCGATAAGGTTGTCTCTGGGTGAGTAGCGCGGCAGGAAGAGTGCGTTGCAACCTGCTGCCTGGAGGAGTGTGATGATGCGTTCT
>JAMIFV010000052.1:0-39064 GCA_035906055.1 Alphaproteobacteria bacterium | reverse complement strand
ACATATAACAGAGCAGAAAACACCTGATAATGGCTGACATTGCGCGGACGACCAGCGCGTGAGTAATGCGCGGCAATCAATGGTAATATATGCGCATCAAAAAACGACTCGGATACAGGGTAAAAGCGTGGGTTCATATGATACACTCCTATCTTGGGAGCACTATCACCTAAATCTTAATAATTAACTAACAGTGTCTAATGCGCAAATCTGTTGGACATCAAATCCAGCTCTCGCAGAATCTCGTTCATGATGTCGTCGCTGATCGTGTAGGCATGACGCATGCCCACCACGGCCTGCCGTTCGGCGGTGAGCAGCTCCTGCCAGAGGCGGTATTCTTCCTGGATCACCGGGTGGCTGCTCACGCTGCTGCCTTCAGTGGGATAAAGCGGGGTGTTCGGGCCGTCGCCCAGCGCTTCGAGGCGCGTAAGGTAATGCGCCTTGATGCGTGCCAGCGCCGGGTTGTCGCCCGGGCCGTCGGCTTTTTCCATCGCCTCGATGCGTGCCATGGCCGTGCGCGCGGCGGTGTGGCGTGCGTCCCAGTCCTCCTGAAGGATGGTGATATCAAAGCTCAGGCTCAGCCTGCGCACTATCCATGGCAGGGCAAGCCCCTGTATCACAAGCGTGAATACGATAAGCGCCACGGCGAGGAAGATGATGAGGTCGCGGTGCGGGAATTCCATCCCCCAGCTGATCGCCACCGGCAATGCGAGCGCGGTAGCCAGCGACACCACGCCGCGCATGCCCACGAACGCCACGAGGAACACGTTCTGCCATGCGGGGTAGGGGTCTGTTCTGCGGATGGAGGGGAAGAAATAACGTGTACCGTAGGCTATGGCGAACACATAGATGAACCGCACGACAAAAGCGACGGCGCATACGGCAAGCGCATACCATGTGAGTGTTGCGGGCTCGTAGACGGAAAGGCGTTTAAGCAGCGCGGGTATTTCAAGCCCGATAAGCAGGAACACCAGCGCGCTGAGCAGGAACGACACCATTTTCCATACCGCCTCCGCAGGCATGCGCAGCTTTGCAGAGAAGAGTGTCGGCGCGTGCCAGCCCAGATAGAGGCCGCTGGCCACGACTGCCAGCACGCCTGAGCCGTGTACCAGTTCGGCCAGCACGTAAGCGCTGTAAGGCACGATGAATGTGCTTAGTATCTCAATGGAGCCGTCACGTATATGCCGGAATTTCTTCACCAGTATATAGGCAATGGCAAGGCCGATGCTGATGCCGGACAGGCACATCCATGCGAGCTGGCCTGCCGCTTCGGCAAAGGAGAAATATCCTGTCAACACGGCGGCCACGGCGAATTTGTAAAGCACGAGGCCGGAAGCGTCGTTGATGAGGCTTTCGCCTTCCAGCACGGTGATGACGCGCTTGGGAACCGGCATATTGCGGATGATGGAGGTAGCCGCCACTGCGTCCGGCGGGGAGACGATCGCACCCAGCACGAAGCCCGCCGCCCATGTGGCACCCGGCACGATGCTCACGAACGCCCACGCCACGGCGGTGGCGGTGACGAACACCAGCCCCACGGCAAGCTGCAATATGGAGCGTAAATTACGCCGGAAATCGCGAAGGCTGGTGAAATATGCCGCTTCCATCAGCAACGGCGGCAGGAAGATGACCAGTATCTGTGACGGTTCGATACGGAAATCTTTCAGCCCCGGCAGTTCCGCGAACGCGATGCCGCCGAGCAGAAACGCCACCGGCGGCGAGATGCGCACGCGCTGCGCTACGATGGCAAGGGCGCAGATGGCCAGCAGCAGCGCAATGAGTATCTCAACGGTGGACATATGCTCCATAGTGGTGTGTCTCGCGCAATCCTTTACTGTTTGGCAGTTAATATAACACCGATTTGCGCGAGTAAACACACCACTGAATTTTAATGGCTGGTGTGCTTATCGTCCCATGCCTTGCGAAAGATCACTTTTTTGCACAGTAAATCGTTGCATGGGACGGCACAATAGCTACGCCAGTTGCTCATACCCCGGCAGGGTCAGGAATTCGGTGAATTCCTTCTGCTGCACCAGTTCGGTGAGCATGTCGCCCGCGCGTTTGTAAAGCTCGGCATTAAACGCCGCGCCTTCACGCTGCTTCACTTTCGCGGTTTCTTCCGGCAGGTACTGCGCGAAGAGTTCGGCGCTCACCGCGCGGCCATCGTCCAGCTTTGCCTGATGATGCAGCCACTGCCATATCTGCGAGCGCGAAATTTCGGCGGTTGCGGCGTCTTCCATGAGGTTGTTGATGGGCACGCAGCCATTGCCGCCCAGCCACGCCGCGATATATTGCAGCGCCACGCTGATATTGCCGCGCAGGCCCGCTTCGGTGATGCTGCCTTCGGGGATGGCGAGCAGGTCTTTCGCCGTAATCACGTCGTCACGCTGGCGTGAAAGCTGGTTTTTCTCCGGCATCAGGCGGTCAAATACTTCCATCGCCACCGGCACAAGGGCAGGGTGCGCCACCCACGTGCCGTCATGCCCGTCACCGGCCTCGCGTTCCTTGTCTGCTTTCACCGCAGCGATTGCTTTGTCATTCGCGGTTTGGTCGTTTTTCACCGGGATGAATGCCGCCATGCCGCCCATGGCGAATGCGCCGCGCTTATGCGTGGTGCGTATGAGCAGGCGCGAATAGGAGCGCAGGAAATGCGTGGTCATCGTCACCTGCGCGCGTTCGGGAAGGATGAAATCCTTGCGTGCATGGAACTTCTTGATGAAGCTGAAGATATAATCCCACCTGCCGCAATTGAGGCCGACGATATAATCCTTCAGCGCATGGAGGATCTCGTCCATCTGGAAGGTGGCGTTGATGGTCTCGATAAGCACGGTGGCTTTGATGGTGCCTTTATTCAGGCCGATCACCTCTTCTGCGTACGCAAACACGTCGCGCCAGAGTTCGGCTTCCTTGTAGTGTTCAAGCTTCGGCAGGTAGAAATACGGCCCCGTGCCGCGCTTCAGCGCTTCCTTGGCGTTAATGAACGCATAGATGCCGAAATCGAGCAACCCGCCGGGGATCTGCTTGCCGTCCACCAGCACATGTTTTTCGTTCAAATGCCAGCCGCGCGGGCGCACGATGAGCACGGCGGTCTTGTCGTTGAGTTTGTAGTGCTTGCCTTCCGGGCTGGTATAGGTGATCGAACGGTTTACCGCGTCGCGCATGTTGATCTGGCCGTCCACCACCGCTTCCCACACGGGCGAAAGCGAATCCTCGAAGTCGGCCATGAATACCTTGGCGCCGGAATTCAGCGCGTTGATCACCATCTTGCGTTCCACCGGGCCGGTGATTTCCACACGGCGGTCCTGCAGGTCGGCGGGGATGGGGGCGACCTTCCAGTCACCTTCGCGCACCGCCTTGGTTTCGGGCAGGAAATCCAGCAGCTTGCCGTTCTTCAACTCTTCCCAGCGCGTTTCGCGTGCTTTTAGCAGTTCATCGCGGCGCGTGGTGAAGCGGCGTGCGAGTTCCGCCACGAATGCCAGCGCTTCCCCGGTGAATACGGTTTCAGCCCCCGGCACGAACGCGCCGGTAATCTGCATGCCCTCAGGCACGGGATAATTGCTGGAGGCGGATTTGGCTGCGTGCGATGACATAATATGTTCCTTTTGCTCAGTAATTATTGTCATGCCGTCATATGACGCATCCAGCCCAACTGGAAAGGCTGGACCCCGTTATACAGCGGGGTGACAAGAGAAAATGAATATAAAAGCAACGGATAGGGGAAGTCCAGAAAAAATATTTTTATATAACAAACCCTTGTATGGAGCCTGTCGTTGTAATAAAAAATTCATGGGACATAGTTTTAGAATCAACTATACAAAATAAGGCAAGTTATTAAGCTAATTGAAAACAATGTCTCAGAAGGTTCCCATGGCAAGTATTGCCGAAGCTGTTTTAGAATCAAATGTTTATAAAAAAGCATTAGCGGCTTTTGGGGTAGCACCTGATTCTGATGAAGCTATCCGCTTATCTGAAGCTCAGATTGGTGCGGTTAAAGATGCCATACTGAAACGTGAAAAAATTCCTCTGGGGGCGCTTGGTGAAGATGGCAGGTTGCTGCAAGCGTATCAGGAACTGGGCGTTAAAGCAGGGTTGAATCCTCAGGAAATCGCTAAGCATTATGCGACAGATTCCACTGCATTGAATATTATTGCGGCTGCCATTAAGCCCCAGCCTGCTTTAGGACGCTGAGCTACGTAACAACAGTTTCTTGAATACGCTGATATATGTCTCTACATATACCTCATGCTTTCACTGCGCGCTTTACTGCATTCTTTTTACAAGGCGGGCTACAACACCGTTTATCATGACGGCATTGAGCATGCGGGCTATCTCGCGTTCCTTGGGCTTATTGCGCTGTTCCCGTTCATGGTGTTCGTGGTGGCGCTGGCGGGGTTTCTCGGTCAGGGGGAGGCGGGCGCCAAATTCATCCATGAACTGGTGGCGCAATTGCCGCCCGGCATCGTGCCCGCGCTTATGCCGCGCATTACGGAAATTGTCTCAGGCCCTCCGCAGGGGCTGCTCACGATTTCTATTCTGGGCGCCATATGGACTGCCTCTTCCGCCGTGGAAGGCTACCGCACCGTGCTCAACCGCGCCTATCATGTGGGCACGCCGCCTTCCTACCTGCTGCGCCGCATGCTTTCCATCGGGCAGACGCTGGTGCTGTCCTTTATCGTGGTGGTGGCGATGGTGATCCTCGTATTCCTGCCGATCCTGTGGAACAATCTGGCGTCGCTGCTTGCCGCGCATGACCTGTTCGACATCGCGCTCATCTTCACCAGCCGCATCACGCTGATTTCGCTGGCGGTCATCTTCGTGATCGTATGCGGGGCATATTACATCCTGCCCAACATCAGGCAGAGCTGGCATTCGGTAGTGCCGGGCGCGGTGCTCGTCACCTTGTTGTGGATGTGTTCGGCACGCCTGCTCACCTTTTACCTCGCGCAGTTCAATCAGGTAAACCTGATCTACGGATCGCTGGGCGGTATCATAGCAGTGCTTTTATTCTTCTATATCAGCAATATAATATTTATCTACGGAGCGGAATTCAACTACCTCGTCAAACGTGCGCTGGGTGAACGTATTGAACAGAAAGAAGAAACACCGGAAGACGTTAACCAATCCTAAACCTATCCCTGCCATAATGGACTCTAGGAAACCATGTAGGTTATCTCATCAAATCCAGTAGGATAGGAGAGTCTATGGCGCGTGACCTTGAAAAGATGCTCAATGATTACCGCCTCACTACGGCGGAAATACTCTATCACTTGCCCGATCATCCGCGTATCCTGCAAAGCTACATCTGGCAGGAATTGGACATCGCCCCCCAATTTCCCGTGCTGCATAAATTCCTGAACTTCTGGGAACAGAAGATCGAAGGAAAACTGCATTCGGTGAAAGTGGCGCATGCGGGCATCATCTCACCCGCAGAGTTCCGCGCGAACAGCAGCGAGTTTCGCGTGCATTAATTCTGTACGCCTAAAGAGTTAATGATTGCGTCTGCAAATGCGGATTTTATACTCTGCTTCCATGTTACAATCTCTTTCCATCCGCAATATCGTGCTTATCGAGCAATGCGACCTCGCCTTCGCAGGCGGGTTATGCGTGCTTACCGGCGAAACGGGCGCGGGTAAGTCCATCCTGCTCGATTCCCTTGGGCTGGTGCTGGGCATGCGTGCGGAAGCAAGGCTGGTGAGGAACGGCGCCACGCAGGCAGGCGTAACCGCGTCATTCGATATTTCCGCCAACAGCGCCGCGAAGCTTGCGCTTACGGAATTAGGGCTGGAAGCGGAGGATGAGGTCATCATCCGCCGCAGTATCTCACCCGACGGCAAGACCAAATGCTTTGTAAATGATGTGCCGGTCAGCGTTGCCGGGCTTAAGGCGCTGGGGGAAACATTAGTGGAAGTGCATGGCCAGCATGACGGCCACGGGCTTCTGGATTCCACCACCCACCGCCCGATGCTCGATGCCTACGGCGAGCTGGAAAAGCAGGTGGCGGGCGTCGGCACGGCGCATGGGCTCTGGCAGTCGCACAAGAACGCATTGCTGGCCGCAGAAGCAGCGCTGGAACAGGCTGCGCGTGAAAAAGAATATCTCGAACATATGCAGAAAGAGCTGGGGCAGCTCTCGCCGGAACAGGGCGAGGAAGAAATCCTCGCCGACAAGCGCACCACGATGATGCAGGGCGAGAAGCTGGCCGATACGCTCAGCGATGTGCAGAAAGAACTCACCAACGGCAAAGGCGCCATGGGCATGATGAGCACGGCGCAGCGCACGCTTGCGCGTTCGTCGCTCGGTGCGGACGGTAAATTCTCGGCGGCGGTGGATGCGCTGGAACGCGCCTGCACTTCACTGGGCGAGGCGGAAGAATCCATCGAGGCGTTGATTGCTGCATCGCAATATAATCCTGCGGAACTGGAGCGTATCGAAGAGCGCCTCTTCGCGCTGCGTGCCGCCGCGCGTAAATATAACACTACGGCAGACGGCCTCGCGCAGTTGAAATCGGACGTGGACGGCAAGCTTTCGGGTCTGCGTGAACAGCAGCACACGCTGGGTGAATTGCAGAAGAAAGTGGAAATCTCGCGTGCGGAGTTTGTGGCAAAGGCAGAAACCTTGCGCGCCGCACGCGCCAAAGCGGTGAAGAAGTTGGAAAAAGCCGTGGCGGGTGAACTGGAAGGCCTGAAAATGGGTTCGACCACCTTTGCCATCATGATGGACGCATTACCGGAAGAACGCTGGAACGCAGCGGGCATGGATCACGTCTATTTCGTCGCTTCCACCAATAAAGGGGCGGCTCCCGCGCCGTTGCATAAAATCGCATCGGGCGGTGAACTCTCGCGTTTCATGCTGGCCATGAAAGTGGCGCTCGCTAAAGTGAAATCGACTTCCACGCTGATATTTGACGAGATAGATACCGGTACGGGCGGCGCGGTGGCGGACGCCATTGGCCAGCGCCTTGCCAGGCTTGGCGGCACGCATCAGGTGCTGGTGGTGACGCACCTGCCGCAGGTGGCGGCGTGCGGCGCGCATCATCTGCGCGTATCCAAAACCGAAAAAAAGAATGCTACTTTTACTCAGGTGGAAGTACTGGACACCCAAGCCCGCAGGGAAGAACTGGCGCGCATGCTGGCCGGTGCCGAAGTGACCGCCGAAGCGCGAAAAGCCGCCGAAAAGCTGCTGAAGGTGGCGGGATGATTGTGCCTTCTTCTCTTGTCATTCCAGAAAGTGAGCCAGCAGGCGAACTTATCTGGAATCCATCTATCACAGGTACGATTGTTTGCGTGGCAGGCCAGCAGGCCTGCCGTGTGATAATTCTCGCGCACAACGCGCCTGCTGACGCGTTACAAAATTATCCTGCATGTGCTACATGGATTCCGTATCGTGCGGCCTACTGGCCGCTTGTACGGAATGACAGGGAATAATGTATGCCTGATACTCAAAAAGCGCGGGAAGAGATAAAGCATTTAATGGCGGAATTGCGCCGCCATAACGCGCTCTATTACCAGCAGGACAACCCTGAAATTTCTGACGCGGAATATGATGTGATGTTCCGCCGCCTGCAACAGTTGGAAGAACAGTTTCCGCAACTTGCCAAGGCAGACAGCCCCACCAGAACCGTGGGCGCGCCGGCGCTTGAAACCTTCGCCAAGGTGAAGCATGCCGTGTCCATGCTGTCACTGGGCAATGCGTTCACTGAAGAGGACGTGACCGATTTTGTCGAGCGTATCCGCCGCTTTCTGGGGCTGGCGGAAAATGAAAAGGTCGAGTTCGTCACTGAACTCAAAATTGATGGCCTGTCTTTTTCGGCACGTTATGAGAACGGAAAATTTGTGCAGGGAGTTACGCGCGGCGACGGTGAAACAGGTGAGAACATAACCGCAAACCTTGCCACTCTGCTGCCTTTGCAGCTCAAAGGAAATCCGCCGCAAGTGCTGGAGGTGCGTGGCGAGGTCTACATGACGCATGCGGATTTCAGGGCGCTCAATGCGCAGCGCGAAAAAAATGAAGAACCGCTGTTCGCCAATCCGCGCAATGCGGCGGCAGGCAGTCTGCGCCAGTTGGATGCGGAGATTACACGGTCGCGCAAACTGAACTATTTTGTCTATGGTTGGGGCGAAGTGAGTGAGACCCTTGGGGAATCGCAAAGCGCCTGCATGCAGCTTATGGCAAAGGAATTTGGCCTGAACACTATTGCCGGATCTTTTGGTAATTTTCATAAGGGAACCAACACTTTAAGTTCTATCGATCTCATTATGGCGTTCTACAATGACATGGCCGGTCTTCGTCCCTTGCTGGGTTTCGACATTGACGGCCTCGTTTACAAAGTAAACCGCCTTGACTGGCAACAACGCCTCGGCTTCGTAGGCCGTGCGCCGCGCTGGGCGATCGCGCATAAATTCCCTGCGGAGCAGGCGGTGACGACATTGGAAAATATTGAAATTCAGGTGGGGCGTACCGGCACACTCACGCCGGTAGCGCATTTAACACCTGTCAATGTAGGCGGGGTAATGGTGTCACGCGCCACGTTGCATAATGAAGACGAAATTGCTCGTAAGGATATCCGCGTGGGCGATACGGTAGTGGTGCAGCGCGCAGGCGATGTGATCCCGCAGGTGGTGGAAGTCAAAGCGCATCAACAGGATTCGAAACCTTTCGAGTTTCCCAACACTTGCCCCATTTGCGATTCGCATGCCGTGCGCGAGGAGGGCGAAGTTGCGCGCCGCTGCACGGGCGGGCTCATCTGCAAGGCGCAGGCGGTGGAACGGCTCAGGCATTTCGTCTCGCGTGGCGCGTTCGACATTGAAGGCCTCGGAGAAAAACAGATTCAGGCCTTCTGGGACGCGGGGATTATCAAAACCCCCGCCGATATTTTTGCATTGGATTATGAGCGTATCGGCAAGCGTGAAGGGTGGGGGGAGAAGTCCGTCACCAACCTGAAGGCGGCTGTGGAAAAGGCGCGCCACGTGCAACTGCACCGTTTCATTATCGCGCTCGGCATCCGTCATGTGGGCGATATCACCGCCAGGATGCTGGCGCGGCATTATGGAAGTTTCTCAAAGTTCGTCAGCGCAATGGGCGATCTCTCCCCCGGCAGCGAAGCCTGGGGCGACCTGCTCTCGCTCGACGGTATGGGAGAGGTGGCGCTCGAAGCCATTCACGAGTTTTTCAGGGTGCCGCATAACGCTGAGTTGGTGCAGGCGCTGGCGGCTGTGCTGGATGTGCGGGACGCGGAAGCGGTGGCAAAAGACTCGCCCGTTTCCGGCAAGACCGTGGTGTTTACCGGCACGCTGGTGAAGATGACGCGTAACGAAGCCAAGGCGCGCGCCGAATCGCTTGGCGCAAAAGTGGCAGGCAGTGTCTCTGCCAAAACCGACTATGTGATCGCGGGCGAAGAAGCAGGCAGCAAGCTCAGGAAAGCCACCGAACTTGGTGTGAAGGTGCTCAGCGAAGACGAGTGGCTCGCGATCATTTCCTGATCCGCAGAAGAAAAGTTTTGTTTTAACGCACTGTTAAGATATCGGTGCTATTGCTCCGTACTAGGAATATTCCGTCAGCAGGGTGATTTTGATTACCCATTCAACCATGTAGGTGCACATATGACTATCCGCATATCCAAGAAAATCCCCATCGCCATTGCCATGGCTTCCATCATTACGGGCGGTCTGGCGGCCTATTTCTCCATTGGTACGATATCGACCGCCCTGCATGATATGGAGGTGAGTGCATATGGAGCGCTGGTGGATGCGCGCAAGAACGCGCTGACCGGATATCTGCGTTCCATCGAGGAAGATGTGATTACGCTGGCCAGCAGCGATCAGATACTTACAGCACTCGATGAATATAATGCAGCATGGGGCTCGCTGGACGGCGATCACACCAAGTACCTGCAGAAATACTATATCAGTGAGAACCCCAATCCCACCGGCCAGAAGAACGCGCTGGAATACGCGACGGACGGTTCCGCTTATAGCGCGGCGCATAAAAGATTCCACCCGTGGTTTAATAAATTCCTGATCCAGAAAGAATTTTACGATGTGTTCCTCATTAACAAGAATGGCGACATCGTTTACTCCGTGTTCAAGGAGCTGGATTTCGCCACCAACTTAATAAAAGGCCAGTGGAAAGATTCTGACCTCGGCAATGCATTCCGCACCGCCGTTGGCGGGAAAGCCGGTCAGGCATATTTCTTGGATTTCAGACCCTATGCGCCAAGCCATGACGCGCCCGCCAGCTTCATCAGCACGCCGATCGTGGACAATAACGGTGAAACGCAAGGCGTACTGGTATTCCAGATGCCCATTAGCCGTATCAATGCGATCATGGCCAATAATACCGGCCTCGGGCAGACCGGCGAAACTTACATTGTCGGCGGCGATCACCTGATGCGTAACGATTCGCGTTTTGTTGCCAAAGGCGAGAGCAGCATTCTCAAAACCCGCATCGACAGCCAAGCAGTAAAAGAAGCAATGGCGGGAAAAACAGGTTTTATGGAAGGCAATGATGCGGACAACGTTCCGACCTATTATGCATATACGCCGGTAGATTTTCTTGGCACGCGCTGGGCGGCGATCGCCGATATCAGCATGGCCGAGGTCAACGGGCCCATATCGGATATGAGCAAACAGCTTATAATCACTATTCTTAGCGTGGTGGGCGTCATGGTGCTTGCGGGGACTATTTTTGCCAGGACCATTACCAATGCAATCTCTAAGATCACCAGTGCCATGCGTAAAGTGGCCGATGGCGATCTGACCACGGAAGTGCCTTTGCTCGGCCAGAAGGACGAAGTGGGCGAAATGGCTGCTGCATTGCAGGTGTTCAAGGAAAACGCCCAGATGGTCAAGCAGATGCAGGAGCAGGAAGCGCAGCGTAAGGCGGACGCCGAACGCGAAAAGCGCGCCATGCAGGAAAAGCTGGCTAACGATTTCGAACAGAGCGTCAAGAGCATCGTGAATCTCGTGGCCGCTGCGGCAACCGAACTTTCGCAGACCGCGCAGAGCATGGTCTCTACCATTAAGGACGGTGCCACCAAAGCTAGCGAAGCCACCAACGCCGCCAGCAGCACTTCTGCCAATGTACAGACTGTCGCTTCCGCTGCCGAAGAACTTTCCGCATCCGTACGCGAGATTTCCGGCCAGTTGCAGAAAACCACCTCGCTCGTCAATCAGTCCAGCGAGAAGGCGCAGAACGCCGATAACCTTGCCAACGCGCTCACCGCTGCGTCAGACAAGGTATCCAGCGCCATGGAAATGATCGCCAATATCTCCGGCCAGATCAACCTGCTGGCGCTCAATGCCACTATCGAGTCTGCCCGTGCCGGTGAAGCAGGCAAAGGCTTTGCGGTAGTAGCGAGCGAAGTGAAGAACCTTGCCAGCCAGACCGATAAGACAGTGGTTGAGATTCACGGCGTGATCGAAGAGATGAAAAATGCGTCGCAAGCCATCATCAAGGCGCTCAACGAGATCAAGGGCTCGGTAGGCTCGATTTCGGAAGCGGCTTCCAGCGTGGCTTCTGCGGTGGAAGAGCAGTCCGCCACCACCAACGAGATCGCGCGCAGCATGCAGACGGCGGCCGCAGGCACGCAGACCATCTCCAATAACCTGCAGAATGTGAGTTCTTCTTCCATGCAGGCCGGCACCGCGTCCGAACAGATGCTGCAGGCTTCCAAGGAACTCTCGCAGCAGGCCGAGATGCTCAACACGCAGGTGGATGACTTCCTGCGCAAGATCCGCGCGGCTTAGGTTCAGGACTATTCGTATACTCTTCTCCCGCAAGGGTGGGGCGGGAGGCGCAGGCTTGGGCATTATAGGTGCCTTAGCCGTAGCTGGGTGGGGGCATTTTCACATCCCCAGCCTTGACGTCTTCATGCTAGGGCCTGGCGCATCACAGCGCTCTCTTAATGGGTTCTGAATCTAAGCCTTACCCTGTCGTTGAAAGCGATTTGATGCGCTGGGAGATATCTTCCACGGAGTTCGCCATCTTCTGTGTATTGTTGGAGATTTCCCTGGTCACGGCACTCTGTTCCTCAATGGCGCTTGCCACCCCGGTCACATACTGATGCACCTGGCCAGCGGACTGTGAGATGCTCTTGACGCTGTACGCCACCGAAGCTGCCACGTTCTGTACTCCCTGTATCTGCTGGGCAATCTCCTCTGTAGCCTTGGAGGTCTGAGTGGCGAGGTTTTTCACCTCCGCCGCAACCACGGCAAAGCCTTTGCCCGCATCGCCCGCACGCGCGGCCTCAATGGTGGCGTTAAGCGCCAGAAGGTTCACCTGTCCGGCAATGTTGTTGATAAGCTCAACCACGCTTTCCATGGCTTTCATGCTGCTGGTAAGCTGGTCTGCTGCGGCGCTGGACTGGTTGGAATCGTTGAGGATGCCGGAAGCGGCCTGTTTGGAGAGATCCATATTCTTGCTGATCTCGCCAATGGAAGCGGTCATTTCCTCAACAGCGGCAGCCACGCTCTGCACGTTTGCCACGGTCTGGTCGGCAATGGAGCCTGTCTGGATGATCTTGGTTACGTCGGTAGCGTATTTAATCACTTTATACGGCCTGCCGTTCATGTCGAAGATCGGGTTGTACGAAGCCTGTATCCAGATTTCCTTGCCCCCCTTGCCGATACGTCTGTAAACGCGCGCATCGAACTCCCCGCGCCCCAGCTTTTTCCAGAAATTTTCATATTCTGCGGAACTTGCAGTGGCCGGGTCCACGAACATGCGGTGATGCCTGCCCTGGATTTCAGCCAGTGTATACCCTACGGCGCTCAGGAAGTTTTCATTGGCGGTAATAATGGTGCCGTCAATATGGAATTCGATCACGGCCTGCGATTTACTGATGGCTTCGGTCTGCCCTTTCACATCGGCTGCGGCGAGTTTCTGCCGGGTGATGTCGGAAGCGAACTTTACCACTTTGAACGGCTTGCCGTTCATATCGAAGATCGGGTTATACGAAGCATGTATCCAGATCTCTTTGCCGCCTTTGCCGAAGCGTTGGAAATCACCGGACGCATATTCGCCCTGGTTCAGTTTATCCCAGAAGGCTCTGTATGCCGCGCTCTGTGCATAGTTGAAATCGGCAAACATGCTGTGGTGTTTGCCTGCGATTTCATCAAGCGTGTAGCCCATGGCCTGCAGGAAATTCTCATTGGCGGTGATGATTGTGCCATCCAGGTTGAAGTGGATAACGGCCTGCGATTTGCTCATCGCGCCGATCTGGCCTTCATAATCAGCGTTCTGCAGTTTCTGCTTTGTGATTTCGGTTGCATATTTTACGACGCTGATAACCGCCTTGCTGGCATCCAATATTGGGTTATAAGATGCTTCTATCCATATTTCTTTTCCGCCTTTGCCGAAGCGCTTGAACTGCGCAGCGATAAATTCACCCTTGGCAAGCCTTGGCCAGAATTGCTTATATTCGCGGCTCTGCGCGTACTCGGCATTTACAAACAGGCAATGGTGCTGGCCTTTGATCTCATCAAGTGTATACCCCACGGCATTCAGGAAATTCTGGTTGGCATCGATAATAAAGCCTTCGGGGGTGAAACGGATGATGGCCTGTGATCGGCTTAATGCTTCGAGTTCAGCTTTTTCTGATGATTTTATGTTCCAGAATACCATGTTTGTTCCTGTTTATTTGCATTATTGAGAATATCTATTTTACAGACATGGTAAGTGTTGAGCAAAGCTCATGCCATACAAAAATAAGTTGATACGAAGTGTATTTGTACAACCTATATCAATAACTTATTGGAATATTTCCGAATATTTATTCAGGGCAACAAATATAATCATATAGAAAAATATGATGCCCATTCTATATTTGAGAGTGTGTGTTGCGGGGGCTCTGGCGCGGCGGCAATTCTTGAAAACGGACAAGATTATAGCCCCGTCCTACTCGTTCACATAAGGGTTCTTGTTCTTCTTCAGCACAATGCGGATGGGAATGCCCGGCATACCGAACACTTCACGCATGGAATTGACGAGATAGCGTTTATAGCTATCCGGCATTTTCTCTGCCTTGCTGGCAAATAAAGCGAACGTGGGCGGACGCGTTTTTATCTGCGTCATGTAGCGCAGCTTCATGCGCCTGCCGTTCATGATGGGCGGCGAATGGCGCTGGGTGGCTTCATCCAGCCACTCATTGAGGCGGCGGGTGGGAATACGCTTGTTCCATATCTCATAGGCCCCGAACGCGGCCTGCATGAGTTTATCTATATGCGTGCCGCGCTCGGCGGAAATAGGGATAATGCTTACACCCTGCACCTGCGGCATCACGTCCTCAAGGCGCTCATACGCGTCTTTCAGGTATTGCTGTTTATCGGCCACCTTGTCCCATTTGTTCAGCGCCACCACCAGCGCACGGCCTTCTTTTTCAATATGGCCGGCGATGGTGAGATCCTGCTTTTCCAGCGCGAATTCCGCGTCCAGCACGAGGATGGCAACTTGCGCGTATTGAATGGAGCGGTTGCTGTCTTCCACCGCCATTTTCTCGATCTTGTTATTCACGTTGCCACGCTTGCGCATGCCCGCCGTGTCCACCAGCTTCAGCGGTTTGCCGTCATACTCGAGGTCCACCGCGATGGAGTCGCGCGTGATACCGGCTTCCGGGCCGGTGAGCGTGCGTTCGTAACCGAGCAGGCGGTTGAACAGGGTGGACTTGCCTGCATTGGGGCGGCCAACTATTGCTATATGCAAGGGGGGAACGCTTCCCCCCTCTTCGCTCTGCGAAGAGTCCCCCGCGGGGTCGTCGCGTTGCTCCTCCATCGTATCCACGCTTGGGAGGCTTTTCTTCTTGCGCCGTTTCTTCGGCTCTTCGTCTTCCGGCAGTTCACCGGCATGCGGCAGGAACGCTTCAAACAGCTCGCCCAGGCCTTCGCCATGCGCGGCGGAGAAAGGCACGGGGTCGCCAAAGCCGAGGCGGTACGCTTCCTGCACGGTTTCCTGGCCCTTGCCGCCTTCGCATTTATTGACGAGCAGCACCACGGGCTTGCCGGTCTTTCGGATGCGTGAGGCAAAATGCTTGTCTTCCGGCGTCACGCCCGCGCGGCCATCGATCACGAATAATGCAACGTCGGCATCCAGCACCGCGCGTTCGGACTGGTTGCTCATGCGCTGCGCGAGCGAACCTTCCCTGGCGTTCTCAAGCCCTGCCGTGTCAAACAGCCTGAAACGCATGGGGCCGATATAGCCCTGCGCCTCGCGGCGGTCACGCGTGACGCCGGGCGTGTCGTCCACCAGCGCGAAGGGCGTACCCGTCAGGCGGTTGAACAACGTGGATTTGCCCACATTTGGGCGTCCTACAATTGCAACTGTAAACATGGCGGGGAAAATGCCAGAAATGGGCTTCCGGGTCGAGAAATAAGTGCTTTATATGTTCTCTCAGCTTTACAACAGCTTAGCGTGGAGCTAGGTAAGGCATATGCAGCATTATCAGGATACTCAGGTTTCGCCTTACAGTCCGCGCCAGCTTTTTGACCTCGTGCTGGATATTGAAAAGTATCCTGAATTCCTGCCCTGGTGCCGTGCCGCGCGCATACTCAGCCGCGAAGAAGACAAATTACTCGGTGAACTGGTCATCAGTTTCAAGCATATTACCGAGAGTTATGTGTCCGAGGTCAGCTTTGCGCCGCCAGAAGGAACGCAGGAAGGACGCATTGATGTCAGGCTTGTGCGTGGGCCGTTCAGGCATCTGGAAAATCACTGGCGGTTTGTACCGCTGGAAAATGGCGGCACGGAAATAAAGCTCGACCTGGCGTTCCAGTTCCGCACCAGATTGCTGGATACGTTCATCGGGTTGCTGTTCGGCAAGGCCACGGTGAAAATGGCGGTTGCCTTCAAGGAGCGTGCGGATAAGCTATATGGTATTCAAGATTAGGCCATGCCCATGCCGTAACCTGAGGGCGACGAACTGTAATTGGCGGCGCGCGCTGCCACCCGCTCAGTGGCTTTCTCCGGCGCTTTCACATACTGACCGACAGGCGCGTAAATGTCTTTATCACCGCGCTTCACCTGCACGTAGAACTGCGTGGGGCCGTCCTTATCAGGTGTGATGACGAAATTGAGCGGCGATGCCATGCGGTCTTCCTTGCCTTGCGGGCCGCGCCCGGTGGCATGGGTATGCAGCATCGTGCCGTGATTCGCGGCGAAGCCTTCAAGGTGGCACCATTCGCCGTAAACCGGCTGCAGGTCGGTAACGGGTTTGCCCTGTGCATCCCTGATCGTCACCTCGATGTTCGAGGGTTTGCCCGCCTGCATGGGCCCGTCCATCTTCCAGTCGAAGCTGAGGCCGTCTACATCCACCTGGCTGTTCATGCGCACATTGGGCGGCACATAGCGGTTGATGGCGGCGGGGAAGGAGGTTTTTACCGCACGGTGTTTCTCATCCGGCAGCGTGACGATGGTGGCAAAGCCGGTGTAAGGCTGCGAGGTTGCCGCCTTGAAATTGAACGCATATTCGCCCGGCTTATCGGTGGCTGTGGGATGGATGTGATGGTAATCGGTAAGGCTGGAGTTGTTGATGAAGAAATGGATGATCGCCTCATTAGCCTCTTTCAGTTCTTCTTTTACCAGCGGCTTGCCGGTGGCGGCATGGGTGAGCACCAGCGCGCCTTTCACTTCTTCACCCGCTTTAGTGGGCTGTTCAAGTTTAACCGAAGCGAGCACGGCGTCCTTGCCGTCATTGCCGGAGTAGGTATGCCCGGCATGCGCGGCAGCGGCGGGGGCTGCGGCAATGGCTGTGGCCGCTTTGGGCGCGGCCTGCTGGTGGTGCTGGCCGTGATGATGGCTATCTTCGTGGCGCACCTGCGCATGTTGCTGCGCTTTTTCTTTATCGCTTTGTCCGCTCATACCCAGCGAGACAAGCGGCGGTATCGCTGCCGCACCGCAGGTAAGCAGATGCGAAGCGGCAAAAGCGCCTACCGTGGCACCCATGGTAGTTAGGTTTGCGCCGTTGGCCACACCTATGGTTTCCTTCAGGAAGGCTACAGCGGCGGTGCCCAGTTCCACACTCTCAAGCCCTGCAAGGTAAGCGATGCCCGCGCTGATGCCGGTAAGTACGGTTGGCAGTGCGATGAGCGCGCTGGCTGCAAGCGCGGCGGTCTTGATGACTTTTCCCCAACGTATGTGCTTGGTGCCGTCTTCGCGTTTATCGATGTAACGGCCAAGCAGCACGCCGCCGATGCCGGTAATACCGCTTGCCAGCGCTGTGACGGCGCCTCCCTGCGCGAGGGTTTCACTCACAGCGCCAAGCGCGGAGTTTGCCAGCCCTGCCAGTCCTGCGCCTCCGCCAACCGCGCCCGCGTGAAGCGCGGTCATTGTATTCGCTGCAAGTCCGCTGCCGCCTACACCCACCAGCGGCAGCACATAGGGCGAAAGGATGACGGCACCGGCGGCAAGCGCCACGCCGCCGACAACCCATTTCATCGCATTGTGCTTATGGTGGTTATGTTCTTCCATCAGCGGTTAATCCCCTGGTTCATGATTTTCCCCCAGTCGGAATAATCCTGCTCGGTGATTGCATTCTTGCGCCCTGCCATGGCACCGCCTGGTGCATAGAGCGTGATCTCGGCGGGGTGTTGTTTTGCATCGTTGAGGTCGGTAACGAGCTGGAGCCTGTTGGCGATCTTGGGGATGTCCTTATCACTTTGCGGATAGAGGATTACGATGTCGTTCTTCACGCCCATCTTGCGGAACGTCTGCATGAACGCGTCCCTGTCCTGCTGGCGCGGGCCGTCGAACTGCGGCTGCACGCTGATGACATAATGGAGCAGGCTTTTATTGCCGCCGTCCATCGTGGCAAGGTGCGGGTTGACGAAAGGGCAGTAATCCTTGCAGCCGTTATAGCTGAATGACACCGTGGAAAAACGGTCTTTGTTGGCGGCACGTAAGGCGTTGATGTTCACCCTCTCGCCGTCCTGCCCTGTGAAGGTGAAACCGGCCAGCGCGTCATAGACGTTGTGCGGTTTCTGCGTCGGGTCGTCGCATGCGGGCAGAGTCAGCGCGGCTGCTGCTGCGAGGAATGTTCTGCGGGATAACATTTTTTCCGGTTCGCTCATATGCTCACTGCTTGTTCAGAAGTTGATCCAGTTCCGTCTGGCCGTATTCCTCCGGCGCGGGGCAGGTGCCGTCGATGCGGCGTTTGGGGCGTTTCTTGCTCTTGCTGGCTTTGGGCGGCAGCGGGCATTCGGCCATCGGTGCGGCGGCGGGTGCCACGGCGGCGGCGGCGGGCGGTGCCTGCACCACTACGATGGTCGGCTGCTGTTGCGCGGGCGTGGCTTTAGCTACGGCTGTATCCTTGAACTTGCAGCCCGCCACGTTCCAGTCGCGTTCCTTCATGCATTCGCAGAAAAGCTGCAGCAGCATGTTGCTGCGGTCCTTGCCGGAGATGCTGGTGCTGCCTGCATAGGTGCCGGTGCTGTATTCGGCGCGTGAGCGGCAGTCGCCGCGGTCGGAGATGTAGCCGGTCTGGATATGCGTCACGTCCTTGCAGGAAGCGGTGCAGGCGAGGGCGGCGGCAAAGGCTAAAGCGCGCAAGAGTTTCGAGGTGGCGTTCATGTGTCGGTTAATCCTTCCCAGCCGGGCGGTTAGTGCTTACGGCATTGTCCAGAAGGTTGCCGGCGGCGGGTTGCAGGGCGTTCAGATCGCTCTTTTTGGCGCTTAAGTCAACAGCCACCGGCTCCGCGTTCTTCTTGAAACGCGAAGGTTCAAAGATCACCGAGCGTTTTTCGTTCGTTGCCGGTGTTTCAGCTGTGGCGGTTTTCTTTTTCTTTTCAGTGGATTTCTTGCCCGTGTCCGCTTGCATGGTGGGTTTGGGGGCGGCGGCTTGCTGCACCGGTGGCGCTACGGGCTGCGCCGCAGGTTGCGTGGGCGCCATGGGAATGGCAGCCGGGCCTGCGGGCGCGGGCGGATAGGCGATAGCCGTGGCCGAAGGCGGAGCCTGTACCACAACAACCGTAGACCCGCCAGGGCCCGTGCTGCTGACTGCGGTGCCAGCGGCAGGCGTGCCGCCTGCGGCAGGGGAAAGGCCGGTGAGTTTAGAGGTGTCGATGATCATCATGCCGTTGCTGTAGGTTACTGCGCCTTTATCGGCAGGCTTGGCGTTGCCGCCTGCGGCGGGGCTTAAATGTGCGAGGTCGGCACCGGCAGCGGCAGCTACTTCAAAATTGGGCTTGGGCGTGTTCGTCGTCACCTCATAGCTTTTCAGGCATTGCGTGTAGAGTGCCTGAAAAGCGTTGTTTTTCTCTTCTGCGCTCACCGGATAAGTGTCAGGCCTGTCAAACAAAGCCAGCCTTTCCTTGGCCTGCGACTGGCAACCGCCTTCGCGAGACGCGGCAAGCTCTCTGGCCTGCTGTTCGGGGTTCTCTTTCTTCCCCGTCACATCAGACATGTTAGGCATGGCACAGCCTGTCGCCAGAAGGCAGAGCAGGGGAACGATTATCACACTTACGCGGCTACCGGTCATACATGGTTATCCTTGAGCTTCATATATTGCTGGCTGGCCACTTCATCAAAACGCGACTGCTGGCGGTGCTTGTCCAGTTCCGCCAGCCTCTTGATTTCATGTCCGCGCGCGATCTCGAACTTCTTCTGTTCGGCGAACTCGGCGCGGATGGCCTCGGTCTTTTCGTCGATCGCCTTATCGAGCTTGAGCACTTCGGCGGCGATGCTTTCCTGGCGCTTCTGCACACGCACGGAATAATTGCCGAAGAAGCCCGCCATCCTGGCGTCGGCGGAGGATATCTCCACTTCGCGCGCATATTCCTCGCGCAATGCGGCGCAGAGCGCCAGCAACTGGTTGCGCTGTTCCTCCAGCGCGATCATCTCGCGGCGGATGATGTCCACGCGGCGCTTATGCAGCTTGATAAGGGTATTGAAGGATTTCAGGGCCATGCGATCCCCATGATACCGGCGAGCTTGTTATAGCCCGAACTGAGGTCGCTGCGTTCGTCCTTGCGCTGGCGCAGGAAGTTTTCGAGCGAGGGGTAAAGATGGATGGCGCGGTCAACGTCGGGGTCGGTGCCCTTGCGGTATGCGCCCAGGCGAATCATCTCGGCCATGTCTTCATAGGTGGAGATGGTGCGGCGCGCCGCGATGACGAGTTCGTTCTCTTTCTCGGAATTGCAGTCCGGCATGGTACGCGAAACACTTCGCAGCACGTTAATGGCGGGGAAGCGCCCGCGTTCGGCAATCGCGCGGTCGAGGATGATATGCCCGTCAAGGATGCCGCGCACCGCGTCGGCGATAGGTTCGTTGGTATCGTCGCCTTCCACCAGCACGCTGAACAGCGCCGTGATGGAGCCTTGCCCGGGGCCGCCGGGGCCTGCGCGCTCCAGAAGGTGCGGCAGTTCCGAGAATACGGTGGGCGTGTAGCCTTTGGTGGTGGGCGGCTCGCCAGCAGAGAGGCCTATCTCGCGCTGCGCCATGGCGAAGCGCGTGACGGAATCCATGATGCACAGCACGTTCTTGCCCTGATCGCGGAAATATTCCGCAACGCACAATGTCGCATAAGCGGCCTGGCGGCGCAGCAGCGCGGAGTCGCTGGAGGTTGCTACCACCACTACCGAACGTTTCAGGCCTTCTTCGCCCAGGTCGTCTTCGATGAATTCCTGCACTTCGCGGCCACGCTCGCCGATGAGGCCGATCACGTTCACGTCGGCTTGGCTGTAACGCGCGAGCATCGACATGAGGATGGACTTGCCCACGCCCGAGCCCGCGAAAATGCCCATACGCTGGCCACGGCAGCAGGAGAGGAAGGTGTTGATGGCGCAGACGCCAAGATCCATTTTGCCCTTCACGCGCTGGCGGCTATGCGCGGCGGGCGGCTCATTGCGCAGGCGGTAACTGGCATTGCCTTTGAGCAGCGGGCCTTTCTCGTCTACCGCATCGCCGAACGCGTTCACCACGCGGCCAAGCCATGAATCATCAGGATAGAGCGCGGATTCGGAAGACATCACATACACTTTCGCGCCAAGCCCGATGCCTTCCACTCCGCCGAACGGCATGAGCAGCACGCGGTCTTCGCGGAAGCCTACCGCTTCGCAGATAGTGGTGGGGAATTGCCCGTCATGCGCCATGAGGCCTTCCACACGGCAGCGCGCGCCAACGCTGAGCGCGCGTTCGATGCCAATGCATTCGATCAGCAAGCCCTTGATGGCGACCACCTTTCCCACCAGCTGCACGGTGGGCACGCGGTCGATTTCTGCGAGTACGGATTCAAGCATGTGTTTTTATAACATATCTAAATACTTAACCGCAATGGGCGGGGGTCAAATTTCATGAAGATGTAACAATTGGAAAATATATATATAATAGGTGGTTATGCTGTGGTTGCGGTCATCGGGCTGCAATAACCCCCATGCATGTGATGCATGGCCTTGCCGCCAGCGCCCAAAACCGCTACATACGCGGCCATGATCAGCTGTACCCGCCGTATCGAATTCGACGCCGCCCACCGCGTGATGGAGCATGAAAGCAAATGCCGCCATCTGCACGGCCATCGTTATGTGGTGGAGGCCACCTTCAGTGCCGACGGGCTGGACGCGCTTGGCCGGGTAATCGATTTTGGCAAGGTAAAAGAGATACTTGGCGGGTGGATAGACGAACATTGGGACCATGCCACCATCCTCAACAGCAAGGACTGCGAACTGGGCGACGCCATTGCTGCGCGCACCGGGCAGACGGTCTATTACATCAACGGCAACCCCACGGCGGAATGCATGGCCCAATACCTGCTGAAGAACGTATGTCCCGGCCTGTTTGCTTCCGGCGGCGCGGTATGCACTCGCATAAAACTATGGGAAACCCCCAATTGCTACGCGGAAGCGGCGCCTGAATAAGTGTAAGAAAAATCTAAAGCTTACGATTGCCATTCACGAATTGTTAAGGGGTTGGCATGTATAATCGCGCTTTCGGATCATATTTTTATGGCACCTGTGCCCGACCCCCTACGCAACGCCGCAGGCTTCTCCTTGCTGGAGCTCACAGCGGTGCTGGTTATAGTGAGCATAATTACGGCGATGGCAATGAGCGGCGGTTCTGCCATGCTGGGCACAGCGCATGAGAATGCGACGCGCGAGCGCATGAAGGGCATTGAAAACGCGCTCGCCTCATACCGTGCAGCCCATAACCGCCTTCCATGCCCAGCGGATATTACGATAGCCGATGGTGCCGCTAACTTTGGCGTGGAGGCAGCCACTCCCGGCACCTGTACAGGAGGCACCCCGGCGGCCAACCGGTCTGCCGCAGGTGCAACCAATGCCGCTGCAACAGGTGTGGAAGGGGCTATCCCGGTGGTTACGTTGGGATTGCCTAACGATTACATGTATGATGGGTGGGGAAAACGCATACGCTATGTGGTTGACAGCGCAGTAACTGCCACCGCAGGGTTCACATCGGTTGCCGCTGGCTGCACGGACAGGGCGATCACGATTAAAGACGCCAATGGCGGAAACCGCACCACGGGTGCCGTATATGCATTGATAAGTCACGGAAGAAATGGTCATGGCGGCTACACGAAAGGTGGCGTCGTCAGCAATATGGGCAGCACCAATACGGCCGAACAGACCAATTGCCATTGCACTTCTTCCGCCGTTGCCGGAACTTACGCACCCACTTACGTGCAAAAAGCGGCAACCTCCAACCCCGCGTCCGCTACGGATACTTTCGATGACATCGTCACGTACAGGGAGCGCTGGCAGCTCGCGGTGGCATGGGAAAGGCTGGACGCCTGTGCGGGCACCTACGTATACGTGATAGATACGAACAATGATCGTATCCAGAAGCTCGACAGCAACGGCAGCTTTATTGCCAAATGGGGCTCAAACGGTTCGGGCAACGGGCAGTTTAATTTCACTTCCACCGGCATGCCGGGTATTGCCGTAGACAGCAGCGGCAATGTGCTGGTGGCAGACACTGATAATAACCGCATCCAGAAATTTGATGCTGACGGCAATTATATCAGCAAGTTCGGCACGTATGGCAGCGCTAATGGCCAGCTGAACGGGCCCAGCGGCGTTGCCGTCGATTCCAGCGGCAATATCTGGGTGACGGAATGGGGGGGGCAGCGTGTGCAGAAGTTTGACTCCAACGGCAACTACCTGCTCAAGTTCGGCAGTGCCGGCACGGGTAATTCGCAGTTCGGCCATCCGGCCGGGCTGGCCATTTACAATAACAATGTTTATGTGGGCGACTATGATAATAAACGCGTGCAGCGGTTCGATCTGTCGGGCGCATGGGTGGCGACCTATGATTATTCTGCGACTTCGCCCCAGATAAGACCGGCCCATGGCCTGGACTTTGACGGCACGGGTACGATGTATATCCCTAATTCCCAGGTCTGGCAGATCGAAAGGCTTACCGGCGCGGGCGCCTACCAGTCCACCTTCAGTACCCAGGGCTATAATAACGGCGCACTTCACACCGACCCGGCTTTGGCCATTGATGCAAATAATAACATATGGGTGGCGGACCCGGGCAACAATCGTGTGCAGAAGTTTGATTCCAGCGGCAACTGGGTCGCAAGCTATGGCGGCGGCGCGTCGCATGCCTGCACCGCTTCTCCCTCGGGCACGCCTGCATGTCCTTCCGGCACGGCTGACAGGCAGTTTAATAATCTTTCCGGGATCGCCACCAACAGGGCGTATATCAACGCGGCGCGCTGATTATCTCATCTACAGCAATATGGCCAGCGCCCATGCGGCGCATAGCAACAGTGCGCTGCCGGTGATGCGGTTGATCCACAGCGTGCTGGAGAACATGCGCGAGTTGCGCTTGATGCTCACCAGCGCCGAGAGCAGTATCCACGATACCATCGACCCGCAGAACACGCCGAGCACCACGATAGCGCCTTTCATGAAGCTCTGGTTTTCCGCGATGCCGAGGCTCGCGAACGCCATGGTGAAGAACACGATGGCGATGGGGTTGGTGATGGTGAGGAAGAAGTTGGAAACGATATTGCCTGCATGCGAGAAAGAGGAGGGCGGGGTGCCGTCCTGTATCTTCAGTGCGGCGGCCTTGTGGAACAGTAGATGCAGGCCCATCGCCAGCATGAACGCGCCGCCTATGAGCCTCAGCGGTGTTTCCATGTCGGTGAGCAGCTTGGCGATGAAGGTGAGGCCGAATGCGGAAATGACGCCGAACAGTGCGTCCGCGAAGGCCGTGCCTAAGCCGCCGATAACACCGGCGAAGAACCCGGCCTGCAGCGTGCGGCGTATGCAGATGATGCCCAGCGGCCCGAGCGGCACCGCTCCCACGAATCCTACCGCGAGTCCTTTGATGAATATGATGAGGTAATCCAGATCCACGCGGGCACCTAAGGGTAGAGTTTTGTGAGGGACCAGCCGTCCGCCGTGCGGGTAAAGAGGTCACGGTCATGCAGGCGGTGCGAACCTTCCTGCCAGAACTCGATCGCCTCCGGCACCACGCGCCAGCCCGACCAGTGCGGCGGGCGCGGCGGCGGGTTCGGTTCGCTATACTGCTTCTGCAGCGCGTCCATTTTATCCATAAGCACCTTGCGCGATGCCAGCGGACGCGACTGGTCTGACGCCCACGCGCCGATGCGGCTGGGCAGCGGGCGGCTGTTATAGTATTGGTCTGCCTCCGCGTCGCTCACGCGTTCCGCCTTGCCGGTGATGCGTATCTGGCGCGAAAGCTCTACCCAGCAGAAATTGAGGCAGGCATTATCGTTGGCCAGCAGGTCGAGCGATTTATGGCTTTCCATGTTGGTGTAGAACACGAATCCGCGTTCATCATACGCCCGCAGCAGCACAATGCGCGCGGCTGGCACATGCTCTGCATTCACCGTGGCCAGTGTCATGGCGGAACTGCGCATGTCGTCCTGTGCATAAGGCAGCGCTTCCATCCATTCGCGGAAACGGGGAAACGGGTTATGCAGAACATTGTCCGCCATGCGTGGGCATCCTGATCTTTGTAAGTAAAGGCACTACTCTCTACCCTATCAGGGCAGTGCCGGGCAAGCTGCATTTGCCGCTGGCTTATAAGCGACGCATGCGGCCTGCCGCGCTTTTAATCACTCCGGGTACATTCCCTTCCGCTCGCAGCGTGGAGGAGCCGAAGGCGACGACCCCTTGTAGAGGGGGTAAGCGTTAGCGAAGGGGGATGTCTTCATCACCCTTACACTTAGACCCCGCTGCTTGCGGCGGGGTTGGTTATTAAATCAAAGAAAAAACTTTTTACAGCGAAGTGGAAAAGGTGGTGACATGCTTTCACTTCACGCTATGATGACCACCGCTTCTAAACACTACAGACTAAGATTGTCCTTTATGCTTGCACGTTTGCTCGGTTTCATGTCGTCTGACATGGCCATCGATCTGGGTACTGCCAACACGCTTGTTTACGTTAAAGGCCGGGGGATTGTGCTCAATGAGCCTTCCGTGGTCGCCATGGTGCAGGAGCACGGCACCATGGTGCCGTATGCGTTCGGCAATGAAGCCAAGCTGATGCTGGGCCGCACGCCCGCCAAGATCGAAGCCGTGCGCCCGCTCAAGGACGGCGTTATCGCCGACTTCAAGACTGCGGAAGAGATGATCAAGCACTTCATCTACCGCGTGCACAACCGCCGCAGTTTTACCGGCCCCCTTATTATCATCTGCGTGCCTTCCGGCTCCACTCCGGTGGAACGCCGCGCCATTCAGGACGCAGCCGAGCGCGCAGGCGCACGTGAAGTATTCCTTATCGAAGAACCGATGGCGGCATCCATCGGCGCAGGCCTGCCTGTTACCGAACCTACCGGCTCCATGATCGTGGATATCGGCGGCGGCACTACGGAAGTGGCGGTGCTGTCACTCAGCGGCATCGTGTATGCGCGCTCTGTGCGCGTAGGCGGCGACAAGATGGACGAAGCGATCATTTCCTACATCCGCCGTTACCATAACCTGCTTATCGGTGAGACAACCGCCGAACGCATCAAGAAAGAGATCGGCGCAGCGTGCCCGCCAGCGGACGGCCAGGGCAAGACCATGGAGATCAAGGGCCGCGATCTCATGAACGGCGTGCCCAAGGAGCTTGTGCTCAATGAATACCAGATCGCGGAAAGTCTCATCGAGCCTGTGAGCCAGATCGTGGAAGCGGTGAAGGTGGCGCTGGAATCCACGCCGCCGGAACTCTCGGCGGATATCGTGGATAAGGGCATTGTCATGTCCGGTGGCGGCTCCATGCTGCGCAACCTCGACTTTGTACTCTCGCAGGCGACCGGCCTGCCGGTGTTCGTGGCCGACGAACCGCTAAGCTGCGTGGTATTGGGCACCGGCAAGGTGCTGGAGAACCGCGAAGCGTTCCGCCATGCTTTGTTCAAGCAAGATTAGAAAGCACGACTAGGAATGGTATTGTTCGCTTGTCATCCACATACTAATGGTGGTATCATGCTTAATTATTGGTTAAGTTAATTCTGCTATGATGTGCATAACTAGGGGTTAGACCATTGAAGCATAATCGCAAATCAGCAAGGGCCATAGCGATCACCGTCAAGCCGGTGGCATCATGGGTTATGGTGCTGGTGCTCTCGCTGCTTTCGGTTGCCATCATGTTTATTGGCCGCAGCCACAACCCGCTCATCGAAGATGCGCGCATGGCGGTTGCTGACACGCTCGCGCCTGTAGTGCAGACGCTGGCAAGCCCGATGAAATCATTCAGCAACCTTGGCGCATGGGTGCGTGACATGGCCGTGCTGCGCGAAGATAACCTTCGCCTCAAGGCCGATAACGCCCGCCTGTTGCAGTGGCAGTCCGCTGCCACGGAGCTCGCGTCCGAGAATGATCGCCTGCGCACGCTGCTCAAATTCGCCCCCGATGCGCATGCCGCTTACATCACCGCACGCATAGCGGTGGATGGCGGCAGCGTCTATTCCCATTCCGTGGTTATTAATGCAGGCCTTACCGAAGGCGTGGAGCAGGATTCCGCTGTCGTGGGTGAGAACGGCCTTGCGGGCCGCGTCATCGGTGTTGGCCAGAAAACGGCGCGGGTGCTGCTGCTGACCGACATCAACTCCCGCATCCCGGTGATCGCGCAGTCCTCGCGTGAACGCGCCATCGCAGGCGGCACCGGTGGCGACACGCTTTCCCTCATGTACCTGCCTGCTACCAGCAAGATAAAAGTAGGCGAGAAGATCATCACTTCCGGTGACGGTGCCGTGCTTCCCTCCGGGCTCCCGGTAGGGGTGGTGACCAAGGTGGAAAAAGGCATGGCCACCGTCCAGACTTTTGTGGACTGGAAGAGCCTCGAATATGTGAGCGTGGTCGATTATAAGAATTAATATATTGGGGGCATTTCCCCTGATTTATATCGTATTTTTCAATGAATTGTGAGTTGTCACCAGAATGTCATTTGCATCTTGGGATGTGGCCCGTTAACTTAAATGCACGTATCAATTAAGATTAAGTGATCCCTCATGGCAGACGAAACCTTACCCCGCGCTAAATCGGCTGATCTTCCCCGCATCGGCGAAATGATCGACAAAGAAACCGGCGTTAAATACGATTCTTATAAGGAGACCCAGAAGCGACTGGGGCTGGAAGCGGCCATGGCAGCGATTGTGGAAAACCCTGATTATCGCCAGCCTGAAACGGGCGCCGCCATGAAAGACGTGGTATACGCGCAGTTCAAGATACAGGCCGGTCTGCGTATGGCCGCCGTGGAACAGGACGTGGAAGCGGTGGTAAGCGGCAAGAAATTAGGTGGGCTGAACTCCACCTATCTCATGGTGCAGATGGCCAAGTCCGACGCGCCCGGTATTCCCAAAGACGACAGTAAAAAGCTTGGCCTCGCTGCGGGTACTGCGAAAGAGCCGGGTTGGCTCGTGGCGCAAGGCGCGTCCAACGTTACCAATTTCGCCCGCGATATGTTATTTACCGCCAATGGCGCTTCGCTGAACGACGAGCAGAAAGATGCCGTGCGCGACGCTGTGGTAGCGGCGCGTCAGGCGGAAAAAGCGCTTGTAGATGGCACGCCCGTATCCAAAGAGGAAAGTGCGGTACTCATGGCAAGGCTCGACCGCGGCATGGACGCCGCTGAGCAGGCTGCGGGTGATGCCTTGCGCCAGAATCCCCATTATCAAGCCAATTACACCCATTTCCGTGAAGCCATGCGTAAAGGTATCACAGGCGGCCTTGAGGCTATTGGGAAGGCGAAGGCGATTGAGCAGGCGAAGGCGATTGAGAGCATGAAAGACCATTTTATCCAAGGCGGCAACGCTCCGTTGCTTGTTCCTGCCCCTGAGAGATCCATACAGCGGGAACGTTAATTCAGAGCCTTTGACAAACGCGCCTGCCTGTGCAGAATGCGCGCATGGTTTCAGAACGTATTCTTATTCTTGATTTTGGTTCCCAGGTAACCCAGCTCATCGCCCGCCGCACCCGCGAAAACGGCGTTTATGCAGAGATCATGCCCTGCAATGTCTCTGAAGAGAAGATCCGGGAATACAACCCCAAAGGCATTATTCTTTCCGGCGGGCCTGCCAGCGTGCATAAAGATTTCTCACCCCGCGCTCCCGAAATCGTCTTCAGTCTCGGCGTGCCGGTGCTGGGCATCTGCTACGGCGAACAGTCCATCTGCCACCAGCTGGGCGGCAAGGTGGAGCCTTCCGATAAACGTGAATTTGGCCGCGCGGAAGTGGACGTGGTGCAGGACAATCCGCTGTTTGCCGGTGTCTGGGAAAAAGGAAAACGCTATCCGGTATGGATGAGCCACGGCGATAAAGTAAGCGCCATTCCGCCGGGGTTTGTGCCCGTCGCCACTACGCCTTCGGCCCCGTATGCGGCGATTGCCGATGTAACCCGCAATATGTATGGCCTGCAGTTCCACCCCGAAGTGGCGCATACGCCCGATGGCGGCAGGCTGCTGAGAAACTTCACCCATAACATCGCCGGTTGCAAAGGCGACTGGAGCATGCAGTCCTTCCTGCAGCAGTCGATCGACGCGATCCGCGCCAGGGTTGGCAGCAAGCGCGTGGTCTGCGGCGTCAGCGGCGGCGTGGATTCGTCCGTGGTGGCGGCGCTCCTGCACAAAGCCATCGGCGACCAGCTTACCTGCATCTTTGTAGACACAGGCATGCTGCGCGAGAATGAAGGCCAGCAGGTGAAGCAGCTCTTCGCCTCGCATTTCAATATTCCGCTGCTGTATGTGGATGCAAGCCTTATCTTCCTCGACAAACTCAAGGGCGTTACCGATCCCGAGCGCAAGCGCAAGATCATCGGTGAGACGTTCATCGATATCTTCGAGCGTGAAGCCGAGATCGCGGGCGGTGCGGATTTCCTTGCGCAGGGCACGCTCTACCCCGACGTCATCGAATCGGTATCCGTTACCGGCGGCCCCTCGGTCACTATCAAATCGCACCACAATGTGGGCGGCCTGCCTGAACGCATGAAAATGGCGCTGGTGGAACCCGTGCGCGAACTCTTCAAGGACGAAGTGCGCCGCCTTGGCATTGAACTGGGCATGCCTGCCGATATGGTGGGGCGTCACCCGTTCCCCGGCCCCGGCCTTGCTATCCGTGTGCCCGGCGAGATCACCGGCGAAAAACTCATGCTGCTGCGCCGCGCGGACAGCATCTACATCGAAGAAATCCGCAAGGCAGGACTGTATGACACAATATGGCAGGCCTTTGCCGTGCTGCTGCCCGTGCGTACGGTTGGCGTGATGGGTGACGAACGCACCTATGAATATGTCTGCGCGCTGCGCGCGGTAACCTCTACGGATGGCATGACGGCGGACTATTACCCCTTCGAGCATAGTTTTCTTGCCCAAACATCTACCCGCATTATAAATGAGGTGCGCGGCATCAACCGTATCGTCTATGACATAACCAGCAAGCCGCCCGGAACGATTGAGTGGGAGTAAGCCATGAGTGAAGATATCAGCCTTTTGCAGGAGATCGACGAAGCGCTGCGCGCCGACAAGGCCTATAATTTCTGGAAAAAATACGGAAAAATCATCATCGCTGGCTGCGCAGGCGTGGTGGTGCTCACCGCCGTATCCGCGTTCTGGAAGAACCATCTGCGCGACGTGCAGATCACCCACACGCACCTTATGCTGAAAGCCGCGATCGCCGCTGGAAACGCTGAATACAGTAGCGCGCCGGGCGTGCTTGAGCAGTCCGGGGACTGGCCTTCGTCCATGGATGGCATTGCGAAGCTGCAGAAAGCCGATTTGCTGTTCAAGGCAGGCCAGCGTGATAAAGCGGCGGAACTGCTCAAGGAAGTGCAGGCTTCCCCCAATGCGGACAGCGCGCTCAGGGATATTGCGGCGCTACGCCTGAACATGCAGACCGGCGAGAGAAGCATGGGCGGTGCCGACGCGCCGGGTAAGCCGTTTGCCGTGCTGGCAGGCCAGCTCAAGGCCGGGCAGTTGCTGGAAGAGGGCAAGAATAAGGAAGCCGCCGCCGAACTGGGCGCGGTGCTTTCGCAGGCAACGGGCGCGTCCGGCGAACGCGAACGTGCGGAAGAATTGTTACAGCTGACAGGCGGCGCCGAATGAAGGTACGTTCCGGCATATTTTTCTCGCTGATCTGCACGTCGCTGCTGACTGCATGCGACGATATGCCCGAATGGATGGGCGGTGCGGAAGAAAAGCCGCCGCTGCAGGGCACGCGCATCTCCGCGCTTACCGATATCACGCAGATAAAACCCGACGCATCGCTCGTACATACGGACGTGAACGTTCCTGCGGTGCAGTCCAACCGCGACTGGCTAGCCGAGGGCGGCAGCAATCCCGGCCTCACCGGCAACCTGGCATGGACGGGTTTTAAGCAACATGATTCGGTGCGCATTGGCGACGGCAATGACTGGGAAGAACACGCCGTGCTCAATCCCGTGGTGGCAGGCGGCTTTGCGTTCGCGGTGGATGCCAAGGGCTATGTGAGCGCGCATGACGCGGCTACTATCAGCTCCGTAAAATGGACCAGCAATGCTTTGGTGGAAAAAGACGAACCCGATCTGCTGGGCGGCGGTATAGCATACGATGACGGCAAGCTTTTCGTGACCTCCGGTTACGGCAAGGTGGCGGCACTGGAAGCGGCCACCGGTAAAGTATTGTGGAAATCGGCGCTGGGCACGCCGTTGCGCAATGCGCCCAAAGCAGCGGCGGGCAAAGTGTACGTACTGTCGTCCGACAACCAGTTGCTCGTGCTTGACGCCGCCAGCGGCAGAACGCTCTGGAACCATCGCGGCATCACGGAGAACGTAGGCTTCGCCACGGCGGTTTCCCCGTCGGTAAAGGATTCCATGGTCGTAGTGCCGTATTCTTCCGGTGAGGTGCATGCGCTCGATGCTGCCAGCGGTCAGGAAGTCTGGAGCGATACGCTCATCCTTTCCCGCCACACCACGGCAACCGGCGGCTTCTCCGGTATCGGCGGCGCGCCGGTGATTGCGGATGACACGGTCTATGCAGGCGGCAGCGGCGGCTTCTTCGCGGCGATCACGCTGCTGTCCGGCAGACGCCTCTGGGAGCAGGATATTCCGTCGCTTAACCCGGCATGGGTGGCGGGCGATTTCGTGTTCCTGCTGTCGGAATCACAGCAATTGTTCTGCTTCTACAAAGCGGACGGCAGGGTAAAATGGACCGTGCAGCTGCCGCGTTATGAGAACGAAGCCAGGCGCAGGGGCGCTTATGTATGGTATGGCCCGGTCATGGCGGGCGGCCAGTTGCTGGTAGCGGGCGGGCATGGAAAAATGCTGGCGCTTGCGCCTAAGGACGGTTCCACGGTCGGAACGATCGATATACCAAAAAATATCATTAATAATCCTGTGGTTGCTGGCGGTAAATTGTATCTGGTGACCAGGGATGCAAGGCTGCATACTCTTTACTAATCAGCCTCTGAATCTACGCAATTAGTTAATAAATTAACCGCAGGTTAATATAAATCCGCTACTGTGGAATGATCGCCCGGCCACAGGAAACGCTTTATGTCAGCCAGATCGCTAGCCGCCGTAATCATCCTCATGTTCACCTCTGCATGCTCCACCGTTATCGAAGGGCGTACGCAGGACATCTCCGTTGATAGCTTCCCCTCCGGCGCCAAATGCGTGATCAGGGATAACGACATTGTTCTGGCGCGCGTACAGACACCGGGCGTAGCCACCATCCACAAGAACAAGAACGACGTGCTCGTGGAATGCTCCAAGGACGGTTACATCACCGCCAGCAGGCGCAATAAATCGGATATGGCCATCACCAGCCTGGGCAACATGGCCATGGGCAAGCTGAGCTTCGTCGGCGATATCGTTGATAACGCGTCCGGTGCCGCGCACAAATACGATTCCAGAATATTCATTACCCTGAACGAGCAGCCCGCCGTGGCAAGGATAGACGATGCCGCAGCGCCGCAGCAGGCGGTGCAGCCGGTCATTTCCGATGCCGCTATCCAACTGGCCGAGCAGCTTTCACGCAATGGCGGCAGGGTGGTGGTAACCGGCCAGCCGCTGGATGAGGTCTTGCGCCAGCTTATGAACGGTGAGCTTGTCAGGGGTGCAGGTGCCGGGCAGATAAGTGCTGTTACCACAGAGCCTTATGCGGTTATGGCCCGGCTGGGCGGCGGCCTGCATCAGGCGGAATAGCCCGGTTTTCCTGTTCATTTAAAGATTGAAGAGTTTCCTTAAATTGCTATAACGCTTTGATATCAATAATAATAATTTTTATCTTTGCGGGGTTGACATGGTGACGCGTTTTATGGGCAGAAAATCAGGCTTACTGCTGCTTGCATTGCTTACGCTGACGGGCGCGCCTGAAGCCAAGGCGGCTCCGCTCAGTGAGGAGTGCCGGATGGTGCTGAAGGACCTGATACGCGACAGCTTCCGCAACCGGGCTGACGAGATCGGCTATACCAACACGTATCTTGGCTGCTGGGGGCAGGCGGTGATCGTAAGCTCCGAGGTGGCCGCACGTTCTTTCCTTGGCAAGGGCCTCTCACTGTTTTCCAATCCGGCTTTTGTAGAAGCGGTAGGCTTCTCCAAGCACCTGTGCATGGCAGGGGCAAGCAGGTACAATAACACTAGGTACCCCTGCTGGTTTGAATATGAAACCGCCACACAGAACGTGTCGATGGAAGAAGCTACCCGTCGCGAAGCGCCAAAAATACTGTTCTCCGATCTGCAGAAAGCAAAAGACGGCACGGATGTACTGCAGCTCACCATGTGCATAAATGACGATCCCACCAAGCCCAAGGAATATACACAAGGATGCAAGCGCGGCTATCGTGCCACCATCAATGAATTTGGCCGCGGCGACTTCAATCGCGATAATGTGGAAGACATACTGCTTACCATTAAGTTCGGTGAGAACACCAGCCAGGACAGGGACTGCTACATGGCCAGCTTCACCCGTAAGGACGCGGACTTCTTCAAGATGATCAGTTACAGCTGGCTGGGCCGGTGCCAGTGATTGGGTGCTCTCTCTCAAGTTGCTGTTTACAGTGACCTGGCCGACGAGGTGGGCGTGTTAAACAACTATGCATGACTTTGGTCCCCTTTAAATTCTTCTTTTTAGTTTTAAAGCACCTTGCTACAAAAGGGGATGAATCCGTCCTTCATCCATTTGCGCGCGCGCAGTACCTATTCGCTCCTTGAAGGCGCGATACGCGTGAAGCAACTGGTGGACCTGGCATCGAAGAACAAGATGCCCGCGCTTGCGCTGACGGATAACAATAATCTCTTTGCTTCGCTTGATTTCTCCTACACGGCGCTGGGCGCTGGCGTGCAGCCTATCATCGGCTGCCTGCTTACCTTCCAGCCGGAAGTGGACGGCGATGCTTCCCGCAACACGAATGACCGCGCTACGTTCGAGCAATTGTTGCTCCTCGCCAAAGACGAGACCGGCTATGCCAATCTGCTCAAGCTCGGCAGCCGCGCATGGCTGGAACCGGACGCGGCGAGCATCCCGCTGCTGCCATACCGCGCGCTGGAAGGCTGCACGGACGGGCTGATAGCGCTCACCGCTGGCATTCATGGTGGCGTGGGCAAGCGCCTGCTGGCGGGGCGCAGGGAAGCCGCCGACCAGTTCCTGCAAAAGCTTATGAGGCTGTTTCCGGACAGGCTTTACATTGAACTCATGCGCCACGGGCTTGAAGCGGAACGCCGCACCGAGGCTGCATTCATTGAACTGGCAATGGCGCATAGGGTTCCGCTGGTGGCGACGAACGAGGTCTATTTCGCTGACGCGGCGATGTATGAATCGCATGACGCGCTGATGTGTATCGCTTCCGGGCGTTATGTGCCGGAGCCTGACCGCCCGCGCCTCAACGAAGAGCATTATTTCAAGTCGCCCAGGCAGATGTGCGAGCTGTTCAGGGATATTCCCGAAGCGCTGGAGAACACCGTAGCCATCGCCAGACGCTGCGCGGTGATGTCGCCTTCGCGCAAACCCATATTGCCGACCTTTGCCGAGGATGAAGCGCAGATGCTGCGTGATGTGGCGCGAGCGGGGTTGGAGGAACGCCTTACCAACCACGTGTTATCCGAAGGATTAAGCGATGAAGACAAAGACCGCCTCGCCAAGCCTTATCGCGAACGTCTTGAGTTCGAGATCGAAACCATCATCAAGATGCAGTTTCCGGGTTACTTCCTCATCGTATCGGACTTCATCCGCTGGAGTAAGGATAACGGTATACCCGTGGGGCCGGGCCGTGGTTCGGGTGCGGGTTCGCTTGCCGCATGGGCGCTGAAGATCACCGATCTTGACCCGCTGCGCTACGGCCTGCTGTTCGAGCGCTTCCTGAACCCCGAGCGTGTGTCTATGCCTGACTTCGACGTGGATTTCTGCCAGGATCGCCGCGACGAGGTGATCCGTTATGTGCAGCAGAAATACGGCGCTGAGCGTGTGGCGCAGATCATCACGTTCGGTAAATTACAGGCGCGCGCCGTGCTGCGCGACGTGGGCCGCGTGCTGCAAATGCCTTACGGGCAGGTGGACTCCATCTGCAAATTCGTGCCCAACAACCCGGCCAACCCCGTGACGCTGGCGCAGGCCATCGAGCAGGAACCGGCGCTCAAAAAAGCCATTGAGGACGATGAAACGGTCGCCAAGATGGTGGATATCGCGCTCAAGCTCGAAGGCCTCAACCGCCATGCCTCCACGCATGCGGCGGGTGTGGTGATCGGTGACAGGCCGCTCGATGAACTGGTGCCGATGTACCGCGATCCTAAATCGGATATGCGCGTGGTACAGTATTCGATGAAATATGCCGAAATGGCAGGTCTGGTGAAGTTCGACTTCCTCGGCCTCAAAACCCTCACCGTATTGCAGAAGGCGGTGGAACTGGTGGCGCGCAAGGGTGTCCATATAGACCTGCTCAAACTACCCGAAGGCGATAAGGCGACCTATGCGATGCTTTCGCAGGGCGATACGACCGGCGTATTCCAGATGGAATCGGCGGGCATGCGCGATACGCTGAAAAAACTCAAACCCGACTGCCTTGAAGACCTCATCGCGCTGGTGTCGCTCTACCGTCCGGGCCCCATGGAAAATATTCCCACCTACACGGCGCGCAAGCACGGGCAGGAAAAGCCGCAATACATGCATGCCAAGCTCGAAGGGGTGCTGCGCGAAACGTTCGGCGTTATCATCTATCAGGAACAGGTAATGCAGATCGCGCAGGTGCTGGCGGGCTACAGCCTTGGCGAAGCGGATCTGCTGCGCCGCGCCATGGGTAAAAAGATCCGTGCGGAAATGGAAGCGCAACGCAATATTTTCGTCGATCGCTCGGTGCAGAACGGTGTGCCGAAGGATCAGGCCTCCGCCATTTTCGATCTCATTGCCAAGTTCGCCGAATACGGCTTCAACAAGTCGCACGCAGCGGCCTATGCGGTGGTGGCCTACCAGACCGCCTATCTCAAGGCCAATCATCCGGTGGAATTCTTCGCCGCCTCGATGACGCTCGATATCCAGAATACGGATAAACTCGCCATCTTCCGTGAAGAAGCGGGGCGAAGCGGCATAAAAATGCTGCCACCGGACGTGAACGCTTCCGAAGCGGTGTTCGTGCCGGAAGGCGAGAATGCGATACGCTATGGTCTTGGCGCACTCAAAGGTGTGGGCGAGCAGGCCATGAAAGCCCTTGCTTTAGAACGCGCAGCCGGAGGCCTGTTCAGGGACGTGTGGCAAATGGCCTCGCGCCTCGATTCGCAGGTGATGAACAAGCGCCAACTGGAAGCGATGGTGAAGTCGGGCGCGTTCGACAACCTGCACAAGAACCGCCAGCAGCTTTTCAACGCGTTGGAGCTTGTGATTTCACATCATCAATCCTCTGCGCGCGAGAAAGCCAGCAACCAGGTGAGCCTGTTCGGCGACAGCTCCGCGCTCAAGGCCACCACCCCCGCTTTGCCGTTATGCGAGGACTGGGCGCCAAGCCAGCGCATGGAGTGCGAGAATGAAGCGCTGGGCTTCTATCTTACCGCGCATCCCATTCAGGTGTATCGTGCTGCACTGCAGCGAATCAGTGTGGTGGCGGCGAACAAGCTGGCCGGTAGGCTCGGCAGCAATTATGCGCCCGTGAAAGTGGCCGGGCTGGTGAGCAAGATGAAGATCAAGTCTTCTGAAAAGGGGCGCTTTGCCTTCGTGACGCTTTCGGATGAAAGTGGCGTGTTCGAAGTGAGCATTTTCAAAGAGGATATACTCAACCGCATGCGCCCTCTGCTGACGGAGGGCGCCATGGTGGTGGTGCACGCTGACGGCAAGAAAGAGGAAGCGGGAATGCGCCTTATATTGCAATCTGCTGTGCTGATGGAAGAAGCGATCGCGAACGTGAAGCATCTCGCCGTGCCGCCGAAATTGTTTATCACGCTGGATTCCACACGCGCAGCGCAGTCGTTACGAAACGTGATTGGTGCGCCCTCCGCTGCAGGCGCACAGATAGCGTTGCAGGTGCCGTTGGAAGAAGGACAGTATGCCGAACTGACATTGCCCGGTAAATATGCGCTGACGCCTGAGAAGGTGCTGCAGATACCTACGCTTGAAGGTATCCACGACTGCCGGGAAGTTGCCTAGAATAATCAGATTTTCAACCATTAATGGAAAATTAACACTTAAGGGGTATTTGTACAAAGAAATACAACCTGAGGTATAGTATGTTTGCAAAAAAGGCGTTCTCTCCCAAGGCCGAGGTCAAGGCGCTCGACCAGTCCAATGCGGTCATTTATTTCAAGCCGGATGGGACCATTATTAAAGCCAACGAGAATTTTCTGGGCGCAATGGGGTATGAGTCCAGGGAGATCGTGGGCAAGCATCACCGTATGTTCGTCGATTCCAGCGAGGCCAAGGATACAAAATATACGGAATTCTGGCAAAGCCTTGCACAGGGCAAGACCCATTCCACCCAGTTCCGCAGGATCGGCAAAGGCGGCAGGGAAGTGTGGATCGAAGCGAGCTACAATCCTATCCGCGATACACGCGGAAAAGTTGTGGGTATTGTCAAATATGCCACTGACATCACCAGCCAGAAGCTCACCAATGCCGGCCATGCCGGGCAGATTGAGGCTATCAGCAAGTCACAGGCGGTGATCCATTTCGAACTGGACGGCACGATCATGGAAGCGAACAGCAACTTCCTCGGTGCGGTAGGGTATGACCGCGACGAAATCGTGGGCAGGCATCACAGCATGTTCGTGGAACCCGTTTATGCCAGGAGCGAGGAATATCGCCAGTTCTGGAAGAAGCTGGCCAGCGGGCAATTTGAGGCCGGACAGTTCCGCCGACTTGGAAAGGGCGGCAAGGAGATATGGATCGAGGCCAGCTACAACCCGATTCTCGATATGAACGGCAAGCCGTTCAAAGTGGTGAAATATGCTACCGACATCACCCGTCAGAAAATAACCAATGCCGATTATGCCGGGCAAATTGAAGCCATCAACAAAGCGCAGGCGGTCATTCATTTCGAGCTGGACGGCACTATTATCGAGGCGAACAGGAATTTCCTCGATACGCTTGGTTATTCACTGGACGAGATCAAAGGCAGGCATCACCGTATGTTTGTCGCGCCCGATTATGCCAGGAGCGAAGAATACCGGCAGTTCTGGGAACAACTGAATCGCGGTGAATACCAGCAGGCGGAATACTGCCGCTACGGCAAGGGCGGCAGGGAGATATGGATTGCGGCATCGTATAATCCTATCCTTGATATGAACGGCAAACCTTTCAAGGTCGTGAAATTCGCATCCGACATCACCAGTCAGATGAAGGCGCGTATCAATGTGAGCCAGCTTGTAGCCGGCACCAACACCAACGTGCAGAGCGTTGCGGCGGCGGTGGAAGAAATGACCGCGTCCATCAGTGAGATCAGCAAGAACATGACGCTCTCGCAACAGGCGGTGAACGACATCGTAAACAAGACTAAATCGGCGGAAGACGCCAGCACTAGGCTGCAGGAAAACTCGCGCGACATGGAAGGTATCGTGGAACTCATCCGCAATATCGCCAATCAGGTCAATTTGCTGGCGCTCAATGCCACGATCGAGGCTGCACGGGCGGGTGAGGCGGGCAAAGGTTTTGCGGTGGTCGCTTCCGAAGTGAAGAACCTTGCCACCCAGACCACCAGGGCCACGGACGATATCGCCAGCAAGATCAAGTCCATGCAGGAAACATCCTCGGCGGTGGCGGCAGGCGTGAGCGATATCAACCATACGACCAGCGCCGTATCAGGATATGTGAACGGCGTTGCCAGTGCCATTGAAGAGCAGAGCGCCGTGACGCAGGAGATATCCACCAATATGCAGCGCACTTCACAGGGCGTGGGTGAAATAAGTGAATGCGTTAAGCAGATTACTGCTTAATCTCTACTGCGGCTGGCTGCAAACAGGGCTTTTTGCGCTTCCGGTGCTCACGTACTTATACGTACGCTGCGCTCCGGTTCTCAAAAAGCCCTGTTTTGGCATAATTAAAGAAATGGGGGGCTGTTTTTGATATATATTGTATTAGAATCATGCTTTTAACCTATGGTTTGAAACGAAATGAATCAAAAACTGTCCTAAGTGCCACCGGAGTTCGACTAAAAAGAATGGTCTGAAACGCGGCCTTCAATCGTACAAATGCACGTATTGCCTGCATCGCTGGCGAGCATCGGGACACC
>JAMIFV010000051.1:0-7283 GCA_035906055.1 Alphaproteobacteria bacterium | reverse complement strand
CACATCAACGGCATTGAGAACTTCTGGAACCAGGCCAAGCGTGCTTTGCGCAAATTCAACGGCATCAAACAGGACAATTTCTACTGGTTCCTCAAGGAGTGCGAATGGCGCTTCAACGGAGGCAAACACAATACACTACTAAAGCAGCTCAAATACTGGTATAAACACACCAAGCATTAACTCTTAGCTACTTCAGCCCCTTTCTTTTTGATCTGGTTGGGTGGGAGGTCATCACAAGCCGGATTTTGCAGTTGTAACAGTGTAAGAGAGGGCTATTTTACCTGAAAAACGCCTGTTCTGTCATATGACAATTGGATGACGCAAAGGAAATGCCTGCACCGCAGGAGGTATGTGCCTCTCCAGCCAAGGAAAACCGCCACTTACAAAAAGAATAAAAAAGCGTATTTTCCTTGTTGACTTCCTTTTCGACCTTGCATATACATTGCCTCCCGCCGATGACGGGGACGCGATAGCGAAGCTGGCCCAAGCCACTCATTATCCTGATGTTATATATCGTAAAGAGCATTTAAGCGCAGGTGGTGGCGGATGGAATTTTCCGTACGCTGTTACTTGTGCAGATATGTCGAAAGACATATCAACCATGTAATTAATTATATGATGTTGCAGATATGGACTCTTTCAGTAGAGACATATCGTAACAGCGTGCGAGTCAATCAATTCGCTTTAGTGCAGACTAAAGCAAGGATCAAAACATGAGAGTTTGATCCTGGCTCAGAACGAACGCTGGCGGCAGGCTTAACACATGCAAGTCGAACGGTTGTAGCAATACAGCAGTGGCGCACGGGTGAGTAACGCGTGGGAACGTACCTCTTAGTTCGGAATAACCATTGGAAACGATGGCTAATACCGGATATTCCCTTCGGGGGAAAGATTTATCGCTGAGAGATCGGCCCGCGTAAGATTAGGTAGTTGGTAGGGTAATGGCCTACCAAGCCTACGATCTTTAGCTGGTCTGAGAGGATGATCAGCCACACTGGAACTGAGACACGGTCCAGACTCCTACGGGAGGCAGCAGTGGGGAATATTGGACAATGGGCGAAAGCCTGATCCAGCCATGCCGCGTGAGTGATGAAGGCCTTAGGGTTGTAAAGCTCTTTTGTCAGGGAAGATAATGACGGTACCTGAAGAATAAGCACCGGCTAACTTCGTGCCAGCAGCCGCGGTAATACGAAGGGTGCTAGCGTTGTTCGGAATTACTGGGCGTAAAGCGCGCGTAGGCGGCTATTCAAGTCAGGGGTGAAATCCCGGAGCTTAACTCCGGAACTGCCTTTGAAACTGTATAGCTGGAGTGTGTGAGGGGATGGCGGAATTCCTAATGTAGAGGTGAAATTCGTAGATATTAGGAGGAACACCGGTGGCGAAGGCGGCCATCTGGCACACAACTGACGCTGAGGCGCGAAAGCGTGGGGATCAAACAGGATTAGATACCCTGGTAGTCCACGCTGTAAACGATGAGTGCTAGCCGTTAGGTTCTTAGAACTTAGTGGCGTCGCTAACGCATTAAGCACTCCGCCTGGGGAGTACGGTCGCAAGATTAAAACTCAAAGGAATTGACGGGGACCCGCACAAGCGGTGGAGCATGTGGTTTAATTCGAGGCAACGCGAAGAACCTTACCAGGCCTTGACATGGGTAGTATGGATAGCAGAAACGTTATCCTTCAGTTTGGCTGGCTACCACACAGGTGCTGCATGGCTGTCGTCAGCTCGTGTCGTGAGATGTTGGGTTAAGTCCCGCAACGAGCGCAACCCTCATCCTTAGTTGCCAACACGTTATGGTGGGAACTCTAAGGAAACTGCCGGTGATAAGCCGGAGGAAGGTGGGGATGACGTCAAGTCTTCATGGCCCTTACGGCCTGGGCTACACACGTGCTACAATGGCGGTGACAATACGTCTGCTAACCTGCAAGGGTGTGCTAATCGTAAAAAGCCGTCTCAGTTCGGATTGCACTCTGCAACTCGAGTGCATGAAGCTGGAATCGCTAGTAATCGCAGATCAGCATGCTGCGGTGAATACGTTCCCGGGTCTTGTACACACCGCCCGTCACACCATGGAAGTTGGTTCTACCTTAAGCCGCTACGCTAACCGCAAGGAGGCAGGCGACCACGGTAGGGTCAATGACTGGGGTGAAGTCGTAACAAGGTAGCCGTAGGGGAACCTGCGGCTGGATTACCTCCTTTCTAAGGAAGAAACGTATGAATCGTAACCAATTATGGTTACCATTTATGTTTCATCACCTTATACATCCACTCGCTGCCATCTGCGCTTAAATGCTCTTACAGTTCAAAAAGCCTCCTTTCGGAGGCTTTTTTGTTGTTCAGAAATTGTTGCTCACACGTGTGTGTTGGGTTCATGTAGAGATATTAATTCAGGCGGAACGCATCCGCTTCTGCGCTCCGCGCATTTACCCACGCGGGGGGCGTCGTGCAAAACTTTCCCACGCATATGGCGAGAAATTTGAATCCCTTCGGGTACATGCCCCGACGCTTGCGGTGTGGAGGGGCCGAAGGCGACGCCCCCTTTAGAGGGGGTAAGCGTTAGCGAAGGGGGATGTCTTCATCCCCCTTACACTTAAATACTCCACCACTTGCGGCGGGGTTGTTTATTTCTCGCGGGAATCTATTATAAAAAACTATGACCACTCTCTCCAATTTTCATGACATCACTACCCGCATCGAATCCGCACGCAAAGCCGCCCCCCTTGCCCCTGCGCGCGTAGAACTGGTGGCTGTGGCAAAAACCCACCCGGCGGAAGCGATGTTGCCATTGCTGGGTGCCGGGCACCGCCTGTTCGGCGAGAACAAGGTGCAGGAAGCCGCTGGCAAATGGCCTGCCCTGCGCCAGCAATTCTCAGATATCGCGCTACATCTTATCGGCTCCCTGCAAAGCAACAAGGCACGGGAAGCATTAGATAATTTTGATGTTATTGAAACAGTTGACCGCCCCTCGCTGGTCGATGCCTTGGTGAAGGCGAGAAGCGAGGGGCGAGAAACGAGATGCAGGGAATTTTATGTTCAGGTGAATATCGGAGAAGAACCCCAGAAGGGAGGGGTAATGCCACACGATTTAGGCAAGCTGCTTGATTACATGCTTACCCTTCGTTCCTCGCCCCTCGCTGCTCTTCCCGTCACCGGCCTTATGTGTGTCCCCCCTGCGGGGGAAAACCCGGCGCCGTATTTCGCATTATTGCATAAAATGGCGAAAGAACATGGTCTTGACAAACTCAGCATGGGCATGAGCGGTGACTATGAGACCGCCATACGTTTTGGCGCGACCTGCGTGCGCATCGGCACCGCCATTTTTGGCGATCGGGAATAAGCGTTTAGTTGCTTCTTGCTAACACACTGGTAACTATTTCCCCGTACCATAACCCGTTATGAGCGGTTCACACGACAATTGCTGCGGCGGCTTCACGGGTGACGATAAGAATACCGCCTATTGCGACACCAAGCACATCCTCGTGCTGGTGGACAGTAACGATGAGCATCGCCAGCAGGTGGCCGGTTCGCTGATGTCGCTCTACAACGTCGTGGAGTTCGACTCCTCGCTCGACGCCGCCAAATATATCCATGACATCCACCCCGGCGTGGTGGTGGTAAGCGAGAATGTGAGCCCGCGCGGGGGCTTTGAGCTGGTGCGCGACCTGCGCGACAACTGGAAACTGAAAACCGTGCCCATCCTTATGGTGCTGGATTCCGAAAGCGGCGGCACGCTGACCTCCGCGTATGATTGCGGTGCCAGCGGCTGGCTGGTGAAACCCTACAAGCGCAGCGACCTGATCAAACTCATCTCCCGCCAGTTCAACGCTACGATAGAGGCTAAATGGGATGCGCTTTCTCCCCTGCAGGCCATGGCGCTCAGAAGCACGCTGGAGCTGTTCAACAATCTCTCCGATAACCTCGGCAAGGGTGAGCCTATCGCGTATAATGAAGTGCGCGATGCCTGCGCGCCGCTGGTGGAAGCGGTCAATTCCGGCGAGTTCAAGGGTATCCTGGGCGGGGTGCGCGAGCATGACAATTACACGTACGCGCATTCCATGCGCGTGGCGGTATTCCTGTCATTGTTCGGCCAGACTATCGGCCTGTCGCTCAAAGACCAGAAGCTGCTTGCCACAGGAGGCCTGCTGCACGACGTAGGCAAAATGTATATTCCCCACCTTGTGCTTAACAAGCCCGGCAGGCTGACCGATGCGGAATTCGAAATCATGAAGGGGCATGTGAGGGCCACCGAGGAGGTGCTGCGCAGGGGCGGTGACATTCCGCGCGGGGTTATCACCATCGCCAGCCAGCATCACGAGAAGCTCGACGGTTCCGGCTATCCGCGCGGCCTTCAGGGCAGCGAGCTTAACGAGCTGGCGCGCATGGCCTCTATTGTGGATGTGTTCAGCGCGCTCACCGACCGGCGCGTCTATAAACCTTCCATGCCTGCGGAAAAAGCGCTCGACATCATGAAGAACGAAATGGGCAACCAGCTCGATATGGAACTGCTCGCGCGCTACCGCAAAATGCTGCTCGACGCGGCGGTGGATACCACGATTTAAGGACAAGGGAGCGAGAAACGAGGGGCAAGAAAAAGGATCGCTTTCTCGTTCCTCGCCTTTCGTATCTATCAGCCCGCTTCTTTCTTCGCGTCACGGCTCATGCGCTTGCGTTCGTTCGCATCCAGCGCCTTTTTGCGCAGGCGCAGGCTTTTGGGCGTCACTTCCACCAGTTCGTCGTCCTGGATGTAGGAGATCATCTGCTCCAGCGTCATCTGCAGGGGCGGGATGAGGCGCACGGCTTCGTCCTTGCTGGTGGTGCGGATGTTGGTGAGCGCCTTGCCCTTGAGCACGTTGATCTCAAGGTCGTTGTCGCGGCTGTGTTCGCCTACGATCATGCCCTCATACACCTTATCCTGCGGATTGATGAACATGATGCCGCGTTCCTGCAGGTTCCAGATAGCGTAAGCAACCGCTTCGCCCAGGTCCGTGGAGATGAGCGCGCCGTTGCGGCGGCCCGGGATGTCGCCCTTGTAAGGGCCGTAGGAATTGAACAGGCGGTTCATGATGCCGGTGCCGCGCGTGTCGGTGAGGAATTCGCTCTGGTAGCCGATGAGGCCGCGTGCGGGCACGTGGAAGATGATACGGGTCTTGCCTGCGCCGGAGGGGCGCATGTCTTTCATCTCACCTTTGCGGATGGATATTTTTTCCACCACGACGCCGGTGAATTCGTCATCCACGTCCACCACTACTTCTTCGTAAGGCTCAAGGCGTTCGCCGGTGGTGGCGTCTTCGCGGAACAGCACGCGCGGGCGCGATACGGAAAGCTCGAATCCTTCGCGGCGCATGGTTTCGATGAGCACGCCCAGCTGCAATTCCCCGCGGCCACCCACTTCAAACGCGTCCTTGCCTGCGGTTTCCTTTACCGAAATCGCCACGTTGGTTTCCGCTTCCGCCAGGAGGCGTGCCGCGATCATGCGTGAGGTTACCTTGGTGCCTTCTTTACCGGCATACGGAGAGTCGTTCACCGCGAGGGTGATGGCCATGGTGGGGGGATCCACCGGGGTGGATGCGATGGGGGTGGTGATCGCAAGATCCGCAATCGTGTCGGATACGGAGGCTTTTTCAAGGCCCGCCACGCAGATGATGTCACCGGCTTCGGCTTCGTTCACCGGCATGCGTTTGATGCCCTGATAGGAAAGCAGCTTGGTCAGGCGGCCCTGTTCCATTACTTCGCCGTTCAGGCTCAGCGCCTTGATCGGCAGGCCGACCTTGGCGCGGCCGCTATAGATGCGGCCCGTGAGGATACGGCCAAGATACGGGTCGGAATCCAGAATCGTGGCAAGCATCGCGAACGGCGCGTCTTTATCAACGTCCGGCGCGGATACGTAAGAAAGAATGGTCTCAAACAGCGGGTCGAGGTTTTCGCGCGCGTCTTTTTCAAGGTTCTTCACCGCCCAGCCCGCGCGGCCGGAAGCGTAAAGCACAGGGAAGTCGAGCTGCGCGTCGGATGCGTCCATCGCCACGAACAGGTCGAACACTTCGTTCACCACTTCGTCGGGGCGGGCGTCGCCACGGTCGATCTTGTTGATGAGCACAATGGGCTTCAGGCCGATATTGAGCGCCTTGCCGAGCACGAACTTGGTCTGCGGCATCGGGCCTTCGGCGGCATCCACCAGCAGCACCACGCCGTCCACCATCGAGAGCACGCGTTCCACTTCGCCGCCGAAATCGGCGTGGCCCGGCGTGTCCACGATGTTGATGCGGGTGTCGCCGCGGTTAACCGCAGTGCATTTGGCAAGGATGGTAATGCCGCGTTCCTTTTCAAGGTCGCCCGAGTCCATGACGCAGGTGGCTACGTCCTGGTTCTCGCGGAACGTACCGGTTTGTTTGAGCATGGCATCGACAAGCGTGGTCTTGCCGTGGTCTACGTGGGCGATGATGGCGATATTGCGGATGTCGAGGGTCATTGGGATCCTTGAATTTATTTCTGAGCCTTGGTTCAGGCTGGCGTTAAGGGGGCGCTTATATGCCAAAGCCCGCGCAAAGTAAAGCCCGGCTTCACTGCGATGCGGGTTTCTGCTGACGCCGTGCCCGCTCGTCCGAACGGTGATAGGCCTGCATGGCCGCAAGGCGCAGGTCCTGCGCTTCATTAATGATCTTTATCAGCAGAATAGGGTCATCCTCCTGCGCAGTATGCTCCGCCTCATTAATATGCCTGCGTACAATTTCGATGCTCCCGTGCAGCAAATGCAGCGCATCTGCCAGCGGCAGGCGTCGCCGTCCAAAATAGGGCAGATTAAGGGAGAGTCTTTTCATAATACAACCATAGGACGATCATACATGGGAAAGTTCACGGTGTAAATGGTATATTTCACCCTTTTGTTTGCTTTTCTTCCCGGCGATGCTGGGGGCATTATGAAAGACATTCTCATTACACGCCTTGAAGAAGAAATGAAAAAGCAGGGGTTTAGTTATAAAAGCCTCTCGCGTGCCGCCGGGCTGGGGGAAACTAATGTCCGCGATATCATTACCCGCCGGGCACTTAACCCCAGACGGGATACGCTGCAGAAGCTGGCCATGCAGCTAGACACTGTTAGTTAATTATTAAGATTTAGGTGATAGTGCTCCCAAGATAGGAGTGTATCATATGAACCCACGCTTTTACCCTGTATCCGAGTCGTTTTTTGATGCGCATATATTACCATTGATTGCCGCGCATTACTCACGCGCTGGTCGTCCGCGCAATGTCAGCCATTATCAGGTGTTTTCTGCTCTGTTATATGT
>JAMIFV010000050.1:0-45322 GCA_035906055.1 Alphaproteobacteria bacterium | reverse complement strand
GGTGTCCCGATGCTCGCCAGCGATGCAGGCAATACGTGCATTTGTACGATTGAAGGCCGCGTTTCAGACCATTCTTTTTAGTCGAACTCCGGTGGCACTTAGGACAGTTTTTGATTCATTTCGTTTCAAACCATAGGTTAAAAGCATGATTCTAATACAATATATATCAAAAACAGCCCCCCATTTCTTTAATTATGCCGGAAATTTAATGGTGTACCACGACAGAATTTCGCGCTATTTTTGAAGGAATGTGAGTGGCGTTTTAACAATCCAAACCCACAAGCACAATTAAAACAACTGAAACAATGGGTTAAAAAAATCTAATCTAGTTATCTGGTACAGCCCCATAGCTATTGCAGGCATGCCTCTATATCCAGCACGTTTATACCCGCCATACCGTTCTTAAAATCTTTAAGGAACATTTTCTTACCGTCGGGACTCCGTATCACTAACTGGTTAGCTGCATTTATTGCGTATTTCACACCATTCGTGCCCGTGGCCCATGCAATATCGGGGGATTCGGAAATATCAGGATTGTCAAATGTGGGAGCGTTAGGTGACACAGGCAACATTGTGCCAGTAGTCCAATAAATACGCGTTTGTGCAATAGTTGCATCAGGATTGTAATATAACCTCAGCATGGCCATTTTGGAGGGATTGCGATAGTGACAAAGACCTAATGCATAATCTACGAAGCCTTTTTTGCCACAAAAAGGCGCGCCCATATTATCTGCTGCGAGCTGCCCCGATGCACCCGTTGCCAAATATTGCCGGATCAGGTCCGATGTCATCGGTGCCCTGTTGCATTTCATGATGTCTGCACGTTTCCATGTGTTCTGGTTAAAATCTGCTCCCGTAAATGGCTGGATGTTTTCCAGATAATAGTCGGTCAGCAATGCGGCTGTCATAATGACCGCAAAGCCGCAGAGTATGTATTTTTTACGTCTGGACATAGTATTGCTTATGCCTTTGATGCCGCTCAAGCTACCGTACGTGGGCCACCTGCAATGCCTGCTCCAGATCAGCGATGATGTCTTCCGCGTCTTCAATGCCCACGGAAATACGCACCGTGCCGGGGTTGATGCCGACTGAGCGCATCTGCTCCGCGTTAAGCTGGTGATGCGTGGTGGAAGCCGGGTGGATGATGAGCGTGCGCGTATCGCCGATATTGGCCACCAGCGAGCAGAGCTTTGCGCTTTCCACAAAGGCTTTGGCCGCGTCATGCCCGCCTTTCATGACGAAGGTGAACAAGGACGTCGGGCCATGCGGCAGGTATTTCTGCGCCAGTGCGTAATAAGGGCTGCCGGGCAGGCCGTTAAAATTGACCGCCTCCACCGCCGGATGCCCGCTTAAAAATTCCGCCACTTTCTGCGCGTTGGACGAATGCTGGCGCATGCGCAGCGCCAGCGTCTCCATGCCTACGATGGTTTGGAATGCATTCATGGGAGCCTGGCAGGCCCCAAGGTCGCGCAGGCAGACAGCGTGCAGGTAAAGCGTGTAGGCCATCTCGCCGAATTCCTTGTGGAAGTTGCGGTTGTCGTAGCTGGGTTCCTTATCGGCAAGCGAGGGGTATTTACCCGCCTTCGTCCAGTCGAATTTTCCGGAATCCACCACCACGCCGCCCATGGACGTGCCGTTGCCGCAGAGGAATTTGGTGGTCGAATGGGTGATGATGTCCGCCCCGTGGTCGAACGGGCGGCATAAATAAGGGCTGGGCACGGTGTTGTCCACGATCAGCGGAACGCCCGCCTCATGCGCGATGTCCGCGATCGCCCCCATATCCGCCACCACGCCGGAGGGGTTGGAGACGGACTCGATGAAGATAGCACGTGTCTTGGGGGTGATAGCCTTTTTGAAATTCTGCACATCGTCCGGGTTCACCAGCGTGCATTTCCAGCCGAAATGCGTGAAGCTCACCGAGAGCTGGTTCACCGTGCCGCCATAAAGCTTGTTGGAGGCGATGAACTCATCGCCCGCCTTCATAAGCGGGAACAGCGCCACCAGATGCGCGGCGATGCCCGATGACGTCGCCGTTGCGCCCACGCCGCCCTCAAGTGCGGCGATCTTGGTCTGCATGCCCGCCACGGTAGGGTTGGTGAGGCGGGAATAGATGTAGCCCATTTCATCGAGATGGAAGAGGCCCGCCGCGTGTCTGGTGTTTTTGAACTGGTAGCCGGAGGATTGATAGATCGGCAGCATGCGCGCGCCGGTTTCGGCGTCGGCTTCCACGCCCGCATGCACGGCGATGGTGCTCATGCCCTGTTTTGAGTTTCTCATAATTACCCCTGCTAATTACTTTTTATTGATGTGAAATTAGCGGGTTTCAGTGCTTGTGGCAATGCCGTCTCTTGAGCGTCACTCCTGCCGGAAGGCCAACAGGATTATCCTGCTCTCAGAACATGAAGAACAGGTTGCAGAGCTTGTCTGACCTTCTGGCAAGGTGATAGGCCGAAGGCCAGTAGTTACTGGCACCACAACCGTTGCCGGTTGCATTGCGGGGGTAACCAATCACCTGGCCATCGCTGGCCATGCCGTCATCGATCTTTTTATCGATATTCCACGCCTCTTCGGGGGTGAGGGGATACGCATCCCCAAGCGCTGAGAATACAAACCCGTTATGCCATCCGCAGTCAGGATGGCCGTTGTATTGAACGGATGAGAAATTACATAAGATCGCTGTTCTGATCCACCAATAACTATTGCTGATCTTCCCGGCAGGTACATTGTCGCCTGGAACGAAGGACAAGTTGCTTTGTGTAAATTTTCCACTTATTAGGCCCGCCGCAGCAAGATAATACCATGCCCGGAAGCCTTCCGTAACGAAGCTAGTTTCTGTATCAGCGCCATTGGCAACAATTGGCCCAATCCATCCTCTGCCATCGCCGTTGCAGGTGCCGCTGGTGATGGCGGAGCCGTTGCAATTGCTGGCCTGCCCCCAGTAGCTGGTGGCATTGGCCATGTCGCCGGGCAATGCGCCGTAAATATCCCTGAACCGGTGTATCGCCGTGAGAAACTGCTGGTGCTGGGTGATGACGCTGCGTAATTCCGAGGCGCGTATGAGATCGCGCCCCACCAGCACCCCGCCGACGATGAGGCCGATAATAACAAGAACAATGCTGAGCTCAATCAGCGTGAATCCTGTTTTTTTGCAAAAAAACAGGGGAATAAAGAGTGGAGCATCACCAGCCATTTTATCTTTTCTGTCTGTTCCGGTTCCGGCAACAGCTAGCACAGTTCCAGCACCTATTAAACTGTTTTTCCATTTAATAAAATGGTATTATAGTCTATTGGTTGTGTATTACCTTGTTTTGCGGTTGGTGAGTCTGTATGGTTACAGGTTCACAGATACGCGCCGCAAGGGCGTTACTTGGCTGGTCGCAACAGGCCTTGGCAGATAAGGCGGTGCTGTCAGAAACGGCTGTATTGAAGCTGGAAACCGAGCGTGCAGACACACGCACCAGTACAGTATTGAAAGTGCGAAAGACCCTTGAAGAAGCAGGTATTGAATTCATTGCCCGTTCCGATGGGGCAGTAGGCGTTGTACTCAAACCCTAAATAATTTTGGGCTGAAGCAGCTAAGGCCTGAGTAAAGGCCTAAGAATGGCTAAGAACATGTACGCAAAAGCGTCGGCTGGCGCATAAAGTGCCGGGGGATACGGCTATGCCCGCTTACTGTAAATACCATTCAGGGATTGACACAAGAGTAATAAGTACTTATCATTGTACTTATACTAAGGGGCATATCATGGAAACTATTACGTATTCCGACGCACGCGGAAATTTCCGCAAAACGATGGATAAGGTCTGCGAAGACCATACCCCTGTTGTCGTCACACGCCAGAACAAGCCTGCCGTGGTGATGATGTCGCTTGCGGATTACAACAGTATTGAAGAAACCCTTTACCTACTGCGCAACCCCAGGAATGCCGAACGATTGCTGCAATCCGTAAGCAACGTAAAAGGCAAACGCTATAAAGCACAAAAGCTGGCAACAGAATGAAGCGGCTGATTTGCTTTGAAGCAGCCGCATGGGAAGATTACTGCCACTGGCAGAAAACAGATAAAGCAATCCTTCGTCGGATCAACGAGCTTATACTGGCAACCCAGCGCGTGCCTTTTGACGGTGTAGGCAAACCCGAAGCATTGCGTTTTGATCTGGCAGGCTATTGGTCGCGCAGAATTACGCAGGAGCACAGGCTGGTGTATAAAGTGACGCAGAGGGAAATCATCATCGTGCAGTGCAGGCTGCATTATTGATTTATCATTAACCGTCATCCTGAGCGAAAGCGAAGGATCTCCCTGCTTATACCTATAAACCAAGAGGATGTTTCGCTGCGCTCAATATGACGATTTGGTAAATAGTTTTTATTACATGCGGCAACGGAGATTCCCGCCTACGCGGGAATGACAAGAATAATTAAGTGAACTTAAATTCGCTGTGCCGCTGGCAAAAAGCACAGTTTCCGGGAACCGCAGCGCAGCGTACGCTTGAGTACGTGTGCAGCGGAACGCACAGGAAACAAAGCGTTTGCCCGGCACAGTAGAATTTTAGCGGTTCTCACGCGTTTTTAGGAAGGTTACGTCCTTCCAGTCCTGCTGGATGCGCTCCAGGTGCCAGTCATTGGGGGCAAGGTAGGCCAGCGCGCCGGTGCCGTCCTCGGCGAGGTTATGCAGGTTGCGGTCGGTGAATTGCTTGAGTATCGCGGGGTCTTTGCATGTGATCCAGCGGGCGGTGGCGTAGCTTACTTCTTCAAAGCCGCCTTTGACTCCATATTCGCTGATGAGGCGTGAGGCGATCACGTCAAACTGCAGGGAACCTACCACGCCGATGACCCAGCCGGAGCCGTTAAGCGGCTTGAATATCTGCGATGCGCCTTCCTGCGAGAGTTCTTCCAGCGCTTTTTTGAGCTGCTTGATCTTCATGGGGTCGTCCAGCCTTGCGCGCTGGAAGAGTTCGGGTGCGAAGCTCGGTATGCCGGTGAAATGCAGCGCCTCGCCTTCCGTCAGCGCGTCGCCGATGGAAAGGTTGCCGTGATTGGGGATGCCAAGGATATCGCCGGGAAAGGCTTCTTCCGCCAGTTCGCGCTCACGTGCGAGGAACAGCACGGGGTTGTTGAGCGAAAGGGTCTTGCCGCTGCGCACATGCAGCACTTTCATGCCACGCGTGTATTTGCCCGAGCAGATACGCACGAAAGCGATGCGGTCACGATGGTTCTTGTCCATGTTGGCCTGCACCTTGAACACGAAGCCGGAAAATTTCTTTTCTTCCGGTTCCACGTCGCGCGTGTCGGTCTTCTGCGGGCGGGGTGACGGCGCATAGGCGCAAAGCGCATTCAGCAATTCGCGCACACCGAAATTATTGATGGCCGAGCCGAAGAACACGGGCGTCAGATGCCCCTCGCGATAGGCTTCAAGGCTGAAGGGTTTGCAGGCGGCGCGCACCATCGCCACTTCCTCGCGGAACTGCGCCAGTTCTTTTTCCGGTATCAGCTCGTCGAGTTTGGGATCGTCCACGCCGTTGCATTCCACCGTGTCGGTCACCACTTCGCGGTCGGCGCCGTCGAACACATAAAGGCGGTCGTTATGCAGGTCGAAAGAGCCACGGAAGCGCTCGCCCATGCCGATAGGCCATGTTACCGGCGATACATCGAGCGCGAGCGTCTTTTCAATGTCATCGAGCAGTTCGAACGGGTCACGCGCCTCGCGGTCCATCTTGTTGATGAAGGTGATGACCGGCGTGTCGCGCAGGCGGCACACCTCGAAGAGCTTACGCGTCTGCGATTCGATGCCTTTGGCGGCGTCGAGCACCATTACGGCTGAGTCCACCGCGGTCAGCGTGCGGTACGTATCTTCGGAGAAGTCCTTATGGCCGGGCGTATCGAGCAGGTTCACCGTGTGGCCCTGATACTCGAACGTCATCACCGACGCGGTAACGGAAATGCCGCGCTGCTGTTCAATGGCCATCCAGTCCGAGCGCGCATGGCGCGCCGCTCCCCTCGCCTTCACGGCACCGGCCAGATGGATCGCGCCGCCGAACAGCAGCAGCTTTTCGGTCAGCGTGGTCTTACCGGCGTCAGGGTGCGAGATGATCGCGAAGGTACGGCGTGTGGAAGCAGGCGTGGTCATGGTTTATCCTTATAGACCTAGTTCGCTGTGTGAACCGAGACGGACAAACTCCACGGTATCTTCATCACGTTGGCGATAAATTAAAATAAGATCGGGTTTCAAATGGCAATCACGGTGTTCGCTCCACTCTCCCGTGAGTTCATGATCGCAAAATCGTTTTGGAAATGGCTTCATGTGAGTGAGCATGGTTACCACTTCTTCAAGCATCTGGTTTATCTTCTTTCCGTAGATGCCATGCTTAATTTTTTTATAGTCTTTCTGAAACTGCTTAGTGTAATTAATCGTCAGCATTGAGGTGCTCAAAGAGTTCTTCAATGGAATGCACCGTGGTCACTTCCCCACGCCTTGCCGCTTTCATTGCTTTAATGGTTGCGGCATTAGGTATAAGCGGAGAAAAAGGCAATGCCTTATCTTTTGCTACGCGCGTAAGCAGCAGGCGAAAAGCATCCGACACCGTAAGCCCCATGGCGGCAAGAACGACAGCGGCTTCTTCCTTAATACGCCCATCAATGCGAGCCCGTACTACATCATTCTGGGACATACAAACTCCTTTGTAGCTACAATGTAGCACAACCATACCGGAATGTCTAGGCTCAGGACTTATTAAACTTATACTTTCTTTTCTTCTCCCCTTGAGGGAGAGGACGCGTTTGCCTTGGGTTTAGCTGCTTTAGCTAAGCCCTTAGGCAAACCGAGGTGAGGGGGCACGTGTTTACATTCACCCTCACCCAGCTTCGGCTAAGCTGCTATGCAGCAAAGCCTGCGCAACCCTCTCCCGCTTTGCAGGAGAGGGAAAGTTATGAGTCCTGAGCCTAGATTTTCTGCGCGAGTAATAGGATAGATACCCCAAAAGGCAAGCGTATTCTGCCCAGCAGCAGGCGTTCGCTGGAAAAAACCTTTTCCAGAAAGCTGTTTACAGGAGCGGGCGGCAGGGTCAGCTCGGCATTTTCCTCTGTTTTGGTATCATCCGCCCTGGAGCCGGAAAGACGGTCGAGCAGGCGCACCATGGCGATGAGGGGAAACAGCCAGAAATTGATGTAGCTGGCGAACGTGACCCTGTAACCCGCACGCTCAAGCAGCGCTTTAAGCTGGCCAAGACGGTAGCGGCGCTTATGGTGGTGCAGCGTGTCATGCCTGCTCCAGAGAAACTGGAACGCCGGCACGGTGATAAGCAGCCTGCCGCCCGCATTCAGGCGTTTGCCCAGCGCCACCAGCGTCTGGTAATCTTCATCCACATGCTCGAGCACGTCGCACATCACGGCGAGGTCAAATTGCTGCGGTGCAAAAGGAATGGAATGAGGCAGCACCCCCTCCTCCACCCTTACAATGCTGCGGCTGCTGGCGAGCGCGCGGGCGTGCCCGTCCATCTCCATGGCGAAGACATTGCCGTATTGCGAAAGCATGCCGAGATTGCCGCCCGTGCCGCTGCCTGCGTCCAGTATGTTGGCACCCCCGGGTATGTTCGCCCTATCAAGCACATGGCGGCATATGGCGCGGCGGGCGCGGAACCACCAGTGCCTGTCTTCCACCTGCGCCATGGCAACGTAAATATCCGCCCTCATAGGTTCTGCTTCTCCCAGCCGCCGGACACGTTCTGGCGGATATAGGAAAGCGTGTGGCCTTCGGCGGCATATTCCTTCCAGCGGGCACGCGCGCCTGCCACCTGAATATCGTCCGCACCGTCGAACACGTCGAGCACGCGGGCATAGCTGCCTGCGCCAGAAGGGCGTATGCCGCAGGTGACCACCAGCAGGTTGGCGTTATTGGGATTTTCTTCTTCCGGTGTAATGAAAACGGGCTGCTGGTCGCTGTAACCGTCCTGCGCAATGCCGTGCGGCAGGAAGCTATCGGGATTGTAATTCCATAACCAGCCATTGAGGCGCTCGGCCTCGTGCGCATCGCTCACGCGCAGCACGGCCCTGAAATTGCCCTGCAACGCCTTTTCCAGCAATCTGGGGAGCGCCTGGTCCAGTGAAGTGGATGTGAGGTGATAAAAGAAAACGTCGGCCATTGGCGAAGCATACAAGAAAAAACGCTTGAAAACTAGAGCCTATGCTCACAGCAGCTCAAGCATTTGTAGGAGCCGAGGCGAGGTGCGCGCAGTGCACACCCAGACCGATGGATAACGACACCAATGCTTGAGCTGCGCAGAGTAAATAAAAAGCGGGGAACCACTTTCGTGATCCCCCGCAAAGAAACGTATCAAATGAAAAACCGGATTACTTAACTACGTTAAGCTCGATGTCCACGCGACGGTCTTCCTGCATGCAGGCATGGAGCTTGGTATCCTTCAGGCCTTTGCACTTAGCGGAAGCGGCGCTCTTGCCCAGTGCGCGCAGATCGGTGTTGGCATGTTTGAAGCCCTTGGAGTTGAGGTACTTCTTAACCGCCTGAGCGCGCTTTTCAGAAAGGCGCAGGTTGTAGGAGTCAGACCCGGTGGCGTCAGCGTAACCGGCAATGGTAACCGCCTGGATCTTCCTGTTGCGGATGGTCTTGAGCAGGTTGTCGAGGGTAATTTTAGCTTTCTTGGTCAGCTTGGAGCTGTTGAAGTCGAAATATACGCTGGCCAGCTTGTCACGAACCTTCTGCTTCACGACGCCGCCGCATTCGTCAGCGCCATTGTCCCACTTGGTGCGCACGCAGTTGCCGCGAGCGTCGGTGAGGGGGTTGCCGCGCACGTCATGTACGATATCGCGGGTATCGACGCTGGTAGAGGAAAGGGCCGGCATGGCTGCAGCTGTGACAAGCGCAATTGCCGAAAGGAAAGTAATACGTTTATTCATATGAAAACTCCTGATTGAGAACTTGTGCATCGAGTTTCGAAGCCCGGGAAATCCGATGCACATAAAAAACAATTATCTAACGTTATGTGCAATCTGTATTTTTGCTTTGCACAAAAGATTGCGGTTTATGTTGCCTATATACAACAAGCATAGTGCCACAATGCCACAAGCAAATGTTTTTATTTTTCATGAGCATAAAACTTGTTATCCAGTGTGTATTACTGTCGTGAACGTAATATACAACAAGGTTAAGGTATAGCCAGATGCGTCTTCCTCCAGCCCATTGCGGCCTGTTCCTGTTCGCTGCCGTACTCGCTTATTCTTACGGCGGCGCACAGGTATTCGGCGATCCCGACACGGCATGGCATATTGCCGCCGGCGACCTCATCCGCCAACTGGGCACCATCCCGCTGGAAGACACATGGAGCTTCGCCGCCACAGGCGAAACCTGGTACAACCTCTCATGGCTTTTCGATATCGGCTTCAGCGCCTTGTTCGCAGCGGGCGGGTTCACCGCCCTCTATATGCTCACGCTGCTGGCCTTTGCGGGATCCTATGTATTCATGGCGAATGAGTGCCTTAAGCGCGGCGCGAGTTTTCTGGCAGTGAGCATCGCCATGCTGGTAGCGATACTGGTTTCCTTCAACAGCATTCTTGCGCGGCCCAACCTTGCTTCCATCATACTGAGCGTGGCGGTCTATCACCTGCTCTGCCGCTACCGCGATACGCATAAGAACCGCTATCTGATAGGGCTGCCATTGCTCATGGCGCTGTGGGTCAACCTGCATGGCGGCTATCTGCTTGCATTCCCGGTGACAGGCATTTTCTTCCTTGAGGCATGGCTGCAGAAAAAACCCGGTATGGCACGCGCCTACTGCATCACCGGCATCGCATGCGTAATGGCAACGCTGCTCAACCCTTATGGCTACGCGGTGTATTACGGCGCGTATAAAACGCTCTCGCTGGGGTTCGACCAGGTGCATATTGTCGAGTGGCAGCCTGCCAGCATCGGCAAGGACCTCCCGCTCACGCTTATGCTGCTTCTGGTGCTGTTCACGGGCAATATCCGCGATAAATCCATACCGCTGAGCGACAGGGTCGTGGCAATGGCGCTGCTCTTTATGGCGCTGGGCAGCATGCGCCACGGCGCCGTGGCAGGCGCACTGGCCATGCCGTATCTGGCCTTAAGCCTCACGCATTACTGGCGTGAAGGGCGCTTCGGCGCGTGGCTTGCACCGCGCGAAGCGGTAGTGCTGCAGGACATGTATAAAAGCGATGTGAAATGGATGGGTGCGATCATGGCGGTGATAGCCATAACGCTTGCGGCCACCCCCTTCCCCCGCGATATGTTTCTCAAGGATCCCCCGGGATTCCCGAAGAAGTCTTTCCCGATTAAAGAAGCGGAATTCATCGCGCAGAAATATCCCACGACACGTTTCATGACCGATTACAACATAGGCGGCTATCTCGTGTATATCTGGCGCGGGCAAGTGAAAGTGTTCGTCGATGGCCGCGCAAGCAGCCTTTATACCAAGGAAACGCTGCAGGATTATGCCGACTTCGCCATGATCTCCAAGGGCTATGGCGGGCGGGCGAAGATGATCGCCGACTATTACGGGTTCGAGGGCGTGGTCATCCCCAATGAAGACCCCGGCTCCGCCGAATGGCACTGGAACCCGGACTGGAAGCTCATCTATAACGGTGATGTGGCTGCGGTTTATTTAAGAAAATAGTTATATTTTTTTCTAGGGGGGCGTCCCGCCCCCGCTACCGCTCCCCCTCTAAAGGGGTCGTCGCAAGTAGTGCTCCTCCATGCCTACGGCTACGCACTGGAATAGAAATCGGTGCCGTATGCGTGGAGGAATTCTATATGACGACCCCGCGAAGCGAGGGGGAAATTCCGCGGAGCGGAATTAGGGGGACCGCCCCCCCAATATTTAAAGACCAACGGTCTCTTGCACTAAATAAAGCGGCCTCTGTTTGGTCTCGCGGTAGATGCGGCCCACATATTCCCCGATGATGCCGATGCTGAGCAGCTGCATGCCGCCCATGAAGCACACCGCAACGATGAGCGAGGGATAACCCGGAACGTCGATGCCAAGTATCGCGGTCTTGATGATGATGAATATCGCCCAGAGGAACGAGAACAGCGAGATGAACGCGCCGATATACGTCCAGACGCGCAACGGCACGGTGGTGAAGGAGAAAATACCGTCCAGCGCGAATTTCCAGAGTGTCCAGTAATTCCATGTGGTCTGGCCTGCCACGCGCGCTTCACGGTCGAAATATACAGTTGTCGTGGGGAAGCCCACCCACGCGAAAATGCCTTTCATGAAGCGCGTACGCTCCGGCAACTGGCGAACGGCGTCAACCACCACGCGGTCGATGAGGCGGAAATCCCCCGTATTGTGCGGCAGTTTCACGGTGGAGACCTTGTTCATGGCACGGTAGAACCATTCGGCGGATTTGCGTTTGAACCAGGAATCGCCCGGCCTGCTGCGCCGCGTGGCCAGCACCACTTTAAAGCCCCTGCGCCATTCCTTCACCAGTTCGGGTATCAGCTCGGGCGGGTCCTGCAGGTCGGCATCGATAGGGATCACCGCCTGCCCCACCGCGTAGTCAATACCAGCGGTGAGCGCCGTTTCCTTACCGAAATTGCGCGAGAGGTTCACCAGCTTGATGCGCGGGTCGCGCGCGTGATAGCCGCGCAGCAGCTCGAACGTGTTGTCGCGGCTGCCGTCATTGACGCAGACGATCTCGTAATTGGTGGTAACGCTTTCAAGGCAGGGTTTGAGGCGTGCGAACAGGCTTTCGAGTGAATCCTGTTCGTTATGCATCGGTATGACTATGGAAAGCTCTGGCATGCAAGTATTTGTAATAGATAATCTATTATTCCACAATAAGATTATGCGCCCAAACGCTTATGATACCAGCGCGAGAGCGGCTTTTCGATATAACGGTAATTGAGCAATGCCAGCGCTACGGCGGTGAGCGCCATCAGCGCACTGTAACCAGCCTGCGCAGCCGCCCCTTCCATATTCAGCTCAAGCCAGAGCTTGCCCATCGCCGAGAACAGCAGCGAGTGCAGCAGATAGAGTGAATAAGATGCATCACCGATACTGCATAGCCAACGCGGGTATTTTATTTTTCCTTCACGTTCCAGACTCAGTAACGCCAGCAATATTAGCGCTGTTGGCACACTCAGCATGCATACGCGCGCGGTAGCTTCAAAATAGAGAATAACCGTGCCGCATGCCTGAAGTATCAGAGCCACCGCAACACAAGCCCATAATACCGCTAAAGCTATCAGCAGCGTGGGGCGCGGCACATGCCCGCCTTTCCAGCACCATGCTGCGGCGCAACCTATCAGGAAATAAGACCCGTAAGGCGATGCCATCACCCTGATAACGGCATTCTCTGATTGATAGTAAATGCCCATATATACGCAGGCACACAGTGCCAGCGCCCAAGCGCACCAGCCATAGCACAGCCGCCCGTGCAGCATGAGCAGGCCAAGGGCGAACATGAGATAGAAATACATTTCATAGACCAGCGACCAGCCCACGCCCAGATGCGGGTCGGTCATTTGCGGCCAGAGCAGCAGCGATTTGATAACAGAGGGCTGTTCGGCGGAAGCCGCGAGGTTCACCATGCCGGGTTTCAGCGCTATTGCCAGCAACACCACGGCGGTGAACTGCCAGTAAACGGGATAGATGCGCAAGCACCGCTTGAGCAGGAAGCGCCCCACGCCTCTGGCCGTGGGCGCGACATTCGCCGCCACATGGGCCATGACAAAACCGCTGATGACAAAGAAGATATCCACGCCGTACATGCCCCATTCCGGCAGCAGGCGCTGGTTCATATACAAGCCTTCAATGGAACCGATATGGCAGGCCACCACCGCCAGCGCAGCGATGGCACGCATGGCCTGAATGGAGGCGAGGTTGGTTTGCGGGGCGGTAGTCATGAAGGCTTATTAGCCGATTGTGCCAATATAGTATATGGGGCTGTCCTGCTTTTGAAATCAGGGGAAACGCTTTCCCCTCTGCGCTCCGCGCATTCACCCCGGGGTCGTCGTGAAAGACTCCTCCGTGACTACGGCACCATTGTAATTGTCATACCGACGAAAGTCGGTATCCAGAAAGCAAGCACTGGATTCCGGCTTTCGCCGGAATGACAAGAATAAATGTAGTTATACAAATCTCGCTGTGGCGATGCGAAAACTGGGATTTTTGAGAAGCGCAGCGTACGTTAAAGTACGTGAGCAGCGGATCGCAGAAAATCACTGTTTGCAGCCTGCCACAGTAGAGATTTACAGGATAAATTTGCTCAGATCGGTGTTTTTAGTGAGTTCACCGATATGTTTTTCCACATAATCGCCGGTGATCTTCACCTTGCTGGCTTTGTCGGAAGGCGCTTCAAAACTCACTTCTTCCAGCAGTTTTTCCATCATCGTGTGCAGGCGGCGCGCACCGATATTTTCCACTTCGCGGTTTACTTTAGTGGCAAGCGACGCCAGCGCGCGGATGCCGTCTTTCGTAAAATCAGCGGTCACGCCGTCGGTCGCCAGCAATGCGGTATACTGCTTGATAAGGCTCGCTTCCGGCTCGGTGAGGATGCTCATCATGTCGTCTTCAGAAAGCGGCTGAAGCTCCACGCGGATCGGCAGGCGCCCCTGCAATTCGGGCAGCAGGTCGGAAGGCTTGGCCATATGGAACGCGCCCGACGCGATGAAGAGGATATGGTCGGTCTTCACCGGGCCGTATTTGGTGGAAATGGTGGTGCCTTCGATGAGCGGCAGCAGGTCGCGCTGCACGCCTTCGCGGCTCACTTCCGCTCCGCGCATTTCCTGACGCGCGGCGACTTTGTCGATTTCATCGAGGAACACGATGCCGTGATTCTCGGCGGCGTCGATGGCTTCCTTGGTCACTTTTTCCTGATCGAGCAGCTTTTCGCTCTCTTCGGCAATGAGCAGCTTCCTGCTGTCGGCCACGCTCATGCGGCGCGTCTTGGTGCGTCCGCCCATGGCCTTGCCGAGGATGTCGCTTAAGTTAAGCACACCCATCTGGCCGCCGGGCATGCCCGGAATATCAAAACTGGGGAACGCGGAATTGCCGGTGTCAGCCACTTCGATGTCGATCTCTTTATCCTGCAACTCGCCTGCGCGCAGTTTCTCACGGAACTTGCGGCGCGTTTCTTCACTCGCGGTTTCACCCACCAGCGCATTGAGGAGACGTTCTTCCGTATTGGCTTCGGCTTTCGCGCGCACTTCGCGGTGCTGGCGCTCGCGCACCATGGCGATGGCAACTTCCATCAGGTCGCGGATGATGGAATCCACATCGCGCCCCACATAACCCACTTCGGTGAATTTGGTGGCTTCCACCTTGATAAACGGCGCTTTAGCGAGCTTGGCGAGACGGCGCGCGATTTCGGTCTTGCCCACGCCGGTCGGCCCGATCATGAGGATGTTCTTGGGCATGATCTCGTCGCGCAGGTCTTCGTCCACCTGCTGGCGGCGCCAGCGGTTGCGCAGCGCGATGGACACGGCGCGCTTGGCATCCTTCTGGCCTACGATGTAGCGGTCAAGCTCGTTGACAATCTCGCGGGGGGTAAGTTCGGTAGCGGGTGTGGCGTTCATGCACTGGAGATAGGGTGTGCGCGGCTATTTTTCAATAGGAAAAGGGTAATATGTTATTTTTACTGATATTTTTATTCAAGGCAGGCAGTTGTCCCATGTCAGCGGGAGCAGCAATTTCACATAATCTTAACAATAAACCCATATTTTTTTGCTAATTTGGGCACCAAAGATCATCACCCGTATCAATTTACATGCCTATCACCGTTGAAAAAATACAGACCTCTGCCGACGATGCTTCCTCCAATGCGAGCAAGGTCGCCTACATGGCTGAAAGCGGCCTTAGCCCAACAGTAAACTCTATAGGTTTAGACGTATCCCTGACCAGCATGGATCTTAAACTTTCCGTGAGAAGCGATGAAGCCGTTGCCAATCTGCAGGAGAAACTTAAAGAACGCGGACTTGATGCGCAGGTTACATCTGAAGCAAGCGGCACCGAGGCCAAAACCTTCATCATGCGTAATATCGACCCTACCACCGCCATGCCCGCCACGCTCTGCGCTATGGGGAAACTGGGCGATGCTCCCGGCGGCATCAGCCCCAGTGTGGCAGACCAGATCATGGAGATGGAACTGGCAGTCACACGCACGCCTCCTTCCGAACGGGGGCTGGTGAAGATAAGCACGCTCGAAGCCCGCGACCGTTTTGCGGATAAAGTACGGCCTTTTTACTACAGCAACGCCGAGATAAAGTATGAACTCTCGCCCGTTACTTATCTGCAGGAATACAGGGACCCCGCCAACACCGGCAACGAGCTTTTCACACGAATGGGGCTGCGCTCCAGCGCTGCGGTAGAACCCGTGATGAACGCATTGCAGAAAGCTGGCATCAAAGCCGGTATCACGCACATAGACAACGACGGGATCACCCATGCGAACGTGCATGCAGCTGCCGAAACGATCAGCACGGCGCTGAAAGACAAAGGGCTTATGCTCGCCTCCATCGATAAAGAAATAGCGCTTGCCGCACAAAACAACCGCATTGCAGCAGCAAAAAAGCAGGCGGACATACAGCAGGCTATCTACAAAACCGCAACACCGTTATGAGGATGTTATGAAAAAGCTCGTCGATTGGTTAAAACGTGCCGAAACCGTATTATTGCCCAATGCCGCAGTGCCTGCCGATGCCACAGCCGCTCCGCCTACGGTAGCTGCAAAGTTACTGCTGGGCACTACCGCCCACGGCATGAATGAATTGGTGGCGGACGAAGTGCTGGGTGCCGGTGGTTTCACCACCCCTGCCGTGGCAGCCACCGCACCGGTTCCTCATGACATTGCACAACGCTCTGCACACGCAGCGCAGAACACGCTGGATATAGCAGAAGGCACGGCAAAGGAGCCTCCCCGCGGCCCTACCCCTCATCCTTCACAAGTGCCCGCACCCAAATCTTATATCAAACGCCTTCATGGCGACATTCCGCATCTGCCAGAGGAAATAATAAGCAAGGGAAGGTGATTTATGAGCACCACACAACGCAGCACTTACGATGCGCGTTAAGCTTTAGTATCCAGTTTCTCGATCGTCACGTTCTCATTGGTATAGACGCAGATATCGGCGGCGATCTTCATCGCCTTGCGGCATATCTCTTCGGCGCTGAGTTTGGAATCTGCCAGCGCGCGCGCGGCAGCGAGCGCATAATTACCGCCTGAACCGATGGCCATGATGCCGTCTTCCGGCTCCAGCACGTCGCCGGTGCCGGTAACGATGAGGGAGGTGGAAGCGTCCGCCACCAGCAGCATCGCCTCTAAGCGGCGCAGGTAACGGTCGGTGCGCCAGTCCTTGGCCAGTTCCACGCAGGCGCGGGTGAGCTGGCCGGGGTGTTTTTCCAGCTTCGCCTCAAGGCGCTCAAACAACGTGAAGGCGTCCGCCGTAGCGCCTGCGAAGCCGGTGAGTATCTTGTCACCGGCGAGCCTGCGCACCTTGCGGGCGGTGGATTTTATCACGGTGGGGCCGATGCTTACCTGCCCGTCCCCTGCCACCACGACGCTGCCGCCCTTGCGTACAGAGATAATGGTGGTGCCGTGCCATGTGGGAAGTGTGTTTTGTTCGCTCATGCCCACTAACATGGGGAGGTTTTTAAGAATTTCAAGGGATTTTATTGTTTTTCATCCTGTCACCCCGTCGAATGACGGGATCCAGCCCATCCATGCACTCGCTGCAAGGCCAGACCCCGTCATTCGACGGGGTGACAAGGACTGTTTGATTGACAAATCCATGATATAAAGGCACAAATGCTGCGAATTCATAGGATTGTATATGCGCACCGCTACTATTGAGAGAAAAACGAAAGAAACGTCCGTTAAAGCCACCGTCAACCTCGACGGCAAGGGCATTTATAACGTGTCCACCGGCATCGGGTTCCTCGACCATATGATGGAACAGCTCTCGCGCCACAGCCTGGTGGACATCACCATCGAGGCCAAGGGCGACCTGCATATCGACTACCACCACACCACCGAGGACGTGGGCATAACGCTGGGCGAAGCGGTGAACAAGGCGCTGGGCGAACGCCGTGGCATCACGCGTTACGGCTCGGCTTACGCGCCGATGGATGAAACACTCACGCGCGTGGCGCTGGATATTTCAGGCCGCCCCTATTTCATCTGGAAGGTCAGTTTCAGCAAGCCCAAGCTCGGCGACATGGACACGGAACTCTTCCGCGAATGGTTCCAGGCTTTCGCGTTCAATTCCGGCATGACGCTGCATATCGAAAATCTCTACGGCGAAAACAACCACCATATCGTGGAGTCCTGCTACAAGGCGCTGGCACGGTCGTTGCGTGACGCCATCAGCATCGACCCCCGCAAGAGCGACGATATCCCCTCCACCAAAGGCGTATTATAAAGGCATATTGCAATGTTCGGTTCCAGACATCGCGTATATACCGTGCATGTGAATCCAAGGGTACCAAAGCCTTATGAGACCCCCGTGTTCGTGCTGGAGGGCTTCAGCGTATTCGCGTTCATCTTCACCGCCCTGTGGGCGCTGTATAACCGCATGTGGTGGGCTTCGTTCGCCATCATCGTATGCAGCCTCATGATCGTCGAGATGTTCGACGCAGGCACGCTCGACCTTGTTGGCCGCTCGATCCTCGAAAGCGCGCTGATGTTCGTGGTGGGCTTCGAAGGCAATGAATGGCGCCGCAAGGCACTGGCAAAACGCGGGTATGTCATCGCCGACATCGTATCGGGCGATTCGCTCATACGCGCCGAACAGCGCTTCTTTGACCGTTATTTCGCTGGCAACACTGCCGCTGCCACCGCATGAAGCAGGTCGCCATTATCGATTACGGCTCAGGCAACCTGCGCTCCGCCGCCAAGGCGTTTGAGCGCGCGGCTGCTGGCAGGGACATTACCATCACCGTGACCGACGATGCCGCGCGGCTTGAAGCGGCAACCCATATCGTGCTGCCGGGCGTGGGCGCGTTTGCCGACTGCATAAGCGGCCTCACCGCCGCGAAAGGCATGCGCGACGCACTGGAAAAACAGGTGCGTGAAAAGAAAAAACCCTTCCTCGGCATTTGCGTGGGCATGCAGCTTTTGTTCGACACCGGCCATGAGCACGGCACGTATAAGGGGCTGGGGTGGATAAAAGGCGAAGTGGTTAAGATGGGGCATCAGGGATTAGGCATCAGGGAAGAACAGCAATCCCCAATCCCTAATCCCCAATCCCTCAAGATACCGCATATGGGCTGGAACGAACTGGCCTTCCCCGCCCCCGACCATCCGCTCGTTGCAGGCATCAGGCATGCCAGCCACGCTTACTTTGTGCATAGCTACCACGCGCTTTGTGCCAACCCCACTGATGTGGTGGCCACCACGGACTATGGCCAGCGTATTACTGCCGTTGTCGCGCATGGCAACATCATGGGCACGCAGTTCCACCCGGAAAAATCGCAGGAGACCGGGTTGCAGCTTATCGGGAATTTTTTGGGGATGCAGTGAAATAATTTCACCTTGCCCATTCGCTCCTGCCCTTATACAACCCGGTTAAGATATTCGCCCTTTGATTGTTTACCCAAAACAATTCATGTTTTGGCTAGGCAGCCGAGGCGAGGTGCGCGCAGTGTACACTTAAGTACATGAGCACACCGGGACCGATGGATGACGAAGCCCAAACATGAATGGCGCAGAGTAAAAATGGCTACGATCAAAGTAGAGCTGATTACCCAGTTTAAAACGGCAGATCTTGACGATCTCGGCGAGGCAACCGTGGACGCCATCCGCGAAGGCATCGGGTTCAACTGGAGCACCCCGCCCTCCAATGACGTTCTGGAAGCGTTCTGGAAAGGCGTGCTGGTGGTGCCCGAGCGCGTGCTGTTCGCAGGCAGGCTCGATGGCACGGTGGCCGCCTCCATCCAGCTCATCAAACCAGCCCCCTCGAAGCAGACCACCGCGTTCGCCGCCACGATAAGCTATCATTTCGTAGCCCCCTGGGCGCGCGGGCACGGACTGGCTAAGGCATTGTTACAGGCCGCGGAATCGGAAGCCCTGGCGCAGGGATTCTCGGTTATCAACCTCAACGTTCGCGCCACACAGGAAGCCGCCATCAAACTCTATAAAGAATGCGGCTATACAGAATGGGGTGTTTTGCCGTATTATGAGATGGTAAACGGCTTCATGGTCGCCGGTCACCATTTCTATAAAAACATCAAGCCGATCATGAAGATAACATAGCAAAGAACAGGCATGAACGCTACGCGCCCGCCGATCGAACCATTGCTAGCTTCCGTGCAAGAGGCCGGGGCCCTTGCCCGCACGATGCAGCCGCGCATCAGCCTTTCGGTGAAACAGGACGGAACCGTCGTCACCGAAACCGATGTGAGCAGCCATAACCTTCTGTGCAAGGCGCTTGCGCGTATCACACCCGATATACCCGTCATCTCCGAAGAAGGCTCACCGGCAGAGAACGAAAAAATACTCAGCTCCGCGCCCTCCTTCTGGGCGATCGACCCCCTCGACGTCACCGCCAATTACGCTGCGGGCGGTAACGCCTACAGTATCAACGTGGCGCTGGTGGCGGGCGGCGTGCCTGTGCTGGGCGTGCTCTATTTCCCCGGCATGGAAGAACTCTATTACACCGGCGATGACGGCAAGGCCTACAAGCAGGTGGACAAGGAAACGCCGCGTGTCATCCATGTGGCACCGGCGCATGACGGCGCGCAGACCGCCGCCGTCCGCCCCGACACGCTGCCCACCCACGCCCCGGCGGAAGAAAGCACGCTGAAAGTGATATTCACACGCGGCCAGCGCCGCGCCTGCCTCGTCGCCACCGGCGAAGCCACGTTCTGCTCGGAACGGCCGGGCTTCCGCATCTGGGACAGCGCCGCCACCTACGCCATCATCCGGGCGGCGGGCGGCGCGATCGAACAGCATGACGGCAAATCCGTCATGTATAACCTGTCTATTGAACTGCCTGCCTATTTCGTGGGCCACCCGGAACTGCTGCGCCACCTGCACGCCGTGCAGCCCGAGCAGAACATCAACGAGATCCCCAGCACCAAACGAAAAAAAGCATAGTTATGATTTTGTATCCTGCGATTGACCTGAAAGATGGTAAATGCGTCCGCCTTTTACGCGGCGAAATGGATCAGGCGACCGTGTTTTCCGATAAGCCGTGGCAGCAGGCCAGGAAGTTCGAGGAAGCGGGCTTCCACTGGTTGCATCTGGTAGATTTAAACGGTGCGTTCGAAGGCAAACCCGTAAACGCCAAAGCGGTGAGCGACATCCTCGCCAATGTGAACATGCTCACGCAACTGGGCGGCGGCATCCGTGATCTGGAAACCATAGGCGCGTGGCTGGACGCAGGCATCAACCGCGTGATACTGGGCACCATAGCGCTGAAGAATCCCGCCCTTGTAGTGCAGGCCTGCCGCCGGTTTCCCGAACAGATAGCGGTTGGCATCGACGCCAGGGGCGGCAAAGTGGCGACCGACGGCTGGGCCAACGTGTCGGAAGTCAGCGCGATCGACCTCGCGCTTAAGTTTGAGGACGCGGGCGTGAGCGCCATCATCTATACCGACATCAACCGCGACGGCGCGATGGAAGGCCCCAATCTTGAAGAAACGGTGAAGCTCGCCGAGCGTCTCTCCACCCCGGTTATCCTTTCCGGCGGCATCTCGAAGCTGGCGGACGTGCAGGAAGTAAAACAGCATCAGGCTTCGGGCATTGAGGGCATCATCATCGGCCGCGCGCTGTATGACGGCAGTATCAGGCCGCAAGACGTGCTGCGGGCCTAAGCGCGCGCGAACATCGCCACCGTAAGCGCGAGGCCAAGCGCCACGATCCCCATACGCAGGATGCGCTCATTCACTTTATGCAGCATCTGCATGCCCACCCAGCCGCCGCAAAGTGAGAATACGATCCCCACCGCCACCTGCCACCAGCCAACGCCCGGCGCGAACAGGAACACCAGCACCGCCGCCGCGTTCATTATTGCCGCAAGGATGTTTTTGGTAGCCCCCGCCTGTCTTATGCCCATGCCCGCAAGGGTGAGCGCCGCCAGCATCAGGAACCCGATACCGCCGCCGAAATAGCCGCCATAGACGGCGATGCAGAACTGCACGCACGCCGCGCCATGCCTGCCCAGACTATGTTTGCCTTCCAACCCGGCGGGTTTTTTGATGAAACTGCCATAGGCGAACAACACCGTGGCAAACAGGATGAGCCACGGCACCAGCCTTGCAAAGAATGCGGAAGGCGTCAGCAGCAGCAATATGGCTCCCAGCACCCCGCCGATAAAGCTGATAATGATAAATGCACGCAGCGACAGGCTGGCAGTGCCGCCCGCCAGCCTGCGGCCAGCATAACCCGTGCTCACCTGCATGGGAAACAGCGCAATGGTGGACGTTATATTCGCCGCACGCGCATCAATGCCGGTGAGCAGCAGCGCGGGCAACGTGAGGAACGACCCGCCGCCCGCCAGCGTATTCATGATACCGGCGCAGAAGAAAGCGAGCGCAAGGCTTAGAAACGCGAGCAGGCTCATGCCTTTACTTTTCTCTCGCCGTCGGAAAATACCAGCGTCACCTCGCTTTGTTGCAGTGCAGCAGCACGGGTTATCAGCCTGCCGTCGGCACCGCGAACAAGAGCGAATCCACGCTCCAGCACGCGCGTGGGGTTAAGGCTCTGCACCACCTGCGTAAGGGACTCGATCTTCCTGTTTTTATCGTCCACCACGCGCTGCATCATGCGCCCGGCACGTTCGCTTAAACTCGCCACATCTTTTACATGACGTTGCAGATTGGCAAGCAGGCTGCGCGGCTGCAATTTGGCGGAAGCCACCTGCAATTGCTGGGTGCGGCTGGTCAGCAGCGCCGGAAGCGAAGCATGCAGGCGCTCGGCGCGGTCATCGAGTTTCTGCGCCGCCATATCCAGTATTTGCGCAGGCTGCGGAAGCCCGCGAGCCAGACCGGTAATAGTATCGCCGCGCTGTTGCAGGTAACGGTTCATGGCGAGCATGTGCCGCCTGCCCTCTTCCATGATCGTGGCGAGCCATTCCTCGCGCACGGGTACGGCCAGTTCCGCCGCAGCTGTGGGCGTGGGCGCGCGCATATCGGACGCATAATCGATAAGTGTGGTGTCCGTCTCGTGCCCCACGGCGGAGACGAGCGGAATCTTCGACGCCGCCGCCGCACGCACGACAATTTCTTCATTGAACGACCAGAGATCTTCAAGTGAACCGCCGCCACGTGCAACGATAATAAGATCAGGCTTGGGGAGCACGCTGCCCCCATCTTTGCTCCGCAAAGATTCCCCTGCGGGGTCGTCGTGAAGAACTCCTCCACGTACCCTCGCAGCGTCAGGCATTTCATTAAAGCCATTTATCGCGTTAGCGATCTGCCCGGCTGCTCCCTCACCCTGCACGAGCACGGGCCATACCAGCACATGCACGGGAAAACGGTCGCGCAGGCGATGCAGGATATCGCGTATCACCGCGCCGGTGGGCGATGTCACCACCCCGATGACCCTTGGCATGAACGGCAGCGGCTTCTTGCGCGCGGGATCAAACAGCCCTTCCGCCGCGAGCTGTTTCTTGCGTTTTTCCAAGAGCGCCATCAGCGCGCCGACGCCTGCTGGCTCCATATAGTCGATGACAAGCTGGTAATTGGAGCGCCCCGGATAGGTGGTGAGCTTGCCCGAGCAGGTTACCTCGATGCCGTCTTCAGGCCTGAAAGGCATTTTGCCGAGCACGCCTTTCCAGCAGACCGCGTCGATCACCGCGTTATCGTCTTTGAGTTTCAGGTAGGCATGGCCCGAGGCCGCCACCTTCCAGCCGGAAATCTCGCCGCGCACGCGCACATGGCCGAAATTATCTTCCACCACGCGCTTGAGCGCCTGTGAAATTTCGCTCACACTATAGGCAAACTGATTATGGCTTGTGGCTAACGCTTCCTGCATGCAGGCGCATCATAACGCGCGCGCACCCGTGTACAAACATTATTTAACGTTGGGCTTGTGTAACGGGCGGTGCCGATGCGGCGCGCTCAGCAAAAGACGGGCTCTTTTTTTGCGGCACTGCTACTTCAGGTTTTGTCGTTCCCGCAGAAGGCGGCGCGGCAGAGCCTGCCAGCGCACTTGCCAAAGGAGGCGTCGTACCCATCTCAACACTCGTGCAACTGGCAATGAACCCGGTATTGCCCTGATAGAGTCCGGGCTTGCCTGCACCGGACTCTGCACAGACGACGGCCGCCTGCGCCACTTCGTGGTCGATAGCGGGCTTGTCTCTAGCCATACCGCAGGGCACGGATACCTGCACAGCTTTTGTACCAAGCGTCGACAACGCGCGATGCCTGCCGCGTGGGGGCGGCGGGGACACCTCACACGCTGCTGCCGCCCGATAGGCAGTCTCGCGTAATTCTTCTTCCGGCGGCCTGGCGCAACCGCCCAGACCCGTGGTCGCAACCATTACCGACACAACCCCTCGGTTGAGGTGATCGCGTAATGTTGTCCGCTTAGGTTGCTTCGGTTCATTCATATATTGCACTGGTTATCATAATAACCTAGGGAGTATAGCAGTGAAAGCCACAAACCCAAAAGTTAAAATATTAATCTTTTATTACAGGATAACTATATGAAAATACTTGTAATTGGCAGCGGCGGACGTGAGCATGCATTGGCGTGGAAGTTAACACAGTCCCCCAAAGTGTCGCAGGTATTCTGTTCGCCGGGCAATGGCGGCATCGGCCAGGATGTAACCAATGTGGCGCTAGTAAGCCACGCGGATATTGTCGCATTCTGCCGGAAAGAAACGATCGGGTTCGTAGTGGTCGGCCCCGAAGCGCCGCTGGTGGAAGGCCTCGCCGACACGCTGCGTGCGGAAAAGATTCCCGTGTTCGGCCCTTCGGCAAAGGCCGCACAGCTGGAAGGTTCCAAGGGATTCACCAAAGACCTCTGCCGTAAATATGATATTCCCACCGCCGCCTATGAACGCTTTACCGATGCAGGCAAAGCCAAGGCGTATATCACTGAGCGTGGCGCGCCCATCGTGGTGAAAGCGGACGGGCTTGCCGCAGGCAAAGGCGTGATCGTGGCAATGGACATAGCCCAAGCGCACGCGGCGGTCGACGACATGATCGGCGGCAAGTTCGGCATGGCAGGCGCCAGCGTGGTGGTGGAAGAATTCATGGAAGGCGTGGAAGCCAGCTTCTTCGCGCTCACCGACGGCAAGGATGCCATCGAATTCGGCAGCGCGCAGGACCATAAGCGCGTGGGCGATGGCGATACCGGCCCCAACACGGGCGGCATGGGAACCTACGCACCTGTGGCGTTCATGAGCGTAAGCCTTCGCAAAGAGATCATGGAAACCATCATCCACCCCACCGTGGCGGCAATGGCCAAAGAAGGCCACCCCTATAAAGGCGTGCTGTTCGCAGGATTAATGATTACCACAAGCGGCCCTAAGCTCATTGAGTATAACGCGCGCTTCGGCGACCCCGAAACGCAGTCGCTCATGGCGCTGCTGGAAAGCGACCTGCTGCCAGCCCTCATGGCCACCGACGCGGGCGGGCTTGATCAGGTACAGATAACATTCCGGCAGGGGGCCGCCGTATGCGTGGTGATGGCAGCGAAAGGCTATCCCGGCGACTACCAGAAAGGCACCGTGATCAAAGGGCTTGAACAGGCGGCAACCGTGGAAGGCGTAAAAGTGTTCCATGCAGGCACGCAGGCAAAGGACGGCGGCATCGTGGCAAATGGAGGCCGCGTGCTGGGCGTTACCGCTACGGGCAGGGATTTCGCCGAAGCGCGTGCGCGCGCCTATCAGGCTATTGATATGATCGGGTGGCCGGAAGGCTTCTGCCGCCGCGATATCGGTTATCAGGCCGCCGCATAAGAATATTCCCGTCATCGCCTGAATCGTGTTGGCGATTATAGAATCAGGACTCATAACTTCCCCTCTCCTGCAAAGCGGGAGAGGGTTGCGCAGGCTTTGCTGCGCAGCAGCTTAGCCGGAGCCGGGTGAGGGTGAATGTAAACGTGCCCCCTCACCTCGGTTTGCCTAAGGGCTTAGCTAAAGCAGCTAAACCCAAGGCAAACGCGTCCTCTCCCTCAAGGGGAGAGGAAAAGAAAGCAAGAATTTAATGAGTCCTTAACCTAAGGCGATCCACCTTTGTAATAAAATATATCCCTTGAAATTCACGCTGCGAATTCAGGGAATGACGAAATGCTCAAGAGCCGGTTTTTGCCTCTTCGGGCTTGAGGTGCTTCTGGATAAAGCTCAGTTGCAGCATGGTGAACGCCACCGTGCACCCCAGCAGGCCGAACACCTTGAAATTCACCCACCATTCGGTTGGCATGGTGCGCCAGACAAGCTCGTTTAACACTGCCATGGCGGTGAAGAAGCAACCGAACCGCAGCGACAACAGCCACCAGCCGCGATCGGTAAGCTGCAATGCTGACCCCATGATATAGCTGAGCAGCCCCTTGCCGCGCCAGCATCCCACAAACAGCGTCACGGCGAACAGCAGGTTCACGACGGTAGGTTTCATCTTGATGAAGGTTTCGTCCTGCAGCCACAGACTAAGCCCGCCGAACACGGCAACAATAACGGCTGTCACCAGTGGCGTGGTGGCGACGCGGCGCTCCAGCATAAATAATATCACGACTACCGCAAGCGTGGCTGCGATCAGGGCACTCGTGGCCGGAAGAATGCCAACCCATTTAAAAACAACAAAAAATATAATCAGCGGCAAGAAGTCGAGGGCGGTTTTTACTCTGGGACTGACCATGGAAACATCACTTTTTCGCGTGGAATTTACCAATAACTAACCATTTAATGCGTTATATTAGGAGATTCTGCAACCCGCCAAAGCCAAAATTAAACGTAAAACCATTGACTTCACCTAATAAAAATACATTATCATTCCTACCAATAGATGTAGAGCATTAATGAGCAGTCCGCAACTGATAGAAACAAAAGTCCTGCTGGTCGAGGATGAGGCGGCTATCGTCACGCTTTTGCGCTATAATCTCGAGCGCGAAGGGTTCAAGGTCTTCTCCACTTCCATGGGCGATGAAGCCGTGCCGCTGGTGAAAGCGCACCAACCCGACATCATCATACTGGACTGGATGTTACCCGGCATGTCCGGCGTGGATATCTGCGCGGAACTGCGCAAGCAGGACGAAACCAAAGCCGTTCCCATCATCATGCTTTCCGCCCGTGGCGAAGAGAGCGACCGTATCCGCGGCCTTGATGCCGGTGCGGACGATTACATGGTGAAACCTTTCTCTCCCAACGAACTGATCGCGCGCATTCGCACGGTGCTGCGCCGCCTGCGCCCGGCGCTGGCTGAAAAAGTACTTTCCTTCGGCGGCCTGCGCATGGATCTCGCCAGCCACCACATCACGCGTAACAGCAAGGTGGTGCATTTAAGCCCCACCGAATTCGGCCTGCTGCGTTACCTGATGGAGCATCCCGGCCGCGTATTCTCACGTGAGCAATTGCTGGACGCCGTATGGGGTCATGACATTTACGTGGAACTGCGCACGGTTGACGTGCATATCCGCCGCCTGCGCAAAGGCCTGGATCCTGAAGGCAGCCTGCCGGAAATGATCCGTACCGTGCGTTCCGCCGGTTATGCGCTGGAAGAAGGCCAGGCCGTGCCGGAAGCCCCGGCGCAGTAAGCGTGGCACGCTCCGTTCACAGCCACCATTTCACCTCTATCGACGGCAGCGACTTTCCGCTATCAGCCTATGCAGGCCAAGTACTGCTGCTGGTAAACACGGCATCGGAATGCGGCTTTACCGGACAATATGCCGGATTGCAGAAACTGCATGAACGCTACCACGATAAGGGCCTCGTGGTCATCGGCATGCCGTGCAACGATTTCGGCCAGCAGGAACCGGCCTGCGCATCCGGCATCAAAGACTTCACCGCAAACAAATTCAATGTCACCTTCCCGCTGACGGACAAAGTGCAGGTCAAGGGCAGAACTCCCCACCCGTTCTTTGCACAGGTGAGAGAAGAACTCGGCAGCCTCGCTTTGCCGCGCTGGAATTTTTACAAGTACGTGGCGGGACGCGACGGCATGCTCAGGGCATGGTTCACGCCGTTTGCTGGCGCTGAGTCCTCACGCGTAGTGCGGGCAATAGAAAAAGCGCTCTAGGCTCAGGACTCATTAAACTCTTGCTTACTTTTCCTCTCCCTCAAGGGGGAGAGGACGCGTTTGCCTTGGGTTTAGCTGCTTTAGCTAAGCCCTTAGGCAAACCGAGGTGAGGGGGCGCGTGTTTACATTCACCCTCACCCAGCTACGGCTAAGCTGCTGCGCAGCTAAGCCTGCGCAACCCTCTCCCGCTTTGCAGGAGAGGAAAAATTATGAGTCCTGAGCCTGGATCGTATGTCCACACGACCTAAAACGACTCCTGCGAGACACAGTTGCGCCCGCCCATCTTGGAGCGATAGAGCGCGGTATCGGCACGGCTGATGAACAAAGCCACAGAATCCGCTTCCGGGCGGTAACGCGCAACGCCTATCGACACGGTAATGGGACCGACGGATTCGCCGGTGTCCTTGCGCACAAGGTCGGTCTCGGAGATGCTCTTGCGGATATTCTCCGCCACGATCAGGCCGGTGGCAAGCGGGGTGGCAGGCAGCAGCACGGCGAACTCCTCACCGCCGTAACGCGCCACAAAGTCTTTGCCCTTCACGCTGTCAAGCAAGGTACGGCCCACTTTCTTGAGCACTTCGTCACCAAGCTGGTGGCCGTATTTGTCGTTGAACTTCTTGAAATGATCCACGTCGAGCATGAGCAGGCACACATCGCCGTTTTTGGCTTTCGCCCAGGCGCTGAGTTCGTCGATCCTGGCTTCAAACGCCTTGCGGTTACCCGTGCCGGTGAGGAAGTCCTTGCTGGCTTCATGGGTCACTTTTTCAAGGCTGGTTTTGAGCTGCACCACTTCGCTGCGCGACTGTTCCAGCTTCTTGCTGAGCGCCGAGCTCGACTCGCGGATAGCGGTGGCACGGCTTACGATTTCCCTGGCCATCTCCTTGAGCGTGGGATCGGTAATCTTGTCGGACAGCTTGGAGACATGCTCGTCAAGCTGCTCATTGTAATTGTTGGTATCATCGTTGAACCGGTCGATGATGCTCATAATCTCCGCCAGCACGCTCTGCGTATTATTCGACGCCTGCGAGACTGCCCGTTCTTCGTCCTTGGGTTTGGCCAGCACATACTTATTATAGAGATACAGCGTCACATCCTCCGTGGGAGGGGTCTTGCGCTTGATCAGCAGGTCTATCTCTGTGTTAAGTTCGCGATTGTTGCCGGTAACATAGGAAAACCATACCGCATAATTGACGGGCGTGGGTTCTATCCCGCGTTCCGCCATAAGCGACAAGGCCTGCCTTGCATGCTGGAGTGCTGGGGATTCTGGGCGGTTAGAAAGCTTCAATGTTTCCTCGGAAATGCGAATAGTTAGTGGGTATGTGAATAGCAAAAACCCGATTATTTACAATAGGCTTGATAAAATCAGCCGGTATTCTCACAGTTTAGTGGATTTATATTAATTTTTGTTTATAATTCATAAAAATAGTTAACTAATATGACTGAGAAACAGCCACGTCCTCATAGACTAATCCTGTTTCTTGGTTTAGAAAAGCAAAATTAGAACCATCCGGGGGTATAAAGTGGCGGCGATGACGATTGTTGAAACGGATACCGCAGAACCTGCGCAGGCACAAGAAGCCAGACTCAAACCCAAGGTTGGCCGTATACCGCTGAACCTGCGCCCGCATGATGAAAGCGAAGACGACCAGCAGGACGGGACCGTATGGGCAGGCGACACGCGCAAGGGCGACTCGCAGTTCATGTTCTTCCTCGTCGCGCTGTTCGTGGTGGTGAACGTTACCCTCGTATTCCTGCTTAACTATAAAAGCAAATCCACCCCGGCCACCGCTACCGAAACTGCGGCACCCGCAACCGCCGCCAACCCCGCCATGGCTGAAGCGTCTGCCCCGGCGCCCGCGCCCGTTCTGGAAAAGGCTGCGGAGCTTCCGCCTGCGCCACCGCCTGCCGCCCAGCTTACCAGCCCTGCCCCGCCCGCCCCTGTAGTTAACACGGCCGCACCCACCGTTCCGTTAGAGAAGTCTTATATCACCCCGGCCAATGCCGACACGAACAAGACCATCGCAGCTCCCTACCATCCGGTGAGCGTGAACGAACATCCGCCTGCACAGCACATTCCTTCCCCGTCCAACGCGCCGCAGCTTAAGGTCATCCAGTCGCAGAATTTGGACCCTGCCGCACTGCCCGGCATCGCGCCTGCAGCAGGTACGCCCGCCACCAGAAACCTTCCGCAACCCCCTGCACAGACGAAGGCTTCCGCTCCCGAAAACGCCACGCAGGACCTGTTATCCGTTATCAGTCAAGACTAGTCAGTTCGCAATCCGAGGTAAGTGCCATGAATATCCGTAAACTTGTAAGTGCATTCGCTATTCTCGCCACATTCGCCGCAGGCAGCAACGCTGTTGCCGCATCGTCGATCGGCATGGTCACCGGTTCCAAGACGGGAACCTACATCGCCATCGGCAAGGACATGGCCAGGATCTCGGAAAAGAACGGCGTCACCATCAATGTGCTCGACTCCAAGGGCTCCATCGACAATATCCGCCGCATCACCAGCAAAGAGAGGGTAGGCCTCGCCATCGTGCAGTCCGACGTGATGGGCTTCCTCAGCCGTTCCAAGAACCCCGATTCCATCGACATCGCGAACAAGCTCAGGCTGGTGGTGCCGTTCTATCATGAAGAGGTGCATATCCTTGCGCGCAAGAACATCGGGTCGCTTGCAGAGCTCAACGGCAAGCGCGTGGTGGTGGGCAGCGAAGGCAGCGGCAGCATGATCACGTCCGTGAACCTGTTCTCCATCCTTGGCATCACGCCGGGCCAGATGTTTAAGATCGAACCGCCGCAGGGCGTGGTAGCCGTGCTCAACGGTGAAGTGGACGCCGTGGTGTTCGTGGGCGGCAAGCCGGTGAAGATGTTCAAGAACATGGAAAGCATATCCGGCATCAAGGTCGGCCCCAACGCAGGAAAACTGGACCAGGTGCATTTTCTGCCGATCGACGATAAGCGCCTGCTGAGCGAATATAAGCCCGCAACGATAACACAGGCCGATTACAGCTTCGTGGAAAAGGAAGTGCCCACCGTTTCCGTGACCTCGCTGCTCGTGACGTTCGACTACACCCGCAAGAACGACCCCTATTACAACGAGCAGTGCCAGAACATGGCAAAGCTCGTGGCGGGCCTGCGCGACAACCTCATCGACCTGAAGTCCAACGGCCATCCCAAATGGAAGGAAGTGGACCTCACCGCCGAAGTGGGCAACTGGAAGCGTGACGAATGCACCGCGCCGGTGATCGCGTCCATAAAGGCCCCTGCGGGTAAGCCGGGGGATCCGACGACCAAGCAGGATAACGCGCTGGAGAACGACCTGCTTAACGTGATCCGCAATACGGAATTGCCTAAATAGGGTTTGCCAGGCATTCGGCTGCGCGCTCTAGCACTGCATCCCAGTCGTTTGGTGCGGTCTGGCGGAACTGGCGCAGAGTCGGATACCACGGGCTGTCATCACGCCCCTGCAACCAGCGCCATTCGGAATCGTAACGGTTCAGCAGCCAGACGGGCTTGCCAAGCGCCCCGGCCAGATGCGCCACGGAAGTATCTACACTGATAACGAGATCAAGATTCTCAATGAGGGCGGCGGTTTCTGCCATGTCGGAAAATTCTTCCGTCCAGTCATGTGCGATACAGGAAGGCTTAACAGCGGCTCCTTTTTGAAGGGAGATGAAACTGGTGCCGGGCAATCCGGCCAGTCTGTCAAACTTTTCAGCAGCGATAGAGCGCCTGACGTCGGTGCTTAGCTTAGGATTACCTGACCATGCCAGCCCTACCTTGCGTCCGGTTACACCTGCCAGTTTCTCTTTCCAGTATACAACACGTTCTGCCGGAGCGTTCAGATAAGGCACCGCAGAAGGTATCGTATCCATTGTAGTGCCATACACGAATGGCAGGCTCATCAGCGGGCAATGCATGTCAAATGCTACTTTCTGCTCATCTGTTACAACGGCATCAATGCCGCGCAGGCTGGAAAGCAGCTTCACCAGCGGTTGCTGCACTTTTAACGTGACGCGGGCGCGCTGCGCGACCAGCGATGCATAGCGGCAGAACTGTAGTGTGTCGCCCAGCCCCTGCTCCGCGTAAAGCAGCAGGCGCTTGCCCTCTGCAGGCTCACCGCGCCACAGGGGTTTCTCTGTATCCATAAACAGTAAATGGCCTTTAACTTTCAGCCGCCATTCATATTCCTTCCAGCCTTCGCTGAATTCTCCCTTGCGCAGCAGCGCCATGCCAAGAGTTGCATGCGCGCCCGCCTGTTCGTCCCCACCCAGCCGCACCGCTTCGCGGAAATGGGCCTCGGCTTCTGACAACTGCCCCATGTCCATGCATACATTGCCGAGATTGTTATGCGCGTCCGCATATCCGCGATCAAGTTGCAGCGCCTTCTGGAGATGGGCCTGTGCATCAGGGAACCTGTTCATGTCCGCTAACACATTACCGAGATTATTATGCGCCTGCGCATATCCGGCATTGAGCTGCAGCGCTTTTTGATAATGTGCCTGCGCTTCTTCATATCTGCCGAGTTTTTGCGCGATAATGCCAAGGTTGTTGCAGGCAGGCGCATTAGCTGTTTGCATAAGAAGTATTTGTTGAAACAGCGGTTCTGCCTCACGGTAACGTTCAAGATTAATCAATAGCAGGCCCAAATTGTTATACGCGTCTGCATAATCCGGCTTGAAATGCAACGCTCTGCGGTAATGTTGCTCCGCTTCCTTGGACTTCTTTCTGTCCCGCAGACAATTCGCCAGATTATAATGCGCTTCTGCGTAATCAGGCTGGAGTTGTACCGCCTTGCGGTAATGGATTTCTGCATCCTGCAGTTTACCGGCCGCATGCAGCACCAGCCCAAGATTATTGCGGTAAGATGCGGTCTTTTGCCCAAGCCTTACTGCTTTGCTGATATGTTGTTCCGCTGCTGCTAATCTCCCCGTCTGGAATTCGATCAAGCCAAGCAGATTAAAAGCGTCGGCATTGTTGGAATCAAGGTTGATTACTTGCCCATAGATCTGCTCCGCCTGCGCCAGCTGTCCCGCAGAGTGATTGGCGATCCCTTGATGGAGTAGATTCTGAATGAGAATTTTTTGCATACTAAAAAGAGAATATAATAGCTTACGAGGGCAATAAACCAAAGCCAGCAGAATAATTTCCCTGCGGAAAAAACCGCCTGATGCAAAAATGTCGCAGCATTTTTCGTACGTAATTTCAATTTGTTCGTAACTTCATCCACAGCAAGGCGGGCGGGTGAGGTAAAATCTCAATTTTTAGTTAATTTATAGGCACATAGAGTTAACCAAATGGATAGGAATGTTTGTTAAGGTGCAGGCTCCTGTTCAAGTGTTGCTATGACCTCCGAAGATAAAAAAAGAAAAACACCCCGCGTGCGTAATCTGTTCGCCTTCAGCGTGCTGATCATGCTGCTTTTCTGCGAGGTGGTGATCTATCAGGCGTCTCAGGCGTACAAGCTTGCTTCCGAAGAGGCGCGCAGCAACAGCACCAGGCTTTCACGCATCATGACCCAGCAGATCGAAATGACCCTGCTCAGCGTCGACAGCACGCTGCACCGCGCGGTGGAACACCAGTATTATAACACGCTGTTTGGCGGCACCCTGCCCGGCCACATGTTGCAGAACATGCAGTTGTGGGTCAATGAATCCCCGCGCATCGGCCTGCTGCTGCAGGTGGACGAACGCGGCAAGACGGTGGTAGCGGCACATAAAAAGGAACTGCAGAACTGGCTCGATTACAAACGTTTCTCGTTCGGGAATGAACGCGTGTTCCAGTTCCTGCGTGAGCATAACGATACCGATCTCTATCTGGGCGTGATGCAGGGCTCGGCGCAGCACAGCAAGAACCTGCTCATCCTCGGGCGCAAGATCGTCAAGTCCGACGGCAGCTTCGGCGGCGCGTTCATCGCGGCGGTGGATACCAGCTTCTTCATCGATTACTTCCGCTCCGTGGATCAGGGCAACCACAGTTATATCTCCCTGCAACTCATCAACACCGGCGCCATGCTGGCGAGCAGCCCTATCGCGGGTGTGGACCACAGCGAAATAGACCGCCTTGCGCTGGACGGCATCCGCAAAAAAGCGAACGGCAAGACCGACAATGTGGAAACCTTCACCAAGAACGACACTATTGAAGTGTTCACCTACCGCAAACTTAAAACGCTGCCGATTGTGGTCAATACCGTGCTTGATCAGGAAGACTACCTCAAATCATGGCGCCAGAGCCGCATAAAGGACATCGGCTTCCTCACCATCTTCACCGTGTTCGGCTCGGTGCTGTCGTTCTTCGCGCTTACCATGGCGCGCCAGATCGTGCGCGTGGAAGAATCGGAAGCCGCCGCCGTGCTTGCCAGCCAGGCGAAATCCGAATTCCTTGCCAACATGTCGCACGAACTGCGCACGCCGCTAAACGCGATCATCGGCTTCTCGGAGATGCTCAACTCCGGCTATTTCGGGCCGCTGAACCCCAAGCAGAAAGAGCGCGTATACGACATCAATCTCTGCGGCAGCCACCTGTTGCACCTCATCACCGACATCCTTGAATTCTCCAAAGGCGAAGCGGGCAAACTGGAACTGGTGGAAGAAAAGGTGATCATGCAGGACCTGGTGAACGAAACGCTGCGCATGATGCAGGACAAGATGAAGAGCAAGCACATGAACATACTGGTGGAGGTGGATACCGACCTGCCGGTGATGCTGGGCGACAAGCGCAAGATCCGCCAGGTGCTGCTGAACCTGATCTCCAACTCGCTGAAGTTCACGCCGGAGGAAGGCACCATCAAGATATCCGCCAAACTCGACCCGGCAAAAAACATGATGCTTACCGTATCGGATACGGGCGTCGGTATCGCGGAAGAGGATATCCCTGTGGCGCTTTCCGTGTTCGGGCAGGTGCATCGCAGCCAGAGTCATGAAGGCACGGGGCTTGGCCTGCCCCTGTGTAAAATGTTCGCCGAGCTGCATGGCGGCAAGCTGGCGCTGGGCAGCGCTGTCGGGGAAGGCACCACGGTACGCATCATATTCCCTGCGTCGCGTAACCTCCCCGGTACGACAGCCGTTAGCTAAAGCATTTCTGCTTTAGTGTTCCATGATCGAACCCGACCCGGGCGATCCGATAACAGACTCCGAAGCGGAACCGAAGCCGACGCTGAGCTGGCTTGTGTTAAACATCATACTGTCTTTTTGCGGATTGCTGCAGGCGGTGATGAACAGGAACATCAGGCCGATGGCGACGGCCTCCTTCCAGATGAGCGCTGGCCGGGCATACACCGGCCAGACAGACGTTGAATGTAACCGTAGAATAACCATAATTCTCTCCTTTTGCTGAAAAAACGAAACGCACGCTGCCTTGAGCGGCAGCGCGTTCACACATCAATGGGGAATCACATCACTTACTGAAGTAACGGAAAAAAGAAACGGAGCGAAGTCCGTTGGCGAAGGACCTATCTAAAGGTCAGAGAGGCGCATTCTATGCCTATCCCGTATTTAAGCAATACGTTTTTTTATTTCTTCCAGTTCCAGCGGTTATGCACCCAGAACCACTGTTCGGGCTTATCCCTGATCCATTGTTCGAAAATACGGTGCAGCTTTTCCATGAGTGCCTGGGGCGTGTCGGACGGATCAGGAGAAATCGCCGGGCCGATCGTCACATGGAAATGCGCGCCGTCCGTCCTGACGACATGCAGCGGAACCAGCGGCGCGCCGAACCTGATGGCAAGTTTCGCAGCTGAGGTCGTGGTCATGGCGGGGTGGCCGAAAAAGCTGACCGGCTCGCCTTCGTTGAGTTTCTGGTCCACGAGCATGGCAACGCTACCCTTGTGCTGCAGCGAACGCAGCGACTGGCGTGCGCTTTCCTGCCCCTTGCCATACATGCGCTCGCGGTAACCCGCACGCAGGTACTGGATGATCTTTTCCGCGTAAGGGTTATTGGCCTCACGGTAAATGAATACCACCGGAACCTTGTGCAGCACGCCGACGATAGGGTTCAGTTCCCAGTTGGCGAAATGACCCGACACGAACACCATAGGCACCTGCCCGTCACGCGCGCGCAGCAGGTGTTCCGCCCCCTCGATGGTCAGGCGCTTGCGCATGCGTTCCGGGCAGAGGTGCGGATATTCGCCCGCCACACGACCAAGGTTGTCCCACATGCCGGAAAGTATACGGCTGCGCTGCGCTTCATTCATATCCGGAAAGACATGACGCAGGTTCTTGTCTGCCGTGCGGTGCGCCTTGAACAGCGGCCCCAGCATACGCGCCAGCATCCCCCCCGCCGATGACGCGGCATCCATCGGCATGATCCTGAACAGCAGCGCTACCAGCAGCAACAACCCTGCTTCGAGCAGGTAAGCAATCTTTCTGGTAAAACTCATGGAAAAATGGCCCGCCATACCGCATCGGGGTCATCGAACACGGCTTCCACCTGCACCGGCAGGATATTCACCCGTAAATCCTTAGGCAGCCTCACATAATCCTTGGTCGTCGTCACCAGCAGCCCGTCCAGCTTCTTTGCCTGTGCGAGCAGCGACTCTATTTCGCGGCGGGTGAAAAGGTGATGATCGGCAAACGAGACCATACGCTCCACCCGGCAACCTATCTCATTAAGGGTACGGTAGAATTTATTCGGCTGCGCAATACCTGCGAACGCCACCACCGCCTTGCCGGAAAGAAGGTTGCCCGTGGCTACCGGCCGCAGGGTGGCACCCAGCACCGGTTTATAAGGGGAGACCTGTTTAAGCACCTGCGCCGTATCCTGCCCGAAGAGTATAACCGCATGCGCCCTGCCCACCGCGTCTTTCACCGGCTCGCGCAAGGGGCCAGCAGGCAGGAGCCTGCCATTACCGAAGCCGTACAAACCATCAATAACCAGCAGATTCAGGTCTTTATGCAACGAAGGGTTCTGGTAGCCGTCATCCATGAGAATGCATTCCGCACCGGCCTTCACCGCCGCCTGCCCGCCCGCCACCCTGTCCCGCGACACCCATGTAGGCAGCACCTGCGCCAGCAGCAGCGCTTCATCCCCCACATCCGCCGCCGTGTGGACGGCAGGGTCCACCTGCACGGGGCCTTTCAGTTTTCCCTTGTAGCCGCGCGTGAGGAAATGCGCTTCCATTCCCTGAAACTTCAGCATATTGCCGATGGCAAGGCAGGTGGGCGTTTTACCCGCGCCGCCTGCCACCACGTTGCCCACGCAGATGACCGGAACGGTAAGCTTGCGCGGCATGATCTCCTTTTTGCGCTGTACCGCGATATGCCGGTACAGGCACGCAGCAGGAATGAGTGCCGTGGAGATGATGTTCCTGTCTTTCCAGAAAATGGGAGCGCGCATAGTACCTAACCGGTGTAGGTCTATTCTCTACATAGCTTGCGGGCATCACGCAAGATGTGGCTGCAGAATATCCATGATCACCTTAAGGGTGCCCGCCCTGCTCTTTGCGTGCGCCTGCGCCGCCTGCGCGATACGGTTACGCAGGGATTCACTCTCCAGCAACCGCCCCATCGCACCGGCAAGCATGACATGGTCGGTCACGCGCAGGCAGGCTTCTTTATGTTCCATATGCCGGGCAATGCTGGCGAAATTGAACATATACTTCCCCATGACGGTGGGACAGCCGAGCATAGCGGCCTCCAGCGGGTTCTGCCCGCCATGGTCCACCAGCGACCCGCCGATGAACGCCGCCTGCGCGAGGCGATAGAACAACCCCAGTTCACCCATGGTATCCACCAGATAAATCTCGGTATTCCCGGTGATCGCCTGCTGGTGCGAACGGCGGGCCACGCTGAACCCGCCCAGTTTGCCCGCTATCTCGTCGCCACGCACCGAATGGCGCGGCACGATAATAGTCAGCAGGTTCGGGAATTTTTTCTTGAGCGTTACATGCGCCTCCCCTATCAGCTCTTCCTCGCCGGGATGCGTGCTCGCCGCAACCCACACCGGACGACCATCTATGGCGCGTTTCATTTGTTCGAGTTCGTCCATGTTACAGTCCGGCGCGGGCACATCATATTTCAGGTTGCCCGTATGCGTTACCTGCCCCATGCCCAGCCCCATGAGCCTTTCAACATCGTGCCTGCTCTGCGCGGAACAAAAGCGGAACTTACGCAGCATGGCGGCGGCCAGCGGCTTTGCTTTCTTCCATTTCCGGAAAGACGCCAGCGACACGCGCGCGTTTACCAGCCCCATCACCGCACCGGTTGCCGCCGTTTCCATGATGAGGTTTGGCCAGAACTCGGAGTCGATGAATATGGCCACATCCGGGTGCCAGTGACGCATGAAGCGCTTCACCGCGCGCGGCATGTCCACCGGCACGAACTGGTGGAACACACGTTTGGGGAGTCTGTTTTTGAGCAGTTCCGCTGACGATACCGTCCCCGTGGTGATCAGCACATGCAGCGTGGGATAGGTTTCCACCAGCTTACGCAACAGCGGCATCGCCGCGTTGGATTCCCCGACGCTTGCCGCATGTATCCATACCAGCCTGCCGTCCGGTCGCGACAGCGACGGGTGGCCGAAACGCTCCTGCAGCCTGTTCGCGTCTTCCTTGCCTTGTTTGCAGCGCCTGCTGAGCCACAACGGAATGAAGGGCGACGCCAGGTAAGTTACATTACGATACAATCCGTACATTGCGGTCCGCTTCCTCTGTTTGTGCCACCATGGCCGCTTCCAGTTCCTCCGGCGTGGGATTCCACATGGCAGCGCCTACCCTATAATAGATAGTACCGAACGGAAGGGCTACCATAAAACGATCCCAGCTGCGCGCGCGTCTGTGGCGCGTGGAGCTGAACGTCATGGGGATGATGGGCACGTTCGCTTTGTGCGCCACCGTAACAATGCCGCCCTGCACCTTCATGGCGGGGCCGCGCGGCCCGTCGGGCGTGATGCTGACATTCTGGCCGTCTTTCAGCGCGCGTATGGCGTTAATGGCCGCAGCCACGCCACCGCGCGAGGTGGAACCGCGTATGGTGTGGAAATTGAAGCGGTGCATGGTCTGCGCGATCATCTCGCCGTCGCGGTGGGTGGAAATCAGCACGTTCATCCTGCGCTTCGGCGGGCAGAGCATCGGCATCATGAGCAGCCGCCCGTGCCAGAAAGCTATCACGAACGGGCTATCGCCGTTCACGTAGGGCTTCGCCGAGTCATGCACGTCAAGGCGTTTGCGGCTGGTGTAATGCACAAGGCGGATGTACTGCGCGGCAAGCCACACCATTACCGCATGGAACGCAGCGCTTTTGGTCACACGTTTGAACAGCTTCTTCATGCGAGCCTAAACGAGAGCGTGGTTTTCCGCTGTTGCGTACAGCGTGTGATAGCCGCCGTGACGGCGCATCAGTTCGTCATGCGTGCCGGACTCCACCACCTTGCCTTTTTCCAGCACATAGATGATATCGGCATTGCGGATGGTGGAAAGCCTGTGCGCCACCACCAGCGTGGTGCGCCCCTGCATGAGGCGCTCCAGCGCCTGCTGCACCAGGCGTTCGGACGTATTGTCGAGCGACGAGGTCGCTTCATCAAGCAACAGGATGGGCGCGTTGCGCAGCATGGCGCGCGCGATGGCTAAGCGCTGGCGCTGGCCGCCGGAGAGTTTCACGCCGTGCGGGCCAATGATTGTGTCATAGCCCTGCGGCAGTTCGCGGATGAAGGTATCCGCCGCCGCCATTTCCGCTGCGCGGGTAATGTCCGCCTCGCTTGCGTCCATGCGGCCATAGGCGATATTGGCGCGCACGGTATCGTCGAACAAGACTATCTCCTGGCTGACCAGCGACATGGAACCGCGCAGCGAAGCGAGCGTTACGTCGCGGATATCCTGCCCGTCCACGGTGACGGCGCCCGACTGCACATCGTAAAAGCGCAGCAGCAGGTTCACCAGCGTGGACTTGCCGCCGCCGGACTGTCCCACCAGCGCCACGGTCTTACCGGCGGGCACAGTGAGGGTGATGTCTTCAATGCCGCCCGCGCCCGGCGCGTAACGGAAGGATGCGCGGTCGAAACGTATGCCGCCTTCACTCACCTTGAGGGGCTGGGCTCCTTCACGGTTCCTGATGGCAGGCTCAAGGTCGATCACGTGGAAGAACCGGCTGGCGGCGGCCATGCCTTCCTGCAGATTGTTATTGAGGGTCGCCAGCGTCTTGGCGGGTTTATACGCCATGATCATCGCGGCAACGAACGAAAAGAACGCGCCCGGAGTCGTTTCTCCCTGCAGCACGTTATAGCCGCCATACCAGATGACGGTGGCAATGGCGGCGCCGGTCAGCAGTTCCATGATGGGCGAGGAAAGCGCCTGTACGCGCGACGCCTTGAAATAGAGCGCATAGAGTTTTTCGATCGTGCCGCGCGCGCGGCCTATCTCATAGTCTTCCTGCCCGCAGGCCTTGACGATGCGCACCCCCTGAAACGTTTCATCAAGCTGCGCTGAGAACTGGCCGAGCTGGTGTTGCGTGCCGTCGGAAATCTTCCTCATCCTGCGCCCAAGCCGCAGCACGGGCAGCACCGCAACCGGGAATACGAGGAACGCGATGATGGCCAGCGGCAGGCTCTGGTAGAACATCAGCGCCACGAGGAACACCATGGTGAACAGATCCTTGGCGATGCCGGTGAGCACGTTGGAAACCGCACCGCGCATGAGCATGATGTCATTGGTAAAGCGCGAGATGAGCCTGCCCGACGCCTGATCGTGGAACATGGCGAGGTCGGCATGCATCATATGGGCGAACATGTCTATCTGCATATCGGCGATGATGCGCTGGCCGACATTGCGCATGATGACCGTCTGCCCGTACGACGCTATGGCGCTGAGGACGCCGATGGAGAACACCGCCACGGGCACATAGAACAGCATGTCCCTGTCTTTCTTGAGGAATACCTCGTCGAGCACCGGCTGCATCATCCATGCGTTGGCCGCCGTTGCAGCCGCCACCAGCAGCATGCACACCACCGCCAGCACCACCATGGGGGTGTGTCGGCGTAAATACAGGCGATACAGCCGCTTAAGCAGCGTTTTCGTATCCTGTCCGGGGGCTGTGGCTGGCATATCCTTCATAACGCAGACAGTAATAACGGCAAAATTTCTCAAAAGCCAGCAGCTTAAGTTTGTAACAGAAGTTTCATATTTGAGGGATGGGATTTTGGCAGAAGTACAGGTAACATATAAAATAATTCAATGTTATGTTGGTGCTGCCTTCCATGAAATATGCCGACGGATTCAGTCACGTAAAAACAACACCCGGCATCTTCCCGCCGGTCAAGCGTGAACGTGTCGCCCATCCTCATGAGACCGAAGACACGATACGTTACACACTCGCCCTCGACGGTCAGTTTCAACGTTTCCGTGAAAAATTACTGAAGCATTTTGAAGATAAGGGGTTCGATGTTGATGACCGGGTGCTAAATAAAAAATATCCCATCAGCACACAGCACCCGTCACCAAATCACCTTGAATTCTTCGAACTCAACCCCAATGGTGACACGGACCGGAAACATTACGTGATCCAGTCTGTGCATGCAGGCAACGAATCGCAAATGCCCGTACCAGTGACGGATGCTATTGCGAAAGTATATCCCGGTAACAAATACGCTGAAATAGTGCTGGATAAGAAATCCGGCAGCTTCAGGGAAGTTCAACAGATAGTACTGGAAACCCAGAAGAAGCCCAAAAATATGCATGTGTTTCGCTTGCAGGGCAAAGCGCAGCTTGCGGCACTGCTCACCGGCATTGCCGACCATTTCGAGGCAAAGGACATGGCGCTTTACCGTAGCGGCATGCCTGTCACAGATAATGAGAAACTTATCGTAGCGCTGTCGCGCGAATCCGCATCGCCTGCAAGTAACGTACAATGGAAATTTTCCACCGGGAAGTGCCCGGATGAGGATAAATCGCTGCCCTGCGCCACCGCCACGGTACGTGGAAAATATATAACCGTTGCACTTAACGGCACGCATGAAGATTTTGCTGCACTGCGCCAAATCGCCCTGCAGGCTAAACAATCGACCATAACGAACCCGGACAGAACCATAGAACAGAGATTCTCCGGCGCTATCCAGCATCTGCTTTCGGATGAACCGCAACACACCGCTCATGGCGAAGAGTTCGCGGCATTGCGGCTGCACAAAGAAAGAAGCACCCCCATAGTTAATGCCGCTGAGCAGGAAGGAGACCCGACTGTGATAGACCCGGGTATTTCACCGCCACCGCTTCACACGCACACGCCAAGACGTTCGGGCAGTCAGGTCGCGCGTTACCTTGCCGAAATTTCAAGCAGGGGAGCAGGCACCCCTGCCAGATAGATAAGCGTTATGGGAATCGGCAATGGCAATGGGGCGGGGGAACTCTGGGCGGATAACGTCATCGTATCGGTGGGCTACCCAAAACAATTCAAGACCGCCATACGGCGGATCATCAAGTATTTTCAAACACAGGGCATCCTTCGCCTTGACCAATTCAATAACAATCACCTCTTGGACGGACAATATCTGGATATCCAACCCAACAAAGGCAAGCTGGAACTTCGTCTGGCCAGCGTTGTCGATGGCACACTGAATCTACGCAGCCAAAAAATAGCCGAAGCCGTACTCAAATCGCCCAAAGACCAAAAATACCCTGACCTCAACGATGCGCAGATAGAGTTCAAACTCTACAAAAGTGTACATCTTGAAGCTATGGACAATATTCTGCTCGAAACGCTGCGAAATATACCTGCCGCCCCTTCAGCCCATTTTATTACGCAGCGGCAATTTGCCGAATTCAGGGACAGGGTAAAGAACCACTTTGCCCAAAACGGGCAGGAAATATCCGTCAGGGAGAGTATCCAGAATGGCATTACTAGCTTCACGTTCCGTGTAGATACAAATAAGGGCAAGGTAATGATTGCCAGGGCTGTTACTCGCGGCCAGAATATACAGCTCAATATATTACAGACCTTGCCGGAAGCGGAAGAAGCCGAAAGCATACTGCGCTCTGTCACCGGGCCGAATCTGGAGCTTGGCCCGCCTGAAAGTCTGCGCAGCGTGAGCGAAACAAGGCTGGGTGCCACGCATGTAGTTACAGGGCCGCAAAGGACACATGACAGGATAGGTGGTGAGGCGACGCCTGTAAACGCCAACGCTTACTGGCAGGGCAGGCTTTACGCGTATGCTCCTGAATCCGATATATTTAATCGCAACAGAGACTTGACTGAATTCAAAAATCAGATTCATGCGGGAGAATGGAAACCCGCGCCCGAAGACCTGAAGAACCTGCATTGTAGAGCGGTCATGGAGGCAAATCTGGACAGATATCGCGAGCTCAGGCACAAAAAATTACACCCCGGGCTTCATCGCCCGGATGCAGAACTTACTCCCACCCGAAGCTGGGCAAGATACCAAATGGAACAGTGGTTTACCAAAAAAATCTTAGCGTCAGCCCCTCCCACGATTTCCGATGAGATCCTGAACAAAGCGGTGGAGATGTTCCACGGCAAAGGCGAGCGGGATAACGGTCGCGGTTAGCGCCCCGCCACCATCATGCCTTCCACGCGCAATGTAGGCGCATTGGAAGCATATTCGAATTTCAGGTCATCGGCGGGCGTCATGTTGCGGAACATATCCTGCAGCCTGCCTGCGATGGTTACTTCGCTCACCGGATAGCTGCGCTCGCCGTTCTCGATCCAGAAGCCTGACGCGCCCTGGCTGTAATCACCGGTGACGAGGTTAACGCCCATGCCGATAAGGTCGGTGACATAGAACCCGTTCCTAATATCCTTCATCAGGGCGGCGGGGCTTTGTGTGCCCGGCTGAATGTAACAGTTGCTGGTGGAAGGCGAAGGCGGCGAACCGATGCCACGCGACGCATGGCCGGTGGGCGCAAGCCCCAGTTTCCTGGCCGAGCGTATATCCAGCAGCCATGTCAGAAGCACGCCGCCTTTTACCAGCTCACAGGCGCGTGTGGGCAGGCCTTCGCCGTCGAACGGGCGTGAGCCGAGCCCGCGCAGGCGGTGCGGATCGTCCATAATGGTAATGGCGTCGCTGAATACCTGCCTGTGCATGGCGTCTTTCAGGAAGCTGGTGCCGCGCGCGATGGAGCTGCCATTGATGGCGCTGGTGAACGAGCCCATCAAACGGCGCGACACACGCGGGTCGAATATCACCGGCACCTGCTGCGTGCTCACCTTGCGCGGGTTCAGGCGTGCCAGCGCCTTATTCGCCGCATCCCGGCCAATGGACTCCGCGCTGCGCAGGTCGGCAGCGAAGCGCGTGCTGGAATAATCATAGTCGCGTTCCATCGCCGTGCCCTCCCCCGCCAGCACGGAGACGGAAAGCGAATGCTGCGTGGAGTTATAGCCCCTGGCAAAGCCGTTGCTGGTGGCAAGCGCGAACCCGCTGCTGCCCCAGGAAGCGTCTGCCCCTTCGGAATTGGTGATGCCTTGCATGCCGCGCGCCACTTCTTCGCTCAGCGCGCATGAGCGCTGCATGGCAGCGGCGTCAGGCTCCACGGGATCATACATTTGCAGATCAGGCGTTTCCTTGGCGAGCAACGCCTCCTGCGCCAGCTCACTGAACGGGTCTTCAGGAGCAAGTCTGGCCATGGCTACGGCACGCTGCGCCATCTCGCGCAATGCGTCTTTGCTCATGTCGGATGAGGACACCGCCGCCGAGCGCTGCCCGACGAACACGCGCAGGCCGATGCCGTTGCTTTCCGAACGCTCAATGCCTTCGGGCTTGCCCAGACGGCAGGAAACCGATAGCGACGCTGACGCATAGCACAACGCATCCGCCGCATCGGCACCGGCAAGTTTTGCAGCTTTCACCGCCTCCTGCGCGTTTGTTAATGATTCTTCCATACTTGTTGCATAATAGAATTAGAGTCATTAGGCAAAGAGAGAGCGTATGACCCACGAAAATAATTTCGATTTCCTGCGCCTGCTGGCTGTGCTGCTGGTGTGGTACGGCAACTGCCACGTCCTGCGCGGCGGCACGGACATGCCGGATAAAACGCTGTCTTTCCAGTATCTGGGCATTTCCATATTATTCATCATCAGCGGGTATTTCATCACCGCCAGCTATGAACGCCACGGCACCCCGCTCTCTTTCCTCAGAAACCGGTTCTTGCGCGTCATGCCCGCGCTGGTGCTGGCCATTGGCGTGAGCGCATTGCTGATAGGCCCCGTCGCCACCAGCCTGAAGCTGGATGAGTATTATGAGCATTCACGCACATGGAGTTATTTCCGCAACCTGCTGCTGTTCAACCTTCAACCCGACCTTCCGGGCGTATTTTCCACATTGCCGAACAGCGCCGTCAACGGCTCGCTGTGGGTCATGCCTTATGAGGCGCGCTGCTATGCGGCCATAATGCTGGTGGGCATGCTGGGCATATTACAGCCGCGCGTCATGCTGGCATTGTTTTGCTGCTGTCTTGCCATCCTCGTCGCCCACGCGATCTGCGGCGACAACCCGCCGAAAAACCTGTTGGGCATGAAATGGGAAAAGCTGCGCACGGCCATGTGGCTTGGGTTCCTCTTCAGCGGCGGCGGACTGGTCTATATGTACCGCGAGTTCATCCCGCGCCATATAGGGCTGCTGACCGGGTGCATACTCATCATGTTGTTCAGCCTCGGGCTGCCTGTGAAGTGGGGCAGCATCCTGCTCGATGCCGTCCTGATCTACAGCGTCATCTATTTTGGTTTCCTGCGCCTGCCGCTCTTGCCGCGCGTAAGCCGGTACGGCGAGTTCTCTTACGGCATTTACCTCTACGCATTCCCGGTGCAGCAACTGACCCTGCATTGCATGGGCGGCGCCAAAGCGCCGATGGGCATGTTCATGCTGGTGAGCCTGCTTGGCACCTTCGCCTGCGCGTTCGCCTCATGGCACCTGGTGGAAAAACGCGCGCTGATGTATAAAAACTGAACGGAGCGCTCACGGCACTCACCGGAAAAGACGGCATCCCGGCGGATGAAAAAGTGGCGCGCACCTTCGAACTGGTACAATAGCGAATCCCTAGACACTGTTAGTTAATTATTAAGATTTAGGTGATAGTGCTCCCAAGATAGGAGTGTATCATATGAACCCACGCTTTTACCCTGTATCCGAGTCGTTTTTTGATGCGCATATATTACCATTGATTGCCGCGCATTACTCCCGCGCTGGCCGTCCGCGCAATGTCAGCCATTATCAGGTATTTTCTGCTCTGTTATATGT
>JAMIFV010000049.1:0-27128 GCA_035906055.1 Alphaproteobacteria bacterium | reverse complement strand
ACTTTACCGGAGAAAGTTTTTGGGCGCGAGGGTACTTCGTCTCCACCGTCGGTCGCGATGAAGCAAAGATAAGGGAGTATATCCGCAATCAGGAGAAGGAAGACGTGCGTATCGACCAGCTAAAGCTCTTTCGTTAACAACCGCCTTGGGCGGTCAAGCGAAGCGTCTTATACCTCCGGCTTTGCCGGAGGTTGGTAATTTGGTTCATTGTAGTGGATTCTTCCATCGCTTATACATTTAAAGCCTATGTTAACCGCTCCCCATGTGCGCACAGTATTGCTAAATAATAAATTGCGTGGGTTTACGCTGATTGAGATCAGTATAGTGCTCGTCATCATCGGTCTTATCGTTGGGGGTGTGCTGGTGGGACGCGATCTCATACGCAGCGCGGAGATACGGGCTGTTATTACCGAGCACCAGCGCTTTGCCACTGCCAGCACCACGTTTCGTGAGAAATACGGAGAAATACCGGGAGATTATGGGCAAGCCAGCACTTATCTTGGCTGCACAAATTGCGATGGCAACAGCGATGGTGAAATTAACTACGGCACTGGCTATATCCGCATGGAGATATACTATCTCTGGAAGCATTTAAGCATGGCCCGTTTGATACAAGGCGATTACACAGGTGCGGGAGGGGGCTGCCACACCTGCAATAGCCCCGGCAGAAATGTACCCACCTCCAGGATTGCTACTGGCATCTGGGTAACTGAGAACCAGAACTTCGCTGGCATTAGCAATAATTACCATTACTCAATAGATTTCGGTAATTATTTCGCACTGGTTGGTTACAGCAGCACAGCAGCAGGTTCTAATACCGCAATAGCTCCGACCCTCACCGCATCAGCAGCCTATGCTATTGACAGCAAGGCAGATGATGGAATGCCCGGGAAAGGAAGAATAGTTTTTTTTCATGCTAAGGAAGGCAGCACAGACTGGGGAAGTGATAAATGCACCAATTCCGTTAACAGCTCCGACTTTAACGGGGGCTATAACACTAGCTATGCTCCGGCTACCTGCAACCTTGCCTTTATCCGGCAATTCTAAGAATCGTCGCCATGCATCGGGCATTTCATATCCTGATTCACTTCGCTTCTTCGGGGCGCATTCATATAGGCTTGTTGCGTGCGCACTTGCGCGTATGGGCGCATCGCTAATATTCGACGGGAACCGGATCAAGGCTGCGCCAGAGATACCACGTGGCCACGGTGCGGTAAGGCTGCCATTTCTGCGCGAGCTTCTGCATTGCCTTGGGTGCCATGTCCTGCCCGCCGTTATAATGTTTTTCGATGGCTTTGCGCAGGCCGAGGTCGGCAATGGGAAATACGTCAGCCCGCATGAGATGGAAGATAAGGAACATTTCTGCCGACCACCTGCCGATGCCTTTGATGGAGATAAGGTCGGAGATCACCTCGTCGTCATGCTTTGTGTGCCAGTCGCTGTGTGGGCGGCTGACAAAGAACTGCGACAACTCGCGTAAATAGATGGCCTTCTGGCCGGAAAGCCCGCAGCTGCGCAGCTCTTCGGTGCTGGCTTCAAGCACAACAGGGGGGAGCACGGCACCGCCAAGGCCGGTTTCCAGCTTGCGCCAGACGCTGTCGGCGGCTTTTACCGATATCTGCTGGCCGACAATGGCACGTGCAAGCGAGAAATAGGCGCTGCCTTTGCTGGTGAGCGTTTCGCCTTTATACCGGCGGATAATCGCACCCAGCACGGGGTCAGCCTTGGAAAGGTGACGTTTAGCTTTCAGCCAGTAATCCGGTGAGTTTCGTTTTGCTGTTGCCATATGGTTAGCAGAGGGTTAGATGACTTTAATAATCGAATAATACCATCATCGCAATGCAGGAGAATCCCATGAGTGTACGTAAGGAAACCGACAGTTTTGGCCCTATTGATGTTGCCACGGATAAATACTGGGGCGCGCAGACCCAGCGCAGCCTGAAGAATTTCAAGATCGGCGGGGAGACGATGCCCGTGCCGCTTATCCGTGCGTTTGGCACGCTCAAATCCGCCGCTGCCATAGTAAACATGCAGCTTGGGGTGATGGATAAATCCATCGGCCTGCTAATTACCAAAGCCGCGCAGGAAGTGATCGACGGCAAACTGGACGGCCACTTCCCGCTGGTGGTGTGGCAGACAGGTTCCGGCACGCAGACCAACATGAACGTGAACGAGGTCATCTCCAACCGCGCTATCGAGATCGCAGGTGGAGAAATGGGCTCCAAGAAGCCCGTGCACCCCAATGACCATGTGAACATGGGGCAGTCTTCCAACGATTCTTTCCCGACCGCCATGCATATCGCAGCGGCAGTGGAAATTGAAAAAAGCCTTATCCCTGCGCTCAGGCACCTGCACAAGGCATTGCTGGCCAAGCAGGACGAGTTTAAGGACATTATCAAGATTGGCCGCACCCACCTGCAGGATGCGACGCCGCTAACGCTCGGCCAGGAATTCTCCGGTTACGTGGCGCAGATTGCCAATGGTATCCGCCGTGCAGAAAGCGTGCTGCCTGCGCTTTACCAGCTTGCGCAGGGCGGCACGGCTGTTGGCACCGGCCTCAATGCCAAGAAGGGCTTTGCCGAAGGCTTTGCAGCGGAAGTTGCCAAAATGACCGGCCTGCCGTTCGTAACCGCTCCCAATAAATTTGAAGCGCTTGCCACGCATGACGCGATGGTGGAAGCTTCCGGTATGCTCAATACGCTGGCTGTTTCACTGATGAAGATCGCCAACGATATCCGCCTGCTTGGTTCCGGCCCGCGCTGCGGTTTTGGCGAGCTTTCGCTGCCGGAGAACGAGCCGGGTTCTTCCATCATGCCGGGCAAGGTGAATCCCACCCAGTCCGAGGCGCTGACGATGGTCGCCGCGCAGGTGATGGGCAACCATGTGGCGGTAACGGTAGGCGGCGCTACCGGACATTTCGAGCTGAATGTGTTCAAGCCGGTGATCATCTATAACGTGCTGCAGTCTGTAAGGCTCATCGCCGACGGCTGTGTGAGCTTTACCGATAATTGCGTGGCGGGCATTGAAGCGAACAGGGAACGCATCACCAAGCTGATGAATGAATCGCTCATGCTGGTGACTTCGCTCAACCCGCATATAGGTTATGATAATGCCGCCAGGATCGCCAAGAAAGCGCATAAGGAGCACAGCTCGCTGAAGGAGGCGGGGATTGCGCTCGGGCTGCTGACCGCTGAGCAGTTCGACCAGTGGATCAGGCCTGAGGACATGGTTGGCCCCAGGTAAGCCAACGGTCCCGCCGTATTATTTCTGGTTAAGCAGTTCGGCTATTTTAAGCCTGAGCTCTTCAGGGTTGAAGGGCTTGGCGACATAGTCGTTCATGCCAGCGTTTATGAACTTTTCCTTATCGCCCGCCATGGCAAACGCGGTTATACCGATAATGGGTATGGCGGCAAGGGCGTCTTCGGATTCTTTCTGGCGAATGAGCAGCGTGGCATTGTAGCCGTCCAGCACGGGCATCTGCACGTCCATGAGGATAATGTCGAAATTCTGGCTGAAGCGTTTGCTGATAGCTTCCTCGCCATTCATCGCCACGTCGTAATCGTATCCCAGTTCATCCAGTATGGAGCTCGCTACCAGAATGTTGGGCTGGTAATCTTCCACCAGCAATACCCTGTGTTTTGTTTCAGATGTTTCTGCAACAGAGGGCTTACCGGCCTGCGCGCCGGTTGTCTTGAATGTTTCTGCGGAAGCAAGTGGCAGGGTGACAAAAAAAGTGGAGCCGGTTCCGGATTTGCTTTCCACCGAAATAGTGCCGCCCATCAGCTCGATCAGCGCTTTGGAAATAGCCAGCCCCAAACCGGTGCCGCCGTATTTGCGGTTGATGGAACTGTTTGCCTGAGAGAACTTGTTGAAGATGGAAGTTTGCTTTTCCGCAGGGATGCCTATGCCGGTATCAGCTACGCATATCCTTGCATATTGCGCATAGGAATGTTTGCGCTCTTCCCGGGTTACCGAGACGTGAACGGAGCCTTTTTCCGTGAACTTGAGCGCGTTGCTCAGCAGGTTGAGGAATATCTGGCGTATACGGGTGGGATCGCCGACATATTCGCCGGTAAGCGCGGGGTCAAACGTAAGCGTAAGCTCCAGCTTCTTTTCCTGCGCCTTCACCGACATGATGCTGACCGTTTCCGACACAAGCCGCTGCAGGTCGAACCGGGCGTTTTCCATGACGATGGATTCGCTTTCGATCTTGGAGATGTCCAGCAGGTCGGTAATAAGGTCCATGAGCGATTCGGCGCTGAGCCGCAGCGTATTGATGCAGTTTCGCTGCTTTTCAGTGAGCGGCGTGGATTTGGCAAGAATATGTGAAAGGCCGATCACCGCGTTCATCGGTGTGCGTATCTCATGGCTCATATTGGCCAGGAATTCCGATTTCGCCTTGTTGGCCTTTTCCGCAATTTTATAGGCCTCTTCCAACTTGCTGTTCGTTTCTTCAAGTTCTAGCGTGCGTTCTTCCACGCGGCGTCCTATGTCGTGCTGGTTAAGCACCAGTTCCTCGTTAAGTTTTTGCAACTGGTTGGGGCTGGGCACCATGAGCAATTGCGGCATGAGCTTCCATACCAGCACGGCCGTGCATAGAGATACCGCTGCCGTCAGTGCCTTGACTATGCCTTCCGGCCAGTAATCGGGGTACCACAACACCCATATGTTGAACAGGTGCGTGGTGCCGCATAGCAAGATGAAGAGACTGAACAGGGTGAATAGCAGTCTGAACGGCATATCTGGCCGCTTGCGCGCAAAATAGATCAGCGCAAAGGGGATGGAATAGTAGGAAGCGAAAATAATGACATCAGAAGCGAGGTGCAACCATAAGATGCCGGGCTGCCATAAGAAGCAATGCCCGTGGGGCATGAAGTCGCCGGAGCTAAAAAACTCTTTTATGGCATTCCACATGGTGTAAGTATGCTCTACGTAAGAATTAGTGATGTGTGTTTGTGAGCTGAGGACATAGTTGTAATAAAGTTGCCTGCCGAGTCCAATATATTTTTTGGTGTGGCGGTGCAAGGCATTGAAACACACGCACTAAAAAGTGAACGAAACGGTAAGTGAGCCATGCAGTCACCCTACAGGCGATCGGAAAGCATCATCATACAGGCCGTGCCTGCCTTATTTACGCTGGTTATTGCCCTGCTCAGCGTCATTCCGTTCAGGCTGCTGGGCCAGACGGAGATAACTCCCGCCTTTACACTGATGTCGGTGTTTTACTGGTGCGTGTATTCGCCGGGGGCGCTGCCTTATACGTTCCTGTTCGTGCTGGGGCTGCTACAGGACGCGCTGGGCGGCACGCCCGTGGGTATGTCGTCGCTGCTGCTGGTTTTGATGGCCTATATCATCCAGAGCCAGCGCAAGCTGATGGGGCGTGCGGTGTTTGGCACCGTGTGGGGCACCTGCGCCCTGATGACCGGTTTAGCCACTGTGGTGCAATGGAGCATAATGTGCGTGTATTACGCCAAAACCTATGATCACGTGCTGCCGTTTACACGCTGGGTGGCAACCTGTATCACCTATCCGCTGATGCACCTTATGCTGACCTATATCTACAAACATCTGCGCACGAAATAATATGTCTAAGCCGGTTGTAACCCACAGTTTTACGCGCCGCGCCGTCATCTTCGGTGCGGCCAACGTGGCGGCGGTAAGTGTGCTGCTGGGCAGGCTTTATTATTTGCAGTTCCAGCGCGGCGATATTTACAAGAACCTTTCCGAAGGCAACCGCGTTAAACTTCAGCTCATTGCACCGGTGCGCGGCATACTGCTCGACCGTTACGGCGAAGTGCTGGCGGATAACCAGAAGAACTTCCGCCTCTACCTTGATACGGAGATCAATCGCAAACCGGAGAAGGTGCTCCAGTCCCTCGCAGAGATACTGGACCTCAGCCCGGAGCGCATCAGGGAGATCATCAAGCGGGCCGGGACTTCGCGCTACTCGCCGCCGGTAATGATCAAAGAACATCTTTCGTGGGATGAACTGGCGCAGTTTGAATTTTACCGCCTCAACTATCCCGAAATATATGTGGAAGCGGGGCAGGTGCGTTTCTATCCGCTGGGGGACAAGGCGTCGCATCTGCTTGGGTATGTCGGCGCGCTTTCCAAAAAAGATGTGAAAGAAGACGAGGAGATAACCGAGCAGGCCGAAGAGGAAATGGCGCTGGGCCGCCTGCCGGATTTCAAGGTAGGCAAGAACGGTGTGGAAAAGGCGATGGAGCCTGAGTTGCGCGGCGTGGCAGGCTCGCGCGAGACGGAAGTGAACGTGCACGGCCTGGCGCTGCGTGAGCTCAAGCGCGATGAAGGCAGGGCAGGTAAGACCATAAAGCTGACTATCGACAAGCGGCTGCAGCTTTATGCGTCCTCGCGCCTTGGCAGTGAAAGCGCGGCGATCGTAGTGATGAACGTGCGCAATGGCGATATACTCGCATTATGTTCCATGCCTTCGTTCGAGCCCAATGCGTTCAGCAAGGGCATTAAAAGCAAATACTGGAAGGAGCTGCTGGAGAATAAACGCGTGCCGCTGATGAACAAGGCGCTGGCGGGGCAATACCCCCCGGGTTCCACGTTCAAGATGGTGGTGGGCCTGGCCGCGCTCAAGGCGGGGCTGGTGTCACCGGAGAACCATATCTTCTGCGGCGGCAATTTCATGCTGGGCAATCATTCCTTCCGGTGCTGGAAACAGCCGGGCGGGCACGGCTCGGTGAATCTGCGCGATGCGCTTGCGCAGTCGTGCGACGTGTATTTCTTCACGCTCGCGCAACGTCTTGGCATTGACCGCATTGCAGAGATGTCGCGCATGTTCGGGCTGGGCGAGCTTACCGGCACGGGACTGCCGGACGAGAAACCGGCGATCGTGCCTGACAATGCATGGAAACGCAGGCGTTATAACCAGCAGTGGCAGGGTGGTGACACGATCAATGTGGGCATCGGGCAGGGGTATATCCTCACCACGCCCATGCAGCTTACCGTTATGGCCGCACGCCTTGCCACTGGCCTTAAAGTGGTGCCAAGGCTTACCACGGAGGGCCCGGAACCGGAGTTCGACCCGCTGCCGGTAAGCACGGCGCATCTGGCGTCGGTGCAGGAGGGCATGAACGCCGTGACCAATTCCGAACGCGGCACGGCATTCGGACGGCGCATCAAGGACCCGCGCTTCCTGATGGCGGGCAAGACGGGTACGTCGCAGGTGAAGCCGCTGATCACGCATGGCGTGGACCAGAACAAACTGCCGTGGGAGGATCGCCATCATGCGTTGTTTGTGGGCTATGCGCCGGTGTCAGCCCCCAAATATGCGGCGGCGGTGATCGTGGAGCATGGCGGTGGCGGCGCTTCGGCGGCCGCGCCGATTGTCAGCGACGTGCTGCTTAAGATACAATCGTTAGATGCCGGGGAGGACGGGCCCAAGATGCCGGAAAACCTCGAACCGGAAGACAGGGAGAAAATAGACTAGCGTAATTAATGACACGTTAATTATAAGGTTAAATATCATGAGGATTATTTACGGCTTTTTTTCTTGTCATTCCCGCGAAAGCGGGAATCCGGTGCTTGCTTGGACAGGCTGGATTCCCGCTTTCGCGGGAATGACACTTTTATTTATAGTTTTATTCCTGCCGCTTTGCGCATCGGCGCAGGGTATGGAATATTATACGGTGCAATCAGGCACGGGGTTCTTCGTGAACCGCGATTTTCTTGTGACCAACGCGCATGTGGTGAAGGAGTGCAAGGATAAGGACGTGGTGATCAGCGGGCCCATACCCGAACAGCAGGCGCGCGTGGCGGCGCTGGACGTTGAACATGACATGGCGCTTATTAAATCCGATGCGGGCGTAACCAATTTTGCGCCGCTGCGCATCGACATCAACACGATGAAGGTGGGTGACAGCGTGATGCTGGTGGGCTACCCAGGCGAACAAGGTGCGCAGGGTGAAGTAAGCGTGGCGGAAGGAAAAGTGCAGAAGCTGGAGCTCAACGCGTATGGCAATCCGTGGCAGTTCTATATTTCCGATGCGGTGCGGCAGGGAAATTCCGGCGGGCCGGTGCTGGATAATTCCGGCAATGTCATCGGCATGGTGATGGGGATGCTGGAAGTAAAGACTTTTAACATGTACTCAAAAGAGCAGCTGTCGCAGGAAAAGCTCGGCGTTGCCATAACGCTGCGCGCGCTGCAGAAGTTCCTGGAGGATCAGGGCGTGTTCACGCAATGGGGAGGTTCTAACCTTGTGATGTATACCAGCAGTATTCTTGAGGAGAACGCACGGCGTTATATCGTGAACGTGCAGTGCCGCATCAGGACCAGTGCTTCCGAAGTTCCTCCCGCACAGGTGGGCATGCGCTGATGCTGGCAAAAATGGTGGCAGTCAGGGTCAAGAAACTCGGCCAGATGCACTGGCTGTTCGCAGGCTATGTAACGCTGGCCGCATGCATCGGTTTCGCCATGATGTATTCCGCAGCGGGGGGGAATATGCACCCCTGGGCGGGCAAGCAGATGATTTACTTCCTGTTCGCATTCACGCTGATGATGGGGCTGGCGGTTACGTCCGCCGCCACGCTGATGCGCTACGCCTATGTGTTGTATGGCGCAGGCATAGTGACGCTGATAGCAGTGAAGCTGATGGGGTATATGGGCAAGGGCGCGCAGCGCTGGGTGGAATTCGGCGGTTTCAATTTCCAGCCTTCGGAACTGATGAAGATCGGCGTGATACTGGCGCTTGCCAAATATTATCACTCCATCAACCAGAACGACGTCAGCAAGCCCGCTTTCTTTATTCCGCCGCTGCTTATCATAGCGTTGCCGGTGGAGCTGATACGCCGCCAGCCTAATCTTGGCACCGCCACCATCGTGCTGCTGATGAGTATAATACTTTGTTACATGGCGGGTGCGCGCGTGCGCATGCGCTATATCATAATGGCGCTTGCAGCCGTGCTGGTGGCGGCGCCGCTGGCATGGAACCACCTGCATGATTACCAGAAGCAGAGGGTAATCACCTTCCTGCATCCGGAGGAAGACCCGCAGGGCGCAGGCTATAACATCATACAGTCCATGATCGCGATTGGTTCGGGCGGCATGTTTGGTAAGGGCTATATGCAGGGATCGCAGGGGCAGTTGGACTTTTTGCCCGAGAAGCACACCGACTTCATTTTTACCATGCTGGCGGAGGAGTTCGGGTTTTTCGGGTGCTTCCTGATGCTGCTGTTATATCTGGTGCTGATAAGTCACGGCATCAGCATCTTCCTGCGATGCAAGCACCTGTTCGGCAAACTGCTGGCGGTTGGCGTGTCGGCGATGCTGTTCGTGCACATCATCATCAATATCTCGATGGTGATGGGGCTGATACCGGTAGTAGGTGTGCCGCTGCCGTTACTTTCCTACGGAGGAAGTATCATGCTTTCGATCATGCTCGGCTTCGGCCTGATGCAGAACGCCTATGTGCACCGGGATGTCAATCTCCCAAAACCCGGCGGTCTTCTTTAACGGCAGACGGCGAGGGTTGTGCCAGCACCTGTTCGATAACCGGCTGCAGGTGCCTGGCCATGAGCGCATAGGCAGGCGCTTCGGGATGCAGTCCGTCATTGGCATATTCAAGGAGCAACATGCCGGATTCATCCAGCAGCACGGGGGTGAGATCTACATAAGTGTGCCCGCGCGCGGTGCTGAACTGCCGGAGCCACGCGTTCAGCGCGTCCGTGCGTTCCTTGGGGCGCGATGCGTAAAACTGCTGCGATTCAGGCGTGTAATTATGCACCGGCAGCATGGACACGAAAACAAGCCTGATGCCGTTCTGGCGCGCCATATCCGACATTGCCATGTAGTTGGAACGTATATCGTCATCGAGCATCTTCCCGGCATTGCCTGCGAGATCGTTGCTGGTGGCAAGTATCAGGGCGGCCTTGGGATGAAGGTCGATAACGTCCTGGCGGAACCTTACCAGCATCTGCGATGTGCTCTGGCCCGCTATGCCGCGATTGACATAGGGCTTCCCGGCGAAATTATCTTCAAGGTTCCAGAATTCAATAATGGAATCGCCGAAGAACACCACGCGCTGTGAATTATCAGGCTCGGCTGCCAGTTTTTTATTATCTTCACGGTAACGGCTGAGCTCGCCGAAATCGTTCGTGTATATGTCGATTCGTGACGCGCGCCATTTGTCCAGGGAGGTATGGCCGGTAGTTGGGATATTATGATAGTGACGTGTCGTGTAGGCATAGAAGCCTGCAAGGGAAAGTGCGATACTTGCAAAAACCAGCATTACAAAGCATCGTGCCTGCATCATTTTCTCCAATCAGGTTGGCTATTTCAGTCCAGCCACATAAGCTGCGAGCTGCGGCTGGCGCGAACGTTTAAGGCGTTCTGCCTGTAAAATGCAGATCACATTGCTGATGGTGGCTTCCAGATCGTCATTCACCAGCACATAGTCATATTCTTCCCAGTGGCTGATCTCGGAGGCGGCTTTTGCCATGCGTTTGGAAACCACTTCGTCGCTGTCCTGCGCGCGGGTGCGAAGGCGGCGTTCCAGCTCGGCAAGGGAAGGGGGAAGGATGAACACGCTTACGAGGTCGCCGCGATTCTTCTGTGCGAGCTGACGCGTGCCCTGCCAGTCAATGTCGAACAGGATGTCCTTGCCCTTGGTGATGCTGTCATAGGCGTATTTTGCGGGGGTGCCGTAGTAATTGTCGAACACCTGCGCATGTTCCAGCAGTTCACTGTTGCGCTGCATCTCGTTGAAACGTTCTTTGGTGATGAAGTGGTAATCGCGTCCGTCGATCTCGTTACTGCGGCGGGGGCGGGTGGTGACGGATATGGAGAGCGACAATGCCGGGTCCACTTCCAGCATGCGGCGGGAGATGGTGGTTTTTCCTGCACCGGAGGGCGAGGACAGGATGAACATCAGACCACGGCGTTGAGCGTATGTATTGTGCATGCGATTGTTATAAACGTATGAGGTGGCCGGTCAATCTCAGAATGACGGCTGGGGGTTTTGTCCCGCACGCCCTGCCTGCCAGCTCACGTTGCTCTTCCAGCCTTTGGATGCCATGCAGGGGGCAATGACTTTTTCACGCTCCGCGTCCAGCGATGCGTTGCGCCTGTAATCAGGTTCGATGACAATGCTGGTGGAGCGCATCATCCCGAAGCGGTCAATGCTCCTCGCTTCGCCATAGCGTGGATGGTCGTAGAGATAGTCGGGGATGGTCTGTGCGGCTTTCTGGGTGCAGGCTTGCTTGTCCTGCAGGAACCAGTTGTCCATTTTTGCGTAATAGGCTTTGCAGTTGCCGTATTCCGCGCTGCCTTCCGCAAGACGGAATTGCTTGCAATATACATCGTCGCCGGAAGCGGCGCAGGCGCTAAGTGCAAGTAATAGAATGATCGTTAATGATTTCTTCATGTTTTCCTCGTCTTGTACAGGCATGTGACAACAAGTATAATGCCATGATGCCAAATAAAAAAGCATATAATCGCGGTTTCACGCTGGTGCAGATGTCGGTGCTGCTTATGGTGGCGTCGATCATAATGGTGTCGATACTGCCCAGCACGCAGAAAACCCTCGATGCGAATCGCGTGACCACTGAGCGCATGAACGAACTGATGAAATATTTCCGCGTCTATATGGCGTCCACCGGCGGGCTGCCATGCCCTGCAGATGCAACGCTTGCGACGGGCGCAGCCAATTACGGCGTGATGGCGGCAGGTGCCGGTCCTTCCACGGACTGCACCGGCAGCACGCCCGCAGCCAACTATACGGATGCCTCAAACAATGTGGCTATCGGCATGGTGCCTTACAAGACGATGGGGATCCCGAGGGAACTCGTGTATGATGGCTGGGGCAGGGCCATTACCTATGCGGTGGATACCAATGTAACCGATAGCTGCTGGCCTACGCCTATCACCGGTTCCATTACCGTTACGGATAAAGGAAACGCGCAGACGGCCGTGATAGCGCTGGTGAGCCACGGTGCCAACGGGCACGGCGCGTGGACTCCGCTGACGGGCAATAGCGGCACCGGCGTGAGGCTGAACAATAATTCGTCCAACAGCGATGAGCTCACCAATGCACATGTGAACTCGGGCTTTGCGGCCACGGCTGTGCTGAATAACTTTGTCATCGCCACGCCCGGCAGCACGTTTGACGATATCATCGTTTATAAAAGTCCGCTCTGGACGATGAATGCCCGCCCTGCGCTTGCAAACACATCCAGCGCGACGATCACCGGCGTTTCCACGCCCGGCAGCGGTTACTATTACCACACGAGCAGGTTCGCCGGTACTAACTTTGGCGCAACGATCCCGTTCACCGTCACGTTTAACAAGGCCGTCACGGTCAGCGGCGTACCGAGGCTGGCTATCACGGCCATTTCAGTAGGGGGAGGCTCGGTTGCCGCCACGGGCAATAGCGGCAGCGGCGGCACGGGCTATGCCAATTATGTAAGCGGCTCCGGCACGTCGTCGCTGGTATTTAATTATCCCGTGCAGGCCACGGATATGGCACCAAACGGTTTTACCATGGCCAGCGCGCTGGATCTCAATGGCGGCTCTGTCACGCCTATCTGCAACCTTGCGCTGACGCCGCCCACGCTCACCGGCGTGATCATACCCAAAGTAAGCGCCATTACGGCCTCAACTAGCTATACGGTGCCTGCGGACTGGAACAATGCACACAATGTGGTGGTGGCCGTGGGATCTGGCGGTAATGGAGCCGTCGGCGCAGGCAATGCGGGCGGTGGCGGCGGTGGTGGCGGTGCCACGGGTGTAAGCCAGCAGATATCCCTGACGCCGGGTGACAGTGTTACCGTGACCGTCGGTACGGCAGGCGGTACGGCAAAGACCCTGTTCAAGGACTCTTCAACCCTCGAAGCGGATTATGGCCGCAATGCTTCTGCGTCAACGGGTGGGGCAGGCGGTAGCAGCGGTAATGGCGATACCACGGTTATTGGCGCGTCTTCTTATAAATATGCGGGCGGCAGCGGCGCGGCGGGCGGCGCTAGCAACCGTGGCGGTGGCGGTGGCGGTGGCGGCGCAGGCGGCGGCAATGGTAATGGCGCCAGCGGCGCGGCGGGCAATGTCAGTGGCGGCGGCGGCGGTGGCGGCGGTGGTGCAAATGGCGGTGCCGATGGCAATCAGGGGGGTGCATCCGGCGGGAGTGGCGGTGATGGCGGCCCCGGCGCTGACGGTGTGGCAGGCGGTAACAGCGGTACGGCAGGCGGCGGCAATGCTGCGCCGGGTTCGGCTACGGCGGGTAGCGGCGGCGGTGGTGGCGGCGGCAGCAATGCAGTATCCACGAATGCGGGTGCTGGTGGCAATGGCGGCATTGCCCTGACCAATGGCGTGGCGCTGCGCGGGTGGACAACCAACATCGTTCCCATAGGCGACTATGGCGTAGGTTCCGGCGCGGGTGGCTCAGGCGGTGCGAACGGCGCCACCAGTAACACGACTGCCGCAGGCAGCGCCGCCAGCTATGGCGGCGGCGGCGGCGGTTCCGGTGCGGCAACGGGCAGTGCAGGTGCCGCCGGTTCCGGGTATGCCGGGCTGGTGATTATAGGATACCGCTAGGCGGCTTTGCTTGCGGTGAGCATGTAATTCACATCAAGGTCGCGGTCGTTAGTGGACCAGCTATTGCCGATGGGACTGAACACCGTTCCGGTCATGTGGTCTATGCTCATGCCTTGCATGCGCAGGCCAGCGCAGAGCTCGGCGGGTTTCAGGAATTTCTTCCATTCATGCGTGCCGCGCGGCACCCAGCGCAGCACATATTCAGCGCCGAGAATGGCCATCAGGTAGGATTTGGCCGTGCGGTTGAGCGTGGACATGAACAGGATACCGCCGGGTTTGACTAATGTGGCAACCGCCTTCAGGAACGCGGGCACATCGGCCACATGCTCCACGATCTCCATGGCCAGCACCACGTCGAACCTTGCCTTGCCCATGTCTTCCGCGGGCTTGCATTCGTACGTGATATCCAGTCCCATTTTTTCCGCATGCAGGGTGGCGACCTTGATATTTCTTTCGCCAGCGTCGATGCCCGTTACTTTTGCGCCAAGGCGGGAAAGCGGTTCGCAGAGCAGGCCGCCGCCGCAGCCGATATCCAGAAGCGTGAGGCCTGAGAGGCATTTCACGTCACTGGCGTCTTTCTTGAAATGCGCAGTGGCAGCGTCACGGATATATTCCACCCGCACCGGGTTCATGCGGTGCAGGGGCTTGAACTTGCCGTTCTCGTCCCACCATTCCCCGGCGATGCGGGTGAAGCGCTCTATCTCATCTTTGTCGACTGTACCGGAATCTTTTGCCATAATGCGTGCACTCTACAAGGCAAGATGATGACAATCAACATTACAGTTAGCGCAAAGCCCGATATGGCGGCGCTGGTGAAACTCCACGCCGCTTCGTTTCAGCCGGGTTGGAAAGAAAGTGATTTCAAGGGTATGTTCAGTGTTTGCGGTACGGTCGCGCTGATTTCGCAGGAGGGATTCGCCGTGGTCAGGCTGATAGGCGCGGAGGCGGAGATACTGACATTCGCCGTGAACCCGCAAGCGCGCCGCAAGGGGCTTGGTTATGCCATAACGCAAGCCATGAGCGACTGGCTCAAGGCCAACAGCGCCGAATCGGTGCTTCTGGAGGTAAGGCAGGGCAACGCCGCCGCCCTGAATATGTATGCCAAAGCGGGATTTGCCCGCATATCGGAAAGGAAGGGATATTATTCCAATCCGGACGGCAGCCGCGAATCGGCCATCGTGATGCGGCTGGCACTGTAGAGCTTCACTTTCTGCTGGAAATATCAGACATTTCCGCATATACCCGTGCCAAACCAGAGCGAAGTGAACTATGGCACTTATTGTACAAAAATTCGGCGGCACGTCGGTAGCGGATCTTGACCGTATCCGCAATGTGGCCACCAAAGTTAAAAAAGAGCTCGATCAGGGCAATCAGGTGGCTGTGGTGGTTTCCGCCATGTCCGGCGTAACCGACCAGCTCGTCGGCCTTGTGCGCCAGATATCTCCCATGATTACCCCGCAGTCGCTTGAGGAATACGACACGATCGTTTCCTCCGGTGAGCAGGTCACTTCCGGCCTGCTGGCGCTCACTCTCAATGAAATGGGAATCCCTGCGCGTTCGTTCCTCGGCTGGCAGATGCCGCTGATAGCGGACGACGCCCATAGCAAATCGCGTATCTGCGAGATCAGGACCGAAGGCCTCATGGCCTGCCTTAACTCCGGCAGGGTCGCTGTGGTGGCAGGGTTTCAGGGGGTGGACGAGAAGGGGCGCATTGCCACGCTTGGCCGTGGCGGTTCCGACACGTCAGCGGTGGCGCTGGCCGCCGCGCTGCATGCCGACCGCTGCGATATTTATACCGATGTGGACGGCGTATACACCACCGACCCGCGCGTTGTGACCAAGGCGCGCAAGCTGAAGAAGGTGGCTTACGAAGAAATTCTTGAAATGGCCTCGCTCGGTGCGAAGGTGTTGCAGACACGTTCTGTTGAAATGGCCATGAATCATAAAGTCCGCGTGCAGGTGCTTTCCAGCTTCAGCGACGTGGAAGGAACATTACTCGTGGATGAGGAGGAAGTTGTGGAAAGAAGGAAAGTAACGGGCATTGCCTATAGCCGTGATGAAGCGCGTATCACGCTCAACTCCGTGGCAAATATTCCCGGCGTCAGCGCCGCCATTTTCGGCCCGCTGACTGACGCGAACATCAACGTGGACATGATCGTGCAGAACGTGACCGAAGGCGGTAATGAAACCGACGTGACCTTCACCGTGCCGCGCGGCGATTGTGACCGCGCCGTGGCTGCCGTTGAAAAAGCCAGGGACAGGATCAAATACAAATCCATGCAGACCGATAAGGGCGTGGCGAAGGTGTCCGTCATCGGCGTGGGCATGCGCAGCCATGTGGGCATTGCGCAGGAAATGTTCAAGACGCTGGCGGAAAAGAACATCAATATCCTCGTCATTTCTACGTCCGAGATCAAGATATCGGTGCTTATTTCCGAAGAATACACCGAGCTGGCGCTGCGTTCGCTGCATACGGCGTTCGGCCTGGACGCGGCATAATGGCAAGGTCACTCTCAACCCTCTGGAAGCGCGGTACGGATTTTCTCGGCTGCCAGCATGCCATTATGGGCGGGGCTATGTCGTGGGTGTCCGAACATAACCTTGTTGCGGCGCTGGGAAATGCGGGAGCGTTCGGCGTTATCGCGTGCGGCGCCATGCCGCCTGAATTGCTGGCGAAGGAAATCGACGAAACGCGCAGGCTCAGCAGCAGGCCTTTCGGCGTGAACCTCATCATCATGCATCCCAAGCTGGATGAACTGGTGAAGGTCTGCGCAGAAAAAAAAGTAAGCCATGTGGTGCTGGCGGGGGGCATTCCCAAGAATACCACGATACAGGCGATCAAAGAGTATGGCGCGAAAGTCATCTGCTTTGCCCCTTCGGCCATCATCGGGCGCAAGCTGGTGCGTCTTGGGGCGAATGCGCTGGTGATCGAAGGCTCTGAAGCGGGCGGGCATATCGGCCCGGTCAGCACGTCGGTACTGGCGCAGGAGATATTGCCGGAGATCAAGGATGTGCCGGTATTTGTGGCGGGCGGCATCGGGCGCGGCGAAGCCATCGCCGGGTATATCGAAATGGGTGCGGCGGGCGTGCAGCTCGGCACGCGCTTCGTGTGTGCGGCTGAGTCCATCGCCCATGATAAGTTCAAGCAAATGTTTATCCGCTCGCAGGCACGTGACGCTACCGTGTCGGTGCAGGTGGACCCTGATTTTCCCGTTATCCCGGTGCGCGCCATTTCCAATAAGGCCACCGATGCGTTCATCAAATACCAGCATGAGGTGATCGCCAGATTCCGTGGCGGTGTGCTGGATAAGAAAGAGGCGCAGCTTGAGATTGAGCATTTCTGGGCAGGTGCGTTGCGCAAAGCCGTGATGGAAGGCGATGTGGAGAACGGATCCGTTATGGCCGGGCAGAGCGTGGGCATGGTGGAACGTGTGGAATCCGCGCAGGCTATCGTAGACGAACTCACCGGGCAGGCTGAAACTTTTCTTGCGCGCGCCTGAGGCCGCATATGGCAGAACAACCCACAGAACCCGTGGATAATAGAAGGCGAAGTATGGTGTTGGCAGGCGCTACCGTGGTTGGCATGGGGGCGACGGGGGGCGCAGGTTACTTCGCCGGTTCCATTACAGGCGACCGGAGGCGCAGGAGCATTGTGCCTGTTTTGGCTGCGCAGTTGAACGCCGGGGCAGGCAATGGCGATTTCAGTGCGGTGGGCGGCGCGCTTTCCACTGCCCGGCGTCACGGTGTCCTCCATGAGGTGGTCAGTGCCATGGCTCCCGGCAGCGCGTTTGCGGAAGAACAGCCCAATGCCGGTGTTCTTGCTAAAAATAAAGAGACGGAGGGCAGGTTCCACCTGAAGAACCTGAGGAGTGCCGTGGACATGCGTAAGCCTTCCGCAGTTTATGCGGCGCTTGCCGATGCGCGCAGGGCGCAGGCGCTGGAAAGCATGGTGGACCAGCTAGGCATGGTCCTCGCGCAGGGCGGGGCACGCCAGCGCTAGCTGCCCCATGCTGCCATGCAGCAATCTTTGCGTGCTTACTTGTTGCTGTGTCAGGGTTTTTCCTTTAGGCTGGCAGCAGCCAATAAAAAAAGAATTATGACTTCGACACACGCCAGAAAGCCAGAGGATACGCAGAGCGCGCAGTCTCCGCTCGTCATGCTTCGCCGTATACGCGACGTGATGGCCTCTGCGCATACCGCGCAGGAGCGGCTGGACTCCATTGTTCGCGTTATCGCGGAAGAAATGCGCTGCGATGTGTGCTCAACCTACCTGATGCGTGCGGGCGACGTGCTGGAGCTTTTCGCCAGCGTGGGCCTGAATGAATCTGCCGTGCATCTGACGCGGTTGCAGGTAGGCGAGGGGCTGGTGGGCGATATCGCGGCCACGTCAACGCTGGTGAATCTTGCCGACGCGCAGCATCATCCCAAATTCGTGTACCGCCCGGAAACGGGCGAGGAAAAATACCATGCCTTCGTAGGCGTGCCCATCCTGCAGCGCGGCAAGGTAGTGGGCGTACTTGTAGTGCAGGACAAACAGGAAAAAGTATTCACCGACGATCAGGTGGAAGTGCTGCAAACCGTGGCGATGGTGCTGGCGGAGCTTAACGATTCCGGCAAGCTGGTGAGCAAGGGCGAACTGCGCGAAGGCTCCAGCACCACGCTGTTCTCGAAGCAGCTTTCCGGCCTCAAATTCGCGCCCGGCCTTGCACGCGGCATTGCGGTGATGCACCGCAAGCGCATTGAGGTGAAGATCACGGTCGCTGAAGATCCTACCCATGAGGTGGAAAGGCTTCAGAAGGCGCTGGAAGGTTTGCAGGTCTCCATTGAAGAGCTCATTAAAAAGACCGGGCTGGAAGAGAACAGCGAGCAGCACGACATCATGGAATCCTACCAGATGTTTGCGCGTGATAAAGGGTGGATCAAGCAGATCGTGGATGCCATTCATACCGGCCTTACGGCGGAGTCCGCCGTGCGCAAGGCGCAGGAGGAAATGGCGCAGCGTATGCATCAGGTGCAGAGCGAATATATCCGCGACCGCCTGCATGATCTTGAAGACGTATCCAACCGCCTGTTGCAGGAACTGGTGGGCGTCAAGGAAGGAGCGCCGGGCCATTCTGACCTGCCTGCGCGCTTCATACTGGTGGCTAATGCACTGGGGCCTGCGGAACTGCTGGAATATGGCCGCAAAAAACTCAAAGGCCTCATTCTTGAGGAAGGCTCCGCTACATCGCATATCGTCATCATCGCGCGTGCGATGGAAATTCCCGTAGTGGGCAGGATAGCCGATGCGATGGAGCTTATTCAGTCGGGCGATCCCGTTATCGTGGACGGCGACAACGGCGAGGTATTCATCCGTCCCTCGGAGGAAATAGAGCGCACCGTTGCCGAGAGCCTCCGTGCTATGCGTACGCGCAAGCAGGCCTATGCCGCCCAGCATGACCTGCCGCCCGTGACCAAAGACAACGTGCGCATTTCGCTGAATATCAACGCGGGCCTGTTTGTGGATGCAAGGCATTTGCAGGCGGCGGATGTTGACGGCATCGGCCTTTACCGCACCGAACTGCCTTACCTTATGGCGTCTTCCATGCCGGACGTGAAAGCGCAGACCAAAGCCTATGCCAAGATATTGCGCCTTGCCGGTGACAAGCGCGTTATCTTCCGCACATTCGATATCGGCGGTGACAAGCAGCTTCCGTATTTCCCCATTGAAGGGGAGGAGAATCCGGCGCTGGGCTGGCGCGCCACGCGCATCGGCCTGGACAGGCCTGCAATCCTGCGCCGCCAGTTGCGCGCGCTGATACATGCGTCAGCGGAGCGCCAGTTAGATGTGATGTTCCCGTTCATTACGCAGGTCTATGAATTCGATGAGGCGCGCAAGCTGCTCAATATGGAGATAGAGCGCGCCAGGCAGGAAGGTTTCTCGCCGCCTAAAAAGATACGCATCGGCACGATGATAGAAGTGCCCGCGCTGCTCTGGCAGATGCCCGCGCTACTCAAGCGCGTGGACTTCGTTTCCATCGGCAGTAACGACCTGCTGCAGTTCATCTTTGCATGCGACCGCGCCAGCCAGAGAATGTCCGACCGTTATGACACGCTCTCGCCGGAAGTGCTGCGTATCGTCAGCGATATTGTGAAAGCCTGCAACGAAGTGGGTGTGGAAGTTGGCTTCTGCGGTGAAATGGCGCGCAAGCCTATCGAGGCGATGGCGCTTATCGGCGCGGGGCTGCGTTCCTTCTCCATGCCGCCTTCCGGCGTGGGAGCGGTGAAGGCCATGCTGCGCTCAGTTGATGTCAAACACCTGCAACAATTTGTGCAGCAATTGCTAGGGTCTTCGGAAAGCAGCGCGCGCAGGCAGCTTGAAGAATACGCCAAAGATCATAATGTGGTGATATGAAGGCGGCGCATTACGAAGATATCGGCCATTACCTCAGGGATGTGCGCGAAAGCCTCGATCTTTCCCTTGCCGATGCCGCAACCGCCATGCATATCCGCGTGCATTACCTTGAAGCCATTGAGACGGGTAAATTCGACAGACTGCCGGGCAAGGCCTATGTGCGTGGCTATATCAAGAACTATGCGTCTTTCCTTGAGATCGACCCGGCGGAAACACTGGCGGCATACGATGGGCTGATGGGGGGGGTGAAGCAGGAGTTTTTTATCCCCGAACCCACCGTCAAGGAAAACCTGCCGTCACAGGCGCTGCTGATGGTGGCGGTGATTGGCATTGTGGTGATGGTCGGAGGGTATATGCTGTTCTCCGGCGGCGACAGAAAGCCTGCTATTGTGGAAGCTGTGCCAGCCGAGATACGTTTTGCCACGGAAGGTAAAAAGGATCCCCGTATTGCCGAATGGGAAGTATGTCTGAAGAGTAAGGAAGCTTCCTGTTATAACATATTGTATAATAAAAATACATTGCATTCCCTCCAGGAGGAGTATAAGCGGAATTTCGAGCTATACTCCGGCAATGAGTAAAATTGCCACAATTCTCAAAATCCGCTATGTAATGCCCCTATGTCCAGCATTGAACGCCGCAAAACCGTAAAAGTGCGCGTGGGTAATATCCATGTGGGGAGCGGTGCGCCTGTGGTGGTGCAGTCCATGACCAATACGGACACGGCGGATATCGCCTCCACTGTGGAACAGACGCTGGCGCTCGCGCGTGCTGGCTCCGAAGTCGTGCGCGTCACCGTGAACGAGGCGAATGCCGCGCAGGCCGTGCCGCATATCGTGGAAGCGCTGGCAAAGCAGAACTGCTTTGTGCCGATCGTGGGTGACTTCCATTATAACGGCCACCGTCTGCTGGCGGATTATCCTGATTGCGCCAAGGCGCTGGCGAAATACCGCATCAACCCCGGTAATGTGGGCTTTGCAGGCAAGCGCGATACGCAGTTCGAGCAGATGATCGAACTGGCGATAAAGTACGATAAGCCCGTGCGTATCGGTGTGAACTGGGGCAGCCTCGATCAACAAGTGCTCGCCAGGCTCATGGACGCAAACGCGGCGCTGGCAAATCCTGATGATGCCGATGTAGTCTCGCGCAGGGCGCTGGTGCTTTCCGCGCTGCAAAGCGCGCAGCACGCGGAAAAGATAGGCCTGCCGCGCGACCGTATCATCATCTCCTGCAAGACCAGCCGCGTGAATGACCTGATACTGGTTTACCGCGACCTTGCCGCGCAGTGCGACTATCCGCTGCATCTGGGCCTGACCGAAGCGGGCATGGGCAGCAAGGGCATTGTGGCTTCCACCGCTGCCATGGCGACGTTGCTCATGGAAGGCATCGGTGACACGATCCGCGTTTCGCTTACGCCGGAACCGGGCGGCGACCGCACGCGCGAGGTGCAGGTGGCGCAGGAGATATTGCAAACTACGGGCATTCGCTCTTTTGCACCGATGGTGACGGCGTGCCCCGGCTGCGGGCGCACTACCAGCACGGTGTTTCAGGAACTGGCCAGCAAGATACAGTCTTTCCTGCGCGAGCAGATGCCGGTATGGCGCACGCGCTACAGCGGTGTGGAAGATATGAACGTAGCCGTTATGGGCTGCATCGTGAATGGCCCCGGTGAAAGCAAACATGCCAATATCGGTATCAGCCTGCCGGGCACAGGTGAATCGCCCACGGCGCCGGTGTTCGTGGACGGCAAGAAAGCCGCCACGCTGCGCGGTGAGCGCATCGCGGAAGAATTCCAGCAGATGGTGGTGGACTACATTGAAAAGACCTATTCACGCAAACAGGACGCGGCATAAATGACCACTAGAAAAGCAGACAAAAAAAGCAGCCCCAAGGCCAATCCCCCATCTTCTAATCCCATGTGGGGCGGGCAATATGCGCAGGGGCCAGCCGAGATCATGGCGGAGATCAACGCTTCCATCGGTTTTGACGGCAGGCTTTACGCGCAGGATATTCGCGGCTCCATCGCGCATGCGGAAATGCTGGCGAAGGCGGGCATTCTTACCAAGCGTGAGTCGGCGCTTATCATCAGCGGGCTGAAGGAAATAAAGCAGGAGATCGAGGCCGGGAAATTCGTGTTCAAGGTGGAACTGGAAGACATCCATATGAACATCGAGGCGCGCCTTGCCGAAATTATCGGCGAGACAGCAGGCAAGCTGCACACCGCGCGCTCACGTAACGACCAGGTGGCGCTGGATTTCCGTATGTTCGTGCGCGATGCGTTGCAGGAGATGGATATCGAGCTTACGCAGTTGCAGGCGGCGCTCATCAGACGTGCCGATGAAAATGCCACCGCCATCATGCCGGGTTTTACACATCTGCAAAGCGCGCAGCCGGTAACGCTCGGCCATCACCTCATGGCGTACGTGGAAATGTTTGGCCGCGACCGCAGGCGCATTCAGGCTGCGCTTGAAAACCTCAATGAATGCCCGCTTGGCGCCGCCGCGCTTGCAGGCACGTCTTTCCCCATTGACCGCCAGATGACCGCAAAAGCACTTGGCTTTGCAGCCCCCACGGCCAATTCGCTGGATTCCGTATCCGACCGTGACTTTGCCATGGAGTTCCTGAGCGTCGCTTCCATCTCGGCCATCCATCTTTCGCGCCTTGCGGAAGAATTCGTGCTGTGGACGAGCGCTCAGTTCCATTTTGTGAAATTCTCCGACCTGTTCACCAGCGGAAGCTCCATCATGCCGCAGAAGCGCAACCCCGATGCCGCCGAACTCGTGCGCGGCAAGACCGGGCGCATCATAGGCGCGCTGAACAGCCTGCTGGTAACGATGAAGGGCCTGCCGCTTTCCTACAACAAGGACATGCAGGAAGACAAAGAACCGCTGTTCGACGCATTTGACCAGTGGCGTCTCTGCGTGGGCGCGATGGCGGGCATGGTGAGCGATTTCATTGCCGACCTGCCGCATATGCATGAAAGCGCTGAAGAAGGTTATTCCACGGCCACCGACCTTGCCGACTGGCTGGTGCGCATGCTTGGCCTGCCGTTTCGCAATGCCCATCATGTCACCGCGCGCATCGTGAAGCTTGCCACAGATAATAACTGCATGCTGGCGCAGCTTTCCATTGAGGATATGAAGCGCATTGAGCCGGGCATCACGCAGGATATATATTCCGTGCTCACGGTGAAACGTTCCGTTTCCAGCCGTACCAGTTTTGGGGGAACCTCTCCTGTGAATGTGAAAGAAGCCGTAAAGGCAGCAAAGAAGAAATACCTATGATAAAACGCACATTGATACTGCTGCTCGCCATAAGCTGTGCAGCCGCCTGCGGTATAAAGCGGGATTTGAAGCTACCGGAGAAAGTGAATGCACAGGCGGAACAAACTAATAAGAAATAATATAACTGTCATTCCCGTGGAAGCGGGAATCCAGTGAAATGAAGAAATATTGACTGGTGCCTGTTTTCACGGGCATGACAAGTAACTAGGAAGAATATGGACCATTTTGATTACATAAACGGTGTGCTGCATGCCGAGGATATTTCGCTGATTGATATTGCGGACAGGGTGGGTACGCCTTTTTATTGTTATTCCTCTTCCACACTGCGCAGGCATTACCGCGTGTTCAGTGACGCGCTGGCCGAACGCAGCCCGCTCATCTGCTTTGCGGTGAAGGCCTGCAATACGCTGGCGGTACTTAAAACGCTGGCATCCGAGGGTAGCGGAGCGGATGTGGTTTCCGGCGGTGAGGTGCGCATTGCGCTGGCCGCTGGCATCAGCCCGGACAAGATAGTGTTTTCCGGCGTCGGTAAGACGCGCGAAGAAATGGCCTATGCGCTTTCGCAGAATATCTATCAGTTTAACATCGAATCCGAAGCGGAACTGGGCGCGCTTTCGGAAGTGGCGGTGGCCCAGAAAGCGGTGGCGCGTATTGCAGTTCGCGTGAATCCGGATGTGATTCCCGGAACGCATGCAAAAATTTCCACCGGCAATAAAGAAACCAAGTTCGGCGTGCCCATCTTGGCGGCGCATGAGCTTTATGCCCGCGCCATGAAGCTGCCGGGTATCGAAGTGCAGGGTGTCTCCGTGCATATCGGTTCGCAGCTTACCGACCTTGACCCCTTCGCAGGCGCATTCGCGCGTGTGGTGCAGCTGGTGCATGAACTGCGCGCCGCAGGCATGCCCATTACCACGCTTGATCTTGGCGGCGGGCTTGGCATTCCTTATGGCAATATCGAGCCGCCGCCGCTGCCGGTTTCTTATGGTGAGGTGGTGAAGAAGGCGACCGAAGGGCTGGATTGCAAACTGATATTTGAACCCGGCAGGCTGCTGGTGGGCAATGCGGGCGTTCTGGTGACGCGTGTGCTTTATCTCAAACGCAGCGAGGGCAGGGTATTCGTGATCGTGGATGCGGGCATGAACGACCTTATGCGCCCCGCGATGTATGACGCGCACCATGATATTGTGCCCGTATTGCAGGATAACGGCACGGGCAGGCAACTTGTGGATGTGGTAGGCCCGGTCTGCGAGACAAGTGACATTTTCTGCAAGGACCGTAAGCTCAGCCTGCCAAGGGCAGGGGAGTTGCTGGCATTGCGTTCAGCCGGGGCATATGGTTCCTCCATGGCCAGCACGTATAATGCAAGGCCGCTGTTACCGGAGGTGATGGTAAACGGCAAGGACATGGCGCTGGTGCGTGCACGCCAGACCTATGAGGACCTTCTGTCACGCGATAAATTGCCGGGTTGGCTATAGAGTGTACTGGGTTTCTCGTACTCGGTACTCGGAGTTTTTAACCGAGTACCAGGTGCCGGGTACGGTCTTAATGAATTTCCAGAATGCCCACGTAAGGCAACTCGCGGTAGTAGTTGGAGTGATCCAGCCCGTAACCGACCACGAATTTATCGGGAATGGTGAAGCCTATGAAGTCGGCGCTCAGCGCCACTTCACGCTTGCCTGGTTTTTCCAGCAGCACCACGATCTTTACCGACTTCGCGCCGCGCTGCTCGATGAGGTTGCGCGCGAAATGCAACGTGCGGCCTGATTCGAGGATATCGTCAAGGATGAGGATATTGCGGTCTTTTACTTCTTCATTGAGGTCACGGTTGATGGTGACGGTTTTGGAGGATTCGGTCTTGGTGCCGTAGCTCGACAGCGTCATGAAATCCACCTGCGGATGCATGCCGATCTTATATAATGCGCGGATGAGGTCGGCGGTAAACATGAAGCTGCCCTTGAGCAGTGACACGATCATCACATCGGGCGGTAGCTTCAGTGCGATTTCGTGCGCCAGTATCTGGATACGCTCTTCAATTTCTTCCGCCGAATACAGGATGGGTATGTCTTTCATGTCCGTTTCTTTATTTAGTTTGACCGTTGTAACATCTGATTAAACGAGTCGGCAAGGTCAAGCTGTATCTTGTCGGCATCGCCGTTGCTTTCATAGGTGAACGGCTTGCAGACGGAAGTCTGGCCGGCTTTTATGTTGGCACCTGCTTCCACAAGGCTGTCGCTTACTTTTACCACAGTGCCGGCGGCATTGATAATGCGCACCTTCAGCGGCGGCAGGGTGCGAATGCCCTTGGATTCATTGATGACGGCACATTCCACTTTGATGGAGGTGATGTTATTTTCCTTAGGTGTTTTTGTAATGTTGACATCAGCCAACGCAAGGCCCTGCGTATCATAAATGCCGAGCGGCTCGAACAGGAAAGCCATATCAGGGTATTTTGCCAGCAATTCATAACGGTGCGCCAGCGGGTAAATGCCGATACACAGCAGTATCATCAGCAGGCAGAACACCTTAAGTGACTTTGGCGTTTTGCGCATGGCAACGATGACGGGCAGGTTGGAGCCGAACGGTAGCGGACGCTTTTTAACCGGGGGGGGCTCTGCTGTTTTTTCGGGTTCGTCGGGCGCTTCAATGGCCTCCTTAATGGAGGTAAGCACCTGTTCCATGCTGGCAGGCTCAGGCGGAGGTGCCTCCGGTTTGGGCAGCGTCTGAAACCAGGTATGCGCGCATTTGGCACAGCGCACGGTCCTGCCGTTGTCGCCAATGGCGGCATCGGGCACTAGATAACGCGCAGTGCATTCCGGGCAGATAAGTATCATACAGATGCTTATAGATTTCTAAACGTATTTATTATAACTATGACATGCGTTTAAGCGAGAAAATTATGGAAATCAGCAAAGCCGTTGGCCCGGACGGCACCGTTTTAAAACTCGACGAAGTGTCGATGGGCTATATCAGCGGGCAGGACGTGCTCAAGGAAGTGTCGCTCTCCATCAAGCGCGGCGGGTTCTATTTCCTTTCCGGAGCAAGCGGCGCGGGCAAGTCATCGTTGCTGAACGTATTCGCGCTCGCACTGCGCCCCACTAAGGGAAAAGTCTACCTCTTCGATAAAGATACTTCGTCACTTGGCCGTAACGAACTGCCGCCGTTGCGCAGGCGCATCGGCACCGTGTTTCAGGATTACCGCCTTATCGATAACCTGACCGTGGAAGAAAATATCGGCCTGCCGCTCAAGATTGCAGGGGAATCCAAGAATCAGATAGCGGAAAAGACAGCGTCGCTGCTGGCGTGGGTGGGCTTGAGCAATTTCAGCAAGACGCGTCCGGATATTCTTTCCGGCGGTCAGAAACAAAGGGTTGCCATTGCGCGCGCGGTGGTCACGTCGCCGGATATCCTGCTGGCCGATGAACCCAGCGGCAACCTTGACCCGTCGCTTCGCCTCAAATTCATGTACCTGTTCGAGACTTTGCATAAAAGCGGCACCACCATCGTGTTCGCCACGCATGACGAGGGGCTTATTTCCAAGTTCCCGCATCCTGTGATTCGTCTCCGAGACGGCAAGGTTATCCAGAACTAAGCCTGAATGCGTCATCCCGATGAAAATCGGGATCCAGCCACGCAACGAAAACAAGTCTGGATACCGGCTTTCGCCGGTATGACAAACATCAGAGTGACTCGCTTTTACCTTTAGGCATAATTAAAGAAATGGGGGGCTGGAAAGTACAAATTTGATAGCCCTTTTCTTTCTTTGTGATCTCAACCCCCGGTGGATTTTTATTTTTTCCTTGAGATGCGCGAATGTTCCTTCGAGGTGGTTTATGGTAGGCGGTATTGCGAGGCTTGGTATATCGCGACAGGTAAAGAGGCTGTGCAGGTTATCCTGCAATGA
>JAMIFV010000048.1:0-5559 GCA_035906055.1 Alphaproteobacteria bacterium | reverse complement strand
ATTGCAGGATAACCTGCACAGCCTCTTTACCTGTCGCGATATACCAAGCCTCGCAATACCGCCTACCATAAACCACCTCGAAGGAACATTCGCGCATCTCAAGGAAAAAATAAAAATCCACCGGGGGTTGAGATCACAAAGAAAGAAAAGGGCTATCAAATTTGTACTTTCCAGCCCCCCATTTCTTTAATTATGCCTATAAATGAAAAGCTTGCGCCTAAACTATCATAGCCAACCCATGAGAAGAATTAAGGTTTTGTTACAAAAGCAACATATTGTTTTTTATTGTTAAATTTATTTCATTGCCCTGTGGCGCAAGTAAGCGTCTGCCAATACCGCCGCCATCATCGCCTCGCCCACCGGCACCGCGCGGATGCCCACGCAGGGGTCATGCCTGCCCTTGGTAAGGATACTGGTCTCGCTGCCGTGCCTGTCCACCGTCTCCACGGGCGTGAGGATGGAACTGGTCGGTTTCACTGCAAAACGCACCACCACAGGCTGGCCGCTGGAGATGCCGCCCAGTATGCCGCCTGCGTGGTTGCTTTCAAACGCCACTTCGCTGCCCTTCATGCGCATGCGGTCGGCATTTTCTTCGCCGCGCATGGCGGCGGTGGCGAATCCGTCACCGATCTCCACTCCCTTCACGGCATTGATGCTCATCATCGCGTTGGCAAGCTGTGCGTCGAGTTTTTCATAGATGGGATCGCCCCAGCCTGCGGGCACACCTTCCGCTACCACCTCGATTACCGCGCCGACGGACGAACCGTCCTTGCGGATGCCGTCAAGGTAGCCCTCAAGCTTGGCCGCCAGCGCCTTGTCCGGGCACCAGAACGGATTGTTTTCCACTTCGTTCCAGTCCCATGCGTCGCGGTTCACTTTCTGCGTGCCCATCTGCACGAGCGCGCCACGGATCTTCACCGAAGCAGGCAATATTTTGCGTGCAATGGCACCGGCCGCCACGCGCATGGCCGTTTCACGCGCGCTGGAGCGCCCGCCGCCGCGATAGTCGCGTATACCGTATTTCTGCATGTAGGTGTAGTCCGCATGGCCGGGGCGGAATTTGTCTTTGATGTCGTCATAGTCTTTCGACTTCTGGTCCTCGTTATAGATGACGAGGCTCACGGGCGTGCCCGTGGTCTTGCCTTCAAACACGCCGGAAAGGATCTTTACCGTATCGGTTTCTTTGCGCTGCGTGGTGAAGCGCGACTGCGCCGGGCGGCGCTTATCGAGATAAGGCTGGATGTCCTGCCCGGATAAAGGAATCAGCGAAGGAACGCCGTCAACCACGCAACCTATGGCTTCCCCGTGGCTTTCGCCCCAGGTGGTGAAACGGAATAAACTGCCGAAAGAATTACTGGCCATAACTATCTAATTACCTGAACGGACAGATTCGGCAACTTAAGTTTTGCCCAAACGCGATCGGCCGTCAGCACTTTTGCATCGCGTATCATGGCAGCCGCCAAACATACCCGGTCGGCCAAAGATAACCCTAATGGTTTAGTTATGTTCCCTATAGAGGCTGCTTTAAAGGCAATGTCGGCGTCGACATAAATTATCCGCATGGGAAAAGAAGACAAAATATGGGGTATTTCTTCAAACGGCATTCCTCCCCTTAGTAATATGGAGGCAGTTTCTGAAACATTTACAGCGGTGATCAACGCCCCATCATTCAATGCCTCATGTACAATCTCCGCTCCTTTTTCATCGAGGAAACATGCTATCAGCGCCGAAGCATCCAGCATGTAGGCAGGCGATGTCATTCAAACTCCTTTTTAGCTTCGGCGCGGCGTTGCGCTATCAGTTCATCTACCATGCGGTCACGCTTCTCCTTGGGGATATATTTTCTTACCAGCGTTTGCATCTCTTTGATTGCCCAATTGCGCGGCACGACGCGAATGCCTTTTTCGTCGGCAAGAAAAGTCACCTCATCGCCTATTTTCAGGCCATAGGCTTTACGCAATTCAGCAGGAATAACCACTCTGCCACCATCGCTGATATGAGCGCTTATGCTTTTTTCCATAAATTTCTTACTATGTCATATTTATATTAATATGCCATATTTTCAAAAATATGTCAATTTAGCGTTGGCGTCCAACGTCACGCTGCAATTCGGGCTGTCCATTGATGAAAACGATAGCCTCTGCGAGGGTTTCCAATAATTGACGCTCTTCCAGCTTTAGTTGGTTATTTTCTTTTGTATAATCGGGATGCTGGTCAAAATAACTTCTAAATTTTCTTTTTAACTCATTAAGTGCATCAGCTGCATATTTCAAAGCTTCATTTTGGCCCAAGTTCGGCGTTTCTGCGAAAAACTCTGTACCGGCAATGATGTTCTTCATCCCATCGGAAATATGCCGCCCGCCTGACAAATACGCTTCCAGTCCGGGAGCATTACTGGCAAATGCGGCGGTACTTCCGTGCTGCAATACACCTGCCTCATATGCATCCGTTATTTTATGTATGTAGGAATTACATCCTTCCAACTTAGCAGAAAGCTCCGTTATGAATGCTTTTATGGACATAACTGGCCAGATTACCCATTCCCATTATTGACCGTTGCGATATCCGGCGCATCCACGCGCTTCATGCCCACCACATGGTAGCCGGAATCCACATGCAGCACTTCGCCCGTAGTGCCGGAGCCAAGCTCGGACAGCAGGAACAGCGCAGCGCCGCCTACGTCATTCAGCGAGGTGTTGCGCTGCAAAGGGGAATTCAGCTCATTCCATTTAAGGATATAGCGGAAATCACCGATGCCGGAGGCGGCAAGCGTTTTCACGGGCCCTGCGGAAATGGCATTCACGCGGATATTATCGCTGCCGAGGTCGGCGGCAAGGTATTTCACGCTGGCTTCAAGCGCAGCCTTGGCTACGCCCATAACGTTATAATGCGGGATGACACGCTCTGCCCCGAAATAGGTAAGCGTGATAAGGCTGCCGCCGTTCTTCATCAGCGGGCGCGCGCGGCGCGCCAGTGCGGTGAAAGAATAGCAGGAGATATTCATCGTCATCGCAAAATTTGCTGCTGACGTTTCGATATACTGGCCTTTGAGTTCGTTCTTGTCTGAATAGCCGATAGCATGCACCAGAAAATCAATTTCACCCCATGATTGTTCCAGTTCGGCAAACACCGCATCCATGGATGCTTCGTCCGCCACGTTACACGGCAGTATGATCTTGGAGTTCAGGCTGGCAGCAAGCGGGCGCACGCGCTTTTCAAGCGCCTCACCCTGAAAAGTGAATGCCAGTTCAGCGCCCTGCGCAGCCAGATACTGCGAGATGCCCCACGCCAGCGACTTGTCGTTAGCAAGGCCCATGATAATGCCGCGTTTGCCCTTCATGAGCGTGCCGGTCGGAATGGCCGCCTCTTTTTCTTCTGTAGCCGCCGTCATAGCCAGATTTCCTTGCATAAAATAGTTCCCGCCTGTGCGCCATGTAACTATATTAGTTAACGGCAATGTCTATCAAAAAAAAGCGCCTGCCTCCATGAAAAATGGGCGGCAGGCGCATTTTTACAAACTGTTGTGCCTAAAACATCCGGCCTTGTATCAATTACGCTATTGCGCCAGCAAAAACAACGATTTGAATCGCACCGGGTACATCCCCCGCCGCTTGCAGCGTGGAGGAGCCGAAGGCGACGACCCCTTTAGAGGGGGCAAGCGTTAGCGAAGGGGGATGTCTTCATCCCCCTTACACTTAATACCCCGCTGCTTGCGGCGGGGGTGTTTATTGGCCGCAACGCAAGTACAACTGGCACATGCGAGCGGAAGCGCAGCAAATCGTTATTTGCAGCAGCGATGGCGTAATTTATTTTACAATCTGCCAGCTGCCGTCGGGCTGGCGGCATGCCAGACCGTAAGCAGACTTGGTCTGCCCGCCGATAACCACTTTCTGGTTATATTCGCGGCAGTAACGGCCATCGGACTGCTGGTAGGGAGCAGCTGCAACCACGGTACCGTAATTACCTGACTCCGGATTCCTCCACGGCAGGGGCTGGCCAGCCGGTGCGGTTTCAAGCGCGCTCTGGGTAGCCTGATTGTAATAGCTTGCGTCAGCCGCGTCGAGCGACTTGCCCAGCGAGTTGCCAAGCAGGCCGCCGACCATTGCGCCCGCGATCGTGGTAGCGATCTGGCCACGGCCCTTACCCATGGTGGAACCGATCACGCCGCCGCCTACGGCGCCGAGCACCGCGCCAATGTCCTGCTTGGCGATACCGCCGGTCTGCTGCCCTGCTCCCGCAGGCGGCTGATTACAGCCCGCAAGCATGGAAGTGATGAGGACGGCGGAAAGAAAGCGTTGGAATTTCATAGTATGATTCCTTATTAGTATGATGCCTTTTATGTTTATGCTGAACCCGAAACACAGGTTCATTGCGAGTCTATTTATTCCATATCGGGCATGTGTTATCAATAGAAGTATGATTAATTCCTCATTACAAAAAATTAACCTTGCACGCTCATAAAAACCATACGCCTCTTGCAGGCGATTCCGCCCGCCTGATGCGGCTTGCCACCAAGTTTTCGCTGTGGGCGGGAGCGTTTCTTGTGCTGCTCAAAGGCATGGCGTGGTCGTTCACCGATTCGCTGAGCATGATGTCATCGCTCGCCGATTCATTGCTCGACGTGATGGCCTCCGCCGTCAACTTCGCCGCGGTGCGTTACGCGCTGCAGCCGCCGGACGAAGAACACCGCTTCGGCCACGGCAAGGCGGAAGACCTTGCAGGGTTCGCGCAGTCCACGTTCATCTGCGGCAGCGGGCTGTTCCTCGTGGTGGAGGGTATACGGCGCTTCTTCTGGCCGGAGCCCGTGCAGCATAGCATGCTGGGCATCGCGGTGATGCTTATCTCCATTGCAGTCACGCTGGGGCTGGTGCTTTACCAGCGCCACGTAGTGCGCATGACCAACTCACAGGTAGTGAAAGCCGATTCGCTGCATTATATGTCCGACCTGCTTACCAACTCCGCCGTTATCGCCGCGTTGATCCTTTCCCCCGCTCTTGGCTGGCATGCCGCCGATGCGGTGTTCGCGCTGCTCATCGCCGGGTACCTTATCTTTACCGCCGCGAAGATGGGATATCATGCGTTCCAGAACCTTATGGACCACGAATTTTCCAATGAAGACCGCGTAAAGATAGAGGACATCGTGCGCGATTCCTCCGGCGTGCTCGGCCTGCATGACCTGCGCACACGCCGATCTGGCGGCAACGGCTTCATCCAGTTGCATCTCGACCTTGACCCGGAAATGACCCTGCGGCAGGCACATGTGATCTCTGACACCGTGGAAGGCAAGCTCAGGAATGCATTCCCCAATACGGAAATACTCATTCATCAGGACCCTCTACATAACGAATAGCAAAAAGGTTTGGGGCTGAAGTAGCTAAGAGTTAATGCTTGGTGTGTTTATACCAGTATTTGAGCTGCTTTAGTAGTGTATTGTGTTTGCCTCCGTTGAAGCGCCATTCGCACTCCTTGAGGAACCAGTAGAAATTGTCCTGTTTGATGCCGTTGAATTTGCGCAAAGCACGCTTGGCCTGGTTCCAGAAGTTCTCAATGCCGTTGATG
>JAMIFV010000047.1:0-43894 GCA_035906055.1 Alphaproteobacteria bacterium | reverse complement strand
CATATAACAGAGCAGAAAACACCTGATAATGGCTGACATTGCGCGGACGACCAGCGCGTGAGTAATGCGCGGCAATCAATGGTAATATATGCGCATCAAAAAACGACTCGGATACAGGGTAAAAGCGTGGGTTCATATGATACACTCCTATCTTGGGAGCACTATCACCTAAATCTTAATAATTAACTAACAGTGTCTAGGTAATCAGGCAAACTTCACCTGTACGATCTCATAGCTCTTGGCACCTTTGGGGGTGCTCACTTCCACCGAATCGCCCTTCTTTTTGCCGATGAGCGCGCGCGAGATCGGCGCCACCAGTGAAAGCTTGCCCTTCTTCAGGTCGGCTTCGTATTCGCCCACGATCTGGTAAGTCACCTTTTCTTCCGTGTCTTCGTCCACAAGCACCACCGTAGCGCCGAACTTCACCTGATCGCCGGAAAGCCTGGACACGTCGATAACCTCCGCGCCCGCGATACGCCCTTCAATTTCAAGAATGCGCCCTTCAATGAAGCTCTGCTTTTCACGCGCAGCGGAGTATTCGGCATTCTCCGAAAGGTCGCCGTGCGCGCGCGCTTCCGCAATCGCCTTGATGACATTCGGGCGCTCCACGGTCTTGAGCTGCTTTAGCTCAACTTCCATAGCCTTGAAACCGTCAGCAGTAATCGGGAACTTATCCATAACATAATGCGCAAAAAGAGTTTGTGCCCACGGAACCCATAGGCATTTGCCTTAACCTAATAAGATTATTGCGCAGGGTCAAGCGTAGCTGGCAAGGTCTTATGTTGCGCAGCAGCAAGCGCCTGCATTACATCGGCGCGTATCTGCGCGCGCTCTTCCGCAGGCAGCGGAATAATGCCCTTATTCACGAGGTAGCCCTCATCCCCCGCCGTGCCCTCGCTCAGGAATTCCTGAGCGTATTCGCGCAGGCCCGGCACCAACCCCACATGGCCGCCCTTCACATAGATATAAAGCGGGCGCGATATGGGATAGGTCGCATTCTGGATCGTGTCGAAGGAAGGCTCAGCACCTTCAATGAAGCTCGCCTGGATGACGCCGGTATTCTGGTCGAGGAAGCTGAAGCCAAGCAGGCCGAAAGCCTCCTCGTCGCCCAGAAGCTTCTGCACGATAAGGTTGCCGTTCTCGCCCGCCTCGATGAACGCACCATCCTCACGGATAACCTTGCAGAAATGCTTGCGCTTCTTTTCGTCCGGCACCAGTTGCGCGATGCGCGGCACTTCCGCACAGCCCTTTTCCATCACCAGTTCCACGAACGTGTCGCGCGTGCCGGAGACCGGCGGCATGCCGTAAACGCGGATAGGCGTATCCTGAAGCGCCGGGTTCACTTCCTTCCACGTTTTGTATGGATTGGGCACCATCTGCCCTGTCGCATCCGGCAATTCGCGCGCAAGGGCCAGGAAAATATCCTTGCGCGAGAATTTCGCGCGTTCCGCCTTGGCGCTGTTGGCGAAGGTGATGCCGTCAAACCCTATTTTTATTTCCACGGCTGAAGTCACACCCTGCTTCTGGCAACGTTCTTTTTCGCTTGGCAGCATCGGGCGCGAGGCGGTGGCGATATCGGGCAGCGCCTCACCTATGCCTTCGCAGAATAATTTGATGCCAGCGCCGGTGCCGGTGGCTTCCACCACGGGCGTACGGAAATCGCCCACGCGGCCAAAATGCTCGGCAACACTGGCGGCAAAAGGATACACCGTGGATGAACCCACGATGCGTATCTGGTCGCGCGCGCACGCATTGCCCGTGTAAAGCGCCGTAACCGCAAGCAGCACCGCTGCAAACCCAAATTTTAACATGTGCATTCCGCTACCAGCTGTTTTATAGTGCCGAATCTATTTAAACTGCCGCGAAAGGAAAAACCACTTGAATCGCACATCACGCAATAGCGGCGTAACGCTGCTGGAACTGGCCATAGTACTCGCCATCATCGCAGTCATTGCCGCTTCCGTGCTGGTTGGCCGTGCCATGCTGGAAAACTCCAGACTGCAAACCGTGATGACCGATGCTGACCATTACATCAAGGCAACCGGGCAATTCAAGGAGGCCTATCAGGCATTGCCCGGCGACTTGCCTACCGCCGCCACCCTCTGGGGAACCGACAGCAACGGCTGCCCCTCCGGCGGCGGCGCCACCGGCACCTGCAATGGTAATGGCGATGGCAGGATAGGGGCTTTTTGTTCGGGCGGTTCGGTGGACACCACCCAGGGGTATGAAAGCTTCCGCGCGTGGCAGCAACTCAGCAGCGCCAATCTAGTGCTCTCCTCGCTAACGCCCACGGGCACCGCGCTTACCTTTACTCCCGGAACCAATGTTCCGCGTACAAGCATTGACGGTGCAGGGTTTGCCCTGATGTGGGTAGATGATCCCACGGTATGCTCAAATAACTATGGCCTTATTCCGAACACCGGCAGGTATGGCAACATACTGATGCTTGGCTCAGGCAGCTCGGCAGGAATATTGCTTCCGCGCGACGCCGCGGCCATCGACCAGAAAATAGATGACGCCGTTCCCGGCACAGGGTTCGTGCGCGGGCCGGGCACGGGGTCACAGCCCAACTGCGTCTCCAGCGCAACCGCCTACAACGTCACCTATAGCAGCAAAGCCTGCTCGCTGCTGTTCCTCACCGATCTTTAATTACACATCAGGTTATTGCGATTTAAGGATTAGGTCGTGTGAGCAGAGGACGCACAGAAAGACCCTGTTTGCAGCCAGGTTCAGGACTCATTCTTTCTTTCCTCCTCCTTTGAGGGGGAGGAAAGAAAGAATGAGTCCTGAACCTGGGTAAAATCCTTAAATGGAATGATTAAAAAAGGGAGCCCGAAGGCTCCCTTTCTTTGGAGACATTAGCCGTAGCTTACGCAGCGGACTCTTTGGCAACCGCACGGGCCTTAACTTCCTGAGCGGTCGGGCGGTTGCTGGGCACCTGCATCTGCACGGTGCCGTTAACAGCCACAGTCTTGATCTGGCCGGTGAGCCTGCCACCACGTTCGATCTCGATTTCACCGTAGGTGATGTTACCGCGCACTTCACCGCTGGAGTAGATCACCAGACGGTTGCGCACGACCAGGTCGCCTTCGAATACGCCGCTGATCTCTGCATCTTCCACTTCCGCAGTGCCTTTGAAGGAACCGCATTCCGCGATTTCCACCGTGTGCACTTCGCTGAGCTTTGCTTCTACGCGGCCTTCGATAACGAGCCTGTCGCAGGTTGCGATCTCACCCTTGAGCAGGATGTCGTTACCTACCGTCAGCACGCGGCGGTTGGTCTTCTGGCCGCTTTTGTCGGAGAAAGCGGAGAACGCCGGAGCGGAGCTATTGCCGGAAGACTGGGACACGGGGGCGGAGGAACGTGCCGGAGCTTCCGAGCGTGCGGGGTTGCGGGAGAATTCAGACAGCGGAGCAGCAGGGCGGTAGCCGCCGGTGGTCGCGGTGGCCGGGCGCGCCGCCTGTTGCTGGGACTGGCTCGGGGTGGACGGAGCATAGGAATTCATGGGTGCGGAGTTGGCCGCGGAAGACTGCGAAGCTGAAATAGCGGACGCGTCCTGTACGGGCGAGTTTACAGACATGGAAATCTGGCTGGAAGATTCAGGGGAAACGGCATCGCCTTCTTCTTTACGACGGAACATAGGGTACTCTCCTCAAAGTGCTTGGTTTTGATTTTTTATGCCCGCGCGTTTTTGTTATTTTTACTGCGCGAGGTCGTGTATAGCAGTAAGCAGGCTAGACTTATTCCTTGGCAAATGCCAGAGAAAATTTGCTGTACGATTATACAAAATAAAAACGCCAAGTAGTGAACACGTTATGCGCATTTTGCTGATTGAAGACGACAAGGACGCTGCACAATTTATCGTCAAGGGGCTTGAAGAGGCGGGTCATGTTATCGAACATGTCACCGATGGCAACACCGGACTGTTCCGCGCGGTGGAAAATAAATACGACGCGCTCATCATCGACCGCATGCTGCCCAAGCTCGACGGGCTTACCATCATCACCACGCTGCGCGCATCCGGCAACACCACGCCTATCCTTATCCTGAGCGCACTGCATCAAGTGGACGAACGCGTGAAAGGCCTGAAAGCGGGCGGAGACGACTATTTGGTCAAGCCCTTTGCTTTTGCAGAGCTGATGGCAAGGCTGGAGGTGTTCACGCGCAGGGTGCAGCCGGTGGGCGAGCAGAGTTCCCTGCAGGTGGGCGACCTTGTGCTCAACAAGCTCACCCGCAAAGTGACGCGCGGGGGCAAGGATATTCCGCTGCAGAACCGCGAGTTCCTGCTGCTGGAATACCTCATGCGCCATACCGGGCAGGTGGTGACGCGCACCATGCTCCTGGAGAATGTGTGGGACTTTCATTTCGACCCCCAGACCAACGTCATCGACGTGCAGGTCAGCCGCCTGCGCCAGAAGATCGACAAAGGATTCGACAAATCTCTCATTAAAACCATGCGCGGGTCTGGTTATATGATCAGTGACGGCGCGCTTTAAAGCTGATTCTATGAAGGAGAACCGGCACTTTCAGTAAAGTGATGGACACGCGATTGGAATCAGCGTGACCAGCCTTGACCACCTTTGTCACCTGACTTAGGCAGGTTTGAAGAAGTTGGCAATTCCGCGTCAGGAACATAATCTCTGCTTGTCCACTTGCCACCATTCACCACCCTTATCTTAAAACCGTTGGGACCTTCAATCATAGTTTCTGTAGTAGGAAGATCACCGCCTGTAGTAACTTGAGCCATAAACACTCCATTTATTGGTTAATCTCAATTAAATTATTCTCTCCAGTTTACCCCCCCCCCCGCAGGTTTCAAGGCTTGAGATATGAAGAATTTGTGACGGTTGATAAATAAGGCCAGAACCAACATGTGTTGACAACTGCAACACATTTTGCCATACTTAATAAACATGAGAGAAACCCCGTCCTCCAATGCCGAAGTCAATATCCACCTGCGTGCGCGTGCGCAGGACAAGGACTTTATTGACCAGATGGCGGGGGTGGTTGGCCTTAACCGTTCGCAGTTCATGATGATGTCTGCCTTGAAGGAAGCCAAAAACATCCTTCTGGACCAAACCACTATTTTTGCCGACGATAAGACTTTCCAAAAAGTGATGGATTGGCTGGATAGCCCTGCTACGCCTGAAGAAAAGAGTGGCATGAAGCGGTTGTTAATGTCTTCAAAAGCGCCCTGGCACAGTGCCTGATTCGCTGCAACAGCTTGCCGCTCCTTCCTTGCTAAATAAAGGGCACGATTGTTCGCAGTTCAATTCCGGTGAACCTGTACTCGATGAATGGTTGAGAAAGCGTGCGTTAGACAATGTGCAATCAGGAGCCAGCCGAACCTATGTTATATGCGAAAAAGGCTTCTGCAATGTTATCGGTTACTATGCATTATGCATGGGGCAAATCGCCAACCAGCATGTTACCGGCGCAATGCGGCGCAATATGCCGACACATATTCCCTCTGTCGTCCTTGGGCGCCTGGCTATTGATGGTACATGGCAGGGCAAAGGGCTTGGCACATTGTTGCTTGGCGATGCCGTGCAACGTTCGCTTAAGGCATCCGGCGAAGTGTCGGCACGCTTGATTATCGTTCATGCGCTCTCACCTGCTGCGGAAAAGTTCTATATCCATCACGGTTTCACGAAATTGCCGGTGGAAACACCTACACTCGCTTTAGATTTAATGAAGCTGTCGAAAATACAGAAGTAGTGTATAGAATAAGGTCATTATGTTTGCCCTTTTCCGCTCATCCGCCTTCCGCATCACGCTGTTATATATGGTGCTGTTCGGCGCGAGCGTCACCGCGCTGCTCATTTTCCTCTACACCACTATCATCAGCGGCATGGAAGACAACACCAAGCATGCCATCACCATCCAGATGGCCGATTTGCGCCGCAAGTTCAATGTTACCGGCCCGGCGGAAACCGCCGCGTCCATCAACATCATGATGGAAAAGGACCAGGATAAAACGCTCGTGCTGCTGCTGATCGACAATAACTGGAAGATACTGGCGGGCAACATGGAGCGCTGGCCCGGCGGCACCACCAACCGCGACATGTGGATAAAATTCACGCTGGACAAAGCGCACGGCACCAACCCGCCCGGCAAGGCCATCGCCATGAACGCCGCCCTGCCCGGCGGTTACATCATGCTGGTGGGCCGCAAGACCGACGATATTGAAAGCGTGCGCCAGGCCATGGTCGACGTGCTCTATATCAGCTTCGGCATCATGTTCGCCATGGCGGCAGTGGGCGGTCTGTTACTCTCGTATATGATCTACCGCCGCGTGGAGACCATAAACCAGGTGTTCCGGCAGGTGGCAGGCGGCACGCTCACCGCGCGCGCGCGCGTTACCGGAACGGGCGACGAGTTCGACCATCTGGCCATGCACCTGAACCAGACCCTCACGCGCATCAGTGAGCTTATCGACGGCATCAGCGACATCTCGTACAGCGTCGCGCACGACCTGCGCACGCCGCTGCACCGCCTGCGCCACCGGCTTGAAAGCCTGATTACCAGCAATCTCTCGCGCGTGCAGGTACAGGAGCAGTTACGCACCTCGCTTGCGGACATTGATAGCCTGGTCGGCACTTTCAACGCCATATTGCGCATCTCGCAGGCGGAAACCGGCACCGGCATTGACCAGTTCGCACTGTTTAATATGTCCGAAGTGGTGGAAGACGTGATGGATCTCTATCACCCCGTCGCGGAAGACAAAGCCCATCAATTGACCGCCGATATTGCCGAAGGCGTGATGATCCACGGCGACAGGCACCTGGTGACGCAGACCATCGCCAACATTGTCGACAACGCCATCAAATATACGCCCAAAGGCGGCAGGATAGCCATTTCATTGTCCGCCCGCAATGCCGTGGCCGAACTCAAAGTGGCGGATAACGGCATCGGCATCCCGGAAGCCTTGCGCCATAAGGTAACGGAGAAATTCTTCCGCCTTGAACAGAGCCGTTCCTCGCCCGGCAACGGGCTTGGCCTGAGCCTTGTGAGCGCCGCCATCAAGCTGCATAAAGGCGAGTTGCGCTTCGAGGATAACGCCCCCGGCCTTGTGGTGGCGCTGCGCCTACCCGCGGCATTGCAAGCATAAAACATTCAAATCGCATGGTATTTGCAATCTCTCTCAACAGAATCGTCACTGAATCTTCACACTTTAATGCTTTCCAATGCACTGGATCTGCCGTTAGAATAATAGCGGTAGGAAAAAACAGATGCTTTTTTCAAGAAAAGACAAAGATTCATCGCCGGACCAGGACGCAGCTAAAAAACTCGGCCTGAGCAAAACCATCTACGGCATGGGCGTTGCCGCGCGCGACTCCCTTGTTACTTTCCTGACCGCTACCGCTGCCTTGCTTCCGGTGATGTATTTCGGGCAGGGAAAATCCAGGATTATCGACTGGCTGGCGGATGCTCCTGACAAGCTGGGCATCTGGGCTAAAAAATCCGTAGGTCCTGAAAAATTTGGCAAAATAGGGAAAACCATCGGGCTTTCTGCCGCCGCGGGATTCCTTATCAGCCATGTCGCCAACCTTCCCGGCCTCGTCTATGGCCGCAAAGCCGTCCAGAAAGCAGAAGATACCTTCAATAACGAGGTAGACGCCAATGTCGCCCTGCATAAGGAAAATACCAAGCTTACCGAAGCCCTGAAACACAAAGAGCTTGAACTGGCAGGCCTTAAAAGCGGCAATAAAGCCTCTTTTGTTGCGCGTGTTAGCGCGCAGGAACCCACCCCGGGCAACTCCATGAACCTGTAAACGAGTCTTAATTGCAACAATGTGCTTGCCAAGGCACTTTTTTAACCCTAACCGCTTGACTCCCGCAACATACTGTTTTATCGTTCAGTTAATATAATAAAAGTGGAGAAGTCTCTTGAGCAAACTTTCTGCGTCTGAACAAATTATTGCCGAAAAGACTGTCTGTATCCTGCTGGTTCGCGGCGAAAACCCTGAAGGTAAACCGATTTTTGCCTATGTGGCCGTGCGTGCCGACAAGCTTGAAGCGTTCATGGAAGCGCAGAAAAGCGGCACTTTTTACCCGGAAGATTTCGGTGTAATTATTGAATCCGGCGAAGGCGAGCCTTCCGCCGACGTGCGCAAGAAAATGGAAACGGAATATGGCTTCAACCACCAAATGATGGTGGACATCCCCGACGCCCAGAAAGCCCATGAAATCACGGCAAACCTGAAGCCCGCTTCCGACGAATAATCCACGTTTTCAGCACTTTTCCCTGTCACATAATCTTCACACGCAAGGCGTGCGCTTTTTGCTAGTATTGTACCGTACTAACAGGCTTGGTGCGCCCGCATGGTGGAATGGAACGATAAGAACAAGATCACCTCATCCGTTATCGGATCGAGCATTATCGGCGCCGTTGCCGCGCCGGGTGCGGTGTTCGTGTGTGAACGCGTGCTGCCGCGCCAGATGGGTTTCCTCAAGCGCGTCGTGGCGGACCATGTGGTGATGCCGCACCTGCAGGCGTACGAAAAAATATTTGCAAAGTTCCTGAGCGCCAGCGAAAAACGCAAAGCACAATCGCTGGACGGGAAGGCGGAAGCGGATCCCGCCCTGCAGGGCGAAGCGCCGGGCAGCCCGCGTGGCCGCGCGCTGGCAATTGCCGACGGCATGGTAGCGGCCATGATGTCCTGGGGCATTGACTTCGGCGCAACGCTTGCCAGCCAGCATGTCATCAACAGAAAGCTTGGCATCAATACATCCCCTCTACGCACGACATTCGCGGATTCCGCAGCGGCGCTGGGCGTCATGGCCGTCATGCCGACGCTGCTTGCCAAACCGTCCGCAGCGCTGAACCAGAAACTCTCCTCCATTATCCAGAAGGTCACCGGCATGCCCAAGCACCATGCGGAGGATTTCACTGTGCCGGTAGTATATGCAGGCATTCCCGACCTGCTGGGCACGGCTGCCGCGCTCTATTCGGCGCATCGCTTCAATAAAGGCAGGTAGTCTTAGTTGCAGGGGAAACGCTTCCCCCTCTGCGCTCCGCGCATTCACCCCCGCGGGGTCGTCGTTAAGAACTCCACGCATACGGCCGTTGCAGCAGACAATAGTAGCGAGTATAAACAGTCTCTATCAGGAGGCTCGCCATGAAAAAATTCTTATACGCCACTGCGATCAGTTTGGCATTATGCTCCGCCGCCAACGCGGCTGAGCCGCTTCGTATTACCGCTGACGGGATCGACGCGGACGGCTTCATCCTTCCCCGGCATGCATTCTGCGTTGCGGCGGAAGAAGGCCATGTGAAGGACGGCCCCAACCAGAATATCGGCCTGCAATGGTCCAAAGGCCCCAAAGGCACCAGGTCCTATGCCATCGTGGGCGTGGATGTGGACGTGCCTACCGATTTTTCCAATGCAGGCAAGGAAGGCAAAACCATTCCCGCAAGCATGAAACGCCAGGATTTCTATCACTGGGTGCTGGTCAACATTCCTCCCTTCGCCACGGAGATCCCCGCCAGCGCCGATAGCCGCGAACTCAGCAAGAACGGCAAGTCCGAACGGCAGATGCCTTACGGCCTGCGCGGCATCAACAGCTACGGGCCCTACATGGCTTCCAACCCTGAGCGCAAAGGCGTCTATGCGGGCTATGACGGCCCCTGCCCGCCCTGGAACGACGAGCGGGTGCATAACTACCATTTCAGGGTCTACGCGCTGGGAGTAGAAAAACTGCCGGTCAAGGGCGGTTTTGGCGGCAAGGAAGTGATGAAAGCCATCAAAAAGCATACACTTGCCAGCGGCGAGGTGGTCGGCAAGTACACATTGAATCCTGATTTAAGGAAGTAGAGAAATTTTGCCTATGTTGCATTGCTGCAACGCAACCTTTTTTTGTACCCTTAAATAGCAGATTCTACAAAAAAATGTTGCTTTCTGAGGGCAATATTCCTATTCAGGTTTCGTTGACCTGCTTCGTGGACGTGACTGCTTGCGATACTGGAGTCGGTTTAGTGCAATTAAATTCAGAATTCGTAACCATAATCCATTTAGGGGAATAAAATGAAATTCAGTACCAAATTACTTGCGATGATCTCCGCAGTAGCCATGCTCGCTGCGTGCGAAACCGCACCGGGCACCGATGGTGGCAAAGGCGGTCGCGGCGGCAACGCTCCGCATGACGGCTCCCAGCGCGACCTCGAAGTGAACGTGGGTGACCGCGTATTCTTCGACCTCGACAGCTCCGTGATCAACTCCGAAGGCGAAGCCACCCTGCAGCGCCAGTCTGACTGGATGAAAAAGAACAGGAACGTTAAAGTGACCGTTGAAGGCCATTGCGACGAACGCGGCACCCGCGAATACAACCTCGCGCTCGGTGAACGCCGTGCTTCCGCTGTGAAGAGCTACCTGACCAACCTCGGTGTCGCTTCCAGCCGCGTCAGCACCATCAGCTACGGCAAGGAACGCCCGGCTGTTGCTGAATCCGACGACAGCGCATGGTCCCAGAACCGTCGCGGCGTAACGGTGGTTAGCAACTAATCACTGGTCACGTGCAAATGGGTCCCGCCTATCGTTCCTTCAGAGGTTATGGTAGGCGGGACTTTTGCGTTTAAGAGCCCACTATAATTTTTTTGCTAAGAGTTTTACGTTATGTTCAAATGTGCCCGTATCCCCGCTTTCGCCGCCATGCTGGTTCTTTCCACGTCGCTGAGCGCTCCCGCGCTCGCCCAGTACGAATACGACGATGAATCCTCCACGGCACAATATGAACGCCCCGTCACCCGCACGCCGGTAGGCGGTAACGCCAGCACTGCAAGGCTGCAGGTGCGCATCAACGAGCTTGAGGAACAGGTGCGCAGGTTGCAGGGCTCGCTGGAGCAGGCCTCTTTCGGCAACAAGCAGCTCAAGACCCAGATGGAAAAAATGAAGACCGATATGGAATTCCGCCTGAGCGCGCTTGAAAAAGGCGCGCCCGCTACCGGCGCAGCCACGGCAAGCGCCACCGACCAGCCCCAGAACCTCGCTGCCACCGCCGCTCCGGTAAATTCCGGCGCGATCAGCGAAGAGCCGGAAGAGCCCGTGAAGCAGCAGGAAAGCAAGGCTCCGGTTCCCAAATTCGATTCTTCCAGTGAACATTACAGCTACGCGTTCAAGCTCATGAACCAGGCGAAGTACGCCGAAGCGGGCAATGCGTTCGACGCGTTCACCTCGCGCTATTCCAAGGACCCGCTCATCGGCAATGCTTATTACTGGCTGGGCGAAACCTATTACGTGCGCAAGGACTACGTCAAAGCCGCCGACAGCTTCCGTCAGGGTTTTGAATCCATGCCCACCGGCCCCAAGGCGGGCGACAACCTGCTGAAACTGGCCATGGCGCTGGGCGCAACCGGCAAGGAAAAGGAATCCTGCGTCGTGCTCAAGCAGGTGGTCACCAAGTTCGGCAAAACGTCGGGCACCATCAAGTCGCGCGCCGAGCAGGAAATGAACCGCCTCGACTGCAGATAACATAACTGCGGGTTATACCATGCAAAACATCGCTATCCTTGGAGCCAGCGGCTATACGGGAGCTGAACTGATCCGCATATTGCTGCATCATCCGCATGCGAAGATACGCGTGCTCTCCGGTGAAAGTCAGGCGGGTAAGGCAATGCACGAGGTCTACCCTCACCTTGCGTTTGCAGGCCTGCCAGCACTTGTGCCCACGCAGGGCATCGACTATAGCGGCATCGACACCGTATTCTGCTGCCTGCCGCACGGCACCACGCAGGACGTGATAGCGGCGCTGCCCCAGCATGTGCGCATCATCGACCTTTCCGCCGATTTCCGCCTCTCCAGCGTGGATACTTACGCCACGTGGTATGGCCATGCGCATAAAGCGCCTGAGTTGCAGAAATCCGCCGTGTACGGCCTCACCGAGCATGCGCGCGATGACGTGAAGCAGGCAAGGCTGGTGGCCAATCCCGGCTGTTATCCCACCTCCGCGCAACTGCCGCTCTTGCCGCTGCTGCAAGCTGGCCTCATCGCATCGGATAACATCATCATCGACGCCAAATCCGGCGTCACCGGAGCCGGACGCGCCGCCAAACAGGGTATGTTGTTCTGCGAAGTGAATGATGGCATCAGCGCCTACGGCATCGGCGCGCACCGCCACGCACCTGAAATTGAACAAGGCCTCACCGGCGCGGCGGGCAAGGACGTGCTGGTCAATTTCACGCCGCATCTCATGCCGATGAATCGCGGCATCCTTTCCACGATCTATGTAGCACTCGCCAAGGGCAAGGACGCTTCCAACCTCACTGACTGCCTTACCGCAACATATGCGAACGAGCCTTTCGTGAAAGTGGCACCCGCAGGCGTCACCCCCACCACACATATGGTGCGCACAACCAACCTCTGCGTGATGGGCGTGTTCAGGGACAGGTTGCCCGGCCGCGCCATCATCGTATCGGTGATCGACAATCTGGTCAAAGGCGCATCCGGTCAGGCCGTGCAGAACTTCAACGTGATGTATGGCTACAATGAGACGCTGGGACTGGGACGCATTGCGCTGTTTCCATGACGCTTACTTTAAGGGGGGCGTCCCGCCCCCGCTACCGCTCCCCCTCTAAAGGGGTCGTCGCAGGTAGTGCTCCTCCATACATACGGAAAAAAAGCTGTAACCTAAAAGCTGTAACCTGTAAGTTACCATTATGAAACCTGTCATCCTTCCCTATCGCGGCATTATGCCCACCATCGCACCTGACGCCTTCATCGCCCCCGGCGCCGTTATCATCGGCGACGTGCATATCGGCGCCAAAAGCAACGTGTGGTTCGGCTGCGTCATCCGTGGCGACGTAAACCATATCCGCATCGGCGCGCACACCAACATTCAGGATGGCAGCGTCGTGCATGTGACGCGCAAGACCGGGCCGACCATCATCGGCAGCGGGGTGACCATAGGCCACAGCGTGCTGCTGCATGCCTGCACGCTGGAAGACGGCTCGTTCATCGGCATGCATTCCACCGTCATGGACGGGGCGGTGGTGGAATCGGGCGGCTGGCTCGCCGCAGGGGCGCTTTTACCCCCCGGCAAAAAAGTGCCCAAAGGTCAGATATGGGCGGGCAACCCGGCGCGGTTTCTTCGCGACCTAAAAGGCGGAGAAATAAGCTTTATTCCTATTTCCGCCCAAAATTATGTAGAATTGGGCGAGGAATACCTCGCCAGCAAGCCCTGAACAGCGGCCTGAAATTTCACAAAAGCTTCATATTTCTATAAGATTATCTATATTATAGTAATGCTGTAATAACAGGCTAATTTCTTCGTTGGGCTATGGTTTCAACAGTTGGCTACAAAGATACCGGTGATACACTGAAAACCCTTGCGCATGGCGGCGTAGTGGCAACTGAGTCTGTTGTGGCCAGAGGGCTGGGAACAGCGGTCAAAGATTCAGCTGAGACCGCGAGCGCATCATCGCTTGGCGCGTTAGGCGGATTTGCCGGGGCAACCGCAGCTGGCGCTGCTATCAGCGCAGGCTTCACTGTGTGGGACTACGCTCAGGAACGCGACCGCATACGCAAACAATACGAGCTCGAACTATCTGCCCGTACAGGCAAGCCGTATAATGAAGTAACCAACAAGGATCTTGATGCAGCCGGCCGCAATAATGCGGTGATTGCGGATGCCCTGAGACGTGTGCGCCTGAAGCGTAACATTAAGCTGGCTATCGGCACACTGGCAGTGGCTGCGGCCATAGCCACAGGTGGCGCATTAATGACTTTCATCGCAACCTCGGCACTTGGGCTATCCTCTGCGGCGGCAGTACCGGGCGTGATTGGCGCCATTGGCACGGCACTAAGTGGTGAGGGGGTTGCAGCGTTGACGACATCACTGGCAGCCGGTGTCCCCTCGGCTATCGCTGGCGTATCCGCGTTCATGGCCACTGAGAAAGCAGCGGAAAGGATTATCGAGCCCAGATTCGGGCTGCATGAACCGTCTATCCGCAAAGTAACCAAAGACCCAAGCCTGCAGGACAAATTATCCTTGTCGAGTCAGGTTAGCCTTATTCAACATCTGCAGAAGCGCGTAAACCCGAAGAAGCCCAATACCTTTATATCACAGGAGCAGGTGTTCAAGGTGTTCCTCAAGGCCAACCCGGAAGCGGCAGACCGTATCCGCGCCGAGAACGGCAACGATTTCTCCAAGCTTTCCGCCGAGCAGCGCATCCTTGTGCTGCAGAAGGCAGGCAAAGAGGTCAATATCGAGCAGATAACGGCGGACATCAATAACGGTGCCATCCGCGCGCAGGAACTGGCCTTCATCGTGCAGGGCGAAAGCTCCGGCGTGCCGCGCAAGGAAGCGCCGCGCGTGAGCGCACTTGAAAAAGACCATGGCTATATCCAGCAAAAACTGGAGCAGGCACAGGCGCAGATTCGTCACCTTACCCAGAAGGTGAACGTGCAATCCGCCCAGCTTGGCAGCATGCTGCGCAGCAACACGGCTGTGAATATGGATAAGGCGGAAGCTCCTGCCGAACCGCAGAAGCCGGGCATGCATGCCCGGCGCGAACTTGAGCGCCGCCAGCAGCAGGGCGCTGCCGTACTCGGCGCTTAAAACCTATAGCCTATAACTATATATTAGGGAGAAATGATTACAGCATGAAGTGCTGCGTTGATGTCTGTGAACGTTGCGAGTATTTTGCGTGTTGCATTTTTGATGGGGAACCATGCATGTTCGATAAGGTTGTCTCTGGGTGAGTAGCGCGGCAGGAAGAGTGCGTTGCAACCTGCTGCCTGGAGGAGTGTGATGATGCGTTCTTTGGGGTGAAAAGGTGCGTTGTCGAGAATGACGGTATCGCCGGGTGTGAGTTCAGGTATGGCTGCCTTTTCCAGCCATTCGAGAAAGAAATTTCCATCGCAATAGCCGCTGAAGATGACAGGTGCCAGCAGCGTGCCCTGCTTCAGCCCCGCGACGAGATTGACGCGTTCGCGCGTGGTGCGGTTTCCCGGTTTTTGCGCTTCGCAGCGCTGTCCTTGTGGCGCCCAGCCGTAAGGGTAGGATTCGTCACTGTCCATGCCCGTCTCATCCACCCAGACGCGCGTGCCTTCGGGGATGGCTGCCAGTGCTTTTACGAACGCTTCCCGCTCCGCTTCGTCGCATTCGCGGTAGGTATACTGCTTTTTTTACGCGTCCAGCCCAGACGCTTCAGGGCGCGACTCAGGCACATCAGGCTGACCCCGGCCTCCGCCGGGGCAAGCCTCTCCCAGTGCGCCTGCATCTGCGCCAGCGTGCTGTGCGCATGCGCACGCGCAAATGCCTCAAACTTCCCCATGTCCTCTATCTTCGACTTACGTCCAGCGTTATCATGGCGGCGACAAGAAACGCTCCCCGTCGCTTCATAACGCGCTGTCCAGCGGTATACGTTGTTGTCGTCAACATCATATAGCGCAACTATCTGCGAAACGCTCTTGCCGCTTAAACGTGCTTTTACTACACGCCAACGTAAATCATCGCTGTAACTCTTTGTGCTATGCGCCATAAGTGCATCCTCCTATGACTCCTAAAACACATAAACCCTAATTATCCGTTAGCAGCTATATGCTGCGCAGGAGAATAATCCCCACAAGCCTTGTCATCAGCCATATTTTTTGTCCAGAATGTGTCTAAACTCGTAGAAAATTACCATAATCACATTTGCAAAAGTGTTAAGTTATTGTGACAAGTATAAAATAACCAAAAATTAACCATCGGATGTTAGGCTAAGCCTATGAAAATACTCGTTCCTGTAAAACGCGTGATTGACTACAACGTCAAGATACGCGTCAAGGCCGATAACTCCGGCGTGGAGACGGCCAATGTAAAGATGGGCATGAACCCCTTTGATGAAATCGCCGTGGAAGAAGCCATAAGGCTCAAGGAGAAGGGTATCGCCAGCGAAGTGGTGGTGGTCTCCATCGGTGCGGATGCGGTGCAGGAGACGCTGCGCTCGGCGCTGGCCGTCGGGGCTGACCGCGCCATCCACATTGCGCTCGCCACGGATATCCAGTCGTTGCAGGCGGCGAAGCTGCTCAAAGTGATCGTGGATGAAGAAAAGCCCGACCTAATCATCACCGGCAAGCAGGCCATTGACGACGATGCCAGCCAGACCGGCCCGATGCTCGCTGCAATGCTGGGCATAGGGCAGGGAACCTTTGCCTCCAAAGTAGAAATCGCGGATGGGCATGCCGTGGTAACGCGTGAAGTGGATGGCGGCCATATCACAGTGAAGCTGAAGCTGCCCGCACTGGTGACGACCGACCTGCGCCTCAACGAGCCGCGTTATGCGAGCCTGCCCAATATTATGAAGGCGCGCAGTAAACCCATCACTAAAAAGAATGCCGCCGATATGGGCGTTGACCTCGCGCCGAAAGTGAAGGTGGTAAAGGTGGAAGAGCCGCCCAAGCGCAAAGGCGGCGGCAAGGTGAAGGACGTGGCCGAACTGGTGGACAAACTCAGAAATGAAGCGAAAGTGATATAAATTGCCATGCCCGTGAAAGCGGGAATGACAAGAATACAGGAGAAATATTATGACTGTTCTCGTTATCGCAGACCATACGCATTCGGCGCTTTCGCGCGCGACGCTGCATGCCGTGGGCGCTGGCGCAACACTGGGCGGCGATATCCACGTGCTGGTGGCCGGGCATAATAGCGGTGCTGCCGCAAGCGCTGCCGCGCAGGTTGCAGGCGTCGGCAAAGTGCTGCACGCGGATAATGCCGCCTACGCGCATCACCTTCCGGAAAACACCGCGCCGCTCATCGCCAAGCTTGCTGCGGGCTATTCACATGTGCTGGTGACGGCCACCTCAATGGGCAAGGAAACCCTGCCGCGTGTTGCGGCGCTGCTTGGCGTGTGCCAGACCTCGGAAGTGATCGATATCATTTCCGCCGATACGTTCCGCCATCCCATCTATGCGGGTAACGCCATTGAGACGGTGACATCGGGAGAAGCTATTAAACTGCTTACTATCCGCCAGTCCGCGTTCAATGCCGCAGCGGCTACAGGTGGCAGCGCCGCCGTGGAAGCGGTGGAAGCACCCGGCGATAGCGGTATCAGCGCGTTCGTTTCCGCAGAAGAGACTAAATCCGACAGGCCGGAGCTGACCTCGGCGCGTGTGGTGATCTCCGGCGGGCGCGGTTTGGGTTCCAGGGAAAATTTTGCCATTATCGAGCAGCTGGCCGCCAAGCTGAACGCGGCCATCGGTGCCTCCCGCGCGGCGGTGGATGCGGGTTACGTGCCCAACGACTACCAGGTGGGGCAGACGGGTAAGATCATCGCGCCTGACCTCTATATTGCAGTAGGTATTTCCGGGGCAATTCAGCATCTTGCGGGCATGAAAGACAGCAAGGTGATCGTGGCGGTCAACAAGGACGAAAACGCCCCCATCTTCGAAATCGCCGACTACGGTCTGGTGGGTGACCTGTTTACGCTATTGCCTGAACTGACAGCCGCGCTATAAAATCCGTTCATGTTTGAACATAAGAAAGAGCGAGTCATCTCGCGCAGGCATTTTGCCCATCGCCTGCTGAAGAGCTTCCTGCTTGCGCTGGCGCTGTGCCTGGCTTCGCTGGCGGCGGGCGTTGTCGCGTATCACCAGCTTGAAGGCCTGCCATGGATCGACGCGTTCCTCAATGCGTCGATGATCCTTGGCGGCATGGGGCCGGTGGACGTGATGAAGACCGGGGCAGGCAAGCTGTTTGCCGGATGCTACGCGATCTATAGCGGCTTTTTCATGATGGTGAGCATGGGTATTTTATTGTCACCGGTATTCCACCGTATCGTTCACACCTTTCATTTTGACAGCGAGCAGTCATGAGCCTCACTTTTGCGCTGGCGCAAAGCAACCCGACCGTGGGCGATATTGCCGGAAACGTCCAGATCATCCTGCGCGAACATGCGCGTGCCAAGGACGCGGGCGCGGATATGCTGATAATGCCCGAGCTGGCCATCACAGGCTATCCTCCGGAAGACCTGGTGCTGCGCAGAGGCTTCCAGCAGCAGGCCATGCAGGCCATTGCAGATTTGGCCGCGCTCACGCTGAAAGCGCCTTCCATCCTCACGGGCGGCATCTGGCATGACGGCGAAAAGCTCTATAACACGGTGTTCCTGCTGGAAGACGGCAAGGTGGTGCATCGCCAGTATAAACACCAGTTGCCCAATTATGGCGTGTTTGACGAAAAACGCGTATTCGCACTTGGCCCCATGCCCGAGCCCGTGCTGTGGAAAGGCCAGAAGCTCGGGCTGCTCGTCTGCGAAGATATGTGGCGCCCGGAAATCGCGCAGCATTTGAAACAGCAGGGCGCAGAGATACTCATATCCGTGAATGCCTCGCCCTATGAAATCGGTAAAAAGAAAATGCGTCTTGAAGCGGCGCGCAGGCGCACCGAAGAAACGGGGCTTCCGGTGATCTATGTCAATCAGGTGGGCGGGCAGGACGAACTGGTGTTCGACGGGCAGTCCTTTGTGCTTTCCGCCAGCTGGGAACTGCTGGGCATGTTACCGGCGTTCGAGGAATCCTTCGCAACCTTCAAATGGGACAAACTGGTTGTAAGCAAAGGCAGCCTTGCCCTGCCGCTTTCCGAAGAAGCCACCATTTACGAGGCGATGAAACTGGCGCTGCGCGATTACGTGGAAAAGAACCGTTTCCCTTCCGTGGTGCTGGGGCTCTCCGGCGGGATTGATTCCGCCATCACGGCTGCGGTGGCGGTGGATGCGCTGGGAAAAGACCGCGTGCGCGCGGTGATGATGCCCTCGCCGTATACTTCCAGAGACAGCCTCGACGACGCAGCCGAATGCGCGAAACTCCTGGGCATCAGGCTCGACGTTATTCCCATCAGCGATGCGATGAGCACGTTTGAAAGCATGCTTTCGCCGTTATTCGCGGGTAAAGCGAAAGACACGACCGAGGAGAATATCCAGTCGCGCATACGCGGGCTGCTGCTCATGGCCATCAGCAACAAGGAAGGCTGCATGGTGCTGACGACCGGCAACAAGTCGGAAATGTCGGTGGGCTATGCCACGCTTTACGGCGATATGTGCGGCGGCTACAGCGTGCTGAAGGATGTGTATAAAACCACCGTCTATTCCGTTTCGCGCTGGCGCAACAGCAAGGGTAGGGTGATACCGGAGCGCATCATTGCCAAGGCGCCTTCGGCGGAGCTCAAACCCGACCAGACGGATCAGGACTCCCTGCCGCCCTATGACGTGCTCGACGCTATCCTCAATGCGTTTGTGGAACGTCAGGAATCGGTGGATGACATCGTGAAGCTCGGTTTTGAAAAGGCGACCGTGGAGCGTGTGGCGCGCATGGTCTGTGCGGCGGAGTATAAGCGCCGCCAGTCGCCTCCGGGCGTGAAAGTGACCGGCATGTCGTTCGGGCGTGACAGACGTTACCCGATTACTAACCGTTATAAAAATTAGGGGGCACGTTGCCCCCATTTGCACATCCGTGCAAATTCCCCTGCGGGGTCGTCACTTCGTTCCTCCATACCTACGGCAACGCACTGGAATAGATATCGGTGCCGTATGCGCGGAGGAATTCTATATGACGACCCCTTTAGAGGGGGAGCGGTAGCGGGGGCGGGACGCCTCCCTGAAATTTTTTAAGCGTATTTGGACAATGCGCCGGTGACACGGATGATGACATCCACGCGGCTGATGGAGGTGCCCAGCGGGGCAATGGGCATCTTGGCGACTTTTACGTCTTCCTCGGGGATATCGGTAAGCGCGCCGCTTTCCTCATGCAGGAAGTGATGGTGCGGTTCGGTGTTGGTATCAAAATAAGACGGGCCGCCTTCCACGCATACTTCGCGCAGCAGCTTTGCTTCCGTGAACTGATGAAGTGTGTTATACACGGTGGCGAGTGAAACATTTGCACCTGCGGTAGACGCTTCACGATGCAGCGTTTCCGCCGTGACATGCCTGCATTTGTCTGTAAACAGCAATTTTGCCAGCAGCACGCGTTGACGCGTCGGCCTTAAACCTGCCTCTGAAATTATGGTGTGAACGTCTGACGCCGGTTTCTGTAACACTTAATAGTATCCTTTTTGTGCCTGCGGAAGCTATCAACAATATTAATGGCCTTCAATAAGGTTAATATTACAATTTCTTTACAGAAACATTTATAAAGGTGCTATATGGCTTTTTTGCATCATTTTTTTGCAATCAAAGCTTTTGTCTAAGATAGTCAATATTGAAACTATTTGTTTACCTTTTGCCGCTACCGGTGGGAAAGAGTAAAAATGGAGAGAACCTATGACCGACACTGCCAAACTAACCATCGGCGATAAAACCCTCGAACTTCCGATTATTAAAGGCACGGAAGGCCCGGATGTAATCGACATCAGCAAGCTTTATACGGAGTCGGGTTACTTCACCTATGACCCCGGCTTCCTCTCCACCGCGTCCTGCGACTCCAGCATTACCTATATTGACGGCGACGTGGGCATCCTGCGCTATCGCGGTTACAACATTGCGGAACTCGCCGAGAAGAGCGACTTCCTCGAAGTATGCTACCTGCTGCTGGAAGGTGAATTGCCCACTCCTGAGCAGAAAAAAGTATTCGATCGCAAAGTGACCATGCACACGATGGTGCATGAGCAGTTACAGTTCCTCTATCGCGGTTTCCCGCGCCGTTCGCACCCCATGGCCATTCTGGTGGGCGCGGTTGCATCGCTCTCCGCGTTTTATCACGATGGCCTTGATATCGCGAGCGACGAAGACCGCGAGCTTGCCGCCTTCCGCATGATCGCCAAGATGCCTACGCTCTGTGCCATGGCCTACAAATACTCCATCGGCCATCCGTTCATGTTTCCCCAGAACGACCTGAGCTTTTCCGAGAACTTCCTCTACATGATGTTCGCCACTCCGTGCGAAAAATACGTTCCCAATCCCGTGATCGCGAAAGCGATGGATCAGATATTCATCCTGCATGCTGACCACGAGCAGAACGCATCCACTTCCACCGTGCGCCTTGCCGGTTCTTCCGGCGCGAATCCGTTCGCATGCATCGGCGCCGGTATCGCTTCGCTCTGGGGCCCCGCGCATGGCGGTGCCAACGAAGCGGTACTCAACATGCTTATCGAAATCGGTGACAAGAAGAACATCCCGGAATTCATTCAGGGGGTGAAGGACAAGAAGCGCCGCCTGATGGGGTTCGGCCATCGCGTGTACAAGAACTATGACCCCCGTGCCGCCGTGCTGCGCAAGGCCTGCCATGACGTGCTGAAGGAAGTGGGCAAGCAGGACGAGCCGCTGCTTGGTATCGCCATGGAACTCGAACGCATCGCGCTGGATGACCAGTATTTCATCGAACGCAAGCTTTACCCCAACGTGGATTTCTACTCCGGCCTCATTTACCGCGCGCTCGGCATTCCCGCGCAGATGTTCACCCCGCTGTTCGCGCTAGGCCGCACGGTGGGCTGGGTGTCGCAGTGGAAGGAAATGATGGAGGACCCGAAGCAGAAGATTGGCCGTCCGCGCCAGCTTTTCAAGGGCGCGAAAGAACGTCCGTATGTAGAGATCGGCAAGCGTAAGTAAGGTGCGAGAAGCCAAGAATTACGAGAAACCGGGTTAATACCCGCAATCTCATCCTCTTGCTGTCACGCTTCATATCAGGTCTAAAAACGTGAAACGGTCACGCATGTAGCACGCATGGTGCATGGCGTCACTGAGCTGTGCTGCGTCCCAGCCTAGTTCCTGCGCCGTGGTGGGGGCACCGGCGCGTTTGAGCACGGCCTCAATATGTGCCGTTGGTATCAGCACATGCTCTATAGCGTCGCGTATGCGGTTGCGCTCAGTGCCGAGCATGGCGTTTATCTCTTCATGCATCTGCTCCACGCGGGCGAATTTGCTTTCGGCGGCGGCGCGCAACTCCTCACGCATATGTTCGCCCAGATAGCCCGCTGCGAGGTCGAGCCAGTTGGGGTGGCGGCGCAGGCGCACGGGTTTTTCAAGCGTGGCATGCTGAAGCTCCGCCATCAGCAATGTGGTGACGGCTATCTGCTCGCCGTGATAGGTAAGCGGTAATGCGCTGCCATGTTTCATCTCCATCGTATGCGCTATCAGGTGCTCACCCTGGCTGGCGGGATAACTGCCGCCCGCCGTCACCATGCCAAGGCCGGATGCCAGCATGGCGCGTGTGAGCAGTTCAATGGCATAGGGCGTGCGCGTTGCCAGTTTGTCCGCCGCCTTGAATAACTCCTGCTCATACGGCTCCAGGAAGCTGAAGGGCAGGGGATCATACGGCGTGCCCAGCAGCAGGTGAGAAAGCAGCCAGTCGGCCTGCGCGGTGGGGCGGCAGATGGAATCGCCCAGCCCGCTGCGGATAAGGCGCGCAGGTGCGGCGGCAAGCACAGACATGTCACAGAACACCGCCTGCGGCAATTGCGCCTTGAGGCTTTTCTTGTGGCCGTGCGTGGTGATGGAAGCGTTGCCTGAGATATAGCCGTTCATCGACGGCGCCGTGGGGAACACGATGTAAGGCTTGCCTTCAAGGTGCGAGGCGTATTTGCACAGGTCGTTTATGGTGCCGGAGCCTACTGCGATATAGGCCTCAATATCAGGATTGCGGATAAGGTCGGCGGTGGCTTCGTCAGCATGGGGCTGCTCCAGTATCACCGGCGTTACGTCCGTGCCAAGTTCATGAAGCAGTCTTTCGGCCAGCGCTGTGTGCGTGTTGGCGTCGCACACCAGCATTACCTTTTTGTCCCTGAACCCGGCGCGTTCCATAAGTTCGGGCCCGCGCCGCGCAAGCGTCGGTTCGATCACGATATCCGTGGAAAGCGTTTCCGCCGGTGTAGGCGCTATCTCATGCAGGCGGTTGCGCATAAAAAATACTGTAGATTGTAGAGCCTTGTTAGGGCATCATGCCTTGGAACCTGTTCATAATCTCTACTGTGGCTGGCTGCAACCAGTGATTTTCTGCGATCCGCTATTCATGTACTGCTATGTACATTGCGTTGCGGCTCTTGAAAGTCCCCGTTTTCGCTTCGCCCCGGCGAAATTATGAACAGGTTCCAGAACCTGTTATTAACAAGCGTTAGCTATGCCACAAGGCTCAAAACCTACCGTTTCCTTTGCCACACTCACGCGCGCCGTGCTGGTGGTAACCAGCCCGACCATGATCATTCTCATGTCCATGCTGGTTATCGGGGCGATAAACGCCAATGAGTTCCTGTTTGCCTATCTTTCGGTGATGCTCGTCACCACGCTGATGCTGCGGCCGTTCTTCGCCAACACGTCCATCCTCACACGCTACGTGCGCGACCTTGCTGAAGACAAACAGGTGAAGGAGCCGAACTTCGGTTTCCTCAGCGGCGTGAACGAACTTTCCGACGCGCTTATCAAGCTTCACCGTTCATGGGAAAAACGCAAGATGCAGATGGGCAATATCATCACCGAGCGTGAGATATTGCTCGATTCGCTGCCCGATATCCTCATTATGTGCAATGACGACCTCATTATCATCCGCACCAACAAGGCGGCACGCAACCTGTTCGGCCAGAATCTTGCCAACCGTCCGCTGGGGAGTGTCATCCGCAACGACGTGCTGGTCAACGGCGCGGCCACGGTGGTGGAAGAGCTCAAGGGCCGTGATGTGGAATTTCATCTGGAAGAGCCGCTCCCGGCGGATTTCAAGGCGGTTATCGAGCGTTTTCCCATTGCATCCAGCGGAGGCATTTCGGTCATCATCGCGCTTAACGACGTGACCTCGCTCAAGCGTGTGGAGAAGATGCGCGCTGATTTCGTGGCCAATGCCAGCCATGAGATACGCACGCCGCTGGCCAGCATAAAAGGCTTCATTGAAACGCTGCGCGGCCCCGCCAAGGACGATGAAGGCGCGCGGGACGCGTTCCTGCAGGTGATGGACGAGCAGGCCACGCGCATGAGCACGCTTATCAACGACCTGCTGTCGCTCTCCAAGATCGAGATGAACGCGCATACGCTGCCGCAGGGCAAGGTGGATATGCTGCGTGCGGTGCGCAACGAGAAGGAAAGCTTCCTCTGGGCGGCGAAAGAAAAGAACATGACCATCCGCGTGGACCTTGCCGACACCCTGCCGCCGGTGCGTGGCGAAGAGCGCGAACTCATGCAGGTGATACATAACCTGATCGGCAACGCCATTAAATACGGCAACGCCAACACCGAGATCGTGATCGCGCTCAGGGTTACTTCCGTCATACCGCAGGACCCTAACTTCGTGAAGCAGTCGCGTGCCGTGTGCGTGTCGGTGTCGGACTCAGGCGACGGCATCGCCAAGGAGCATTTAACGCGCCTGACAGAGCGGTTTTACCGAGTGGATTCAGCACGTACGCGCACGGTGGGGGGCACAGGCCTCGGCCTCGCAATCGTTAAGCATATTATTAACCGTCATCGGGGTGTACTTACCATAGACAGTGTGGTAGGTGAGGGCAGCGTTTTTAGCGTTTATCTGCCCATTTATTCGGAAGAATAAATACTTATGCGTATGCGTAAAAGCAAAGGCACCTCGGTTGCCAACCGTCTCGTCTATGCACTCATGCTGGTCAGTGCATTCATCTCCGTATTGGTGACATTCGCCATTCTGTTCACGGTGTTGTTCGAGGCGCTCAGGTTCTTCAACGTAGTCGGGGTTACGGATTTCCTCTTTGGCCTGCACTGGAGCCCGCAGATGGCCATGCGTGCCGATCAGGGCGGAAGTTCCGGTGCGTTCGGCGCGGTGCCGCTGTTCGCAGGCACGTTCCTTATCATGCTTATTTCCATGCTGGTGGCGGCGCCTATCGGGCTGTTTGCGGCCATTTACATGGCGGAGTATGCCGCCAACCGCACGCGCCAGATCGTAAAGCCGTTGCTGGAGATTCTGGCGGGCATACCCACCGTGGTCTATGGCTATTTTGCCATTATCTCCGTCACGCCGCTGCTGAGGGGGCTGGCGGATATGATCGGCATCGGCATAGCGGCGGAAAGCGCGCTCGCCGCCGGGCTGGTGATGGGCATCATGATCATCCCGTTCGTATCCTCGCTGTCTGACGATATTATCACCTCCGTGCCGCGCTCCCTGCGCGATGCTTCCATGGGGCTTGGCGCCACGCAGTCTGAAACCATCCGGCAGGTGGTGTTGCCTGCGGCGCTGCCGGGCATCATGGGCGCGATGCTGCTGGCCATTTCGCGCGCCATAGGTGAAACCATGATCGTGGTAATGGCCGCAGGCCTTGTGGCCAACCTCACCTTCAATCCGCTGGAATCTGTGACCACGGTCACCGCGCAGATCGTCTCGCTGCTGGTGGGCGATCAGGAATTCGACAGCCCCAAGACGCTTGCCGCTTTCGCGCTGGGGCTGGCGCTGTTCGCCATGACGCTTATCATCAATATCGTTGCCCTGCGTATCGTGAAGAAATACCGGGAGGCGTATGAGTAGATCCGCCCTTCAGCAAAAGCGCTACCGTGCGGAGCGCCGCTTCAGGATGTATGGTAAATGCGCCATTGGCCTCGCGCTTATCAGCCTTGTGCTGTTGCTGGCTACGGTTATCGAGCGTGGCTGGAAGGGCTTCTACAGCACACAGGTGCGCGTTACCGTGATGATGGATGAAAGCGTATTCGGGCAGGATAAGGCGCAATGGAAATACGCCGACACCGCGCCGCTGCTCAAAGCCGCGCTGCTTAAAAAATTCCCCGACGTGACCGAGCGCCGCGCGATGCGGGAGCTGGTGGGGATGCTTTCCACCACTGCAACGCTGGAGATGCGTCAGGCGCTCATAAGAAACCCGACCCTGCTGGGCAAGGAGGCCACGCTCTGGTTCACCGCGTCTGACGTGGTGGACAGGTTCAGCAAGACCCGCAAAAAGGATTTGCCGCAGCTCAAGATAACTGCGAACCAGAAAACATGGCTTTCCGCGCTGAAAACCTCCGGCGATGTACGGCGTGCGTTCAATACCCGCTTCTTTTCTTCCGGCGATTCACGCGAACCGGAAATGGCGGGGTTTGCAGGCAGCATAGCCGGATCGCTTATAACATTGCTGGTGTGCATGCTCGCGGCGCTGCCGCTTGGGGTGCTTGCGGCCATGTACCTGGAAGAGTTCGCCTCGCGCAACCGCGTGACGGAATGGATTGAGATCAGCATCAACAACCTTGCGGCGGTGCCTTCCATCGTGTTCGGCCTTTTGGGGCTGGCCGTCTATATCAACCTTTTCGGGCTGCCGCGCTCGGCGCCTCTGGTGGGGGGGCTTACGCTGGCGCTGATGATATTGCCCACCATTATCATCACGACGCGTGCATCGCTTCGCGCCGTGCCTGATTCCATCCGCGATGCGGCGAGAGGGCTTGGCGCTTCGCCGTTACAGGTGGTACTGCACCATACGTTTCCGCTGGCCATGCCCGGCGTGATGACGGGCACCATCCTCGGCCTTGCCCGCGCCATGGGCGAAAGCGCGCCGTTGCTCATGATCGGCATGGTAGCGTTTATTGTGGATGTGCCGCGCAACGCGTTTGATGCGGCTACCGCCATGCCCGTGCAGATATACCTCTGGGCCACCAGCCCCGAACCCAGCTTTGTGGAAAAGACGGCGGCGGGTATCCTTGTGCTGCTGGTATTGCTTATAGTGCTGAATTCCATAGCTATCTGGCTTCGCAAGAAATTCGAGCATAAATGGTGAGGTTTTTCCATTATGCTGGCCGTTATGCCTGGTTTTTACGGGCATTCCGCTGCTCATGCACTTAAATGTACACTGCGCTGCGGTTCCCTTAAAAACCAGACCTTCCGGCTCAGCCTACTGAAAAAACAATGGCGTTACCTTTGGTTATTCTCACATGGTACACCGGAGGAGCTCTATCGCGACGACCCCGCAGGGGTGAATCGCCGGAGCCGAGAGGGGGCAGCGTGCCCCCCAAGACAACACTGTAACTAAACTTTCATAAATCTCCGATGTCCAAACGAGGATTCAGTGTGTTATCTTTGTAGTAGGTTAATAAAACGCGTTACAAGAAAAACAGGGAATCATGTTGAACGCAGCAGAATCCGATACTTTTACATTCAGGGGTGACAGCACCAGTGTTTCGTTTGTTGGCAGGGCAGGGGAACGCACTTCCGCTTCACTTACTAGAACACCCGCACTCGAGGCCGCATCCGCCGATTTCGCCGCTATTGCCGAAGAACGCGAAAGCCTGCCCAAGACCGGCAGTGTATCTGACCGCCTTGCCGCTATCCGCGCCAGCCTTGCCAGAAGCAGGACAGCTCATGATGAATTGGGCGAGAAAGCCCTCGGCATTACCCCGGAACCGCGCAGGGAAGCTGCCCTCGGCGATGAAGGCCGTATCGCGAATGCTGCCAAAATAGCCGAGCAGCTCTTTGGTGCTCCTTCAGGCCAGGCCGAGGCAGGTGCACGTCTGGATACCCCGGCATTTGCCAAGTCCACTAAAATTGAGAGAGCGTAACCTGCGCACATTCGCGCACTTAGGCTCAGGACTCATTGTCCACTCTTTCTTTTCCTCTCCCCTTAGGCAAACCGAGGTGAGGGGGGCGCAAATTCACCTTACCCAGCTTCGGCTAAGCTGCTATGCAGCGAAGCCTGCGCAACCCGCATAAAAAAACCCGGCCATCACTGGCCGGGTTTTTTGTGGATACGTTCTCGCTTACGCGGGAACTTTGGTCTTTACAGCGGGCTTGGAGCTGGCGGATGCGCCGAAATGGCTGCGCAGGCCGTCTACCAGATCAAGCTTTTCCCAGCTGAAGCCGCCGTCCGCTTCCGGCGCGCGGCCAAAATGGCCGTAGGCCGCGGTGCGGGCATAGATGGGGCGGTTGAGCTGCAGGTGCTTGCGGATGCCGCGCGGGGAGAGGTCCATCATTTCCTGCAGTACTTTTTCAAGCTTCGCTGCGTCTGCCTGACCACCGATGGTGCTCACATAGAACGAGATGGGCTTGGAAACGCCGATTGCGTAGGAGAGCTGGATGGTGCAGCGCTCAGCGAGGCCTGCGGCCACCACGTTCTTGGCGAGGTAGCGTGCCGCGTAAGCTGCGGAGCGGTCCACCTTGGTGGGGTCCTTGCCGGAGAACGCGCCGCCGCCATGGGGAGCCGCGCCGCCGTAAGTGTCCACGATGATCTTGCGGCCGGTGAGGCCTGCGTCGCCGTCCGGGCCGCCGATGATGAACTGGCCGGTGGGGTTGACGTAGAATTCCTTCTCGGGGCACATCCAGCCTTCGGGCAGGGATTTCAGAACATACGGGCGAACCAGTTCGCGCACGTCTTTCTGGCTTACCGCTTCGGAATGCTGCGTGGAAACCACCACGGAAGCGGCGCGCACGGGCTTGCCGTTCTCATACACGAGCGTAACCTGGCTCTTCGCGTCGGGGCGGAAATGTTTTTCCTTGCCGGAGTGACGGGCTTCCGCCATCAGGCGCAGGATGTTCTGGGAGAAGCACAGCGGAGCAGGCATAAGTTCCGGGGTTTCGTCGCATGCGAAGCCGAACATGATGCCCTGATCACCGGCGCCTTCATCCTTATCACCAGCGGCGTCAACGCCCATGGCGATGTCGGCGGACTGGTGGTGCAGCAGCACTTCAACCTTGGCGTCGAGCCAGTGGAAGCCCTTCTGCTCGTAGCCGATCTGCTTGATCTTATCGCGGGCGATCTTCTCAACGTCGGCAGGGGTGATGCTGTCAGCGCCGCGCACTTCACCGGCGATTACCACGCGGTTGGTGGTTGCAAGGGTTTCGCAGGCCACGCGCGCTTCGGGGTTTACTTTGAGGTAGGCGTCAACGACCGCGTCGGAGATCTGGTCGCATACTTTGTCCGGATGGCCTTCGGACACGGATTCACTGGTAAAAACATAATTCTGGCGCATTTGCGCGTTAGACTGGGACACTGTACAAGCTCCTAAAAACAATAAACATTAAGTGTCCTGGAGTTTGCGATGTAAGGAGAGCGCCCCTGTACATTCACTTAGACCTTTTTGAAGGAGCCTGTCTTTTTAAGGAATGGCTCCTTCGTGGCGGCAAGTGTTTCAAATCCCCACGACTTCGGCGGTGAAGCTAGTGTAATTCCCGCTAAGTGGCAAGCTTATTCTATCGGCTTGTCGTCCGCGAGGGACTTGATGAGGTCGAACACTTTCTTGCGCACGCGCGGATCGGAAATACGGTAATAGGCGCGCATGAGTTCCAGCGTTTCGCGGCTGGACATTTTTTCATGTTCGAAAGCGGGGGCTGCATCTTCCGCGACACCTGCGGCCTGTGCCGAAGCGTTTGCGGGCTTTTCCATTTCGTCGAAGAAATAGGAAACAGGCACGTTGAGAATGCGTGAGAAATCGTGCAGGCGGCTGGAACCGATGCGGTTAATGCCGCGTTCGTATTTCTGGATTTGTTGAAACGTCACGCCGATTGCGGTGCCTATGGCGTCCTGGCTGAGTCCTAAAATCGTACGTCGCAATCTGAGACGTTTTCCTACATGGATATCGGTTGGATGAGGCATAATTACTTTCAGTATTCCTGACTGGAACGTGTTTTACTTATTGTTCTTGATTTGTTCCAATTTGGTATAGTGCATTATAGGAGTAAGCAATACTTTTATAATGCGCTCAGCCTTTACGGCGAAAGAAAAATGCGAAAAAAATACTTGATAACGCTATTAGTAGAATGAAAAAATCCCCGTATCTACTATAGATTGTTTCTGGTGCTATTTTCGGTAAAGACGCATCAATAATACCTTCCTGCAGCAGTCCCAACCGGTGCAACTGGCGGCCATAGGCATCATAGATTGCGGATATGCCTGTGTTGGCGGCGCGTGCCAGCGGCAGCCCCTGTTCCACGGCGCGCGTACGCGCCATTTCCAGATGCTGGTAAGGGCCCGAACTGGCGCCGAACCACGCATCGTTCGTGATGTTCACCAGCCACTGTGCCTTGCGTGTGCCGTCCGTCGCGTAGCCGGGGAAGATCGCCTCGTAACAGATAAGCGGGCTGAATGCGGGCAGGCCTTCGAGGGCAAGCGTGGAGGGGCCGGGCCCGGTCTGGAAGTCACCCATACCACCGGCAATGTTCTCGACAATAAAAGGCGCCACGTTGCGCAACGGAATATATTCCCCGAACGGTACAAGGTGATGCTTGTCATACTGCGCGGCGATGCTGCCGTCCGGCCTGATAACGAAAGCGCTGTTCCATGCTTTCCAGTTCTTCACTGTGCCTTCTGCGCGCATGCCCCCGGTGACCAGCTGCGTGTTGCCTGCAAGCATGCTGCCTATGTCCCTTGCAAGGCCGGAGCCTGCCTGCATATAGAGCGGCACTGCCGTTTCCGGCCAGATGACGATATTGGCCTGATCGATCCCTTCGCTGTGCATGAGCAGGATATGCTTGCGCAGGCCTTCCATCGCCGTCTCTTCACTGAACTTGAGCGATTGCGGGATGTTGGCCTGTACAATGCGCAGCTTGGTGAAGGTGTATTCGGTGGGATTGCTGTCCAGCCGCATGATGCCGAATTCGGCGAAGGCCACTGCTATAAGTATGCCTGCGATGCTGTATCTGGCGGCGCTTTCACGCGCGGCAATAAACAATGCGGGCAGCGTCGCCAGCAGCACGGCAAGCCAGCTCTGGCCATAAATGCCCCAGACGGATGCCATCTGCAGCGTGATATCGCTTATGTTCCATGCGTAGCCGGTAAGGTTCCACGGGAAGCCGGTGAACAGGTGCGCGCGCGCATATTCGGCGATGATCCAGAGCGAGGCAAAGACGAAGGGCGAGAAGGCGAGAAGGCGAGGGGAAATATGTTCCGCTGTCTCGCGCCTCTTTCCCCGTATCAGCAGAGAAAACGCCAGCGTGACCAACCCTGTGTAAACAGCAAGCACCGAAGGCAGGCCGAACAGCGCGAAGGGCGTGAGCCACGCGAATTTTTCCGGTTGCACGTAAAGTGAAATGCATATCCAGTAAAGCCCGGTGGCGAAATGCCCCAGCCCCCACCACCAGCCGTCCCAGAACGCCTGACGTCTGGTGCTGGCATTGCTCACAAGAAGGAACAGGCCGCTGAATGCGGGGATGAGCAGGGGGAGTATAAACACAGGAGCCAGCGCCGCCGTTGCGAGTGCGCCCAGCAGCATCGCAAGAAACCGCCTGCGCCAGCCTGTACACGCAAGAAGTTCTGACATAATCAGCTCTGCAGCATCCGCGTGAGCAGGTCAACGTCCTGCGCGAATTCATGGTCCATCTTGCACAGCTCTTCCACTTTCTTCACCGCATGCATCACGGTGGTGTGGTCTTTGCCGCCAAAGCGACGCCCGATCTCAGGCAGGCTTTTGCTGGTGAGCTTCTTGCACAGGTACATGGCCACCTGGCGCGGGCGTGCCACGGCGCGCGAACGGCGGGCGGAGTGCATCTCGGTGAGCTTGATGTTGTAGTGAGCCGCCACCTGCTTCTGGATATCTTCCACGCTGATGCGGCGGTCGTTGGCGCGCAGCAGGTCGTGCAGCAGTTCCTGCACCGTCTCCAGCGTCACCGGCTGGCCGATGAGGGAGGCATGCGCGATCACGCGGTTGAGCGCGCCTTCAAGTTCACGCACGTTGGAGGTTATCTTGTGCGCGAGGAACTCGATGACCTTCAGCGGAACCGGCGTGCCGGGGATCTTTTCCACTTTGGACTGCAGGATGCCAAGGCGCAGCTCATAGGTAGTGGCGTGAATGTCTGCCACGAGGCCCCAGCCAAGGCGCGAGCGCACGCGTTCCTCAATGCCTTCGAGGTCGGAAGGCGAGCGGTCGCCGGAGATAATGAGCTGCTTGTTCTGGTCGATGAGCGCGTTGAACGTGTGGAAGAACTCTTCCTGCGTGGAGTCCTTGCCGCTGATGAACTGCACGTCGTCGATCATGAGCACATCCACGGAGCGGAACTGCTCCTTGAACGTCATCGCGTCCTTGGAGCGCAGCGCGCGGATAAACTGGTACATGAATTTTTCCGCGGAGAGATACATCACCTTGCGTGAAGGATTCGTGCGGCGGATATGCCACGCGATCGCGTGCATGAGATGCGTTTTGCCAAGGCCGACGCCGCCATAAAGGAACAGCGGATTGCAGCCCTGCATGGCGGTAGGTGTTTCGGCCACGCGGCGTGAAGCGGCGTGTGCGAGTTCATTGGGTTTTCCCACTACGAAATTCTCAAACGTGAAGCGCGTGTCGAGTGCCGCTCCGATATACTCGGATTCAATGGCAATGGGAGCCGTGCCGGTAACGGCAGCAAGCGCGCTCTGCGTTTTGCTTTCGCCGCTGAACGCGACCACGGGGGCAAGGGCAGCGGACGATTTTACCAGTGTGGGCATGTCAGCCTGCTGCATTTGCGGCAGCGGCTGCGCCGGGCGCACGGTGACGTTCACGGTGAGCAGGGTGGCGTCGTCCATTTTCCAGAAGCGGGCGATGTCGTCAATATAATGCGAGGCGATCCAGTCGCGGATGAAGCGCGTGGGCACATAGATGTAAAGCTGCCTTGCGTCGCAGGCGTGGAACTGCATCGATCCCAGCCAGCTTTTGAACGTGGCCTCGCCATAAGAGGCCTTGAGCCTGGCTTTGACGCGCTCCCATATGGCGCTGTGATCGGTCTGTGATTCGTGTGCAGGTACTGATGGTGCAACAGCGGCAACACTCATACTTGCCTCTGCGTCGCTGATTCGTTGTACATTCTGGCCCCCAGTTTTTTATTATTCTGTTTCTTGGCTAGCGCAGCCTATGTTGGCTGCTTGGAAGGCAATAGACTACCTTCTGCGGAAATGACCACATTACAAGTCGTGTACTGACTGCTTACAGAATTTAGCTGGCTTTAAGGGCTTTAACGCGGGCGGAAAGCCTGCTCATCTTGCGGGACGCGGTAGCAAGCTTGAGAACACCCTTGCTTACGCCACTCATGATGATGGGCTGGGCAACTTTCAGCTCGGCCTGGGCTTTCGCCTTATCGCCGGAGAGGATCGCTGCTTCTACAGATTTCACGGCAGTACGGATCTGCCCTTCACGTGCACGGTTAACAATGGTTCGCCTAACGGTCTGGCGGTGACGTTTTTCTGCAGAGATATGCTGTGCCATCTAGATGCCCACAAGTGTGTTTTGTTTATTTAACAGGTGACTCTGGATACTTATCCACAGGGGTGGAAGGTGGCCGCGAGTCGAAGGATTGCCAATCTAGCCACATGGTGCGGTAGCGTCAAGGGGGAATCTGATAAAATGCTTACGATTTTTATGATTTTATATCCATTTGTTATGTATTGATATTATTGCCTTTATTGAACGTGCGTATATGGCGTGGCGCTGGGAGGGTTAATTTTCCTTGGGTTTTATAAACAGACTATCCTGTATGCAGCCGTAATCCTGCGGTGGCGTTCATTTTTGGCAGGGCTGGCAAAAAAAGCTGCTCCGCCCGGCCTGCCGGATGCTGGAAATGGCGTTGCCGCATACCTCGCACGCTTCGTTTTCCTTGCCGTAAACACGAAAATGATGCTGAAAATACCCGGCTTCCCCGGAAGACCGCACATAGTCCCGCAGCGTTGATCCGCCCGATTCGATAGCCGCCTGCAGCACATTGCGTATGGCTTCATGCAGTTTTGCGGCTTCCGCCTTCGTGATGTTTGCCGCCGGGCGGGCAGGGTGGATGCCTGCTTCGAACAATGCCTCGCTCGCATAGATATTACCCACGCCCACCACCGCCTGCTGGTCCATGATGACGGTTTTAACAGCGGCCTTCTTTCCTTGCAGCGATGCGAAAAGGTCGTCCGCACTCCATTCGCTGGAAAGGGGTTCAGGCCCCAGATGCGAGAACAGGGCATGCTGCGGCAATGCATGCGTGGGAGATGACAGCATGAGGCCAAAGCGCCGCGGGTCGTTATAGATTGCGGCGGAGCCGTCCGAGAGATACAGCACTACGTGGTCGTGCTTCTGGAACACTTCCGGCGCGCGCGTATGGATGACGACACTCCCGCTCATGCCCAGATGGATGATAAGCGTCATCTTGTTACTGCATTCCACGAGTGCATATTTTGCCCGGCGCGTAACGTTGCAAAATGTTGCGCCCTGAATGCTGGCAGCAAAATCTTTTGCCACGGGCGCGCGCAGGGCGGCATTGCGTACCAATACGCGCGCAACTTTTTTTCCGGTGATGCTGGCCGCAAGGCCGCGGCACACGGTTTCCACTTCAGGTAATTCAGGCATAAATTTCACCACACATCAGGGTATTGCGTATCATATTAGCATACTCACGGCTATTGACATTGCGACGGTATGATTTTATACCTGATGCTGCATCGCAATATACGAGCTTGGTTATGCTGAGTGATATATGCATGATGCGTTGCAGCGTAACCACGCCTTCATAAAAAAAATAAAACACGCATACAGCGTGTAACTTCTAATCCACTATATTACAGGAGAGTTTATTTATGGCAACCGCACAGAAAAAACCTGCCGCCAGCGCGTCCAAACCGTCCGCTTCCAGCACCCCCAAATTTACCGCACAGCCTGCCGGCAAGGTTGCCGCGGCTGCGCTTTCCGCCGTTGAGTCCACCCGCAGTTCGGCGGAGTCCTTCGTGAAGATGGGTGCCGACACGGTGAAGGAGTTCTTTGCTAACGGTTCCGACGAGGCCAGCAAGGCGCACGACAAGGCATTCGCCATTGGCCGTGAAAGCACCGAGAATATGTCACGTGTGGTAGACGCGATGACCCGTACCATGAACGATATGGTCACGATGTTCCGTGAAAACGCCGATGCCGCTATCGAGGCGTGCCATATCACTGCGGACATCTCCAAGACCATCAGCGCTGAAGTGGTGTCTTCCGCCAATAACTGCTTCATTGACAACATCGAGCTTTGCAAGGAAGCCTGCGAATGCCGCAACATAAACGATATGATGGACGTGCAGAGCCGCTGGATGAGCATGAACATGGAAAGCGGTTTCTCCCAGATGGCGCGCCTGGCTGAAATGTGCTTCCAGATGGTGACCGAAGCCAGCGAACCGATCAGCGAGCGCGTAGCTGAAGCCACGGAGCGTTTAAGCAAGTCCATGGCCGCATAACGTCATTCCCTGAATTCGCGTTTGCGAATTCTAGGGGAATCTACATTTTTCTATGGATGGCCCTAGAGTTTGCTTTACAAACTCAGGCCATGACGAAAAAGAAAAAGCCGGATGATCTTTCATCCGGCTTTTTTGTTGCCTACACTTCCTGCCTGCCGATGGAAACGTAGCGCAGCCCTGCCTTCTGCATCTCTTCGCGCTTGTAGATATTGCGCAGGTCGATCACCAGCGGCGTGGCCAGCGAAGCCTTCACCTTGGCAAGGTCCAGGCGCAGGAATTCGTTCCATTCCGTGAGCAGCACGACCGCATCGGCGTCTTTTAGGGTATCATATGTTTCGTTGCACCAGGTGATGCCTTCATCGCCAAGCAGCTTTTTGGCTTCATTCATGCCCTGGGGATCATAGACGCGGATCTTTGCATGCTCACGCAGCAGTTCGGGAATGATGACAAGGCTGGGGCTCTCGCGCATGTCGTCCGTGCCGGGCTTGAAGGTAAGGCCGAGTATGGCGATGCTCTTGCCGTGGATAGCGCCACCGCAGGCATGGAGAATTTTTTCCGCCATCTTGTATTTGCGCAGGTCGTTGCTCATTACCACCGACTCCACCACACGCACGCGTGCGCCTGCGTATTCGGCAATTTTTACCAGCGCCATCGTGTCCTTGGGGAAGCAGGAGCCGCCATAACCGGGGCCTGCTTCAAGGTATTTACGGCCAATGCGGCTATCAAGCCCCATGCCGTGCGCCACGTCGATGATACTCGCGCCGGTCTTTTCGCACAGGTCGCTCATCTCGTTGATGAAGGCGATCTTGGTGGCGAGGAAGCTGTTGGCGGCGTATTTGATAAGCTCCGCGGATTCGATGGAGGTGAATAAAACAGGGGTGCCCACCAGCTTGAGCGGGCGGTAAAGGTCGGAGATCACTTCTTCCGCGCGCTTGCTGTTTACGCCCACTACAACACGGTCGGGGCGCATGAAATCTTCAATGGCGGAGCCTTCGCGCAGGAACTCAGGGTTGGATGCTACGTCGAATTCCAGTTTCGGGTTGGCCTTGCGGATGATCTCTTCCACTTTGCGGCCTGTGCCTGCGGGCACGGTGGATTTGGTGACGACCAGCACGTACTTGTGCGCGCTCTTTGCGATTTCTTCCGCCGCCGCGAAAACATACGTAAGGTCGGCATAGCCGTCGTCATAGCGGGTAGGCGTGCCCACCGCGATAAATACCACGTCGGCTTCCGCCAGCGCGTCATGCAGGTCGTCGCTGAAGAACAGCCTGCCTGCTTCCACATTGGCACGCATGAGGGTTTCAAGGCCGGGTTCGTAGATAGGGGTTTTACCCTTCTTGAGCGTTTCGATCTTGCTTTTATCTTTATCTACACACGTCACAGTGAACCCGAATTCCGAGAAACAAACTCCCGAAACCAGGCCGACGTAACCCGTACCTACGCAAACAATCTTCATAAAACCTCTGTCAAAACTCTACTGCGGTGGGCGCATACTCTGTCGCTGCGATGCTCGAATCCTCATGTACTCAAGTGTACATTCCGGTTCTGCGCTTCGTTGCTCCTTGCCTCCGCCACACCGCAGCGAGTTTTGACGGAGAGGTTTGCCTATTTCGTAAACTGTTTAAGAATATCTTTTACATCTTTGCTCATGTCATCACGCGCAAGCGAGTAGGCGATGTTGGCTTCAAGGTAGCCGATCTTGGAGCCGCAATCGTAACGCACGCCTTCAAAGCGGTAACCGTAGAACGGCACCTTGGGGATCATGGCGCTCATGGCGTCGGTAAGCTGTATCTCGCCGCCGCTGCCTTTGCGCTGCTTTTCAAGCACGGTGAAAATGGAGGCGTCGAGCACGTAGCGCCCAATGATAGAGAGGGTGGAGGGGGCTTCCCTGGGATCGGGTTTTTCCACAAGGCCTTTGGCCAGTACCAGCTTGTCGCTGGGTTCTTCGGCGATATCGAGGATGCCGTAGCTCTTGGTGCGCTCGCGCGGAACGTCCATAACAGCGGCCATGTTGCCGCCGGTCTTGTTATACTGCTCGATCATCTGTTTGAGGCAGGGGCGCTTGGAGAGCACCATATCGTCGGCGAGGATAACGGCAAAAGGTTCGTCGCCCACGAGATGGCGCGCGCACCACACCGCGTGGCCAAGGCCCATCGGTTCCATCTGGCGCGTGTAGGCGATGCTGCCCGCAGGCGGCAGCCAGTCGCGCGTGAGTGCCAGTTCGGTTTTCTTTTCGCGGGTGGAAAGCGTGTGCTGTAATTCGTAGGAATGGTCGAAATGGTCTTCAATGGCGCTTTTGTTGCGGCCGGTGACAAAGATAAATTCTTCAATGCCCGCTTCCCTAGCTTCTTCAAAGGCATAATGGATAATAGGCTTGTCTACAACCGGCAGCATTTCCTTGGGCATGGACTTGGTGGCAGGCAGGAAACGTGTGCCAAGGCCGCCCACGGGGAAAACGACTTTTCTGACTTTTTTCATGAATTTCAATCCATTCTGCTAATAAAAGAAGGCGGCACTTTGGGGTAATAGCGCCTGAAAGTCAAAGATTTTTGGAAGATTTCGGGAAGTGGTTGACAAGCCAACTATATTGACTATGTTGCTGCCTCTGTTTTGCATGCAAAAGGTATTCCTATGGCTAAGAAAAATATTGTGCTTATCAAGCTCGCAAGCTCCGCTGACACGGGCGTGTTCTATGTAAAGAAAAAGAACCCCAAGAAGCAGACCGAAAAGCTGTCTTTCCGCAAATATGATGCGAAAGCCCGCAAGCACGTCGTATTCAACGAAACCAAGCTCAAGTAATCAACCGCCGTACTCTTCTGGAGTGCGCGTGCCATACTGCCTGAAGGGGTGTTGTTATGTTCATTTCGGATGCCAGCGCCGCTGATACTACCGGCACGACTCATGTAGGCGGAGTTGCGCAAACCCATATCCCGGCTGGCGAAATGGCGGGCGAGCCTTCCATTATCATGTCGGTGCTGCCGCTGCTGCTCATCTTCGTGGTGTTCTATTTCCTGCTGATCCGCCCGCAGCAGAAGCGCGTGCGCGAGCATGATGATTTCGTGAAAACCCTCAAGCGCGGCGACAAGGTAGTCACCGCTGGCGGCGTTATCGGCACTATCAGCAAGGTTGATGAAGACGTGCTGGTCATTGAGATCGCGCCGGAAGTGAAGATCCGGGTGGTACGCGATACGGTTTCCCACCTGGTGTCCAAAACGCCGGTAGCCAACGACAATAAATCCGAAGCTTAATTTAAGGAGCGCCCGTGTATTTCCCGCGCTGGAAACTTGCCCTCGTTACTTTCGTCTGCCTTTTTTTCTCCTTATTGGCGTTGCCTAACCTGTTCACTGAAGAGCAGCGCGCTAAATGGCCCTCTTTCATGCCTGCCAAGACCGTCAGCCTTGGCCTTGACCTGCAGGGCGGGTCTTACCTGCTGCTTGAGCTCAACTACGACCAGTATTTCCGCGAGCAGATGACCTCCCTGGTGGAAGCGCTGCGCTCCGAGATGATTACCCGCAAGATCATGTATAAAGACCTGCACGGCACGGAGAAGGGCGTAACCTTCTCGCTGCTCGCGCCTGCGGGCAACGAGGCTGCCATCCGCGAGATCGTGCGCAAGGTTGACCCCGAGATCGAAATTAAAACCGGCGCTGACGGCTCCTACCAGATGACCTATTCAGAAACGGCGCTCAAAGCCAAGAAGCAGCACCTGATCGACCAGTCCATCCAGATTGTCCACAAGCGCGTGGATGAAACCGGCACGCGCGAACCTATCATTCAGCGTCAGGGGGAGTCGCGCATCGTGCTTCAGGTGCCCGGCCTGCAGGATCCCGAACGCCTCAAGGCACTGCTCGGCAAAACCGCCAAGATGGCTTTCCATCTGGTGGATGAAAATGCCAGCACGGAAGACGCAGCGCTCGGCAAGGTTCCGCCGGGTTCCATGCTGGTGTATGCAGAGGGCAGGGCGTCGCACCGCGAACAGCCTGTGCCCTATGTGCTTAAAAGCCGTGTGGAACTGGGCGGTGAAATGCTGGTCGATTCTGCCGCCACGTTCGACAGCCATACCAACGAGCCGGTAGTGAGCTTTAAATTCAACGCCGCAGGCGCGCAGCGCTTCGCCGAGATTTCCAGCAAGAATATCGGCAGGCGTTTCGCCGTGGTGCTGGATGGCAAGATCATCACCGCGCCGGTAATCCAGAGCGCGATACTTACAGGCGACGGCATCATTACCGGAAACTTCACATCGGAAACCGCGAACGATCTGGCCGTGCTGCTGCGCTCCGGCGCGCTGCCGGTGCCGCTAAACGTCGTGGAAGAGCGCAGCGTGGGCCCGAGCCTCGGAGCTGACTCCATTGAGGCGGGAAAGCTTGCCTCGCTGCTGGGCGTGCTGCTCGTCGTCGTGTTCATGTACCTTAATTACGGTCTGTTCGGCATGTTCGCCAACATTGCCATGCTGTTCAACCTCGTGTTCATTATCGGATCACTCTCCTTGTTCCAGGCAACGCTGACGCTGCCCGGTATCGCGGGCATGGTGCTCACGCTTGGCATGGCGGTGGACGCCAACGTGCTTATCTATGAACGCATCCGTGAAGAGCAGCGCAACGGCAAGTCGCCGTTCTCCTCCATTGAGGCGGGCTTCCGCATGGCGCAGGCCACGATCACCGATGCAAACATCACTACGCTCATCGCTGCCGTGCTGCTGTATTACTTCGGTACCGGCACCGTGAAGGGCTTTGCCATCACGCTGGCTATCGGCATCCTCGCCTCCATGTTCACCGCCATCGTGCTGACGCGCCTCATGGTGAGCATCTGGCTCAGGCGCACAAAGCCCAAAAAAGTACCCATCTAGAGCTTTCTTGGTGCAATAAAAAGGGAGTGGAATCCCCACTCCCTTAGGCCCAAAGCCTAATGCCTTAATTAGGCAGCTTTCTTGAAGTTTTCTTCGGCGAAGTCCCAGTTCACCAGCTTGTCGAGGAAGGTGGTGATGTAGTCCGGCCTGCGGTTCTGGAAGTCGAGATAGTAAGCATGCTCCCACACGTCCATGGTGAGGAGCGCGGTCTGCTTGTGCACCATCGGCAGGTCGGCATTAGGGGTTTTGGTCACTTTGAGGGTGCCCTTGTCCAGCACCAGCCACGCCCAGCCGCTGCCGAATTGCGTAGCGCCAGCCTGCTTGAAGGCTTCCTTGAACGCGTCAAAGCTGCCGAAGTCCTTGTTGATCTTTTCAGCAAGTGCGCCCTTGGGAGCGCTGCCGCCGTTTGGCTTCATGGAGTGCCAGTAGAAAGTGTGGTTCCATACCTGAGCGGCATTGTTGAAGATGCCTGCCCTGGTGTTGTCGCCTACGGACTTGAGGATGATCTCTTCCAGCGTGAGCTTGGCGAAATCGGTATCTTTAATGAGGTTGTTCAGGTTCACCACATACGCATTATGGTGCTTGCCGTGGTGGAAGCTCAGCGTATTGGCGGTGATATGGGGCTCCAGCGCGTTGGGAGCATAGGGAAGTTCGGGAAGTGTAAAGGTCATGGCGCCCTCTTTCGGGTTGGCGGTTAACGGATGTTTTTCATTGTCCCGCGAGCCAGCCAGCCCAATTGCGGGGGCAAGCGCGGCGGAAGCGGCGGCAAACAGGGATTTACAGAAGCTACGTCGTGTAAACTGCATATATCTCTCCAGCGCTACAATTAGAGTTGAATAAGTAAAGTTTCAATGATTAATCTTCATATTGATCCGTCATACTGTGGCTTGACCGCAGTATCTCATGCGATTATGCACTGGCATGAGATCCCGCTATTAAATCATGGGATGACGAGTAATGGTAAGGAATTAAAACTTTATGATCCCAAGATATTCGCGTCCTGAAATGGCAGCCATCTGGCAAGCTGAGAACCGTTACCGTATCTGGTTCGAGATCGAAGCGCATGCCTGCGACGCGCTGGCCGAAAAGGGGGTTATCCCCAAGGCCGCCGCCAAGACCATCTGGAAGAAGGGCAATTTCGACGTGGCGCGTATCGACGAGATCGAAGCGGTCACCAAGCATGACGTGATCGCGTTCCTGACCAACGTGGCCGAATATGTGGGGCCGGAAGCACGCTTCCTGCATCAGGGCATGACGAGTTCCGACGTGCTTGATACCTGCCTCGCCGTGCAGCTTAAGCAAGCGGGGGACATCCTGCTGAAAGATATTGATGCTTTGCTCAAAGTGCTCAGGCGCCGCGCGATGGAAACCAGGGATATGGTCTGTGTAGGGCGCAGCCACGGCATCCATGCTGAGCCGGTGACGATGGGGTTGAAATTCGCCCGTTTCTATGCCGAGTTTGAGCGTTGCCGCGCGCGCCTGAAAGCCGCCAACGAAGAAATCGCCACCTGCGCCATTTCCGGCGCGGTGGGTACGTTCGCCAATATCGACCCCTCCATTGAAGCCTATGTGGCCAAGAAGATGGGGCTTACGGTGGAGCCTGTCTCCACGCAGGTCATCCCGCGTGACCGCCACGCCATGTTCTTTGCAACGCTCGCCGTTATCGCCAGTTCCGTGGAGAATGTTGCTACCGAGATTCGCCACCTGCAGCGCACCGAAGTGCTGGAAGCGGAAGAATTCTTCTCGCCCGGGCAGAAGGGCAGTTCCGCCATGCCGCATAAGCGCAATCCGGTGCTTTCCGAAAATCTCTGCGGCCTTGCGCGCATGGTGCGCGCTTATGCCATCCCGGCATTTGAGAACGTAGCGCTCTGGCATGAGCGTGATATCTCGCACTCATCGGTGGAGCGCATGGCTGGCCCCGACGCCACCGTGACGCTGGACTTCGCCCTGGCGCGTCTCACCGGCATGCTCGATAAACTCATTGTGTACCCCAAGAACATGCAGAAAAACCTTGATAAGCTCGGCGGCCTTGTGTTCTCCCAGCGCGTGCTGCTGGCGCTTACGCAGGCAGGCGTGAGCCGCGAGGATTCCTACAAGCTCGTGCAGCGCAACGCCATGAAGGTGTGGGAGCAGGGCAAAGACTTCCTCACCGAATTGCTGGCTGACAAAGAGGTGACTGCCGCATTGAAACCCGCCGACATCAAAAAACTGTTCGATGTGAAGTACCACACCAAGCATGTGAACACGATCTTCAAGCGGGTGTTTGGAATTGCATCATAATAAACAGCAGATCGTCAACACCTCCGGATTCAGCGCCATTGTAAAGGCCAGGCATGGCTTTTTCCTGTATAACAAGAACGATGTCTATGTGGGCAAATCCATCGAGGTTTACGGAGAATGGAGTGAAAACGAAATCGAGCTGTTCAGCACCTTTGTCGGCAAGGGAAGCGTAGTAATAGAAATTGGCTCCAATATTGGTTCGCACACGGTGCCGATTGCAAAAATGGTGGGGCCGACCGGATACGTATTTGCTTTTGAGCCCCAGCAATTGGTTTATTATACGTTATCCGCAAATATCGTTCTGAACAATCTCACGAATGTTGAAGCGGTACATGCAGCCGTATCTTCGCAGGCAGGAGTAACCAGAGTCCCCTATGTTAATTACGACGTTCCCAATAATTTCGGTGGAATCAGGATGTCTGATGATCATGGCAAGGTCGTCAGGAAGATTTCGCTGGATCACATGAAGGCATCTTTTAAGTCACTCTCTTTTATCAAAGTGGATGCTGAAGGCATGGAGTTGGAAATTGTTAAAGGAGCGAAAGAGGTTATTTCAGCCTTCAGGCCGATTATGTATCTGGAGAGTGATGATGCGGGCGGAACAGAGTTGGTGAAATACGTTAATTCATTGGGCTATAAGGTCTATAAACATACGGTGCACCTGTTTAACCGTAATAATTACAATCAGGTCAGCAAAAATATCTGGGGCAATGTGGCATCGTTCAATATTTTGTGCGTTCCAGCGGAGCATTCCTATGCCCCTACAAGCCGATTCATGTTGGAATATGTTTATGATGCGGAGCAATAACCACGGCTGTTGCTACTCTGCGGATGGTATGCGGGTGAACAGGTTGTTTAAACGAGTGTCTGGCAATAGCTGGGGGAAACGTTTCCCCCATTTATGTTCTGCATAAATTCCCTCGGCGGGGCCGCCGCTGCTATAAGAAAGAATAGTTTCGCCCATGAACTTCGCAGAAGCTATAAAGTCGGTATGGAGCAAATACTGGGTGGCGACGGGCAGGGCAGGCCGCGCCGAGTTCGGCTACTGGTCGGCGCTGGTGATAGTGGCGCAGGCTTTGCTGCAACTGGGTGAAGAGGACTCCTACCTCATCATGTTCCTGTCGCTGCTGTTCGCATCGGTAGTGGCGCTGCCTTCGATGAATGTTTCCATCCGCCGCCTGCATGATGCCGGTATGAGCGGCGGCTGGCTGCTGCTGGCCGGTATGATTTCGTTTCTGTTTGAAGGCGTAGTCTCCAACATCGTCTATGCCGCCATATTGTGGGTGATCCCGCCTAGCGAAGGCGAGAATCGTTATGACGGGCAAAAGCCCGCAAGCAGCTATGCACTGGCGATAACCCTGCTGTTTTGTATGCTGTTTATTTTCGTGGCTGTCGCTTTGTTTGTTAAAGAGACGCACGTTCTGCAGCAGCAGAACCCGGAGCAAATGTTGCAACAATTGCAAGAGATACAGAAATTGCTGGGGCAGCAGTAGATTTTTTAAAGGGGCACGCTGCCCCTCTTTGCTCCGCAAATTCATCCTGCGGGGTCGTCGTAAAAAACTTCTCCACGCATATGGCGATGGCAAGAAATTATTTGGGGCTGAAGTAGCTAAGAGTTAATGCTTGGTGTGTTTATACCAGTATTTGAGCTGCTTTAGTAGTGTATTGTGTTTGCCTCCGTTGAAGCGCCATTCGCACTCCTTGAGGAACCAGTAGAAATTGTCCTGTTTGATGCCGTTGAATTTGCGCAAAGCACGCTTGGCCTGGTTCCAGAAGTTCTCAATGCCGTTGATG
>JAMIFV010000046.1:0-28490 GCA_035906055.1 Alphaproteobacteria bacterium | reverse complement strand
TTGGGCGGCAATCACCTGACGGGTTTTGTGGTAAAACAGGATTGCTGTGCGGCGGTTAATGCCAAGCAAATCACCTGCCGTTCGGGCTGTCACTTCACCTGCAAAGAATTGCAACAAGGATTCCTGCTGCTTCTTTGATAATTTACATCGTGTTATTCTCATTGGCATAAACTAGCACTCCTGCTAATCTACGCCAGCCCCAAAAAATATTTTGATTCCTGTATTCCGGCAGAAGCCGGAATACAGCCTTATATTTTCCGGATACCGACTTTCGTCGGTATGACGGCATCTTATTCTTCAAAATTCTGCGGATTATGCCCGATCGGCTGCCCGGTGATGAAGGAAGGAAGCGCCCCGGCTGAGGGCATGGGCACCGGTTCGGCAGCGTCAGCGCCTGAATCCGCACCGTGGCCCCCGTGGGACTCAGCACCGGAGGCCGCATCGTCACCCTGGTTGCGCTGCTGGTTCTGGTGACGCTGTTCTTCCGGCGGCAGGGAAAGGATGACGCGGTGGAAATGGTCTGCATGCTGGAGATAATTCTCCGCCAGTACGCGGTCCCCCATCGACATCGCATCGCGCGCCATGTTCTGGTATTTCTCGCGCTGCTGCTGCGCATGCCTGCGCGTGCGGGCTATATTGGCGCTATCATCGCCGGAGCGGCCATTATTATTGCCGCCGCTACCAAACCTGCGCGGACGGTTGTTCTGGTGACGGTGCTGTCCACCTGAGCCACCCATGCCGTTATTGCTCCTGCGTTTATTATGCATATTCATTTTATTGGTTCCTGTTCTGTTTAATAAGTTTAATGAGGTTTATGAGCGATGACCGCGCGGGCTATGCCCCGCAGGTCCTGAGCAGTGCGGCCATTGGTAAGCCCCTGCCCTTTGAGTAATTCCATGATCGCGAGCGCCTGCCCTATGCCCGCTTCAAACACGCAGAAACCGCCAGCATTCAGGCGCGCGGCAACCTGCGGCGCAAGCGCCCTGTAGGCATCCATTCCGTCCGCTCCGGCGAACAATGCCTTGTGTGGTTCAAAACTCACGACATCCTGCATCAATGAGGCCCTGTCTGTTTCGGCTATATAGGGTGGATTGCTAATAATCAGGTCAAACGTTCCATTTACGGCATCGCACCAGTGGCTTTCCTTAAACACCGCCCGTGCATCAACTGCATTATGGACTGCGTTGCGGTGCGCCACTGCCAGCGCGCCTGTGTTAATATCCACTCCCACACCTGAGGCTTGGGGCAACTCTTTTAAGAGCGCTATCAAGAGGCACCCGGTGCCCGTCCCAATATCAAGTATTGAAATAGCTTTGGCCCTGTTTTTTACCAGTTTGAGCGACACTTCAATAAGCGTTTCGCTATCAGGCCTGGGTATCAACGTATCACGCGTGACGAAAAAATCAAGGCTCCAGAACTCCTTGCTGCCAATAATATAAGCAATTGGCTCCTTTTTGGCACGGCGCTCGACGGCATGGATAAACGAATCAGTCTCTTTATTATTCAATATTTTATTGCCTTCCAATATCAGGGATTGGCGCGATATGCCCATTATATGGGCAAGCAGCAATGAGGCATCGAGAGAAGCTGACTCACATCCTGCGGCCTGCAGCCTGGCGGCGGCCTCACAGACTGCCTGCGATATGGTGGAAAAACTCACCCCAGCTCCGCAAGGCGTTCGGCCTGATCCTGCACCACCAGCGCGTCGATGAATTCATGCAGCGCGCTGCCGTTCATCACATCGTCGATCTTATACTGCGTCAGGTTGATGCGGTGGTCGGTCACGCGTCCCTGCGGGAAGTTGTAGGTGCGGATGCGTTCGGAACGGTCGCCGCTGCCCACCTGCCCCTTGCGTGACGCCGCGCGTTCCGCTTCCTTACGCTCGCGTTCCGCTTCATAGAGGCGCGATCGCAATACCCTCATCGCCTTTTCCTTGTTCTTGTGCTGCGATTTTTCGTCCTGCTGCTGCACGGTAACGCCGGTGGGAATATGCACGATGCGCACGGCGCTGTCGGTCGTGTTCACCGACTGGCCGCCGGGACCGCTGGCGCGGAATACGTCGATACGCAGGTCTTTTTCGTGGATGACGATATCCACTTCTTCCGCTTCCGGCAGCACGGCCACCGTGGCGGCAGACGTATGCACGCGCCCCCCCGCCTCTGTAACCGGCACGCGCTGCACCCGGTGCACGCCGGACTCGAATTTCAATTTCGCGAACACCCCGCGCCCGCTGATGGAGGCAGACGCTTCTTTAATACCGCCGATGCCCGTGTCGGAAACGGACAGCACTTCAAACTTCCAGCGCTGCAATTCCGCGTAGCGCTGGTACATGCGGAAGAGTTCCGCAGCGAATAACCCCGCTTCATCACCGCCCGTGCCTGCGCGCACTTCAAGAATAGCGTTTTTCTCGTCGGCAGCGTCTTTGGGCAGCAGCGCCAGCTGCACGCGTTTGGTAAGCTCGGGCAGCTCCCTGTCCAGCTCGCGCAGCTCTTCTTCAGCCATGCGCTTCATCTCGGCGTCGATCCCGGCATCCGAAATCATCTCCAGCGTTTCCTTGCGCTCCTTCTGCGCTTCCTGCAGCGCGCGGATACTTTCCACTACCGGCGTCAGATCAGAAAATTCCTTGGAAAGCTTGGCAAACTCGCCTCCGGCATCGGGGCGCGCCATGGCGTCACGCAATTCGTCATGCCGGCGTACCAGCATCTCCAGTTTGTATTCAAAACTCATACGATTTCCTGATTACGGTCATTATAGGGCGCAAGCGCCGTGGTAAGATTGGCCAGCGCCACTTCTTCCTGCGTGCCTTTGCTTAAGTCCTTGAGCACCGCCGTGCCTTTTGTAATCTCGTCATCACCGATGATAACGGCCACGCGTGAGCCGAGTTTGTCCGCACGTTTCATGCGTTTGCCCACATTGCCTTTATAGGCAAGGTCTACCACGAATTCATCAAGCCGCAGCGCCTGTGCGATCACCAGCGCCAACTGCTCAGCCTTCTCGCCCACAGGGATAATGGAAATGGGGCGCGGTGCGCGTGCGTATTCCGGGTGCGTGGCGAAGTCGATCAGCGACGCAATGCGCTCGATGCCAGCCGCCCAGCCGATGCCCGCCGTTGCGGGGCCACCCATCATGCTGATAAGCCCGTCATAACGCCCGCCCGCCAGCACCGTGCCCTGCGCGCCGAGCTGGTCGGTAGTGAACTCGAATACGGTGTGATTATAATAATCCAGCCCGCGCACAAGGCGCTCATTACGCTTTGCTTCAATGCCCAGTGCCGAAAGGCCGTTCTGCACGGCGCTGAAATACTCTTTCGCGGCAGGAGTGAGAAATTCCTCCATGCGCGGCGCGTTTGCAATCAGCTTGCGGTCGCCTTCGTCCTTGGAATCAAGGATGCGAAGCGGGTTCCTGGCAAGGCGCGTGCGGCTGTCTTCCGAGAGGCCCGCTTCATGGTTGCTGAAATAGTGCACCAGCGCATCACGATAAGCGGTACGGCTTTGTGCATCACCCAGCGTATTGATCTCAAGCTGCACTTTCTCAGCAAGGCCGAATTCACCGAGCGTATGATACGCCATAGCGATAGCTTCGATGTCACCCAGCGGTGTATCCACCCCCAGAAGCTCCGCGCCTATCTGGTGGAACTGGCGCTGCCTGCCTTTCTGTGGGCGCTCATAGCGGAATGCAGGCCCCGCATAAAAGAACTTCAGCGGCAGCTGGTCCTGCATACCGTGCGAAATGAACGCGCGCGCGATGCTGGCGGTGAGTTCCGGCCTCAGCGTGAGACTTTCGCCACCACGGTCGGTAAAGCTGTAGGTTTCCTTGGATACCACGTCAGACGTATCACCCAGCGTGCGGTGGAACACTTCGCTGAATTCAAAGATGGGCGGCGTTATCTCGCCATAGCCGTAACCCTCGGCAACCCTGAGCGCCTGTGAAATGATAAAACGGAAACGGCGCGAGTCTTCCGGTAACAGGTCGTGCGTGCCGCGTACGGGTTGTAGTTTCTGGGACATGGCTAAGTAATAACGTGCTATTTAATATATGCTAATGAGGCCATTTAATCTATGCATCACTCACAGATGTAAAGAAAAAATTTGATTGTCCCGTTTCGCAAGCGAATATTTACACAACGGCAAACCGCCTGCTTTTAAAAAGCACAAACCGGCGCAAAGGCCAATTTCCAAGCGCGAAAGTTAATCGCCGCCCCGCGATACGTAAACATTCGCTAACAACCGAGTAAACAAGGTAGGCAATTTTTGCCTAGTTCGCATATAAAATTACCTTTGACCGAACCCACTGCACTGGCTAATATCTGAAAATACATTATTTATTGGCCAATGGGGAAAATATTGCCTAGAAGCCACAAAATGCGTGTTGCGCCGGGGGCATCATTTCTATGGAATCGTTTTCGCAATTGATGAAGGGTTTGGGGGGCAGCAAAGTGGCCGCCCTCGCCGCCACCGGCATAATGATGCTGGTGCTGTTCTTCTTCATCACCTCGCGCGTTGCCACCTCCCCCATGTCGCCCATCTACAGCGACCTCACCATGGAAGACAGTGCCAAGGTCGTGGCGGAACTTGAGCGTATGAACGTGCAGTATGAACTGCGCGCCAACGGCACGCAGGTGCTGGTGCCTAACGACCAGGTGCTGCGCCTTCGCCTGACCATGGCGCAACAGGGTATCCCTTCGGGCGGCTCTATCGTGGGCTATGAAATATTCGACCGCAGCGAAGCGATGGGCACGTCCAGCTTCGTGATGAACATCAACATGCTGCGCGCGCTGGAAGGCGAGCTGGCGCGCACCATCACCAACATATCGCAGGTTGAATCCGCCCGCGTGCACCTGGTTATTCCCAAGCCGGAACTCTTCAAGCAGGATAAAATTGAGCCTACCGCCTCCGTGATGCTCAAGCTCAAGGGCGTAAGCGAACTGGACAAAACACAGATACAGTCCATCACTAACCTGCTGGCCACCGCCGTGCCGGGACTGAAACCCTCCAAAGTCACCCTGATCGACAGCAAAGGCAGCCTGCTTGCAGGCGGCGCCGGTGATGGCCGCGACATGGCAACCACTGCCAATACGGCGGAAAGCTTCCGTCTGGGCTATGAAGTGCGCCTGAAGAACACGCTGGAAACGCTGCTGGAAAAATCCGTCGGCAACGGCAAGGTAAAGGTAACGGTGAATGCGGACATTGATTTTGACCGCGTCGTCACCAATTCCGAGAAATACGACCCTGAGGGACAGGTGGCGCGCTCCATTCAGTCAGGTGCGGAGACGGAATCTTCTAACGAGAAGGAAGGCCGTGAAAACACCACCGTCGCCAATAACCTGCCCAACAACAACGCCAACCAGAATAACAGCGGCTCCAGCCGCAAGATCGAAAAGACCGACGAAACCACCAATTTTGAAATTTCCAAGACTGTCACCAATCAGGTGCAGGAATCGGGCAAGGTGAAGAAGCTTTCCGTCGCCGTGCTGGTGGACGGCACATACTCCAAGAACGAAGAGGGCAAGGAGATATACACCCCCCGCACCGACGATGAACGCAAACAGCTCGATACGTTGGTGCGTTCCGCCGTCGGCTTCGATGAAAAACGCGGCGACAAGGTTGAGATCGTCAACATGCGCTTTATTGCTGCGGAAGATCTCTCCGCCAGCCAGTCGATGCTGGAATGGTTCAAGCAGGTATTCCCCGGCCTCCTGCAGACGCTGGTATATGGCGGCATCGCGCTGGCGGTCATCTTCCTGGTTATCCGCCCGCTTATCAAGCGCATTATCGAGTCCACGCTGTCAACGGGCGCCACGGATGAAATGATCGACCAGAGCTCGCCGCTGCTGGCATTGCAGACCGCAGGTGGCGGCGGTGGTGCAGCCGCTCCCCGCCTTGCCCAGCCCGGCGCTCCGCCGGGCGCAGGCTTGGCGGGCGGTTTCGCGGCGGAACCGGCGGAAGAAGAGCCTTCCGTGGACCTCAGCCGCATCACTGGCCGTGTGAAGTCCTCCACTGTCAGCCGCCTCAACGAGCTGGTGGAGAAACATCCCGACGAAGCACTTAGCGTTATGCGCCAGTGGTCGGCAAAAAGAAGTTAATGAGTACAGGCTATGGCAACCGGCACACCGCAACAACCTAAGGATGATTACCGCAAGCTGAGTGGCGCGCAGAAGGTAGCCATTTTCATGATGTCTATCGGTGAAGAGAACGCAGGCAAGCTGTTCGGCATGATGGATGACGAGGAAATCCGGGAAATCTCCGGCACCATGGCTACGCTGGGCGAGGTCAGCTCGGAAACCGTGGAACGCCTCTATGTGGAGTTCGCCGAACAGATGTCGGCCTCCGGCGCTGTGGTGGGCACGTTCGACACCGCCGAGCGCCTGCTGATGAAAGCGCTGGGCAAGGACCGCGTGGACTCCATCATGGAAGACATACGCGGCCCGGCGGGCAAGACCACATGGGACAAGCTCGGCAACGTGAATGAAGAGATCCTCGCCGGTTACCTCAAGAACGAATACCCGCAGACCATTGCGCTGGTGCTTTCCAAAATCAAACCCGATCATGCCGCCCGCGTGCTCACCGTGCTGCCCGAAGACCTCGGCCTTGAGGTGATCATGCGCATGCTGACCATGGAAGCCGTGAAGAAGGAAGTGCTCGAAGGCATTGAAAAAACGCTGCGCATGGAGTTCATGAGCAACCTCGCCAAGACCCAGCGCCGCGACAGCCACGAGATGATGGCCGACATCTTCAACAACTTCGACCGCTCCACCGAATCGCGCTTCATGAAAGTGCTGGAAGAGCGCGACAAGGAGTCCTCCGACCGCATCCGCGCCCTTATGTTCACCTTCGAAGACCTCAAGAAAGTGGACAAGAGCGGCATCCAGGCCCTCATGCGCAGCGTAGACAAGGACAAGCTGGCCATTGCGCTCAAGGGCGCTTCGGACGTCATGAAGGCGCTCTTCTTCGAGAATATGTCCGAACGTGCGGCCAAGATCCTCAAGGAAGACATGGAGGCCAAAGGCCCCGTGCGCATACGCGACGTGGACGAAGCGCAGATGACCATTGTGATGCTGGCGAAGGACCTCGCGGCAAAAGGCGATATTGTCATCGCGGATACCAGCGGCAAAGACCAGTTGATAGGATAACAGGGCTACATGAACGTTTCAGGCTCAAATACGCGCGTAGAGCGCTTCCGGTTCCTCTCCTTCAGTGAGAAGGAAAAGCAGGAGAAGCTGCTTGCGCAGAACGCCGCCGCGCCTGAACCCGAGCAGGCCACTTCGCTTGCCGACGCACTGGCAAGCGTGGCCGATGAAGCGGCCCCTCCTCCCCCGCCCACTTTCAGCGAGGCGCAACTGGAACAGGCAAGGCAGGAAGCGCACCAGCAGGGCAGGCAGGCAGGTCATGCGGAAGCGGAAGCCGCACACAACAAAGCTGCGGAAGAACAGGCCTCCGCCACCAAGGCGCTGCTGCAGGTGATCTCCAACCGCATCAGCATCGCGAGCGAAGAGCACACGCGCTTCCTTAAAGCGCAGCATGGGCTGATGCTGAACCTTTCCATGGCCGTCGCCCGCAAAGTGGCAGGCGACGCGCTTAAACGCGAACCGCAGGCTTCGGTACAGGTGCTGCTGAAGGAATGCATGACGCTGTTTGCGGGTAATGAGCGCGTCACCGTGTTTGTGCCTGCGGTGCGCTATGAAGGGCTTAAACTCGCGATCGACACGATACTGCCACAGCTTAAGGATTTTCAGGGCCAGCTTGAAGTTCAGGGCGACGATACGCTGGATGAGAACGATTGCCGCGTGGAATGGAAAAGCGGCATGGCGGAACATAATGCAGAACTACTCTGGACGGAAATCGAGCAGATAGTGAAGAAGACCCCGCTATCTTCATGACATAAATCAAAGGAGACGATAATGGCAGATAATATGGACCTGGCGAACGCGCTGGGTAAAGAAGGCGAAGCGGATAATGTCACACTGGAGGCGGTGTATGACATTCCCGTGCAGATTTCGGTGATACTGGGCAGCACCTCCATGCAGGTGAGCCAGTTGCTCAAACTTGGCCGCGGCGCGGTGGTAGAGCTTAACCGCAAGGTGGGCGAACCGATCGACATCTACGTGAACAACCGCCTGATCGCCAAAGGCGAAGTGGTGGTGGTGGAAGACCGCATCGGCGTGACCATGACGGAGATTATCAAGCCGGAGAAGGCGTAAGGGCGTACTCGGTTTTGCGTACTCGGTAACCGAGTACCGAGTACTGAGTACGAAATAACGGAGAAAAAGACATGAGACTGCTAATAATAGGTGAACTGGAAGGGCAGATCGGCACGGCGAGCAAAATCGCACGAAGCCGTGGCGCCAAGGTGTCGCAGGCACCGACCGCCGACAGCGCCCTTTCTGCGCTTCGCTCCGGCCAGGGCGCCGACCTCGTGATGATGGAGGCGCGCGCTGACGTGGAAGGTTTTATCAAGGCGCTGGCGGCGGAACGCATCATCGTGCCGGTTATCGCCTGCGGCCTTCAGGCGGACAGCAACGCCGCCGTCAAAGCCATACGCGCCGGTGCTAAAGAATATATCCCCATGCCGCCGGATGAAGAACTCATCGCGGCGGTACTTGAAGCGATTACCGAAGAAGCGCACGCCGTCATCCACGCTTCGCAAGCGATGAAGCAGGTTCTCTCCCTTGCCGACCAGATAGCAGGTTCGGAAGCGAGCGTGCTTATCACAGGCGAATCGGGCACGGGGAAGGAGGTCATCGCGCAATATATCCACCGCAAGAGCAAGCGCGCGGGCAACAATTTCATCTCGGTCAACTGCGCCGCCATCCCCGAGGCGCTGCTGGAATCGGAACTGTTCGGCCATGAGAAAGGCGCGTTCACCGGCGCGGTGGCACGCCGCATCGGCAAATTCGAGGAAGCCAGCAACGGCACGCTGCTGCTGGACGAAATAAGCGAGATGGACATCCGCCTGCAGGCCAAGCTGCTGCGCGCCATCCAGGAACACGAGATCGACCGCATAGGCGGCACCAAACCCGTGAAGGTAAACCTGCGCATCATCGCCACCAGCAACCGCGACCTGATGCAGGAAACCAAAAAGGGCACCTTCCGCGAGGATCTTTATTTCCGCCTTAATGTTATCAATGTACACCTGACGCCGCTGCGTGAACGCAAGGACGACATCAAGCCCATCGCCGATTTCTTCACTGCCAAATATTCCAAGTCCAACGGCATGGAAAGCAAAACCATATCCGCACCCGCACTGGAAAAACTGCTCAGCCATAACTGGCCGGGCAACGTGCGCGAACTGGAAAATATCATCCACCGCTCCGTGCTGCTGGCACCGGGCAACGAGATATTACCGGAAAACATCACCCTTCCCAACCAGCCCAAGCCTGCCGCTGCAACACAGCCTTCAGGCGACACCGCCAACAAGAACGAGCTGGTGGGGCGCACGGTGGAAAGCGTGGAGAAGGAACTCATCATGGACACGCTGGATTATTGCCTCGGCAACCGCACCCATGCGGCCAATATCCTCGGCATTTCCATCCGCACGCTGCGCAACAAGCTCAAGCAGTATGCCGGTAGCGGCGAGCCCGTAAACGAAACCGCCAGCAAGACAGGATGATGCACGCACATGGCCGCTGAGCAGCAAGCAGGAACAGGCCTACCCGCTTTGCAGACCGCTGCAAGGGCGATTCTGCGCCGCAGCGACGTGTTCTTCGCGCTGGGCATCGTCATCATCATCATGATGCTGCTGGTGCCGATCCCCAAGCAGTTGCTCGACCTCATGCTGAGCATCTCCATTACCATCTCGGTGCTCATCCTGATGACGGTGCTTTTCATCGACAAGCCGCTGAGCCTTAACTCCTTCCCCACCATCCTGCTCATCGCCACCATGCTGCGACTGGCGCTGAACATCGCCTCAACGCGCCTTATCCTCTCGCACGGGCATCTGGGCACGGACTCCGCCGGGCATGTGATCGAAGCGTTCGGCAGCCTTGTAATGGCGGGCTCGGTGTTGATCGGCGGCATCATCTTCGCGATCCTGACCATCATCAATTTCGTGGTGATCACCAAAGGCTCAGGCCGTATCGCGGAAGTTTCCGCACGTTTCAGCCTTGACGCCATGCCGGGTAAGCAGATGGCTATCGACGCCGACCTTTCCGCCGGTCTCATTGACGAAAAAACAGCCAAGGCGCGGCGCAAGGAGCTGGAAGACGAAAGCGCCTTCTTCGGCGCGATGGACGGTGCCAGCAAGTTCGTGCGCGGCGACGCGATAGCGGGCCTGCTCATCACCTTCATCAACTTCGTGGGCGGCATCATCATCGGCACGGTGCAGCGCGGCCTTTCCTTCAGCGACGCGCTGGAAACCTACACCGTGCTCACGATCGGTGACGGCCTCGTATCCCAGATACCCGCACTCATCGTTTCCACCGCCGCAGGCCTTCTCGTCACCAAGGGCGGTGCCACGGGCTCCGCTGAAAAGGCCGTATTGTCGCAGCTCAGCACGTCGCCTTCCGCCATCGCCATCACCAGCGGCATTCTCTGCTTCATCGCGCTGATGCCTGGCATTCCTGCCCTGCCATTCCTGTTCCTGAGTTCCGTCACGGGCTATGTGGCGTGGCGGCTTATCCGCCATCCAGCGCCCGCAACAGGCGATGACGGCGTGCTGCTGCCCGGCCAGCAAGCTCCCACCGGCCCCGGCGGCGTGCCTGTAGCAGGGGAACCCGGTGCCGCCCCGGCTGAAGGCGCACGCCCCGAGGAACCCATTTCCGATTCCCTGCACATTGATGTGCTGCGCCTTGAGCTTGGCTACGGCCTGCTGCCGCTTATCAATTACCAGAAAGGCCACCGCCTGACCGAACAGATTAAAGCGTTGCGTAAACAGATGGTACGCGACCTCGGCTTCATCATCCCGGCGGTGAGGATACAGGACAACATGCAGCTTCCCGCCAACGTCTATATTATCAAGGTCAAGGAAGTGGAAAGCGGACGCGGTGAGATACGCCCCGACATGCTGCTGGTGATGAACCCCAGCGGCGGCAAGATTGCCCTGCCCGGCGAAGAGACTACCGAGCCCACGTTCGGCCTGCCCGCCATGTGGGTGCCCGACGCTTACCGCGAGGAAGCCTTGTTCAAGAATTACACCGTGGTTGACCCCCCCACGGTACTCACCACGCACCTCACCGAGATCGTGAAAGAGAACATGCCTGAAATGCTCTCTTACGTGGAAACGCAGAAGCTGGTGGACGAACTTCCCAAGGTGCAGCAGAAACTTATCAGCGAGGTCATCCCCTCGCAGATCAGCATCAGCGGCATTCAGCGCGTGCTGCAAAACCTGCTGTCCGAGCAGGTCTCCATCCGCGACCTGCCCACGATCATCGAAGCCATTGCGGAAGCGGCGCGCGCCAATCAGGGGCTTACCGCCATCACCGAGCATGTGCGCGCACGCCTTGCGCGCCAGATCAGCTACGCCAATACCGTGGATGACGGTTACATCCCCGTGGCGGCGCTTTCACCCGCATGGGAACAGAGCTTCCATGAAGCGCTGGCCGGAGGCGCGGGCGATGACCGCATACTGAGCCTCGCCCCCAGCAAGATACAGGAATTCATCACTACCGTGCGCAAGCGCTATGAACAGTTCGCCATGCAGGGTGAAATGCCCGTGCTGCTCACCAGCCCCGGCATCCGCCCGTATGTGCGCTCGATCATCGAACGCTTCCGCCCCTCCACCATCGTGCTCTCGCAGAACGAGATCCACCCCCGCTGCAAGATCAAAACACTGGGGCAGATATGAAACATGTTTCATGGGGGCACGCTGCCCCCGATTTTCCTCCGAAAAATCACCCCTGCGGGGTCGTCGCGATAGAGCTCCTCCACGCCGCCTGCAGCAACTACAGCGAGCAGAAGCATGCGCCTTAGAACATTTAATGCGCTGGATATGGGCCATGCCATGCAGCTGATACGCGACAGCATGGGCGTGGACGCCATTATCATCGCCAGCAACCGCACGCCGGATGGCCGCATCGTGGTGACTGCCGCCAGCGAGCAGGACGCTCCGGCCACTGCCGCGCAGGAAGATAGTGCGCAGGCAGGCATGTCCGTTACGCCGGAGCCTACCCTTGCAGCGCTGGAAGCGATATTGCGCTTTCATTCCGCATCGGATGAGACTGCCAACAAGCTGCTGGAGACAGCACGTTTTCTTTCATTGCAGGGTAAGGACATACGCACCGACATCACACGCCTCATGGCAGCGTGCTTCCAGTATTCCCCCCTGCCGCTGGATCAGGACAATTACACCATCATGCTGGTGGGCTCGCCCGGCACCGGCAAAACCATGACAGTGGCCAAGATGGCCTCTCAGGCGGTGATGGACAAAAAGAAACCCGTGGTCATCACCACGGACAACAAGCGCGCAGGCGGCGTGGAACAGCTATCCGCCTTCACCACCATTCTGGGCATTCCCCTGCATGTGGCGGACAATCGCGGGGAGTTATGGCGACTGTTGAAGGAATTCGCCCCGCATAACCGCATTCTCATAGACACGGGCGGCGTCAACCCCTTCCAGACGCAGGAAGTGCGCGAACTGGCCGAATATATCAAACTCGACCGCAGCATTGAGCCCGTGCTGGTGGCTGCCGCAGGCACCGACAGCGGCGAAGCCGACGATATGGCACGAACCTTCGCACCGCTCGGCGTGCGCCGCCTGCTGGTGACACGCATAGATGCAGCCCGCCGTTATGGCAGCGTCATCACCGCCGCGTTCAGCGGCAAATTCGCCTTCACCCACGCCAGTAACTCCTCACGCGTGGTCGGGGAATTCACCACGATCGACCCGGCCATACTCACGGAATTGCTGCTGCGCTACCAGACCCAGCCGAGGGCCATCGTATGACGGGCATCAGCAACATCATAGCCATCGCATCGGGCAAGGGCGGCGTCGGCAAGACGTGGCTTTCCATCACGCTTGCGCATCTGGTGGCGCGCACCGGACGCAAAGTGCTGCTGTTCGACGGCGATATCGGCCTCGCCAATGTGGACGTGCAGCTTGGCGTGAGCCCGGAGCGTGACCTGAGCGAAGTATTCCACAGCCATGCCCGCCTGCGCGACGTCATCACGCCCTACGCGCCGAATTTCGACATTATCGCCGGACGCTCCGGCTCGGGCAACCTCTCCACCCTGACCGGCAGCGCGCTGGCCGTGGTGCGCGAACAGCTCAGCGACCTCGCGCATGAATATGATTTCGTTATCATCGACCTTGGCGCGGGCATTGAAGAACATGTGCGCGCACTGGCGGCCATTGCCGGGCGCTGCATCGTGGTGGTCACCGACGAACCCACGTCGCTCACCGATGCCTATGCCTTCATCAAACTATGCGTGAGCACGGGGTCGCCTGCGTCGGTAGATGTAATCGTCAATCAGGCCACCTCGCTGAAGGAAGGCGAAAAGACCTTTGCATCGCTGAGCAAGGCCTGCGTGAACTTCCTCAAATTCGCCCCGCCCTGCCTCGGTGTGATCCGCAAGGACGGCAAGGTGCGCGAGTCCATCCGCAAACAGACCTCGCTTATTACGCATGCGCCGCACTGCACGGCGGCTACCGATGCGGCAACCATTTCCATCAAGCTCATGCAACGCTGAACGGGACAGGACGATGGCAGATGTAACCCTCATACTTCCGCCGCCCCAGGTACAGAATGTGGGAGCAGGCGGCCAGCAGGCGCAGAATGCCACGCAAAGCGGCGTTCCCACCCCCGTTGCGGTCACGCCAGGCGCACTGCTTACGGGCGTGATCGTGGGCAACGACGCCCATGGCAGCTATTTCCTGAAAACCGACCAGGGCACGGTGACGCTGCGCAGCTCGGTGCCGCTCACCTATAACAGCGATGTGACCGTGCGCGTGGATACCACCAGCGGCAACAACGCCAATGCCAAAATCATTTCGGTAAACGGCGAGGCTTATGCCTCTTATTCCACTCCCGTGTCAGAGGAAAGCGATACGCTCAGCCCCTCGCTGCTGGCAAGGACGCGGCCAGCCGTAACCGCGCCGCTTACGGACGCTTCCGCGTCCGCATCCAGACCCGTAGCCATTCAGGCCGTCACCGTGCCCCCGCCGCAACCGGCTGCTCAGGCAACTTCAACGCCAGCGGCGCAAACCCCGGCAACCTCCGCTTCGCTCCCCGCCACTCCAGCCGCTCCTCATGCGCCCGCCATGCAGGCAAGCGCCGCTTCCGCTGCCCAGCAACTGCCCGTGCCTGCCGGTGTGCCGGTAGTCATTTATGCGCCGGAACCGCAGGCACAGGCAGCGCAAACCACTGCGCAGCCCGCCGTATCCGCTGCGCAACAGCCCCCTGCCCCGCAAACCGCGCAACAGGCAAATACCGCTTCCGCAAACTTCTCCAAAACACCTGACGCAGTGCCGCCGAATATTTCAAAATTGATAGTCGCGCAGCCGCAATCGCTCGCACAGACATCGCCGGGCAATATACTCGCAGCGCTTTCCCCCGCGCCTGCCGCCACGCTTCCTCCTGCGGTGGTGCAGAACAACCAGTATGCCGTCTATTCTAAATCGAACGCGGGCATTACCACCAACACGCCCGTTGCAGCCCTGCCACCGCAATTGCCCGCGTATGTGGTGAACGAGCATAACGACGGCACGGTGACGCTGCAAACCCCGCAAGGCGCCGTAACCGTGAAACCGGAAACCGCCAATCTTCCCCCGGCGCTGCTGGCCGCTGGCAATGCGGTTACGCTTGCGCTCCCTTCCCTCTTCACGCCATCCGCCTCTGGCGGGCAGAATATATTGCAGGATTCATTTACGGCTACGCTTAAGCAGATATTTTCCTTCGCCAGCACCGCCGCGCCTGCCGCAGCCAACGACCTGATGAAACGCCTGCCTTCTGTAGGGCCGGATTTTGTATCCTCCGCCGTTTCGTTCACCACGTCGCTGCTGCGCGGCAACATGCGCCGCATGCTTGGCGATACGCTTATCAGCAAGCTGACCGAGTCCGGCTCCGGCGACCTTGTTGAAAAAGTGTCGTCGCAGGCCGCACGCACCGCGCTGGCATTCACGCAGGACTCCGAACAGCCTCAGGCCAGTTCCAGCTGGATGTCGCTTTCCCTGCCGTATGTGCATCAGGGCGCGATACAGGAAGCGCGCATCTATGTAAAACGCGACCAGCACAAAAAGCAGGATGCTCAGGCGAAGAAAGCAACGGTCGATACGCGCTTTATCGTGGAAGTCACTTTCTCCGACATGGGCGAATTGCAACTGGACGGGCTGGTGCTGCCGCGTGAGTCCTCCACCGTGTTCGACCTGGTGGTAAGAACGCAGGTGCCTTTCACGCCGGAGGAACGCCACGACATCGTGAACATCTATAACGAAGCGGCTGAAATAACCGGCTACAAAGGCAGCATCAACTTTTTTGTGGGGAAGGACTTTCCCGTGAAGCCGTTATCGGAGATGCTTGCAACTGCCACCAGTGACATAATCGCGTGAAGGCAGGGTAAGCAGGATGTATCACAAGCAAAACGCCAGAAAACTCCTGCTGCTGCTCCTGCTAAGCACGGTTTTATGCCTGGCGCCGATGCTTATTGTGGTACTGAGCGAATACCACCATCTGCAGGTTGGCATACAGGCGCTGCTCATTCTCTCGGGCGGCATCTCGTTTATCAGCTTCGGCGTGTTGTTTTATGCACTCTACAACAGCCTTTCGCGGGCCAATGACGCCGAACTGCAATTGAGGCGCAGCAGCACAGAGCTGGAAAAGAATTATCAGGAATTGCAGTCTGCAAAAGAGGCCGCCGACTCAGCAAACCGCACGAAGTCAGAGTTCCTTGCCAATATGAGCCACGAGCTGCGCACGCCGCTCAACAGCATTATCGGCATGAGCAAGCTGATACTGGATGTAAGGAACCTGCCCGAGGAGCAACGCGAACTTACGCTCACCATCCACCGTTCTTCCGTCAACCTGCTGGACATCGTCAATGATATTCTCGACCTCTCCAAGATCGAGGCGCAGGAACTGACGCTGGAGAAGATTGGTTTCGACCTGCACTATGTGCTCCACAGCGTTGTGCACATCCTCGCCCCGCTGGCTACGCAGAAGCGCATCGCGCTGGTAAAGCATTTCGAGCGCGAGTTCTTTCCATACCTTGAAGGTGACCCTACCCGCCTCACGCAGATACTCACCAACCTTATCGGCAATGCCATTAAATACACCGATCACGGACAGGTGGAAATAACCGTTGAATGCAAAAAGATGAATGACACCCAGACCATGCTGGAATGCAGTATCATTGATACGGGCATCGGCATACCCACGGAGAAACTGGCCACCATCTTTGATAAATTCGTGCAGGCCGACTCTTCCACCACCCGCCGCTATGGCGGCACAGGGCTTGGCCTTACCATTACCAAGCAGCTTACAGAGATGATGAATGGCGCTATCAGCGTCACCAGCACGCCCGGCAGCGGCTCCACTTTCCGTATCGCCATTCCCTTTACCTTTGCCGACTCCCTTGGCAAGACCATAACACCGCAGACGCCTCAATACCGGCAAGGCACGCTGCCTGCAAGCGACGCACGTGTGATGATCGTGGAAGACCACCCGATGAATCAGCTCCTTGCGCAGAAAATCATGCAGCGTTTTGGCATAAAGCACATCGAGCTGGTAAATAATGGCCGCGAAGCGGTGGCGCTTTATAAGAGCGCCCGGTGGGATATTATCCTCATGGACTGCCAGATGCCTGAAATGAGCGGCTATGAAGCAACGCAGTGCATACGCGGGATAGAGGCATCCGCAGGCGGGCATGTGCCCATCATCGCCATGACCGCCAACGCCATGGTCGGTGACCGCGAAAAATGCCTCGCCTGCGGTATGGACGAGTATGTGAGCAAGCCGCTTGATATTGAGAGCCTGCGCGATATGATGAATCAGTGGATCGTCCTCAAAGCCATTCCCGTTGCAAAAACACAGGCGGACGGCGGTAATGACGTATTCGATATCAGGCAGCTTAACAATGTGACGGATAATAACCCGGAGTTGCAACGCCAGCTGGTGAATATGTTCATATTGCAGACGGAGCAGGCGCTGCACACGCTGGAAGGGCATTGCACGGATGGCGAAAACGCTCCCTGGGTTGAAGCCGCCCATATGCTCAAAGGCAGCGCGGGCAATATCGGAGCAACAAAACTGCATGCATTATGCGCAGGCGCGCAGAGGATGCAGAACGCTTCCGCCAAAGAACGCACGGAAGCGCTGGATGGCATCAACGCCGCCTATACGGCCTTGCTCGCAGAACTGGAGCGCAGCGGACTGCTGAACGCTGACGCTGCATAATTTTTCATTTTCCTGCTTTCATTACGTATTTTTAATGTAAGTATAAGCGTGCTGTAATGTGCCTGTGATACAGTCCGTATCATGGAAAAAACGATGCAGTTTTATTCAACTATTGAAACTTCAGGAGTCCCTATGTCTAATCGTCTTTCCACTTTTATCATCAGCCTTTTCACCGCTTCCGCGATGATGACCTCCGCCGCCATGGCACAGCCCGCCCCGGCTGCCACCACGCTTGAAACCACCCCGAGCGAATTGCGTGCGGAAGCTGTCGAAAAGTTCGATAGCGTAGCGGAAGAAACCGCAAAGGCGGAAGAAAAAGCCGCTGCCGATCAGCAGGCTGCCGAAGAAGCCAAGGCGAAGAAGGATGCTGAAGCCAAGAAAAAGAAAGACAAGAAGAAAAAAGGTAAAAAATCAAAGTCCAGGAAGGCAGAAAAAACTGCCCACTAACCGTTAAGCACGGGGCAGGTATGGTGCCTGCCCCGTGTATGAACCACCAAAGGAGTATATTATGAAGAAAACCATGTTTGCCGTACTCGCTACCATAGCTGCGCTTGCCAGCACTTCAGCGCGCGCAGACAGTTTCTATTTTGGTTTCTCAAGCAGTAGCACACCGCAGCGTATCTATGTAGAGCCCGCACGCCCCGTTTACGTGCAGCCAGCTCCGAGGGTGGTTTATTACCAGCCGCAGCCCGTGGTCTATTATTCAGAATGGCCGCAGGTAAGGTATATCGATAAACACCGTCATGACAAAGGCTACCAGCGTGGTCGCGACCGTGGATGGGATGCTCCCCGACGCGGCTGGCGTTACTAATCCGGCTTTTGATTACAGTGAAAAGCCCCTCTGCGGAGGGGCTTTTTTTTATGGCTTTTATTCCCTGCCTTCGTGGCGCACATCGAAAGTGAACACGCCTTCCTTGCTGGTCGGGCGTCGCAACACTTCCGGGTGGCGCAGCGTGCGCGTCGTATCCGCATAGCCAGCTTTCCACTGCTCTTCCATACTGCGCCGTGAGAACAGGTAGTCCTTTGAATCGTTCTCATAGGCGCTGGAGCGGTATATCAGGTGGATGATGTTATATACTTTCCACGTGGCGTACTCGGCAATTTCCTTTGTTTCAGGCGTATCGCGCAACTCCGGCGGCAGCTTGTCGATAAGTTCGCCAAGGCTGTGGCGCATTTTCTGCGCCCTCCTGAACTGGTCGGTCGCCGCACGCGTGCGGCTGGAATACATGATCTCTTTCTGGCGCGTCAATACCTCCGACATATTGCGCGGCACATCGCCCCTTGAGCTCCACAGATCCACCTGGAATGCCAGCGTATCCATGCGCCGTTTATTCTGCAGCACCCATTGCAGCGGCGTGTTGGAAACAAGGCCGCCATCCCAGTAAAATTCTCCGTCGATATCTATGCCCGGGAAACCTGGCGGCAACGCTCCGCTGGCCATCACATGCTCAGGCGTGATATCGTGCGTGGACGTATCGAAATACACGAAGTTGCCGGTGCGCACATTCACTGCGCCCATGCTCAGGCGTATCGCGTCCGTATTGATGCGTTCAAAATCGATGAATTTTTCCAGCGTTCCCTTGAATCTGGACGTATCATAATAGCTGGTGGCACCTGCCGAGCCGTTCTCACTCAGCCATGGCGGAGGAAAGCGCGGCTCAAAAAAGCCCGGTACACCCTGTATGAGGGTGGCGGCGGCGTTGATCTGGTTCTGGGTGCCGCGCGAAAAGTCGCCGTCAAACATCCTCATGCCAAAGCTGTTGAACGTGTCGAGGGGCGAATGGGGCGAGATATACTCCCAGAAGTCCCTGAGGCGCTGCAGGCTTTGGGAAGGAGCATTGCCCGCGATGATCGCGGAATTCACCGCACCGATGGAGATGCCCGCCACCCAGCTAGGCCTGATGCCGGACTCCACCAGCGCCTGATACACCCCGCCCTGATACGCGCCGAGCGCCCCGCCGCCCTGCAGCAGCAGGGCAACGCACTCGAAGGGAAGTTTATTGTCTACTTTTACCGGTTTAGGGACGATCACCTTGCGTTTGGACATATCCCATCCATCTACAATTATGCCAGGGCATTGTAAGGCTGATACCCCCTATAGCAACCACGCATATTGCATGGCAGGCAAAATTTAATGCCTGAGTAGCAATTTTGCACTGATTAACCGGAGCGCCGGATTAACGGATAAGCTGTTGTTCCGCTGTTTCGCGTGACTTTTCGACAGTTGCAGCATGCGTTGCGTTTTCTATCACATTCTTCACTTTACCGTCTGCCCATTTGGCGTCTTCAGACTTCACTTCCGGTTTTGCGTCAGTCGTGCGGATAGATTTAAACCACGGGTTCTGGGCCTGCATCTCGATTTCATCGCGCAGGCGCTTGGCTATCTGCTGTTTTGTATCTTTAATTTCAGGACGCGCACCGAGAAATTCCACAGTGGAGTTGATCGCCGCTTCTTTCACAGCATCCGGCTGGCGGTTTACAATCTGCGCGGCGATGCCATAGACGTCATTCACGAGCGCATCGGCTTTGATGTTACCTCCCGTGGATTTAGAGCAGATGGAATAAAGCGAATTAGCTGTCAGCATCGCCGCAATACCCATCATATCCCATTTGTAATGGTCATTGCCTGCAGAACCTTTTGCGCGCTCTTTTGATCTTTCTTCAAACGCACCTACCGTGCTAAGTGCATTGTGAATCAGGCCTGCGCCGCCTGCAAGGCGCAAAGGTTTTTCTTGAAAATACATAACCGCTTTTTCGAGTGGATTAGCGTGTTCCCATTTTTCAGGGTCGCGTTTCTGCTCTTTCAGAAGCAAAGCTGCTGCCCACCCCGTAACAATTACGGCCCCTGCTGCAACCTTGCGCTTATTTTCCTGATTCATGCCCGCTTTAAGATAAAACGCACCACCGACTACTTCAGCAAGGATTTTAATGGGGTTGATATTTTCATGTATGAAGTCGTAGCTCTTCTCCAAAAAGCCACCGGGCTTGGCCATTGTTTCTGCATTGATCGCTGTACCTTGAGGTATCTCCACACCTTCTTTTTCAAGGTGCCTGCGCAGCTTTGTCAGAAGCGACTTAAATTGTCGTTTATCATCTTTGCCGCCAAATGCCATTAGCGCGGCATCGCCAGCAGCAAACGAAATGCCTGTACCCATCTGTGCAATGTCATTTCCTCGCGCGAGACCGGATTTGATGAACAATATATCACCAAGCATATAGAATAGCCCCGAAGCACGAAGGCTATTGCTCTTCACAAAATCAACAACGCCCGTGGAATCCTGCCCGGCCACATCCTGTTGCGAAACACGCGCATTGCCCTGGATGGCCCTGGAAGATTGCAGCATCTCCGTGAGTTGCTGTTCATTCTCAATACCGGTGACACGCAGCACTGACTTGCCGCGATGATTATCCGATGAGGTCGCCCAGCCTTTTTTTTTGAATTCTTCGCGCAGGGCGAACAGCTTGGGGTAGTCTTCCTTGCCGTGGTCGGCGGCGTGCACATAAGCCACCATGTGGCCCTTGCCCTGCTCGCGCAGTTCCACCTTGCTGATGAGGGATTCGCCGTTCCACTCCAGCGTTTTGATCGGCGCTATTTTTGAATCAACCGAGACCATTGTTCCTGTTTTTATTATCAGTTGGTTGCCGGGCGGTACCGGGAGCACCACCTTTAGAATCAATCTAGCACAGGAAGCGCCTTAATTCACATGACGTTTATGTTACGATTTACAGGTCTGATATGTAGAATTTTTCCAATTAACACGCTGACTTTATTAAATAGTTCAATGAACCACATATAACAGATGTATTGTCATGCCCGTGAAAACGGGCATCCATGCTTACTTTGACAGGCTGGATTCCCGCCTGCGCGGGAATGACAAAAAGAAAACTCCTGAAAAGTTTAAATCCATTCGCCAAGGGATAGGCCATTCTGCACATCCGGGTGTGAAATAGCCTCTACCCGGCGGATAACCTGATCGGCCACGCGGTCGGCCGCTTCGCGCAGCTCAGGCACGGCGGTGCATTCCAGATACTGCCCCATGAGCATCGGCCCTACGGGGAAAAGCGCATCCGACGCTTCGCCTTTGGCTGTTGCCTTGGCCGTCACCTCGATACCCACACGCAGCGGGCCTACCGTTATCATGCCACGGTCACGCAGGTTCTTGAGCAGTTCGTGCTCACTGGCGGCGATATCCAGTTCCGGCCCCGTGCAGTTGATAACCAGCGAGGGGTAAATAGTTTCAAACGTATTGCTGCCGCGCCTGCGGAAGGAAAAGGTCAGGCTGTCTTTTTCCGACCCCACGTGATAGATCATGCCCGCGATGACACGCAGGTCGTCGCGATCCTGCATCTCCTGCACCTGCTTGTGTATCTGCGGCGCCATGCGGTGGCGGTGAATGTTCCACATCGTGGAAAGCTTGGCAAGGAAACGGCGCTTTTCGTGCATGTCCAGCTGCTGCCACAATTGCTGTGTAACGGGGCGCAGCGAATCCACCACCGCACGCCAGTCATAGTTCTGCAAGCTGGCAAGCTTCACTTCGCGGCGCAGCTTCTGCAACAGCCCCAGCGCCGTTCTGGGCGCCTGGTTGGGGTCAACCGTCCACAGCCACGCATGATATGCACCGCACGGCTTGTGCGCTGCGGGCAGCGCGCCATTGCGCGAGATGGCCGTCAGCTTGCCCTTAAATCCCTTGGAGCGCAGCGTGAAGATCATGTCCACCATGGTCAGCCCCGTCCCCAGTATCACGATCTGCGCGTCGTCGGGCATATATTTGATACGCTTGGTAAACTCTGGCGAATCGCTCACGTTCCATATGTCGGGCACATAAGACGCCTTGGGATCGTTGATGCCCGCAAGGAACCCGAATTTTCGTGGCGGCAGGTTGCCGGTGGCAAGCACGGCTGCGTCCACCAGTACCGAGCTCTTGTCTTTGCCGTGGCCGGTGGAAAGCCATATCTGCTGGGTGGTCGGGTTGTCGATGGCTGCATCCGTGACCGTGGCGCGCCGGATGTTCACGGCAATGCCCTTGCCTTCGGCTTCATTAAGGCATTCTTCCATAATGTGCTTGAGGTATTCCGCATAGAGCAGGCGCGGCAGGAAGGAGGTTTTCTCGAAATCCTGATTGGGCCATACGCGCGCCGTGCGGGTGATGCCCTTGGCGGTGCGCAGCCACTGGTAAAAACCTTCCGGCTGGCTGGCGAAGGCCCCCATCCTGTTGGCAGGCACATTGAGCAGGTGCCCGCTGAGCTTGGTGCCATAGGCAAGCCCGGTGCCCAGCGTGTCGCCCGCATTGTACCACTCGATAGTCATCGGCATATCAGCGCGGCGTATCATGTTGGCCATCACCATGACACCGCTGAAGCCGCCGCCGATAACCGCGATGCGCGCATCGCCCGCGATGCCGTCATGTGTCTTGCGCGAGCAGAGCCTTTCGCGCTCCTTCTGCTCCTGCATGTGCCGGTCGGCACGCTGCTTCATGCTGGCATAGAGCTTTTCAGCATGCGCGCTGGCTGTACGCGTGAAAAAGAACGGGAATAAACCGTGGATCAGTATGACGACGCCGACGACCGTGAAGCCCCAGCCCATGCGCACCGTGAAGGCGAGATGCTGCCAGTAACTTTCACCCGCCACGCCCGGATGCTGCGTAAACGCTCCCCCCACCCTGCCAAGCAGAGACGAAAATGCCTTACTGATTACCCTGCGCAGTCTCTTCAAAACGCACCTCAGGTGATTGGTTACTTACTTTTTAAGCAGGCGTAGCCTCAATGCGTTCAGCTTGATGAAGCCCTGCGCGTCCTTCTGGTCGTAAACGGCATCCTCCTCAAACGTCACATGCTGCTGGCTGTAGAGGCTGACAGGCGATTTACGCCCGGCGACACTTGCCACGCCCTTGAACAGTTTCAGGCGTACGGTGCCCGTCACGTTCTTCTGTGATTCGTCAATGAGCGCCTGTATCATCCTGCGCTCCGGCGACCACCAGTAGCCGTTATAGATGAGCTCGGCATAGCGCGGCATCAGGTCGTCCTTCAGATGCGCCGCGCCACGGTCCAGCGTGAGGCTTTCAATGGCGCGGTGCGCGGCCAGCAGCACGGTGCCGCCCGGCGTTTCGTAAACGCCGCGCGATTTCATGCCCACATAGCGGTTCTCTACAAGGTCAAGGCGGCCTATGCCGTGCGCCCCGCCAAGCTCGTTGAGCCGGGTGAGCAGCGCAGCGGGTGAAAGCTTTACGCCATCCACCGCCACGGGGTCGCCGCCCTTGAACTCAATTTCCACATATTGCGCTTGGTCAGGCGCGTTCTCTGGCGCAACGGAACGCGTGAACATGTCTTCATGCGGTTCCACCCACGGGTCTTCAAGCACCTTGCCTTCATAGGAGATGTGCAGCAGGTTCGCATCGGTGGAATACGGCGCTTCGCCGCGTTTATCCCTGGCGATGGGTATCTGGTGCTTTTCGGCATATTCAATAAGTTTTGTACGGGAGTTCAAATCCCACTCGCGCCACGGGGCAATAACCTTGATATCGGGTTTCAGCGCGTAATACCCCAGTTCAAAACGCACCTGGTCGTTGCCCTTGCCGGTTGCGCCGTGCGATACGGCATCCGCACCGGTCTCGACCGCAATCTCTATCTGGCGCTTGGCGATGAGCGGGCGCGCGATGGACGTGCCCAACAGATATACCCCCTCATAGAGCGCATTGGCGCGGAACATCGGGAACACATAATCGCGCACGAATTCTTCGCGCAGGTCTTCTACGTAAATCTTTGCCGCGCCCATCATTTCCGCTTTTTTACGCGCAGGCTCAAGCTCGCCGCCCTGGCCGAGGTCTGCGGTGAATGTCACCACTTCGCAGCCATATTCTTCCTGCAGCCAGCGCAGGATGATGGACGTATCAAGGCCGCCGGAATAGGCGAGGACTACTTTTTTGATTTTTTTGTTCTTCATTTATTCTCTCCGTATTTCCGTCATGGCCTGAGTTGTGTCAGCAACTCTAAGGCCATCCATCTTTAAAATGGATTCCCCTAGAATTTACTTTGTAAATTCAGGGAATGACGTTCAAGTTCCTTTTTTCAACACCGCTTTTTAGCACAACATACACAAACAACAACCCGCCAATGAGCGAAAGCCCATCGCCGCCATGTTTAAGGAACCCGGCCATGCCGCCCATGAGGTCGGCTGAACCCGGTGTTTTGCGCGCCATGCCGTAAGCACCGCCGATAGCCATGCCCGCCATCCAGAACAACTGGCCGCCACCATAGAGAACCGGCTGTAATTTAGCAATTTTTGACGATTCCATGCTCGCATACCCCAATTGCGGCATTAATAAATATGCGATACCCATCAGCGCCAGCGTGACCCCCACGATAGAACCGTGATAATGGGCGGGAACGATTACGTTACTGCCCTGAATGAGGAAACCGAGGCTACCGCCCACACCGTAAAGCACGCCGGAGGAAAGCAGGCATATGACCGCGAGGCTGTTCTTGCGTGCCGCCACCAGCCCCGGCAGCAATGCCACCGCCGCAATGAAAGACGGCAAGCCGTTGCCGTGCCGCATTAACATGGTGAACGTGTCCACATGCTTGGCGGTGCCCGGCGCATGCGCCAGCGAAAGCGCCACGCCGCCAAGGCCACACAGCAGCCCTGCTGCATAGGCGAGCAGCGCCAGTTTCCGGCCATGCGGCATCTTCACACCCGCAGCTTCCGCCAGCCAGAACCACGCCACCACCATCATCTGCGCGTAGGCTATCTGCAATATATGGCCGCCTCCCCAGAAGAGCTGCTCAAAATAGGCCTGGCCTGTCTCCTGCCCTGCCGGCATGGAGCGGTAAGACCACAGGAACGCAAAAGCCGACATCAGCAACAGCGCGGCGACCGACATCACCCCGATGCGCGCCGGGCTTGGGTTGGTGGCGATGTTGTGGCTCACCATGAACTGCACAATGGCGCACATTACCCCGCAGAACAGCACGCCCAGCCCCATGAAGAAGATACGGTGATGAATGACGGGAATATAGTTATTCTGGTACGGCGTGCCGCCGGAGAAGGCCGCAAGCGCGATGCAGACCGTAGCGATGCACAGCGACATAAAAGCCGCCGTGCCAAGCACGGTTAGCTTGCCCCACGGCACCACCATGTTCATGAGCATGCAGGCGAACGCGAGAAACCATACCATTACGGAAAGATCCACATGCGCCACCAGCGCCGTGAAGAAGTACGCGCTCTTGGTATTGGCCAGCATCCCGGCGAATATCCCGGCCAGCGCCAGCGCGGTCACGCCAAGCAGCAACCAGTGGCGCACCGAGCGGCGCATCTGTTCACTGGAAAGGGGTAAAGAATGCTCTGGAAGCTTCATAAATTCTGTTCTATAAGTGCCCCACTTTTCTAGAGATAGTATGCAAGCAACGCAACAGCAAACCGCACGTACGGAACGCAGGCGAAAAACCGTCGCTTTGTGGCTATGGCTGTGCCTGTTGCTGGTGGCCTGCATCGTGGTGGTGGGCGGGCTAACGCGCCTCACCGAATCGGGCCTTTCCATCGTGGAGTGGAAGCCGTTCACCGGCACCTTCCCCCCTGCCAGCGAAGAGGAATGGACTCAGGAGCTGGAAAGTTACAAGACCTCCCCGCAGGCGGAGAAAGTCTTTCCCGACATCACGCTTGAGGAATTCAAGAACATCTTCTGGCTGGAATACGTCCACCGCCTTATCGCGCGCATCATCGGCGTGGTGTTCGCGGTGCCGTTACTATGGTTCGCCATAACCCGTGCCATAACCGTTAAAAAGAGCGCGCAGTTATTCTTCATCTTCCTGCTGGGCGGTGCGCAAGGGGCAGTCGGCTGGTATATGGTGCAAAGCGGGCTGGTGGACTACCCCCGCGTGAGTCCCTACCGGCTGGCCCTGCATCTTGGCATGGCCTTCGCCCTGTTTGCTCTTATTTTGTGGCAGGCGCATAATTTTGGCCGCAGGCCTACCCCCACCATCGGCGCTTTCATGCTGCCCCCTCCTTCCGTATGGCTCAAATTGATGGCCAGCATCACGGTGATAGCCATATTCCTGCAGATCATCCTTGGCGCGTTCGTGGCGGGGCTTGACGCGGGCCTTACCTATAACACCTTTCCTTATATGGACGGCAAGCTCATCCCTGCCGGGCTATGGCCCAACCCCGACGCCCCGTGGCACCAGAACCTACTGGAAGACATCACTACTTTGCAGTTCGCCCACCGCATAGGCGCTTATGCGCTGAGCGTGCTGATCCCTGTTTTCTGGATCGCAGGACGTAACAATCCGCACGTGGCACACCTGCTGCCCATCCTGTTCGCCATATTCGTGGTGCAGTTCCTGCTCGGCGTGCTCACCCTGCTCTTTGTGGTGCCCATTCCCCTGGCCTCTTTGCACCAGATAAACGCCCTTCTTTTATTCGGCATCGGTGTCACCATAATGCACCGCCTCTTCCTGCCATTAAAAGCAATAGCTTATGACCTCGGTAGCCAGCCTGCAATCGCCTGAAAACAAAGATTAAAAGTTTTTCATAGTATAATGGTTGCAATTTTTTTTCTTCAGGCCTAGAAAACCTTGATTTTTGTTAAATACAGTTGCGAATATTTGATATAAGTAGCAGGGCATCATTTCAGGGTGACACATGACTGGCCGGACCTTTGACTACAGCGCTTTTTTCAAGAACAGCATCGCGAGCCTCAAAGCCGAGGGCCGCTACCGCGTGTTTAACGACCTGCAGCGCAAATCCGGTCATTTTCCCCTCGCCTACAGCCACGCCACCGGCAAGGAAGTAACCGTATGGTGCTCCAACGATTATCTGGGCATGGGGCAACACCCGGTCGTAGTGGATGCCATGAAGAGCGCCATCGACACCTACGGCACCGGCGCGGGCGGCACGCGCAATATCTCAGGCAACCACCACCTTATCGTGGAACTCGAAAAGACACTGGCAAAGCTCCACCATAAGGAAGCAGGCCTCGTATTCACCTCCGGTTACATCTCCAATGAAGCGACGCTTTGCACGCTGGCAGCCAACCTGCCGGGCTGCGTGGTGTTCTCCGACGAATGCAACCACGCCTCCATGATCCACGGCATACGCGCCAGCCGCTGCGAAAAATTCGTTTTCCGCCATAACGACGTCGAGCATCTGGAAATGCTGCTCAAGAACGTGCCGGAAGACTGCCCCAAGATCATCGCGTTTGAATCCGTCTACTCAATGGACGGCGACATTGGCCGCATCGGCGAATTGTGCGACCTCGCTAAAAAATATAACGCGCTCACCTACCTTGACGAAGTGCACGCGGTCGGCATGTACGGCCCGCACGGCGCAGGCGTTGCGGAGCGTGAAGGCCTCATGGAGCGTGTGGACATCATCCAGGGCACGCTTGGCAAGGCGTTCGGCCTCATGGGCGGCTACATCACCGGCAATGCCGTGGTGCTCGACATGATCCGCAGCTACGCGCCGGGCTTCATCTTCACCACCACCCTGCCCCCCGCGCTCGCGGCAGGCGCTATCGCCAGCATCAATTACCTGATGAACAGCAAAACAGAGCGCGAAGCGCAGGCCGCCCGCGCCACGAAACTCAAGTCCCGCCTGAAGGCCGCCGGGATCCCCATTCTCGATACGCAAACGCATATCGTGCCCGTGATGGTGGGCGATGCGGTGCGCTGCAAGCTGGCTGCCGACAAATTACTGCATGAATACGGCATCTACGTGCAGCCGATCAACTTCCCCACGGTGGCGCGCGGCACCGAACGCCTGCGCTTCACGCCCGGCCCGCTGCATACCGACGCGATGATCGACGCGCTGACCAAAGCGCTCGTGCAGGTATTCCGCGAGATAGTCCCTTCCGTGGAAACCGGCAAGGCTAAGACTGCTTAACAACTTGTCATTCCCACGAAAGTGGGCGTGACAATGAGGTTTATTATAAACAGCACTTAAATAGAATTCGTTTTATAGTGTTTTCGCTTTAATTGTTCGCTAGGCACTGTTAGCTAATTTTCCAGTTATAGAGGATTTTAGTTGCGGCGAGTGCCACGAAGCTGAGGAAAGCTTTGTCTTCCTTGTCGAAACGCAGGCAGAGGCGTTTATTTTCCTTGAGCTTTCCGAAGTAACGCTCAATGCCGCCACGCAGCTTATACACCGCCTTGTCGTAGAGGATTTTAACTTTACGGTTTT
>JAMIFV010000045.1:0-25263 GCA_035906055.1 Alphaproteobacteria bacterium | reverse complement strand
TTGGGCGGCAATCACCTGACGGGTTTTGTGGTAAAACAGGATTGCTGTGCGGCGGTTAATGCCAAGCAAATCACCTGCCGTTCGGGCTGTCACTTCACCTGCAAAGAATTGCAACAAGGATTCCTGCTGCTTCTTTGATAATTTACATCGTGTTATTCTCATTGGCATAAACTAGCACTCCTGCTAATCTACGCCAGCCCCTTTTCTCTTTTTATTCATTCTAAAGTAATATTAGTAAACACCTGTATGTAAACGAAATCTCTACTTCACCACTTAAGTGATGAAATATCCCTTACCTGGTCCTGTTACCCTCCGGATTTAAAAGCGGTGCGTCCTGTCGCTGCTTCGCCAAAGCTTCCGCAGCCTCCCGCTGAATATCTTCTGCCTTTTTTGCAAGGCGACGTGTACTGGCACCACGTATAACAGCATTCGTATAAGTTTGTGCTATGGTGTTGTTGATAACACGCGTAGCCTGTTCTGATGAACGGGCCGCCCGCCTCATTGCCCTCTGCGCTTCGCGCTGGGCAATGCGCGCAGCATTACGGTCCTGCGCCTGTTTCGCTTCGCGTAAGCCCGTTTCAACCTCGGCCAGAAGGCTGTCCGTGGATTTCTCTGTCTTTGAACTTTCCGGAGCATTATCCAGCTCTTTTTTGAACGATGCGGCGGTGGTGAATTCATACTCCTGCTGCAACGCATGGAAGGTATCGGCTTTCATACGGTAGCCGAGCTGCTCAAACGCCTGAATGGTACGAGCAAATATCTTGTTGTTCTGCACTTCTTCAGGCGCAGCATCCATTAGCGTTGCAAGTGCATCCCTGAAACCCATTGCCACCTGTAACAGCTTCTTGCTCTTCTCCTGATCTTCGTCGGAAGTGCGGTTCACTCTTTCCTGTTCGGAAGGACTGGCGGTGAGGTTGCGCAGCTTATCAAGAATATCGCGGGCGATATCCACGGAGATACGCCTGTCATGTATGGTGAGCTTTTCCGCCGTGCGCAATTCCGACATCACATCCTGATCGTACACGATGACATTGCCAGCCATCTTGCTGGAGCGGCTGTAGCGGCGCATGTTTTCATCAGAGAACGGCGTATGTTCTCGGGGCAGCAGCGGCCAGTTGGACGGCGTGTCGTTAGAATAGATATCCTTGAAGCCGTGCGTCTCATGCAGGCCCATAAGGTAGTTATACATCACCAGAGCGCCCTTATCAGGAATATTGGCCGCTTCCATGAAGGCGTTAGTATAAGGCACCGAAAGGTCATCGCCTTTGAAAATATGCTTGAGCGTATCGGCAGAGCGCTCCGTGAAGGATTTCGCCTTGCCGCTATCCGATGCCAGAGCGCCGCCAAGCCGGTCGGCCATTTGCGTCAGCGCCTGCAAATGCTGCAGGTCTTTACGGCCTTCCTCCGTATTGGGATCGGTCACGAAATTACCATCCTCAAAAAGCTGGCACAGAAGATAATTCCTCAGCAGCGCAATATTGCGGCGCAGCGGTGCGAAGTCCTGATGATGCGGGTGGTGCTTATTGAAAGCCGCAACCGTTGAATGGCCGTTTTCATCAAGCCCGCTCCTAAGCATGATAACGCGGTCGAATACCCCGTAATTGTCAGGAGAGAATTCGAGGTCATACCCACCGGCGTCTTTCTTGAGCACGTATTTATAACTGCGCAGCGTATTCATGCGCGGTTTGACTACGGAACCTATGGTAGTGCTGCGTGCAAACTCGACCTCTTCAGCCCTCGCCTCGGCAGCGGCATACGCGTCTTCAAGCGCATCAAGCATGCCGCTTTCATACGCGTGCTTTCTCGCCTGCGCTTCAGCCGTGTTCCTGAGGACAAGCGGCGTATCAGGGTAAGGCAACCTCTGATATTCCTGAAATCCCAGCAGTTCTGCTTGTTTAGTATTTAACATAATAACATTCCGCCACCGCCGCGATCATGAAAAATCAGGCCGCCGGAGGACTGCCTCCTTCTGCGCCTGCAGTGCCAAGCGCATAGGCACAGAGCTCTTCGAACGAAACGTTATTCTCCTTGGCAATGGTATGGAGCTTTTCAAAATTCTCCATTACTTCCGGCGGAATGTTGCCCTGGCGTTCAGTGGAAAGCCAGTGCGCCTGGTTCATAAGCGGATGCTTCGTCGGGTCGGGTTCGCCCACATAAATATGGAACGGAGCTTTCTGGCCGCCTGCGAAAGTACAAATAACCGTAAACCGTTTCATAGTAATCCTGCCCAAGCTATCTGTTTACCATAGAATTGTTACGTTATGATGACTACTGGCATAATTATGCGCGGTTTTCATTTTTAAACGCAAAATTGGACGCATATAATTTTGGTTTTATAACCCTATGCTTTGGATCAATAATATCATATTTCAGGTTATGCTTCTGCGCATATTCTATAGCTGCTTCCCTGCTGGTAAAGCAAAGAGTAAGCTGTTGATTTGTATCAGCCATTCCTACCCATCCCGTGAGGGAGTCTACTGACGGAGGGGTTTCCGCCGGAAACGTTAAAGTCCATGAACCTTCTTTAGCCGTTCCGGACTGCATGGCGTTTTTGGCGGGGCTAATAATCTTAACTTTCATAAACAATCCATAAGGTTAGGTTTTCAGGCGGTAGCCTTTGGTAATAATCTTCTGCGAAACAACCCATAATACGACATTACTAACAAACATTACAACCACTCCCGTGCTTACGTCGCCGTCCGCAAAGCCGGTGAGCGCATAACGGAACCCGTCTATCATGTAGAAGAATGGGTTAAAATGGCAGATCATATACCAGAATTCCGGCAAGTGCCTGATTGAATAAAATGTTCCGGAGAGAAATGACAGCGGCGTGATAATGTAATTGGTAATGGCGGAGAGCTGGTCGAACGTCTGCGACCACACGCCGGTAAGCAACCCCAGCAATGCCAGCAGCAGGCTTGAGGTGAAGATAAAATAGAACATCGCCCCCCAGTGATGCACCTTAAAGGGCACGAAGAACCACACTGACACAGAAACGACAGCCCCCACCAATAGCCCGCGCGTTACCCCGCCCAGCGTCAGCCCGAGGGTAATTTCAGTGCCGGTGAATGGCGGCATGAGCAGGTCAATGATCACCCCCTGTATTTTTGAGATCATCAGCGAAGAGGACGTATTGGCAAATGCGTTTTGCACGACCGCCATCATAATGAGGCCGGGTGCGATGAACTGCGCATAGGGAACGCCGTCTATAACCTGCCCCGCATGCACGCCAAGCGACAGGGTGAGCACGGCAAGAAACAGCAATGTGGTTATGACGGGAGCCAGCAATGTCTGGTTTGCCACTTTGAGAAAACGCCATACTTCGCGTTTATAAAGAGTCCAAAGCCCAAGCCAGTTCATAAGTAATGCTCTTGTTAAGTTAGCATTGTCTATCGCGGCTGGTATAAAGTGTAAATAGCTATTGTACCGTTTTGTGCAGCGCAAAAACTATCGTTATTTCGTGATGCGTTTTCTTACGCTGTAAGGTTGACACGGCTGGCCGTGAGCAGGCTGGACTGCGAATAAGCAAGCGTAGCTGCTGAGGGCATGAGATTGGCGAACGGCGATGCCGTAACCAGAGTGCCGAAAACGTCGGAAAACTCGGCAGCCGACAGTTTAAAGGGAAAGCCGCCGCCGGAGGCAAGATTATCTTCAAAAAAGTTTGCGGGCGGCAATACCTGCTGGCCGTTTTGCGGCAAGGAAGATGCGCCATTCGCCGTTGGCACGGCACGGCTGGTTTGTGCCTGCGCAGCCTGAGCAACGTCAAAACGGATAATACCCGGAACCAGATTACCTATGGCATTGATCAATTGGAACCGGCCTCCTTATTATCAGCAATCCTTGCCTGTTCCGCCGCCGTCTTGGGTTTCATGTCGGCGCGCTTGGTTTCTTCCATGAACTCGGAAATATCATACACGCGCTGCAACTGGCCGTGCTGGTCACGGATAAAACTCATTTCCTGTTCGATAGTGGCCATGTCGGTTTCAATGTCCTCAAGACCGTTCTGCTTCATGGCACTATGGAATCCTGCGCGAAATTCATCGGTAATGCCCTTGCAGTAGCCAGCCCACTGGCCCAGCTTGCGCATGATAACGGGGAAGTCCTTAGGGCCCACCACCAGCAGCGCAACCAAGGCTACCAGCGCGAGTTCACCTAAAGAAAAGTCCAGCATGGATTAGCCCTTCTGGCTGTCATCCTTGCCGGATGATATCTGCTTGCTGTCCTTGTGCGCGTCTTCGCCTTCTTTAAGACCGTCCTTGAGCGCCTTGATGCCCTTGCCGATATCGCCCATCACCTTGGGCAGCTTACCGGCGCCAAAGATAACGAACACAATGATAAGTATAAGCAAAAGCTTGGTAACACTGAGTCCCATATATCCTCCCTGAGAGCAGCGCGAAGTTAGCACAAATCCTTAGCTTTACAAGGCCAACCCGTTCGCGCAGCTGTCATTATACCCTTAAAACGGATTTATTCTATAACATTGTAATCAGGCAGTTTTTATAGCCTGATCGCCTTCCAGGGCGGCTATCATGGTTTTGGCAGCGCCATAGTCATAGGCTTCAGGGTCCCTGAGCAGCTTCCATGCGCGGTCAAAACGCTCTTGCCCCTTTTCGTCCAGCGGCCTGAGCCGGGCGGCAATTTGCTGCATTTCGTCCATCTCACCATTGCAATGCAGCACGATATCGCACCCTGCCTGCAGGCTGAGTTCGGTGCGTTCACCAAAACTGCCGCCCAGCGCCTTCATGGAAAGGTCGTCTGACATGATAAGACCTTCAAAGCCGATATCTTTACGAATAAGCTCCATCACTTTGGGCGAAAGTGTCGCGGGCAGCTTATCGTCAATGGCGGTAAAGAGGATATGCGCCGTCATGCCCAGCGGAATATGCGCCAGTTTACGGAACGGCACGAAGTCGGTATTACTCAGCACGTCCAGCGTCTCATGCACGGCAGGCAATTCCTCGTGGCTATCGGCACGCGCGCGGCCATGGCCGGGAATATGTTTAAGCACGGGCAGTACGCCGCCGTCCAGCAACCCCTGCGCCATTGCGCTTGCCAGCGCGGTCACCTGCGCCGGTTCAGTGCCGAATGCGCGGTCACCGATAATATCATGCGCATCCGCGACCGGCACATCGGCCAGCGGCGCACAATCCACATTGATGCCCAGTTCATAAAGCTCCCTGGCGATAAGGCGCGTATTGGCATACACGGCTTCTTCTGCCTTATGTAGTGATGTGGCCGCATAATCGGCAAACAGCTTCGCTGCAGGAGCCTTGCGCCAGTGCGGCGGTTTCAGGCGCGCCACCCGTCCGCCCTCCTGGTCAATGAGGATCGGCACATCCTTGCGTCCCAGCAATCCGCGCAGGTCGGCGGTGAGCGTTTTCAGTTGTTGCGGTGACTCGCAATTGCGAGCGAACAGAATGAAGCCCAGCGGGTTCTGTCTGGCAAAAAAGCCCTTTTCCTCATCCAGAAGCGACGTGCCTTTAAGCCCGAATATGGCTGCTCTGGGAGAAGCCACCATTACTTGCCCTTAACCGGCATGCACCCCTGCCCCTCGCTGACGAAAGACACGCAATAACGGTCAGCATCCTTGCTGCTGTCAAACGGTGCAATCTGGAGACGGTAGTAGACGCCCTTGGCGCCGAGGTCGGCACGCACGATGTAATGCTGCTTGCCGGAAAGTTCGCTGGAGAATTTCTTTTCGATCTTCTTCCACTGCCCGCTTGCTTCCGCTTCGCTCTTGAATGCGCCGAGCTGCACCCTTGCACTGCCGCCGCTTGCGGGCGACGCGGAAGCCTCTGCTTTGGCGGATTCCTTTTTCTTCACCTCTTCCTTGGGCTTTGACTCACCAGCCGCCAGTTTGAGCTCTTTTATCTCCACCGGCTCCTTCTTGGTTTCGACAACTTTTGCAGCTTCTTTTACTGCGTCCACCGGCTTCTCTTCAGCGGCTTTCACCACTGCTTTTACGGCTTCACTGCTCTCTTGCTTGACCGCTTCGGCAACCTTCTTTTCCTTAGGGGCTTCCTTGTCTTCGTCTATGATGGCGCGCTGCTCTTCATCGGCATTCACAGCAGGCTTCTCACCTTCGCTGGCCTTGAGCTTTTCTTTTACCTCATCGCTCATCCATGAACCGGTATCGGACTCCTCATTGTGCACGATCGGCGTTTCCGGCGAGGAAAGTATATGCTCAACGCCTTTGTTTTCTTCCTGCTTGCCGCCTACAAGGCCATATACAGCTTTATCCTGATTGGGTATGGCAATGCCGCCGGGGTTTTCCGGCGCTTCTTTTACCGGTGCGGCATCGGCAGTGATAAGCTCTGCGTCACTTTCGCTGATGACTTCCCCGCCGCTCTTGTACGCATACCATGCCAGCGAGAAAAAGCCTGCAACTGCCAGCAGCACTACGAACACCGACATCCAGCGGAATATGCCGCCTTCCTGTTCGTCGTCCCGGTAATCTACCGTGTCGTTTTCGTCTTCTTCGATCATGTTTTTATTATCAGACATTACCTCATCTCCTCCATCGGCTCCACGCCCAGTACTGCCAGCCCCGAAGCTATCACGAACGCGCACGCACGCACGAGCGCCAGCCTCGCAGCGGTCAGATCTATAGCATCTTTTTGTATAAAGCGAAGTGATATGTCAACGTTGCCGTGATTCCACAACGAATGAAAACCAGCGGCAAGCTCCTGTAAGTAAAATGCTATCCTGTGCGGTTCGTGCGCTGCCGCAGCCGCTTCCACGATACGCGGCCACGCGGCCATGAGGCGCAACAGTTCCATTTCCGCCGGGTGTTTGAGCAACGCCAGTTGTTCCAAAGTGGGAGACTTGGCAAACGCCGCCGCTATGCCCTCTTCCTGATTGGCAAGACGCAGCACGGATTTAATCCGCGCATGAGCATACTGCACGTAGAACACCGGATTTTCCTTGGTCTGTTCTACCACGCGGGCGAAGTCGAAATCAAGTTGCGCATCGTTTTTTCGCGTCAGCATGATAAAGCGGAACACGCCGCTGCCCACTTCGTCCAGCACTTCGCGAAGGGTAATAAGCGTGCCCTTGCGCTTGGACATCTTCACCGGCTCGCCGTCACGCAACAGGTTCACCATCTGGCACAGGCGCACTTCCAGCGAGGCCTTGCCATCGGACAGCGCGGTAACAGCGGACTGGATACGCTTAACATAGCCGCCATGGTCAGCGCCGAAAATATTGACCATCCTGTTATGGCCACGTTTGTATTTGTCGTAATGATAGGCGATATCGGGGGCAAAATACGTCCAGCTTCCGTCAGACTTTTTAATCGCGCGGTCCACATCGTCGCCGAAGCGGGTAGACCTGAACAGCGTCTGCGGACGCGGCTCCCAGTCTTCAGGCGTTTTTCCCTTGGGCGGCTCCAGCACGCCTACATAAATAAGGCCTTTATCTTCAAGCGAGCTGAGCGCCTCTTCCACCCTGCCACTGCTGGCCAATGCACGCTCGGAGGTGAATACGTCATGCACCACTCCCAGATGCGCGAGGTCGTCCTTAATCATCGCAAGCATGCATTCAAGCGTGAAGTCGCGCACGACAGGCAGCCATTTATCTTTAGGCAACGATAAAAGGTCGCGTCCATGCTGGCTGGCAAGCGCCTGCCCAACCGCCATCAGGTAGTCGCCGGGGTATAGGCCTTCCGGTATGCCGCCCACCTTTTCACCGAGGGCCTCGCGGTAACGATGAAACGCGGATTCCGCCAGCTTGTCTACCTGCCCGCCCGCATCATTGATGTAATATTCCTTGGTGACATTATACCCGGCCTTTACCAGCAGGCGCGCCAGCGCATCGCCAATCACGGCACCGCGCCCGTGGCCCACATGCATGGGGCCGGTGGGGTTGGCGGATACGTATTCGACATTCACTTTTTCATTAGCGCCCAGGGCTGAGCCGCCGAACCCTGCTTCTTCCTTGAGAATGATGGGTATCAGCGCCTGCCAGAAACCCGGTACAAAACGGATATTGATAAAGCCCGGTCCGGCAATCTCAGCTTCGCTTACTTCCGGCAACGTCCTTAGTTTGTCGAGCAGCTTTTCCGCGAGGTCGCGTGGCTTCATGCCAGCCTTACCGGCAAGCACCATGGCGGCGTTGGTTGCCATATCGCCGTGCGCGGCTTCACGCGGGGGCATAACATCCACCTGATCGAACGCGAGTCCGGCAGGCAGCACGCCTTCAGACTGCAATGCGGTAAGCATCTCGATTATTTTTGCTTTGACGTTACGAAACAGGTTCATGGCAGCAGGCGCGGGTTATGTGAACGGGACTAAACGATGTATGGCCTGTTTAAGCTTATGTAAAGCCCAGAATTATGCCGCCAAACCCATGAACAGGGAAATGCGTTACTTATCAATGGAAGACGTGTTCATTTTGTCCGTGATCTTGCGTTCAAGATCCTGCAGTTTTTCCTTACTGGGGGCGGGTTCGTCAAACACGTCAAAAATGCCGCGCAGGAACCCCGGCGTCAGCACGGAAAGCGGGTTGACCATTACGTCGGGCGCATCCATGGAACCCTTCACCGTATAATTAAGCGCGATGAGCCCCTTCCCTTCGCCGCCCACGATAATACTGCCAAGCAACGGTATCTTCCCCACCAGCGAATTGAGCGTGTAGGAAGGCACCAGCGTGCCGCTCAGGTCATAGGAAGACTTGGGCATGGAGATACTGCCATTGGCCGTGATGCCAAGCGCCGAGCCATATTGCTTGGCGTCTTTCACGGTGATGTTGCCACGGTCATACACATAAGGCGCGCTCAGCCTGTCGAAGGAAATACCATTGCCTGTCAGTGTATCCAGAATGCCGGTAAGTGAGGCAATTGTGAACATCCGGGTTAGTATGGGGGCATCTTTCAACGTGTAGTCTTTAATGACTACCTTGCCTACGATCTTTTTACCTTCATACTGGCCGTTCAGGATTATCTTACCGCCATACATCTGTTCATGCACATTGAGTGCGCGCAATAACTCTCCGGCATTTTCACAAGCCGCCGCCACCTGCCCGCCGCGTATGGAGTACGTAAACGGCGTCTTGTCTGCCAGCGTGGAAGCAAACTCCACGGAATCGCACGCATCCGGGCAGTTTACCTTTGCGCTGATGTTATAAAGCTCCCGCTTCTCACCCAGCACCGCCTTATCCACCTTTACATCCGCCTTGAGGCTGCCTCCCTCCTCGGCCTTATCCATTTTCAGGTAGGGGGAAAGGTCGAGCGATTTACCCCTCGCGGTAATATCAATGCCGGTCGGTGTTTTAATATATTCAAGTTTATCGAGGTCATGCTTGCCTGTGCTCAGCCTGCTGAAGCTGATGGACTGGAACTCGCCGCTTTTCTTGTCTATCTCTGCGCTGCCTGCCGCTTCATAGTTATCGCCACTAAGCTTGAAACTGGAGAATCTGGTATTGCCGGAAGGCAAACGTTCCGTTGCAAGATCTAAATGCGCTTTATCCCCTTGCCTCTTGGTATAGCCATGACTCTCCAGCGCTATGCCCGTATGGGTAAGGTCGAGCGATGCATTGCAGAGGTCGGTAGTATCGGTGGAAACGAATTTAGCCTCCACGCCTACCTCACCTTTGAGAAAATCAAGCTTCGGCAGGTCAAAATCCACCATGCGCTCAACCGGCAGCTTCAGCTTCAGGCTGTAATTCGTATCATGCGTAGCGTTAAACAGGCTTTCTGCCACCACGTCCATCGGCAGCCTGTTGATCTCCGCCTTACCGTCGGCCTTGATTCCCTTGTTATTTACGGACACGTTCATATCCGCATTGCTCACATCGTATTTGCCGAGGAACTTCGGCTGGGTCACTTTTTCCAGCTTCGCGGTGAGCGCATAGTTGATTTCTGGTACTTCCGCCGCGTTTTTTGCCTCATTTTCCGAAAAAGCGATGAAATCAAGTTTTGCCGTACCCACGGCCTTGCCTGATATTTCCTTGGTCAAACCGAGTTTTCTGGCTTTATCGAGATTGGGCAGATCGAGAAATGTCTGCACGTCAATTGCCGGGGCGTCCACCTGCATCTCAAGGAACATGGGCACATCGGCAGCGCTGAGATCGGGAAATTTTATATCGGCTGCGTGTATCTTGGCTCCCGTCATGTAGGAAGCTTTGGAAACCACCGAATGCATCGTGCTGCCGGTGAACTCGATATGCCCTTCCACATCCGTTACCGGCGGATGTTTTGGCATGTAAAGCACGCTGATGCCTTTTACGTCCATTGCCGCCGCGATAGCATCCTTCGGCGTGTAGGGCAGGTCGAATTCACCCGGCTTGAAATGCAGCTTTACGTCAGAGCGCGTGATAAGCCCTTTGCTGATGCGCGTTATCACCCACTCCCGTGTATGCGGCGAAACACTTTTGGGCCAGTAAGCGTTCAAGCGATCCACCGGGATGTTTTCAGAACGGATGCTGGCATCCGCTGCGTACTGCTCGTTCTCTTTCCTGAAATGCCCGTCGAAATTGAGCACCACGTCGCCAAGGTCAAGCACACCGGTCTTGAGCTTCAGCGACCTGAACCTGTCTGAAAGCTCTCCCTCCAGTTGGATCTTCTTAATATTGAGCGGCGCGTTGAATTCCGACGGGTATTCAATCACCCCTTCACCTGCCAGCGCATTGAAGGCAAGTGAACGTATATGGCCTTCAAAATCGGCTTTCATAACCGCAGCGCCTGCCAGCGGCAGGTTGACGCTTTTCATCCATGTCTGTAGTGGAAATATTTCGCTCAGCAGCGCCGACGGAAGGTTGGCAAACCGGGTTTGCGCGTTAATGGACTTATCATTGCCGTCCACGACAAAACTTGCCTCAATGCGCCCCAGCTTATCGCCAAACATCGTAGGCAATACCAGATTGCCCTTACCCGTGCCAGCCACACGTGTTATTTCCATGGAAGCGCCATTACTGCGGAAAAACATGCCTGAACGGGCATTGTGGATACCTATGCGCGCCTCGCGTATGGCGATGGATTTCAGTCGCGTGATGGGGGTATCCCCCTTGCCGGAGGAGAATGCCACAAGCGCCGCTGGCAATGACGTGGTAGTGGTTGCCGCAGCCTCCGTCACGGCCTCATGCGAATCGGCGGCAAACCCCAGCGATACGCTGCCGTCTTCCGCCTGATATAGCAGCATAGCGGGCTTGTTGATGTCCAGCGAGTCAATGTCAAGCACGCCGACAAGCAGCTTAAACAGGTTGATGCGCACACCTACATCAGGAAAAGCGGCAATCGGCTTATCGTGCGTATCCGTAACTTTTACGTCCTGTACATGGATGCCCACAGGCTGTTCCCAACCGTCCCATGAGAGGAGCGAACTGCCGATTTTTACTTTGTAAGTACCATCCGTGGCATTGAGCTCCGACTCGATATAGGGCGTTAAAAACTCAAGCGAACGCGGGCCGGTGATCACCCATATCAGGAACGCGTTGATAAACAGCAACAGGAGCGCTGACAGGCTGCAGAATGCGATGATCAGTTTTTTATGCAGTCTTTTTATAGCCATCTTTTTCTTGCTGCGGTGAGAAGGTGTGTTATGCCTCATTAATAACTGTCATACAGCCTGCACGCAATCAATGGTTAAATTCTCAATTCTTGAAAACATAAAGCTTCCGCAGCAAGCTGAAATTACCGGGGATATCGAGCGCTGGATGTCGCGCATGGAAACGATCGCGCGTGAAACGCAGGATGGCGCGCTGAAAGAGGTATTGGCAGAGCCAAAAGCCCTTGGATTACTGCATTTCATTTTTCAGCATTCGCCGTTCCTGAGTAAACTTATTACCCTGCATCCCGCGCTGTTCGTTGACTGGTGCGGCACCGGCACGGATGCATTATTCCAGCAATTGCTGAACAAGGCAAAAACACAGCGCTTCGCTTCGGTTAATGACCTTATGCAGCATTTGCGCATCGCCAAGCGTGAAGCGTCGCTGCTCATCGCCCTTGCCGATCTCAGCGGCCTCTGGCCGCTGGAAATGGTGACCGCCGCCATGTCCGACTTCGCCGAAAGCTCCACGCAGGCAGCTGTAAACTTCCTGCTGCTTCAGGCGCATGCCAAGAAGGAAATTGTACTCCCCTTCCCTGAGGCACCCGAGCGCGAGTCCGGCTTCTTTGTGCTGGCCATGGGCAAAATGGGCGCGCGCGAACTCAATTATTCCAGCGATATCGACCTTATAGTGCTTTTTGATAAGGAAAAAGCTACTGCCGCAGGCATTGAGAACCCCCAGCAATATTTTCCCAAGCTCACGCGTGAACTGAGCCGTATATTGCAGGAACGCACGGGGGACGGCTATGTGTTCAGGGTAGACCTCCGCCTGCGCCCCGACCCCGCCTCCACTCCTGTCGCGCTTTCCACAGCGGGCGCCATCACCTATTATGAAACCGTAGGCCAGAACTGGGAGCGTGCGGCGCTTATCAAGGCGCGCCCGGTGGCAGGCGATACGGCCTGCGCTTTTCAGTTCCTCAAGCAGATATCGCCTTTCATATGGCGCAAGCATCTGGACTTTGCCGCCATCGCGGACATTCAGTCCATTAAACGCCAGATGGATGCGCGCAGCGGCGGGAACATCGACATTGCCGGACATAACATAAAAGTCGGGCTGGGCGGCATCCGCGAGATAGAATTCTTCGTGCAGATACACCAGCTCATCTGGGGTGGCCGCATGGTGGAGATGCGCCTGAGCGGAACCTGCCGCGCCCTTGCAACACTGGCAGAAACCGGGCTGGTTACCGCTGATGTTGCTGCGAAGCTCGCGGAAAGCTATCGTTTTTACCGCACGGTAGAGCACCGCCTGCAGATGGTGGACGACCAGCAAACCCACACATTACCCACCGACGAAGCCGCCCTGATAAAACTTTCCCATTTCTGCGGTTTTACAAATTTTCCTGCTTTTCAGGCTGAATTGCTGGGACACTTAAAATTCGTACATCATAATTTCTCCACCTCCTTCTGCGGCCAGGGCAGCCTTGGCAATGAAGAAGGCACACTTTCCTTTACCGGAGTAGAGAACAACCCGGAAACGGTGGAAACCATCCGCAAAATGGGGTTTAAGAACCCCGAGACGGTTTCCGAAGTTATCCAGTCATGGCATCGCGGTGCCCGCCGCGCCACACGCACCAAGCGTGCCCGCGAACTTATCACCGAGCTGACGCCCGCCCTGCTCAAGGCGCTCGCCGCCACCACTCACGCGGATCAGGCATTTAACAATTTTGATGCGTTTCTTTCAAAACTGCCCGCAGGCATCCAGATATTTTCGCTTTTTCAGGCAAACACGCATCTGCTGCACCATATAGCCGTTATCATGGGCTCTGCACCGGCTATGGCGGAATCCCTCAGCAAGAACGTAACCCTTCTTGACACTATCCTCACCGCCGACTTTTTCAGTGAATTCCCTGATAAGCAGGAGTTATTTGCTGAACTTTCCAATACACTGCTGCTGGCGCGCGATTTTGAAGACGAAATGGACGCAGTGCGCCGTTTCAAGAGCGAAAAGCAGTTTCAGGCGGGCGTTCAGCTTCTGCATCGTAAAGTACGTGCGGAAGAAACACGGCATTACCTCAGCGATGTGGCGGAGGTTTGCATAGAAGCACTTATGCACCGCGTAGAGATGGATTTCATCAGCCGCAGCCCGCAACTGCAAAAAGACGTGCTGGCTATCGTTGTCATGGGCAGGCTGGGCGCGCGCGACCTCACCTTCGGTTCCGATATCGACATGATATTCCTGTTTGACGAGTCACAGCACGAACTGAGCCTTGAATATAACAAACTCAGCAAGCGCTTTGTTACGTCGCTTACCGCGCTTACCTCGCAGGGACGCTTATATGAAGCCGATACACGCCTGCGCCCCTCCGGCAAAGACGGCGCGATTGCGGTGAGCACCGTGGCGTTCGACAATTACTTCCATACTTCCGCCTGGACGTTTGAATTCATGGCGCTGACGCGTGCGCGCGTCATCACCGGCAAAGCAGGCCTGCAGGAGCAGGTGAGAAAGATTATTACCGACCAGCTTACCCGCAGGCGTGACAAGCAAAAGCTGGTGCATGACATTCTTGACCTGCGCGCGCGTGTGGACAAGGAATTCGGCACTAAAAACGTCTGGAATCTCAAATACACGCGCGGCGGGCTGATGGACATCGACTTCCTCTCGCAATATTTTATCCTGCTGCATGCGCATGATTACCCGGATATCGTGCATCCGTCGGCAGGCGACGTATTTCGCGCCCTGCACAGGCATAAGCTGCTGAGGGACGACGAAGCCGGAATACTTGCCGACGCGCATGCCTTCCTTAACTCGCTGTTCACCATGCTGCGCCTGTGCGGCGGCAGCGCGCTGGATGAACAATCCACCGTGCCCGGCGTCAAGGCCATGATAGCAGGCTGCATGCAGATGCCGCATTTCGGCGAGGTGCGCGAATTGCTCCGCAAGACGCTAGCGGAAACCACCGGGCTCTGGAATCACTACATAAAATTGTAATTCCTTCAAGTTTACATGGGCTTCACAGCGCCATTTTTTTGCGCTATCATTACCGATATGATAGAAAAAAACCTTCCCATGTTGAATGAGCAGCACGAAAGCGTCATGGTCGCCGAACCCAAGACCAAGACGAAAAAACCTCCTTTCTATAAAGTTATACTGCTCAATGACGACTATACCCCCATGGACTTCGTGGTGCTGGTGCTCAAGCAGCTTTTCCACAAATCGCATGAAGACGCCATCCGCATCATGCTCGAAGTGCATAACCGTGGCAGCGGCCTGTGCGGCGTCTATACGCTGGATGTGGCTGAAACCAAGTCTGAACAGGTAACCACCGCAGCCCGCATGAGCGAATACCCGCTCCAGTGTGTAGTGGAGAAAGAATAATAGTTATTAGGGGGACACCGCTGCCCCCAATTTTGCTCCGCAAAATTTACCCTGCGGGGTCGTCATATAGAATTCCTCCACACATACAGCACCGCCTTCTATTCCAGAGCCCAGCCGTAGGCATGGAGGAGCTTTATCGCGACGACCTCGCAAGGGGTGAATGCGCGGAGCGCAGAGGGGAAAGCGTTTCCCCTTAAAATAAACAACCCCGCCGCAAGCAGCGGGGTATTAAGTTGTAAGGGGGGTGAAGACATCCCCCTTCGCTAACGCTTACCCCCTCTAAAGGGGTCGTCGCCTTCGGCTCCTCCACGCCGCAAGCGGCGGGCAATGCACCCGGAGGGATTCAATTCCAGTGCTTAACCGTAGGTATGGAGGAGCGTGAGCGACCCCGCAGGGTGAATTGCCGGAGGCAAGAGGGGCAGCGTGCCCCTAATGTTAATCCCCACGAACACATACGCCACCCGAAGGTGGCGTATTTAAAAGCACGGCATAGCGGCTTCTTACATCGGCAAACGCGGTGACCATGCCGGGTCAGAGGCATCGGCTGGCGTCATGACTTCGCGCAGGTTCCTGCCGGTCAGGTCCACCGAGTAAAGGCGGGAGCTGCCCGAACCGCGGCGGGAGGGGCTCTGGCGGAAGAACATGATCACGCGGCCATTGGGCGACCAGGTGGGGCCTTCATCGAGGAAGCTTTCCGAAAGCGTGCGCTCACCGCTGCCGTCAATGCGCATCACACCGATATAGAAACGGCCACCTTCCATCTTGGTGAAAGCGATCTGGTCACCGCGCGGCGACCATACCGGCGTGCCGTAACGGCCGCTGCCGAAGCTGATGCGGGTAACGTTGCCGCCGCCTGCATCCATCACATAGAGCTGCTGGGAGCCGCCACGGTCGGAGTTGAACACGATACGGCTGCCATCCGGCGAGAAGGAAGGCGACGTATTGATTGCGCCCGACGTATTGGTCAACTGGCGCAAATGGCGGGAACGCAGGTCCATCGTGTAGATCTGGGTGCTGCCGCCCTTGGCGATGGACAACACGGCCTTGTTGCCGTCGTCAGAGAAACGCGGCGCGAAGGACATGCCGTCGAACTTGCCCAGCGACTCCTCCTGCCCGCTTTGCAGGTCACGCAGGAATACGCGCGGAGACTTGTTCGCATAGGACATGTAGAGAATTTCCTGCGAATTGGGCGAGAAGCGCGGCGTCAGCACCAGGCTCTTGCCGTCGGTGAGGTATTTATGGTTCTCACCGTCCTGATCCATGATGGCAAGGCGCTTGACGCGGTTCTTGAGCGGGCCGGATTCCGCCACGTACACCACGCGGGAATCGAAATAACCGTCTTCACCGGTAATACGTTTGTAAACCTCGTCAGCCAGCAGATGCGCGATACGGCGCCAGTTGTTCTGCTGGCTGTTGAATTCCTTGCCCGCGATCTGTGTTTCGCCGTAGACGTCCCACAGGCGGAAGCCTACCTTGATCTTGCCGCCGGATTCAGAAATCGTGCCGGAAACCAGCCCCTGAGCGTTGATCTTGCGCCAGTCGCCGAAGCGCGGCACCGTGTTGCCGGAGGTGATGCGCTCGATAAACGCCCCTTTATCAATCGGGCGGAAAAGGCCGGAACGCTCAAGGTCAGCCGCCACTACGCGCATGATGTCCCTGCCCATGCCGGAAGAGCTGCCGTCAGCGCCGGTGAGGTCATGCACCGCGATGGGTATGGGCTGCACATTGCCGTCCGTAATGTTGATACACAACCTGTTTTGGCAATCCTTAGCCTGTACCGGCATTGCTATCATCACGATGACAGCAAAGAAGGAATAAAGAGCAAAACGCATGAGACACCCCTATCTTATTAATTTTTTAACGCCCAGAATTGTAGAGCAATGCGGTATAAAAAATCAAGTTATTCCACCAGTAACACCCTGCTATCGGCATTTCCCGTATCGTCCACCACTTTAATATTATGCTTACCCGCCACCAGCGGCACGTAGACCGTTTCATCTGGTCGCGCTTTTGCAACAGGTGTGTTATTTATGAACCAGAACACCTCGTGCACATTGCCTTCTAACGCCGCCTTGAGCGGCAGGCGGTTATCGGCACCTTCACGTACTTTATAATGTGTGTTGCGCGCAGGCGAAATGATGCGCGGCGGCGTGGCGCTCGCGCTCATCAGTGGGCGGCAGCCTTCCTCCCAGTCCGGCATGGCGGGTTTACGTATGCCCGCATCGGCATAGACCTGCGCGATCTCTGACGGCCAGAACTGCATGACGCGATAATCGGTTTCCTCCGGCCTGAACCTGCAGGCGAGCTTTCCCGTATCGCGGCTTACCAGCACATTGCGGTAAATGCCGGAGGATTTGATGGGCGAAACGCCCGGGATCATCCACGACGATATTTTTGCCGCGCAGTAAGGGCTGTCAATGTCGCCTGTGTCCGCGCAGGCCTTCACGCGCGCCAGCTTCAGCCCTTGCGCCCCGGCCTGCACCATATCCGTGGGTTTTTCACGGGCTATCACCAGCCGCGCAAGGTCAAAGAACAGCGGCGCTGCGTGGGTAATGCCCACATAATTGCCATGCGTGCTGCCCCTGAAGTCCCCCACCCACACGGCCAGCACGTAGGGGCCGAACACGCCCACCGCCCATGCATCGCGCAGGCCTGCCGACGTGCCGGTTTTCCAGTAAATGGGTAATGGCAGCAACTCCTGCACCGCCGAGCCGCCGGGCATCACCGTGCCTTTCAGCGCATCCAGCGTGATGAAGGACGCTTCCGGCGTCAGCAGGCGCGTACCTTCCCCCTGCGCCGCGCGCAGCATCGTGAGCGGGGCATACATGCCGCCATTAGCCAGCATGGCATAAAGCTGCACCAGCTCGCGCATGCTCACTTCCACGCCGCCAAGCGCCAGCGAAAGGCCATAGTCTTTCTCCGGCTTCATGCGCCTGATGCCAGCCCGCTGCAAAAAGTCATAAAACCCCGGCTTGCGTAACTGGCTGGTAAGCCAGAGTGCCGGAATATTGCGGCTGCGTATCAGCGCCTCACTGGCGGAAAGCGGCCCCTGGAAGGCACGGTCGTAATTTTCCGGCGCGTAAGTACCGTAAGCGGCAGGCGCATCGAGCATGAGGCTGGCCGGGTGCACAATGCCCTGCTCGAAGGCCAGCGCATAAATGAAGGGTTTCAGGGCTGAGCCCGGAGAGCGCCGAGCCTGCGTGCCGTCGATCATGCCCTGCCGGTGGATATTGTAATAATCCGCTGACCCTACGCTTGCCAGCACTTGCATATTACGCGCATCCACCAGAAGCGCAGACGCATTGGCAATGGAAGCCCCCGCCGCATGCGTCACATAGCGCTGCACCTGCCCCGCAAGCTGGCGTTGCAGGCCAGCATCAAACGTTGTGCGCAGCACCTGCTCCTTATTCTCCCCCAGCAGCTTTGAAACTGCCTGCGGTGCCACGAACGGCAGATTCGCTTTGCTGGCATAACGCATGGGACGCTGCAACAGCGCCTCAAACCTTGCATCTTCAGGGTATTGCTCCCTCCATTCAGAAAACATACGCAAACGCGCCTTTTGCAGCGCCTCATTGGCTGCGGCGCTCCTGCCCGGCGTTCGCGCATAGGGGCTTTGCGGCACCACGGCCAGTGTCAGCGCCTCCGGCAGGCTGAGCGTGTCGGCATTGCGCTCAAAATAGATATGGCTGGCCGCTCCCACCCCCTCGATGTTGCTGCCGTAAGGCGCAAGGTTCAGGTAGGCTTCGAGTATCTCTTCCTTGCTGTAATGCAGCTCCATGCGCAGCGCCTGCGCCATCTGCCAGAGCTTGCCAGCATAGCTGCGTGTATGCAGGCCGTATTTGAGGCGCACAAGCTGCATCGTGAGCGTTGACGCACCGCCCCTGCCCCCGCCCGCCACATGATGCCACGCTGCGCGCGCAAGCGACGCGGGGTTCACTCCGGGGTGGGTGAAGAAATATTTATCCTCATGCAGCAGCACCGCTTCGCGGAGATTTTTTGAAACAGCCTCCAGCGGCGTGAACAGGCGGTATTTCTGGTCTTGCGCCAGCGTAAGGCGCATGAGCGCACCGCTCCGGTCATACACCGCACGCGAAAAAGAGACATCACCCAGCAGCTTCGGCGGTATGGCAAGGAAGACCAGCAATGCCAGCAAGACTCCACATAGCAGCTTGCGCATGGGCGTGTTGATACAACTTAACAAATTATGTCTAGCTTTGTCATGCCCGCGAAAGCGGGAATCCAGTCTTTGCCATCGCTTCTGGATGCCCGTTTTCACGGGAATGACAATTTTTTGTAACGTCCTTGCGAGTGAGCAAAGCGAACGCGGCAATCCGGTCCTTCCACTTGACGTGTTGTTGGGCTGGATTGCTTCGTCGGCGATGCCTCCTCGCAATGACATATAAGATTACTGCACCTCTATCTTACCGGCCACACCGCGCGCCTTCACCGCCGGGTCATACATCGACTCCGCATAAGCAGGCGGGATAACGAACGTGCCGCGCGTAGACGCCTTGATGCGGTAACTGTAGGTGTATTCCGACGGGAATATCCTGCCGTATATGATCATCCTGTCCTCGCGGGGATCGGTGAACTCAGGCTGCCACACGGGCTTGCTGCTGTCCGGCGTGCTGGCCGTTTCCTCTTCCGGCTGGCCGTGCTGGGCGTTGTGCGCTTTCTGTTCAATATCGAACCCACCCGGCAGCAAATCTACCACCGCCACGTTGGGCACGGTCTCGTTATTGCCGGAACGCAGCGTCATTTTCACCGTCACCACATCGCCAAGCTTGACTTTGGTTACCGGTTTACCCTTATCGTCCACGAACTCGCGTTTCAACTCAAGGCCTGCGGAAAGCGGCTTATCCGGCAATAGCTTATCATAGCCGGAACTGGTGATCTGGTAGAAGAAGCCCGGTTGCGCGGAAGCGAAGGTGAATTCCGACACCGGAGCCTTTATCAGCGCCGAGCGCAATCTCTGCCCCAGCACTTCCAGCGCCTGTTCCTTGCCATCCGCACCCTTGGCGATGATACTCACATCATTCAGCGCGTCCTTACGCGCGGTGACATAGGCGTCGATCGCCATCACCGCATAGGACGAGGAAACGGTGTTGTAACTGCCCTCACCGACAAAGTCCGCCACACGCCAGATGACCGCCTTGTCCATCACTTCCAGTTTCCTGGGGAAGTGTCTGGAGATAAGGTACACATACTGCGAATATTTGGAGAGGCTGTCATAGAATGCATATTCACGCCAGCTGGTGGAATAGAGCACCGGCGCATCCAGCTTGAATTTACCCAGCAGGTCTTCCGCTTCCGGCAGCATCTGCATCTGCTGGTAGGTAGCGGCCAGATACACAGCGGCGAGGTCGTTATGCCACCTGTTCTTCTGGTCGTTCTCAAGGTAGGCAAGCAAATGCGGGATATAGTTGGTGGTTATCTCGCCCGCGCGCGTGAGCAGGTAAATGCCATACGCCTTTTCACGAGCATCCTCAATGGAATAGGGCTGCTCGTTTACAAGCTGCTTTAAGTAGCGAATGCCGTTCTCATAGACATGTTCCGGCACGGGCAGGTTCTTTTCCTTCGCCTCGATCATGAAATGCATCACATAGGCACTGATGAAGTTATGCGCCTGGCTGTAATAGCTCCACATGCCCCAGCCCCCGGCATCCCCCTGACGCTCGCTGAGCTGCTCGAAGCTGCGTGAGAGCGCCTGCTCCATTTCCTGCGGCTTCCAGCCGAAGGCCTGTATCAGCTCATTGTTGCCGTAAAGGATCACGTTGGGGAAGTTCTGGCTCGTCATCTGCTCCGTGCACCCATACGGATACCTGGCCAGATATTCGCGAAGCCCGCCGATGAGGCTCACCGGCAGCGATGATACCGCCGCGCGCATCTCCGAGAATTCCGGATATAACTGGCGTGGCTGCGGCACGATCTTGTTATTCTCCTTCACATAGCCGCTGATGAGCGCCGTCATGCTGGCAACGGGCGGGCGAACGCTGGTGGTCTGTGCGATCGTGAAATGCTCGTTACCCGCATTGGCCGTGAGGCGGAGTTCACCGGAGCCCAGCACCTCGGTGGCTTTCAATTTCAACTGCACGCTTGCCTCCTTGCCCTCGGCAATGGCAATGGATTCCACCGGCGAATCCACCAGTTGCAGGTGCGCAGATACTTCCACATCCAGCTTCACTTTTGCATCCGCACCGGAGCCTTTCACGTAATTGGCAACCGTGGCGGTTACCGTGAACGTATCCCCCGGAGCCACGAACAGCGGCAGGTTCGGCGTAACCACCAGCGGGCCACGCACATTGAGTCCGGCCTGCGCCACGCCCATCGTGTTCACCGACGCACCGACCGCAAGAATGCGAACGCTGCCGTTAAAATAGGCGGGCACTTTGAACGTCCAGTTGCGCATGTCCGTGTCGCTATCGAGTATACCCGACCAATAGGCCACGGGCGGCTCGGTCTTGCGTTTGAAGGGGTTGAGGTTCTTGCCGTCATTGGCAAAGCCGTCACCCCCCACCGCCGAGAGCGAGCGCAGGATGGAATATTCCGGCAGCAGCAGGTCCATGATCTGCGCGGTGCGCACTTCCAGCCCCTGCTTCATGAGGAAGTAGTCCAGCGGATTGGGGTTCTGGTAACGCCCATACAGAAGAATACCTTCATCCACCGCATAGAGCATCACCTTGCCCGCAGCCTTGCTGCTATATTGCACGGTCACGGTTTCGCCCGGTTTTATTTCGGTGGGCGCGGAAAGGGTCACCTTCTGGTCACGCGCGTCGATATTCGCCGAGAACGGCACAACGGCAAAACTCAGCGGGCTCATGAATATCTCTTTGGATTTCAGGTCACGCGTGAACTGCACGTTCACAAAGCCCTTCCCTTCAAAGCCCGCAGGAATCCTGATTTTCTGCGTGGTATTGGTGCTGGTGGCGGTGAACCACTGCCAGCTATGCACACGGTCGGTTTCAATGGTGATGAGGCCGGAACCGGTATAGGGCGACTGGATATTGAGCGCCATTTCCTCGCCCGCTGCATACGCGCCTTTATCCAGCGTCAGCTGCATCTTGGCGTCACGCGTGAAGTCGCCGCTCGCATTGGCAACCCCCACCACGGTGAAATAGGTGCGCGCAAGCACCGCGTCTTTAGCGCCGCGCAACACCAGCACATAGCTGCCCGGCGTTTCGGTAGGCAGCGCATAATCAAGGCCATCAGCGCCAATGCTCAGCGTGTCTTTCCTGACAGACGTTTCAATACGGCTGGCCTGATATTCAAAATTGCCGGAATTATTTTTCACCAGTGTCTGCACTTCCTTGCTGCGCTTAAGCTCCATTGTCAGGTCTTTGGCTTCCACCTTGGCAAGCGACGCATTCACCGCGATCAGTGAAACGGTGCGTTTATCGCCGGGATTGATGTAGTTGAGGTTGCCGTCCGCCTTTGTGCCCACCACATAGTCCAGCGGCGAAACCAGTACGCTCTTTGCAGTCTTTACGCTGCGGCCGGAATCCGGCTCGAAACCTTCGCCCATGAAGGTCAGGCGGAAAGTGGAATCCTTGTATTTGGCGAGGTTCATGGCGAACGTTGCCTTGCCTTGCGCATCCGTCTTGGTTTCCGGCAGTGTCTCGTCGAACATCTTGTTCAGGCTGCCTTCCGGCGCGAAGCGGTAATCCTTGTAGCTCTGGAAGCCGAACGCGCCCGGCGCAATGGCCATTTTCCCGGTCACGCGGCGGTCGTTTGCCGGTGCGCCGTAAAGATGCATCAACGTTACATCCGCAGAAAGCTGCTCCGGCTTCAGCCACGCCAGTCCTTCCGTGGGTTTGCCGTCCTGCAGGACGGCGGAGGTCATCTTCATGCGGTCGGGCTGAAATTCCTCCACGCGCAGGCTCACATCGCCCAGCATCGCGCCTTTTTCGCCGCCATCGCGGCCAAGGTACAGCGCCGCATAATACATACCCGTCGCCACGTTCTCGCCCGGCGTATAATCCGCCGACATCAGCCCTTCCTCATTCATCTGCAGGAGCTGCTTGTTCACCACCTGCCCGCGCGGGTTGGTCACTTCGAACACCAGCGGCACGCCTGCGGCGGTTTTGCTCCAGTCGCGCGCTTTCACGATCATACCCACATGCGCCGTTTCGCCGGGGCGGTAGATGCCGCGGTCACTGAACAGGTAAGCGCGCAGGCCTTCGGTTGGCAGGTTGCCGCTCACATCGAATTTGGAATAATTGAGCTCGCGGTCATATCGGCCATAGGGCAGAAACGAAAGGTCGTTTCCTTTACGGGCCACGAATGCCACGGGCGCTTTCTCCTGCATGAGCGCATCAAGGTTAGGCAGGGTCGCGTGGCCGCTGCTGTCGGTCACCGCCTCCGCCACCGGCTCACCGTTTATGCCAAGCACGGATATTTTTACGTCTGCCACGGCACTGCCTGCCGAAATGGACTGCACGAACACGTCGCGCGTGCCATCGCCGTTCTGCTTCACGATGAGGCCGAGGTCGGTGATGAGCAGGAAACGGCGGTCAGATGAAACCGTGCTGAAGCTCTTGCCGGTCTTGTCGTTCTTGTTAGGCTGCTTTCCGTAAACACCTAGGAAATACAACCCCTTGCCTTCTTTGAGGTAAGGTCCGAAATCGAACGAGGAATAGCTGGGCTGGCGCGGGTCGGCATTAGTGATGTCGCGGTCCTCGCGCAATACCTGGCTGATATTATTCTCGTTGAACGAATAGGATTCGTTGAATTGCGGGTTGGAGAAACTGCCGCGCGTCTGGCTGATAAGGTGGCTGAGATTCTCTTCCTTCACCCTGCCCACCTCATAGCTTATCTTCGGCACGCCGAGCGAAAGCACCGAGAGCGTTTTTTCCCCCGAAAGCGAGAGCAGCGCACCCTGCGCCATCACCTTCACTTCGCGCGGCAGGCCGGGCACGCGCACAATGGTTTCGTAATCCCTGCCCAACTGGTAGCCACCGGGCGCAGGCGCGCCTTTCTTCACGCGCGCCAGCAGGTAACGCCCGCCGTCAGCGCTGAAGGTCAGCGCGTTGACAAGGCCGGGTTCCGCCTCTTTGTTTACCGTGAAGGGAACGGTTTCCAGCTTGGCACGCACTTGCGCCGTCACTTCGGCCGGTTGCTGCCAATTATAATCTTTCTTGGGCGAAAGATTGGGAACAGACTTGTCTTTCGGCAGCAGAAACAGCTCCGTGAACTTGCCCAGTTCTTCCGCTTTTACGGGGGTATTGCTTTCCAGCGCCAGAATTTGTTCCGGCACATAGCGGCTGTTTTTCAGCACGCGCGCGGAGGCCTGCGAGAATTGCAGATAGTCGAACAGGCTCGGAATCATTACGCGCTGGGCGAATTCCTGCGTGACAGGCGGGCTGACAAAGCGCGGCGTAAGCTTGCCCGAACCGTCTGCCGTGGCAATGGACTGCGCTACCTTGCAATCAATGAACTGCGCATCGGGTGCCAGTTTTGCAATAGCGATAGAAGCATTGGCCAATGTGTCCTGCTCGTCAAACGCTACCGACGCCTGCAAAGGTACGGGTGGTTTTGCTTCCAGTTCGCAGGTGAGTCCCTTCTCGAGGCTTTCCTTGTTCACAGGGTAGTTGAACGCCATCTGTATGGTGACGAATTTCTTTTCAGGATCATTGGGATCCTGCAGGTAGTTCATGTCTTTGCTGAGCAGGTTAAGCGGCGTTGTGGCGAAGGAATAACTGCCGTCGGTCAGCTTCACATGCGCGGGGAACAGGCCGGGCTGATAGCTGACCGTATAGGACTCCCCCGCCTTCCAGGGCTGGCTGGGTGTGAACACCACGCTGTAGTCAGATTCAAAACGCCATTCGCCTTTGATGGGCGGCTCTATCCTGAGCGCATCCGTCCTCGTACCGGCAAGTTTCAGCGGACGCCCCGGCGGGCTGCATGAGAGGCGCTGGCCGTTCGCGCCACGCACCACGGTCTTCACATCGCAGAAGTTGACATAAAGCCAGTCGCGACTGGAGATAGAGGGTTTTGTAAAATCGCTGGTAAACAGTGATATTTTGTCCTGTACCGCGCCTTTTACCGGCGATTCATCATCCGCTGCGTAAACCGCACCCGAAAAAAACAGGAGAAAGGTAAGCGCCTTTAACAGGCTGTTGATGGCGCGCATATATTCCCCCGTGCAAAAAGTGCGGAAAGAATAATACTACCCCTGCAAGATGCCGTCAAGCGGGGTACAAAAAAAAAGGGGCTGGCGTAGATTGGTTTACTTGAGGCACCACTTTTTGAGCAGTATGAACTGCTGTTTTGGTGAGCCATAGTTGAATCTAAACTCACACTCTTTGATAAACAAGTGGAAGTGTTGTTTGGGGATTCCATTGTATTTTCTGAGCACTCTCTTGGCCTGATTCCAGAAGTTCTCAATGCCGTTGATGTGGTTATGTTTTG
>JAMIFV010000044.1:0-3589 GCA_035906055.1 Alphaproteobacteria bacterium | reverse complement strand
GTCCGGAATGTGCCACTCGGTATCCGCATCCTTCGACAGCTCGGCGAACAGGCGGTCGAACACGCCGCTTTCCACCCAGCGGTAATAGCGTGTCTTTATCGTCTGAAGCCGTCCAAATTGCGCGGGCATATCCCGCCAGCGCCCACCGCTGCGCACCAGCCACAGCAGCGCATCCACAAATAGCCGGGTGTTCGTCTGCGCGCGCCGACCGACATGCCCCTTCATGCCGGGCAGCAGGCCTTTGATTCGTTCCCATTGATCATCGCGTAATGTTTCATTCTGCATGGCTTTCTCCTTCTTGCCATGCAACCGCTAACATCTCAATCTTATGAAATCGTTAATTCAGGACTGCAGCCTAGTGCCTGTTCCTGTATTTTATAGGCTATGGCGAGCATCATGAGCTTGCGGCCCATGCGCGGCACCGGCTCGCAGCCGTACAGCTTGCGCCACCAACGCATAAGGTCCTCACGGTCCATATGGAAGACCCTTGCCAGTTGCCTGGCAAGGTCCCCCGTTTCCATCCGTTTGCTTTTCATGCGATGCGGTAGACGTGGCCGCGTTGCTCTTGGCTTCCTGTTACGGCAAATCCCAACTTCTTTTTCAGAGCGCCGAAAAGCAGCCCATACACACTATGGCGCTGCCAGCCGACAGCTTGTGCCATCTCCTCTACCGTAGCGCCTTGGGAGCGCTCCAGCATGCCGATCAGGATACCCTGCTTGGTACCGGTGCGGTATTTACGCTGCTCTTCCGGAGCGGCATTCTTTATGCGTTTGGCTGCAGGTAATGCAGCCTTGGTAACGCTCTTGGATTTCGCAGGCGGATTCGCATGCTCCGCCGTTTTCGCTGCTTTCTGGGTTTTAGCCATAATCTCCTCCTTGGTTTGACAGCGCCGATGAATTCCGGCGCTTCTACCAGCGCAAGCCCAGAATGGGACCGGGCTGGCACAGGCCAAGGAGAAGACCCGTTATGGACAGCAATGCTTCCTTTGCCGACGAAGTCGAGTTAAATCTCAGGCTCGACTGCGCCGTCATCGTCATTCCAAGGTAATGGCTGTTTTGCCGCTTCCGCCAGTTCTTTTCCTTTCATATGTAAAACTAGCTGCATTACCTGTTTAATAGCCTGCAGATCCCCGCTTGCCGCCTTATTTACCACCTGCTTAAAAATCGCCTCCAACTTGCTAATGCGCTTCCGGGCACCATTCTCAGTAACAGGCACGCGCTCATTCCACGTTGACTCTGCCACTGTAAGAACGCTGCGGTTCCCCTTTGGCCTGCCCAGCGGATTGCCGGATTTCCCTTTCTGAAAGCGGGTATCCTTTGGCGGTTTGCCGTGGCCCACATCATAATTTCTAGGCTTCTTCATATGTGCTCTCCCCTGCGAAAGGTTTACCGGTAATCGTATGCACCGCTTTCTTACCGGTGAGCTTTTCCCAGCGGCGAATCGCCAGATCCACATAGAGAGGGTCGAGCTCCATCCCGTAGCAGATGCGGCCAGCCTTCTCAGCGGCAATCAGCGTCGTGCCGCTACCCATGAAGGGATCCAGCACAATCTCGCCGCGTTTCGAGCAGTCCATGATGGCGTTCTCAATCATGGCAACCGGCTTTACGGTCGGGTGCATGTCGAGCACGTTGCCTTCTTCAGTATTGCGTGAGAACGAAGCCGCACCCGGATAGTTCCACACATTCGTGCGGTAACGGCCGTGCTGGCCAAGCTCGAAGTTGTTCACATGCGGCGCGCTGCCGTGCTTGAACACAAAAACGAACTCATGCTGGCTGCGGTAGAATGTGCCCATCCCCGCATTGTCTTTGCACCACACGCAGATATTCTTGAGTTCCATTTTGACAGCGCGACCAGCTGCCAGCAGATGCTCCGCATGTCTCCAGTCCATGCAGACATGGAAAATGGCGCCATCAACGGAATGAGCGGCAAGCAGGCGCAGAGAAGAGCTAAGGAACTTCGTGAACTCCTGTTGGCTCATTTCGCCGCTGGCCATCGCGAACTCACGATGCTTGCCGCTGCCGCTAACATGGCCGTTAACCTTCACGTTGTAAGGCGGGTCCGTGATGACCTGACGGGCTTTGTCGCCCTGCATCAGCGTATCAAAAGACTCGGAATCGAGCGCATTGCCGCACAACAGGCGATGCTTGCCCAGAATCCAGATATCGCCGGGCTGTGACACAGCCTTTTTCGCAAGCGGCGGAACCGGTTCCTCCGGCTCGGGCTGCTTGGCGGTATCACCATTGATCATCAAGTCTATTTCGCCCATCTGGAAGCCAGTGATATCAAGCGTAAAGTCCGGTTCGAGCACATCGAGGTCACGGAACGTTTCCGCCAGGAGAACATCATCCCATTCGGCGTTTTCCGTAAGCTTGTTATCGGCGATGGTATAGGCCTTCACCTGCGCCGGGGTAAGATGCTCAATACGCAGCACCGGTACTTCAGCCATGCCGACTTCCTGTGCGGCGAGGACACGGCCGTGACCGGCGATGATATTGCCATCACCGTCGGCCAGCACCGGCACGATGAAATCGAACTGCTTGATGCTTTCGGCTAACTGCCGTATCTGCTTCTTGCTATGCTTGCGCGGATTCTTAGGATTGGGAATCAACGCTGAGACAGGCAGGTATTTCACCTGCAGACGTTTAGATTTAGATAATGATTTTGCCATAATGGCTCCATTCATGGGGGTTCAACGGAACCGAGGAGCCATAGGCATAAAAAAAGGCGGCACCTCGATGACTGATGCACCGTCGAATCTCTCGACCAAGTGCATACCCATCGGGCGTCCCGCCCTCACTTTGAAGCTACTTCTGAAACTTGTGCATCCCACACATAAAATCAGATCTCACATTCAGGATGTAAAGAACATAGCGTATAGCGCAGGAAAAAGCAAATGCGACTTAGAAAAGGTCTTTTATTTGCACGGATAGAGCTGAGGCAATCTTAGCGATGTTGTCGAATGAGACGTTGCGCTCACCACGTTCAACACCACCGATATATGTCCGGTGCAAACCACATTCTTCTGCAAACGACTCTTGGGAAAAGCAACGATCCCTCCGCAGGGTGCGTATCTTCTCCCCAAGATTCTTCCTTTTTGTCTTTAATTCCGCAGCTTTGAGCATGCGGTGATTTCAGGATTTTGAACACTTAAGGTCTACAGCCGATAAGTAGCATTTCAGTTGACTTGGTTGGGGATAAGAGCCTTCATCACGCTACTTATAAGTAGCGGAGGAGTTATGCGCGATAATTATGTCGGAGACATTGGCGACTATTATAAATATGATTTATTACAACAGCTTTCTGGCAATAATCCTACGCTGCGCCTCGGCGTGGCTTGGTATCTCTACCCAGATCCCTGCAATCCTAACGACGGTCGTCACACCGCTTATCTATAGCCTATAACTATATATTAGGGAGAAATGATTACAGCATGAAGTGCTGCGTTGATGTCTGTGAACGTTGCGAGTATTTTGCGTGTTGCATTTTTGATGGGGAACCATGCATGTTCGATAAGGTTGTCTCTGGGTGAGTAGCGCGGCAGGAAGAGTGCGTTGCAACCTGCTGCCTGGAGGAGTGTGATGATGCGTTC
>JAMIFV010000043.1:0-64814 GCA_035906055.1 Alphaproteobacteria bacterium | reverse complement strand
CTCATTGCAGGATAACCTGCACAGCCTCTTTACCTGTCGCGATATACCAAGCCTCGCAATACCGCCTACCATAAACCACCTCGAAGGAACATTCGCGCATCTCAAGGAAAAAATAAAAATCCACCGGGGGTTGAGATCACAAAGAAAGAAAAGGGCTATCAAATTTGTACTTTCCAGCCCCCCATTTCTTTAATTATGCCTGGTTTCAGAGGCCAGCTAAACGGCAGTTATTATTTCTGCTTTTTCCCTAAAACGAACAGAATGAAGTCAAGTTCGTGTGACAGCATCTTCCTGCCCTGCCGGAAGGCAAGCAGCAGGGCAAAGAAAACTGCATAGGAAACAATGAAGCCCAGGAAGGTCAACGCCAGGGAATTTGTTATGATATTGAGCTCGACAAAACCGAATATCAGGGGAATCGTTCCTGCCAGGCCTAACAGATGCGGCTGCATGAACTGCAGCACGTCCAGCAGGCGAACCGGCCCCTTCTGGCAGGCAACGGTCCAGTAAAGCGGCATTTTCAGGAACTGCACAAACGTTATGGCGACTGCCACCCCGAATATTCCAAACTGCAACCCGGCGATCACCGCCAAGATAGTGATGATTCCGCTGATCGCGCTCAGGCGGGCATAGTCCTTAGACCTACCCTGGGTAATGAGCAGCCAGTTTGCCGAGGAGTTGATTATCTGGGGAATGGCGGCAAGAGATAAGACGGCAAACACCGGCGAAGCTTCCACCCATTTGGCTCCTAGAAATGTCTCTATCACATGGTCTGAAATAATACTCAGCCAGATAACGCCCGGCACTATCAGCAGCGTCAACGCGCCCAGCGCCCTGAGGAATATGACTTTATATTTTTCGTTATTGTCGTGTAAGCGGTACAACACAGGCAGCACGACGCTGCTTATCGGCAATAATATCTGCTGAAGCGGCGAATAGAGTAGTTTGTTGGAACGGTCATAAATGCCAAGTTGCCTGTCTCCCAGCTTCCACCCGGTAATCACATTGGTGAAATTCGTTACGAAGAAATCGACAAGGTTTCCGCTGGTAATGCCCACGCCATAACGCAGCATCGCTTTTGTTTCGGGAGCGATGCTGGGCAATGAGGGGCGCCAGTTGACAAAAAACCACGCGCCCGCAGTGGGAACAAGGCAACCCGCCGCCACACCGGCAAAAAGCGCCCAATAGGTGGGATATAATAAACCCGCCACAATGGATACCGCCATTGCGGATAAAGCGCCTGCACTGTTTATCAGTCCCTGCGCACGAAAATCCATCCTGCGCAGCATCAGGGCGCCATGCTGGTTGCCGAGGCTGGCTATAAAAACCAGAATGGCAAAGGCGATGGTAAGGCCGATAGTACGCGGGTCACTGTAAAAAGCAGCCACCAGCGGGCTTGCGGCGATTAACACCAGCGTGACGAACAACCCAAAAAATACATTTATCCAGAAAAAAGTATTTATCTGTTCGTTTTGCAAGGAAGGTTTCTGGATAGTGGCCTGACTTAATCCGAGGTCGTTGAATAAAAGGGCCAGCGCATAAACAGGCGCAACCTTGGCGATCAGGCCGAAATCTTCCGGCGTGAGCAGCTTTGCCATCACAATGACGGTCAGGAACTGGACTATTATTTTTATGCCCTGGGATAGAAAGGAGTATTTAAAGCCGCGCGCTGCATGCGATTTTATGTCTGAGTATTCGTGTTTGTTCTCAATCGAATTCATAAGGCGGCAACGTGGTAGGCTATTACTATCCGGGTGTATACTGCAAACGCTAAAAAATACGTTTCAAAAAACAGAGTACATGTTATTGTTGAAAAACGTATTAAAAATACCGTTTTAAAATGCGGTGCATTGAAGAGCGCTGAGTATCAGCCCTTTTGCGTAATTGTCAAACTTCATAAATGCATAGAATACTTAGGTAAAATGACTAAGAGACGTATTCTGATCCTTGCCCATGATCTTTCCGATGCTGCAATACATAACCGCGCCTACATGCTGAAACTCGGCGGGGCTGACGTGGTTATTGCGGGCTTCAGCAGGGGCAAGGTCTGTGACAATCCCCATGCAGACCGCATGGTGCAGTTTGGCACAACATATAATGGCAATTTTATTCACAGGGTGTTCAGCGTAGTAAAGCTGATAGCGACGCTGCATAAGCATAAGCCGCTATTTAACGAAGCGGACATCGTTATCGCCAGAAATCTGGAGATGCTGGCGGTAGCAAGCCATGCGAAAAAATATTTGCAGGATAAGGCGGTCATCGTTTACGAGTGTCTGGACATCCATCGCCTGTTACTGGGCAAGGGCGCGGCAGGGGCAATACTCAGGAAGCTGGAGGGGCATTATGCCCGTTCCGCTTCGCTTTTAATCACAAGCTCGCAGGCGTTTATGGATAACTATTTCACCCCGCTATCCGGGGTAAGGCTTCCTGTGCGTATACAGGAGAATAAGCTGCTGTGCGCCGGATCAGTCGCAGTCCACCAAAGCAGGTCGATTGGGCCCGTCTGGACTATCGGCTGGTTTGGCATATTGCGCTGCAGGAAAAGCCTGAGCCTGCTTTCGACCCTTGCCGGACAACTGGAAGGAAAGGTGAACGTTATAATGCGCGGCAAGCCCGCCCTTGACCAGATGCCGGATTTTTTTGAGGTGGTGGCTTCCAGTCCCTTTCTTAATTATGGGGGGACGTACCTGAAGAGCGATTTGGAAAAAATATATTCGGAAGTTCATTTCTCCTGGGCTATAGACATGTATGAGGAAGGACAGAATTCCAGCTGGCTTCTGCCTAACAGAATATATGAAGGCGGAGCCTTTGGTGCCGTGCCCATCGCACTGCGTTCAGTCAATACCGGAAAATTTCTTGAAAAGACTGGGGCAGGGGTTTTACTATCGGATAATATTGCGGCTGATTTGAAGCTTTTTTTTACACAGTTGAATGGCGATACTTTCAGGGCACTGGAAAGCCAGATATCAGGCGTCCCTAAAAAGACATGGTCTTACAGTGAGCCGGATTGCAGGGATCTGGTGCAATCGCTGGAAAACCTTTTGAATGGTTGAGGAGGGAAAGATGCTGGAACAAAAGCATGTTCTTATAGTTATACCGTGTTTGAACGAGAGCGCCTACATTGAAAAAGTAATAAGGTCCATACTTGATCCGAAGCCGGGATTTATACCCTTGCTCGTGGTGGCAGACGGCGGAAGCACAGACGGCACCCGGCAGATCGTGACGGGCTTAATCAAGGAGTTTCCTGAAATCAGGCTGCTGGATAATCCAAAGAAACTCCAGTCCGCCGGGGTAAATCTGGCGGTTAGAACTTTCCGGGACTTCGCGGATATAGTGATCCGCATAGATGCCCACGCGACGTATCCCGCGCATTATTGTGATACGTTGCTTGCGGAAATGGAGCGGACGGGCGCTGATTCGGTAACCGTGTCGATTATCTCGCAGGGGAATGACACTCTATTCCAGATGGCAACTGCCGCAGCGCAAAACTCTAAATTAGGAAACGGCGGATCTTCCCACAGGGCTTCGGAAATGGATGGCAAGTGGGTAGACCATGGCCACCACGCACTGATGAAAATAGGCCCTTTTGAAGAGGTGGGGGGCTACGATGAAGATTTTTCCCACAACGAAGATGCCGAACTGGATACAAGGCTTGCCGCTGCAGGGTATAAGATATGGCTTACTAACCGGGTTGCTGCTGGCTACTTTCCCCGCAGCAGCCCCGTGCGTTTATTCAAACAGTACATAAATTATGGTTATGGCCGCGCCAGAAATATATTCAAGCACAAGAGTAAGATCAAAGTCCGGCAATTGCTGCCGGTATTCGTTTTTCCGGCGGCATGCCTGATACTATTATCCAAGATATCGATTGTCTTTGCTCTTCCGTTGCTGGCGTGGGCGGCGCTTTGCAATATGTATGCAATCATTTTAGCCGCCAAGGCCGCCAACCCTGCCTATGTAATGTCTGGCCTGTCTGCAATGGTCATGCATCTGGGCTGGTCGCTGGGTTTCTGGAAGGCCGTAGTGGATAAGCTGACTCATAAAATTCCATAGCCCTTACTATCGTGAAATCCTGCGGAGACCGATATCGTCAGGCCCGGTTCTCTCAAAAAGAGTTTGTTCATATGCGTGTTATAATGTTTCCGGCGGTCGGGGTTAAGAATGAGAATCGTTTCGTTGATATTCTCGTCGGCGCATTGAGGGAGATCGGGGTCGAAGTTGAGGACTGGACCAAGCATTTCTCACGGCAGAAGGGGGATGTTTTTCACATCCACTGGCCTGAAATCATACCCGAGATTTGTACCAGAAAATGGAATTCCCTTCGCGGAAAATGGATTAGGTTCCAGTTCTTTAGTACCATACGCAGGATAAAAAGGTCCGGGGGGTATGTTGTATGGACGGTGCATGACCTCTATCCGCATAGCCATGCCTTGCGCAACAATCCGTACTGGAACGAATTCATGCAGAAATTCATGGCGGAAGTGGATATTTGCATTTCGTTAACTAACAACGGTATCGGGCAAATCAAGGATGCTTTTCCGCAATTGCATAAAAAACGGTTTTGTGTGGCGCACCACCCGCATTACCGTGGGGTGCTTGCATCGAACGTGGATATACAGGCGAAACGCGCTTCTTTCGGGATTGCCCAGGACCAGAGAATATATTCCTTCATCGGAACGCTGCGCCAGAACAAAAGGCCGGATCTGGTTGCCAGTGCTTTCAAGGAACTGCCCGAGCAGTCCAATTACCTGATGATCGCGGGCGCGGGGGGGCAGGAGCTTACACGCTCCATTGAGCGTATATTGGAACACAACAGGAACGTTAAGCTGGATTTCAGGCGGGTGCCGGAAGATGAAATCGTAGGGTTATATGCCATGAGCGACATATTAGTGTTTCCGGGCAATGACTATTTCAATTCCGGCACTATTTACACCGCGCTTTCATTAAACGTTCCGGTGATTGCCGCATGGAGCCCTACCAATCAGGAGATTCAGGATAGTGTCGGTAAGCACTGGCTGTATCTGTATGAGGATGAACTGACTTCCGGCACTTTACTTGAAGCAGGAAATGTCCTAAACAGGGACAAATCGCTTTATTGTGATTTGACAACATTCTCTCCATCGCGATGTGCGCAGGAACATACAGAAGCGTATAACCGTTTTCTTGCCAGTTCCTAGCCATCGCCAATGAAATGGCGGTCTGCAGTGTTTACTGTCGTAAGAAAAGTATATCGTAGGGTTTGCAGCATTGCCTTTTATCTACGATACACACACACCGCTTCTTTCCGGACAAGGCCTGTCATTGACGGGTTGCTGCCAAAGTTATGCTGCCACGGGGCGATACGTTTCGGCAGAAGCTGCACATTGAGGTCGTTCAGGACCAGGCAGCATATTTCCGCATTTGAAGGTGCGGTTATCGAACTGGGGGACAGGGTGTACCTCAACGACGGAGTCAACATTTGTGCGACGAAAAAAATTACGGTTGGCAGTGACTCCAAGATTGGCGACATGGTGTATATTTTAGATTCCGACTTCCACGGAGTGTCGCTGGGAGAGCCTACTAAAACTCAGGATGTGAGCTTGGGAAAGAATGTCTGGGTAGGGGCCAGAAGCATTATTCTAGCGGGCAGCTCTATCGGTGATCATTCGGTGATAGGCGCGGGCTCGGTTGTTGCCGGTAACATTCCGGCCAAATCCATTGCGGTGGGCAACCCGGCAAGGATGATCAGAAGCTTTGAATGCGAGGATGACTGGATAAGGGTTTAATCCGTACGCAAGCTCCGCGTGCGGCGCTACTCAGGGTAAGCTGATATGGAGTAACAGTCAGCTATGATTCTTGCCTGTTTCATGTTACATCCTCGATGGAATTAAAAAGCCTCTGTAACATTGTTGCCTTCTTACTCCTATGTCCGCCGGTGCATTGAACTCTCCTGATATTACGAGACTCTCCCATACCCCTTACAGGCATGATGTTGACGGATTGCGTGCCGTAGCCGTGCTGGGGGTGGTGGCATTCCATTTCGGCCTGGGGTTTCCGGGGGGCTATACCGGGGTTGATATATTCTTTGTCATTTCCGGTTATGTGATTTCCAGAAGCATCCTCGACGATATCGCCAGGGGAAAATTCAGCATTGCCAGTTTTTACTTCAAGCGCATCCGCCGTATATTCCCTGCCTATATCGCCACTATCTTCCTTACGGCGCTGGCAGCGTATTATATTCTTCTCCCTGACGATTTTGCGGAGTTCGGCAGAAGCATAGTCGCCTCCAGCCTGTTTCTGTCCAACATATTCTTCTGGAAAACATCGGGATATTTTGCCGCACAGGCGACCACCAAACCCATTCTGCACACATGGTCACTCTCTGTAGAGGAACAATTCTATATCTTTGCGCCGCTGTTACTCTGGGGCATATACCGTTTCCTGCGTCAGCGCTGGCTTTTATGGCTGGTGCCCTTATCCCTCCTCAGCTTCGCCATGGGTGTGGCCGCCATTTTCGTGGGGCCAACTGCCGGTTTCTTCCTTCTGCCCACAAGGGCATGGGAGCTGATGCTGGGAATCCTCATTACCGTCTCACCGCTCACGCTGAACCGGCAGTGGCGTGAGGGGCTTTCATTATCCGGTTGCGCGTTAATTGCTTATGGCCTGTTTGCCCTGGATGAAGGCACTCCCTTTCCGGGCTGGAACGCGCTTTTTCCCTGCATGGGCGCCGCATTTATAATTCTGGCGGGGCAAAGGACGCAATCCCTTCCGCTGGCGAACCGCATACTGGCGTCACGCTATCTGGTTTTCATAGGCTTAATCTCCTATTCACTTTACCTGGTACACTGGCCGCTGATAGCTTTTTTCCATTACCTGATGCTGCGTGCCCCCGGCATTGTTGAGGCGTCAGGCCTGATTGCCATTAGCATCTTGCTTGCGGCGGCTTCATGGAAATATATCGAGCAGCCCTTGCGCCATACAGGTTATGATAAACGCAAGGCGGTGTTTGGATTGGGGATTGCTGCCATCATCAGCGGTGTATTGCTGGGGGCGTTTATAAGCAAGAAAGAGGGGATGCCATCGCGGTATCCTGATTTTACACTTCAGAAAATCGAAGGAAATGAGGAGTGGGGGGGTATAACCTGTTTTAATACCAACCCGGCAAAGCCCACCCCTTGGGATGCGGCAGGCTGTACCCGCACGCACGGCGGAAAAAAGCGCGTGCTGCTATGGGGGGATTCCTTTGCCGCCCAGTATATTCCCGGTATTCTGCATGCCACCAGCCCGCTGGATGCGGACGTGATGCAATACACGTTTGCCGGTTGCCCGCCCATACTCGCCTATTACTCCTATGCGCGTGTTGGCTGCCAGCCTTCCAACCAGCGCGTGCTCGCGATCATCAGGGAGCAGAAGATTGACACGGTAGTGCTCTCCGCGCGGTGGACGGATGTGCCGCAGCGTACGCTGGAAGATCTGCCGCAAACCATTGCGGCTTTAAAAGGGCTGGGTGTTACAGTCGTTGTGCTGGGGCAGACGCCGCAGTTTTTTGCCGACGTGCAGCATATCGATTATATATCCGGCGCGCGGATGGCGCCGGGCACCGCCTATGCAAAAGTGTCGTTTTCGCCAGAGATTAACGCACGCCTTGAGATGTTATCATCTGCGGCGGTGTTTATCAATCCCATGCAGCATCTGTGCGAGCAGTCGCGCTGCGCATACCGGCAGGATGACGTATATTATTACAGCGATTACGGGCATTTTTCCAAGGCGGGTGCCATTCGCGCTGTGGATGCCTATTTTCCAAAGTAACCGTTTACTTACGTAGCGGGCAGACTTATTTATAGGGTCAGTGTCACTTGTATGAGCCGGAATTGATATGACGCAACCGACAGTCTCCGTGATAATTGCCGCATACAATGTTGAACCCTACATTGTAAAAGCTGTTTCGAGCGCGCTTTCACAGCAGGGCGTTGATTTAGAAGTGATCTTTGTTGACGATTTTTCAACGGATAACACATTGTCCATGGTAAAGGGCATCACCGATCCCCGGCTGGTAATACTGCAATCCCCAGAAAATTCCGGGCCAGGGGCGGCGCGCAATCTGGGCATTGCTGCCGCCAGGGGAAAGTGGATCGCTGTTTTAGATGGCGACGACGAATTTTTACCCGGTCGGTTGTCACGGTGCCTTACGCTTGCTGAAAGCCAGAACGCGCAGATCGTCGTGGATAATCTCCTGATGAACTATCCCGATGGCCAGCAAAAGATAATGTTCACTTCGCGGAAATTCCTACAGGCTCCTGTAATGACCTTGCAGTGGTTTATTGAAGGAAACAGCTATTTTCTGGGCGGAAACGCTTTAGGGTATTTGAAACCCATTATTTCCAGGGACTTTCTGACAAGGCACCGCATTACCTATGATGAGCATATACGCATCGGGGAAGATTACCTGTTAATGGCGGATGCGCTGGCGGCAGGAGCGGTATGCCGTATCGACTCCACGGCGGGCTATCTGTATAATGTGCGCGCAGGATCGACGTCCCACAGGTTGCAGAAGGCGGATATTGAAAGAATAATCTACACGGATGAGTCTTTCAGAAAGAAGCATGATGACCTGCGGCCTGAAATACACGCCGCGCTTGCCGGACGCCGGAGGAATCTTGATGTGGCGCTTACGTTCACGGCGCTGATCGACAGGCTGAAAGAAAGAAAGCTGCTTTCCGCGTTGTGCATCATGGCCGGCAATCCTGCGGTGATTGGTGAACTAAGAAGGCCAGCCTGTTCTAAATTAAAGAAAATATTTCAGCGCGCAAGTTGCAGAAAACAAATGTGACGCACATGAATACAACACTGTCCTCAGCTTTCTCTATATTCAGCGTTGCGCTTTCCACAGTGATATTGGCGTTTTCTCACCTGTTTGCCATGGTGCCGATTTTAGTGCTTTACGGGATATGGTTTTCACGGCTGTTGTATACGAACTATTATTGCCTGAGGCTCTCATGGAGCGTGGCACCCCATCTGTGCATCGCAGCGTTCGCAATTCTCTCCGTGTTCTGGTCAGGCCATCCGGCAATATCCCTGCTTCAGGCGCTGGAATTCTTTTCTATGCTTATCTGCACCGTGCTCATGGCACGGCTGGTTGATATCCGGCACTACCTGAAAGGGATGAGCTTAGGTGTGTTTTTTATCTTACTGAGTGCGTTTTCCACCGGTAGCTTTTCATTCCAGGGACTTTTTGGTTCCAAGAACATGGTTGGGTTATTCGCCGAGATCGGTATCTTTGCTTCGCTGATAATCCTGTTTACTAAAGACACGCTGGCTTCAAAAATTGTGTTCGCAATCATTCCTGCCGCGATGGGGCTTGCCTGTATGCTGTTGAGCGGCTCCATCGGGGCGCTGCTTTCTACGATACTCACGACCTGCATCGTGCTTGGCTGCCTGATTTTTTTCAGGGCGACACTGCTCAAACGCATCTCCCTTATTGTCGCGGGCGTATTGTTTTTACTGGCCGGTGGCATTTTCTATAATGATATCTCCGCCCTGGTATTCAAAGCCACCGATAAAGACCCGACATTAACCGGACGTACCTATCTCTGGTCCGAAGGAATAAAAAACGGGTTGGAAAGCCCGGTGTTCGGTCATGGATATTCCGCGTTCTGGGTGCGGGGGCAATCCCTGCCCGAGCGCTACTGGGCGGAATTTGAAGTTGGAAGCAGGGTAGGGTTTCATTTCCATAACCTGTTTATACAGGCATTTGTGGATCTGGGGCTGATAGGGGTGAGCTTTATACTTATTCTCATATTAATGAATCTGGCAGTGTCCGTAATGCATCTGAATCGTTATGGCGCAACGGCTACCGGTTTTGCATGCCTGGGCTTTTCAATAATGTTTATCATCCGGGCATTTGTGGAAGTTGACTTTCTTGGCCCCTTCAGCATCGGGGTATTTATTTTTTATTCCGTGCTGCCGATGCTGGAAAAAGAAAAGATCGAAAAAAAGGCGGCAATTTTGCATAGCACGCCTTAAGAAAAAGCATGTTACATAATTTTAGAAATTATGTAAGGTAAGAAGCCTAATTGATTTAAAGTCAGGCGATCTTTGCGTTCATCGCCTGCGATTATTTATTATAATTTTTTTATTTAGGTCAGTTGTGAAAAAAGTAATTGTATTTGGTGGCAGTGGTTTTATTGGAACCCGCCTTATTAAACGTTTGGTCGATTCGGCTGCTTTTGATGTCATATCAGTCGATATCAGGGAGGCGGCAAACAAACTGCCGGGCGTGACCTACATAACGTGGGACGTACGCAATTTATCCGGTTTTGCGGTCGAGGGGGAGATTGAAAAGATCTATCATCTCGCTGCGGTTCATACCACGCCGGGTCATCCCGATTACCAGTATTATGAAACCAATATCGGCGGTGCCACTGAGGTTGTGAGTTTCGCCAATAAGAACAAGGTCAAGAGCGTCATCTTTACAAGTTCAATATCGGTTTACGGGCCGGGTGAGGACCTGAAATCCGAATTGACCGCGCCCACTCCGCAGACCGCATACGGCTGGTCGAAATACCTGTCGGAAAATATTTTCAGGCGCTGGCAGGAAAGCGCAGCGGACAATGAACTGGTCATTGTAAGGCCTGCAGTCGTGTTTGGCCCTAACGAGAACGGTAATTTTACAAGGCTCATAGCCATGCTCAAGAAGGGGCTGTTTGTTTACCCCGGAAGAAAAGATACGATCAAAAGCTGCATTTTTGTCGAGGACCTTATAGATTTTATTTTCGTTGCGGAAGACAAGCACAGGGGCAGCATTACATTTAACGGCTGCTACCCCGAAAGATATACCACGGAGTCCATAGTAAAAGCCGTTAAGCGGAGCTATTTCCCCGATGCGAAGGAATATACCCTGCCCAGGTTCATGCTGATGCTGCTGGCGTACTTATTGAAGCCGTTCTCCGTGTTTAATCTGGGCATTCATCCTGACAGGGTTACCAAGCTTGTCAGGTCTACCAATATCCATCCCAACTGGTTGCTGGCCAATGCGTCGTTCCAGAACAGGAATCTGGAAGTCGCGTTAGGCAGGTGGGCATCGGAAACAGAGGGAAGATTTTCATGAGCATAAAGGCATTGCTCAGAAGAAGTTCAGTCGGCTGCGCCATGTGCTTTTTAGTGATTGCGGCGCTGAACCCTTCTTCCGCTCTGCCGTCGGATAAAAATGCGCTGTCGCTGGAAGGGGCCACGCAGACGCTGGCCGAAAACTTCAGCAGCCAGCCTGTCTGGCGCCCCGGCGGCACTCAGACTGATGTCGGTGCAAGGCCATTTACGGATGCCTCGTTTTCCTGGGCTGCGGGGTATATCTGGAACCATGCTCCCAGAGGCGCTGCTAAAGTGTGGCCGCTTCCCAAGGATTATTTTCCGGCATGGACGTCAAATACCACTGCTAACGCCGACCCTAATGGCGACATGATAAAAAAAATGGGTAATGAGCTTTCCCCGTTAACCTGGTCGGGCACGCTGGATTTTTCCGTCAAGAAGATGCCTGCGGAACTGGCCAGAACCGTCGGCCCGGAAGACCCGACCGGGTATATGGGGTCATCGATTTCCAGTTTTCCCTATTCGCAGCAGTACGGAATATTCTCCATTACTGCAAAGATTCCCAAAGGCAAGGGGGTCTGGCCAGCGTTCTGGTTGATTCCTGCGGATAAAACCTGGCCGCCTGAAATCGATATTTTTGAAGTGCTGGGCGAAGATACCACGGTCTTGTATACCAACCTGCACACGAATATTCCCAGGAAGAAGACCGCGATTCATAACAAGGTTGACGCCGGTATTGACCTGAGCGCAGACTTTCATGAGTACGCGGTGGACTGGGGCCCGGAATATATCTGCTGGTATCTGGACCGCAAACTCATCCATAAGTACCCGACCCCGCAAGACATGCATAAGCCATTTTATATCATCGCTAATGTATCAGTCGGAAAACCCGAAGGCTGGGGCGGCGCTCCGGATGAATCAACTAAACTTCCTGCGACCATGAAAGTCTCCTCGATCCGTGTGTGGCAACGCCCCGCCTACGCGCAGGTCATTTCTAATTTATACCACCACAACACTGGCAGTCATAAAGCCAGATAACGACAAGCCGGGCTAACTAGGCTCAGGACACACAAATTCCCCTCTCCCTGATGGGAGGAGCTCTGAGCCTAACCAGTAAAGCTTCCCGCGACCAGTGTGAAGCTATCGTCAACCCGTGTGCGGCAGTTCCCCGCACGTGCAGGCTATTTATTAATCAGAGGAGTCATGACCTGTGAGGGCATTGTACGCGCGCGCCAGTAACTATTTTGAGTTGTCCAGAGGAGGAAGCCAGAATCTGCGCCGCATGGAAGGCTTGCGTGGATATGCTGTTTTCCTTGTGTTTCTTGTGCATTACGCGTCGCTGGTTCAGCCATATATCACCCCAACGGCAGGCATGCTGAATGACTACCTGCATATTGCAGGCAATATCGGTGTCGATTTGTTCTTCGTATTGAGCGGCTATCTTATATACGGTTCTCTCATAAAGAGAGAACAGCCGTTTCTGGGCTTTATGATGCGCAGGGTGCAGAGAATTTATCCGGCGTTTACCGTAGTGTTCCTGATGTATATTGTTCTGAGCATGGTGTTCCCCAGGGAAAATAAAATTCCTTCCGACCCGCTGGGCGGCGCAATATACCTGCTGGAGAACTTCCTGCTTCTTCCGGGCATATTTCCCATAACGCCGATCATCACGGTCGCCTGGACGCTGAGCTATGAAATCTTCTTTTATCTGCTTATTCCAATACTAATAGCGTCATTCCAGCTTCGAAAAAAGAGCCCGCGATGGCGCGTGGCATTCTTTATGTCGCTGACCGCCTTATATGCAGGCTATTGTACGATTTGCGGCGGGCATATCCGGTTAATAATGTTCGTCGCGGGTATTATATTGTTTGAAACTATCGATAATTCCCTTGTGAGCAATCGCAGGGCGGTCTTTGGGTATATCGCTATTGCCTTTAGTTTTGTCGTGCCGGTATTGCCAGTGGATGGAAAAGCGGGAGATGTATTCAGGGCAGTGCTGCTTTTCTGGGCCTTCTACGAGGTATGCTATCACTGTTTCATAAAAGCTGATTCTCTTCTCTCCGCCGTGTTTATCTGGACACCGCTACGCTGGCTGGGGAACATGAGCTACTCTTACTACCTGATACATGGCCTTACGCTAAAGGCCGCTTTCCTGATCTTTGCAAAATTGCACCTGTATGAACTGAATATAACCAGCCACTTGGTGCTGATGGCAATAATGTTTGCCGTAACGCTGCTACCGGCGATAGCGCTGTATGTATGCGTGGAGAGGCCGTTTTCCTTGAAAAAAGGTCGTAAGTGAAGATAGCTGTATCAGCGGCGCAGGGGATGGGACTTTGCGTCGGCCGCTTCCCTGAAGTGACGCATATCCATGTTGGATTCCACCGGAATGCATAGCATGCTGAGCAACGGGGTGTTGCCGTAGATATTCGTTTTCTGCTCAAAAAAGTTCATCGGGTTGAAAAGATTCGTCATGTGCCAGAAGCAGCGGTAGCCATACTGGAACAGCAGGCTGATCAGGGCTTCGCTTTTTTCGGGGCGGTCGTTTTCCACATGAACCAGCGGGCGGTGTTTGCGCAGCATGCGCTTTGCCCCGCGCAGCACCTCGGCTTCCATGCCTTCCACAGTGACTTTGAGCATATGCACCGTGCGCTCGCCGACGATGTCGTCCACCGTGCGGATGCTTACCGGTTCGCCTTCGCCCTGAACGCCGAGCGCCACACGACCGAAATTTCCCTGCCCCGGCGCGAAATAAGGCACGGGCGGCACGATCATGGAGCCGTTGCGCGCGCCACAGCCTGCATGATGGGTTTCCACGTTGGGCAGGCCGTTTAGCGAAACGTTGGCGCACAGATACTGGTGGATGATGCGCTGCGGTTCAATGGCGATGATGCGCCCCTTTGCGCCTACGCGCTTCGCCAGCGGCACGGTGAACGCGCCGATATTGGCGCCGACCTCAACCACCACCTGTTCAGGTGTCAGCAATTGCTGGAAAAGATGCAGTTCATTCTCGCCGTATTCACCGTATTTGATAAGCGCGTTTCCGATGAAAAAGTCATTCTGGCTGGCAAGGAAGCCGCCATGGCGCGCATTAACGAGATACTGTACGCCGCCGATATGCATCACGCGGTTGTTGGGCGGCAGGGGCGAGACCGGGGAAGGCGGTAGTGTATCGGTGATTTTGCTCATGCCATAAACGTAACGGAATCAGGGGGGGCAGGCAACCCTGTCCCATGGGCCTTGTTTTGGCGCAGGGCCGCCGCCCCAGGGGCCTTCCTGCCGTGAAGAGGTGCTCATGCCGCCGCCGGGGCTCATCTGGCGCAGGCGGTTCACGCGGTTGACGGTGCTGGGGTGGGTGGAGAACAGGTTGTCCATCGCCCGCATATGCAGCGGATTGATGATGAACATATGCGCCGTGGCCGGGTTCTGCTCGGCGATGTGGTTATCCACGCGTTGTGCGCCGTGCTGGATTTTTTCCAGCGCCGATGCCAGCGCTTCGGGGTCGTTGCTGATTTCCGCGCCGCTATGGTCGGCGGCATATTCACGTGTGCGTGAAATGGCGAACTGCACCAGCGATGCGGCGAGCGGGGCGAGTATCATCACCATCATGCCTACCAGCGGGTTGACGGGTCGGTCGCGGTTTCCACGGCCAAAGAACATGAAGAAATTGGTCAGCATGCCCAGCGCACCGGCAATGGTGGCGGTGATGGTCATGGTCAGCGTGTCGCGGTTTTTGATGTGTGCAAGCTCATGCGCGATGACGCCGCGCAGTTCACGCCTGCTGAGTATCTCAGTGATGCCGCGCGTCACTGCCACCGCGCCACTGGTGGGGCTGCGGCCCGTGGCGAATGCGTTGGGCTGGGCGGAGTCGATCACATAGACCTTTGGCATGGGAAGCTGTGCATTCTGTGCCAGCTCGGCGGTTATGGCGTATACATCGCCGGAGTTCACTTCCTTCGCGCCGTACATGCGCAGCACCATTTTATCGGAGAACCACCAGGAGAAGAAGTTCATGCCCAGTGCAATGACAAACGCCGTCATCATGCCCTGCTGGCCGCCCAGCATGAAACCCACGCCGCAGAATAGTGCAGTCATGGCAGCAAGCAGTATAGCGGTCTTCATGTAGTTCATGTTCTTCATCCCCCTTACCTTAATACCCCGCCGCTTGCGGCGGGATTGTTTGTTTACACGCCATAATATGGCGATTACATAGCCTGAATTCAAGACGCGCGACAAGTCTTGAATTATTAGAACCGCTTATGCGGCGGCTTGCGGATAACTGCATTATTCTTCGTGGGAATTTTCGCAAAATATGCTATAATACGATTACATGCCAAAAAACATCAATGACTGGCGCAAAGGATATGGCGTTATCCGCCACACTCCCCAGACCCAGCAAAGAATAACGGCGTTACTGGAACAATACCCGCAAGCTGCGCCGTTATGTATAGCAGCGGATAAACTGGCTAACGCAGCCATGTGGCTGGCAGTGCATCAGGTGTATGCACGCAATATTTTCCTAGACGGCAGGCCGCTTGACGCGGAAGATTTCAAACCCGACCCGCAAGGGCATCTGGGCGGTTCGCTCAATATGGTGCCCGCCTATGTGGGCTACCTGCTGGCCAATGCCATAACGGGATTCACGCGCGGCTGGCTCATGGAGCAGGGGCATGCGGTATCGGGTATCGACAGCGCCAACCTGCTGGTGGGCAATGCCACCGATGTGCATGTTGCGCGTTACAATGTCAGCGACGAAGGCCTTACGCGCTTTTCACGCGACTTTTATTCCTATGCGCTCACCAAGGAGGGCTTACCGGAATCGCCGCTTGGCAGCCACGTCAACGCCCATACGGCGGGCGGCGTGATGGAAGGCGGGTATCTGGGTTTTGCGGGCCTGCAATATGTGCATGTGCCGCTGCCGGGTGAGCGTCTTGTGGCGTTCCTCAGTGATGGCGCATGGGAAGAACAGAAGGGTACGGACTGGGCGCCGCGCTGGTGGCGCGCCAAGGATAGCGGGCTGGTAGTGCCGGTGATGATCGCCAATGGCAGGCGCATCGACCAGCGCACGACTATGGCGCAGCAGGGCGGCGCACGCTGGTTTGCGCGTTACCTGAAGCTGCATAATTTTGATCCCGTCATCATCGACGGGCGCGACCCGCTGGCATTCGCATGGGCGATCATCGAGGCGGAAAAGGCACTTCAGCGAAACGCCGAAAAAGCGTCGTCCATGGTGCGCATGCCCTACATCATCGCCGTGGCGCCCAAAGGTGCGGGTTTTTATAATGCAGGCAAGAACCCTGCGCATAACCTGCCGCTGGTGGAAAATCCGTCAAAGAACGCCAAAGCGCAAAAGCTGTTCAACTGGCATGTGCATAAATTATTCGTGCCGCAGGACGAATTGCAGGAAGCGGCTGCTGCGCTTCGCAATCACGAGCAAACGGGCAGGGTGCCGGAGCGTGATAATCCCATCGCCAGCCGCAAGGTTAATCTGGAAACCATCCCGAGCCTCGCGCTTTTGAAGGTGGCAAATAACCGCGCCAATCCGTTCCGCGACTCCAAACATAGCCCCATGGACGCCATCGACCGCATGTACCGTGATACGGTGATGCTTAACCCGCACTTGCGCGCGCGTGTGGGCAACCCGGACGAAATGCTTTCCAACCGCATGGATGATACGCTGAAATTCGCCGACTTCCGCGTGACCGACCCGGAGGACGGCAATACGGAATCGCGCATGGGTGCGGTGATCACCGCGCTCAATGAAGAAGCCGTGGCCGCCGCCGCGTTGGGCAATAAGGGCGGCATCAACCTTATCGTTACCTATGAGGCGTTCGGTGAAAAGATGCACGGCATCGCAAGGCAGGAGGTGATCTTCTCCCGCCACCAGAAAGAGGCGGGCAAGCCGCCGGGCTGGCTTTCCGTGCCGCTGGTGCTGACCTCCAATACATGGGAGAACGGCAAGAATGAGCTTTCGCATCAGGACCCTTCGATGGCGGAATGCATGATGTCGGAAAGCGCCGATATCAGCCGCGTGTTCTTCCCGGCGGAATATAACAGCGCCGCCTATCTCATGCGCGAGGCGTATCAGACGCAGGGACAGCTATGGACGATGGTCATGGCAAAAGTGCCCGCACCGGTAATGTTCAGCGAAGAAGAATGCGTACAGCTCTGGAAGCAGGGCGCATTGCGCCTCACCTGGGCGGGGCATAAACAGGAATCAGCAAAGCTTGCGCTGCTGGCCTGCGGCACGCACCAGTTGATGGAAGTGCTCAAGGCATCGCTACGCCTGACCAGCCACGGCGTTGCGCATAGCATCATTTATGTGCAGGAGCCGGGCAAGCTGCGCGAGGCCCGCAACGCAGGCGAGAAGGAGCATTGCGTGCCTGACGAAGTGCTGGACGCGTTGCTGCCTGCTCACATCACTTCGCTGCTGCTCGTTACCCATACACGGCCTGAAGGCATGGTGGGGCTGCTGCAGCGCCTCTGGCAGGGGCGAAAACTCAAGGCGCTCGGTTTTATCAATGACGGCGGCACGCTCGACGTGGAAGGCATGCTCTATGTGAACGGCTGCTCGTGGGGGCATATCGTGCAACACGGCGCACGGCTTCTGGGGCTGGAGGCAAACAGCGTACTTTCGCGCGAGGAAACCGACGCGCTTTCCGGCAGGCGCTCGCCCGACGGCGTCATCCGCCACGCAAACTGGTGGAAATAGCCGTTAACTGCGCTTTGCGCTCGAAATAGCCTATGTTGTATTAATTTACGTCCGCAATCACTAAATATTGATTGAGACTTGCCGGACAATTTTGTAGGTTTTGTCCGAACCGGACGCGGACAATAACAAAATGCATATAAAACAGGGTAGGGTTGGGAGGCAAAATTGCTGGCCGGTGCTGGCGTTTTGTTTAGTCTGCGCCGTTAGCAAAATTTCCCTTGTGCACGCTGCCGAAAGTAGCCCGCTTGCCCTGACCGCTCCCGCCACGCCGCGCCACGCACTTGCGCAGGGTATGGCGCAGGATGCAACCAGTACGCATTCGCTGGCGGCGCTGGAGCGCTCCGCCAGATCACTGCAGGAAGCCGCACAGTCGCTGGAAGAAGCGGTGGAATCCCTCAAGCAACAGAAAACGGTTACGTCCCCGGCGCAGCAGTCCGCTGCGCTGCCCTGGCAGGCCGTTGCCGCGCCTGCGCGTGCAGGCGCTGCACTTTCCGGGCCTTTGCCGTGGCAGCAGCAAGCCGAAGCCAGTGAAGCTGCTTCAGTGGTCACACCTGCATCTGCGGAGATGACGGACGGCATAAGGGTGCTGCCCCGTGTGAATTCACAGCATGCGGTCACTGCTCCCGCTGCCGCGCCGGTTGCGCAGGCGGCACAGGCTCCGGCCACAATATCCGCGCCGATGCTGGCTCCGTCCGCCGGTGCGGCCAGCTCTCCGCTTGCGATGGTGCAGGATACGCCCGCGCCAGCTTCTGTGACTATGTCTGAAAAGCCCGCCCTCGCCCCTGTGCGGGAGGCCACTGGCGAGCCAGCGCCAGCGGTCGCGTCTGCTGTAGCGTCTGTACCTGTGGCAGAGCAGGTGCAGGCACCTGCAATACCGCCTGCGCATGAGCTTCCAGGCATAGCGCTGGCCGATGATCCTTTTACTTCAATTCCAGCGGTTAAATACAGTGTCATCACTAGTTTCCTTAAGCATTTCGATGGCATCGTCAGCCTGAATGTAGGGCAGTATGCCCGCGCGGCCAGTGTGCTGGAGCCCATTCGCATGGATGAAGCGGTTGCTTTCGCGCTAAAAAACAATCTTGAGATTAAGGCAGGCCATTCCACCACGAAATCAGCGCAACTGGAAAAGATGACGGCCTATTCACGCATGCTGCCGTCTGTGGATGTAAAGTTTTCGCGCGGCAAAGAGCAGTCGGCGCCTGCGTCGTATAACGACGTGTTCGGCAACCGCGTGCTCAATGACAAGCATACCCGAACCGATCGCATGCTTGCGGTGAGCCAGCCATTGATTGATCTGGAGGTGGTGGCGGAGATTCTCAATAGCACTGATAAGGAATCGCTTATCAAGAATCAGGCCGCCGCCGAGCGGGACGGTATCGCCTATGACACCATCAGCGCCTATCTCAGGCTGGTGCAGTCCAAGATCGCCTATGACCTCGCCGGTCAGTACCGCACGCGCCTGAATGAGCTTTCGGACTATATGGCCACAAGGGTTGAAGTGGGCGGTGCAACGGTGGGGGATCTTGAACGTATCAAGGTGCATGCGAGCAATGCGGAAGCGGCGCAGGCGGAAGCGCAGGGCGAATATGAAACCAGTCTCGCGGAATTCCGTCGTCTTACACAGATAACGCCTGCGCAGCTTGCCGCAATCTCGATCACCGTGCCTGATGTGCCCGTGTCGCTTGATGAAGCGCTGCAGGCCGCGATCAGGCAGAACCCGGATTATATCGTCAGCCGCAATAAAGTGGATATTGCCGACTCCACGCGCAACAATGCCTTTTCCAAAGCGGTTCCCAAGCTGGGCCTCGAATATTCGGATACCGATATTTATAATGCAGGCGGCGCGGCCAACGGCAACCCGGTGGACGGCGTTTATCCCAGCCAGCGCGACAAGCGCCTGATGCTGGTGGCGCGCTGGACGCTCAACGGCGGCATGGAGATTGGTTCGGGCCTCACGGCAATCGAAAAATCCAAGGAAGCGCGCCTGCGTTCGCTGGACGTAAAGTCCCGCCTCGAGGAAGCGATGGTCGCCAGTTACAATTCCATTCATGCCGCCGACCAGCGTATCGGGCTCATGCGCGATGCCATCGCTGCCAGCGAGAAGGTGGTGGCTGAGTTCACCGACCAGTACAAGAACGGCAGCCGTTCCATTTTCGAGCTATTGGACGCGCACGGGCAGCTTTATAACAACCGCATGAACATGATGCGTATGGAAGTTACGCGCATCATGGCGGCGTATCAGGTGCACCGGCAGATGGGCGATCTTGTGCCCCTGCTGGTGGCGCAGCATACCAGGAACACGCAGGTGGCGAAGAAGGACTGAACATGGACAGCGGCGGAAAAGAACAAAATTACTGGCCGGGCTTTGTGGACGTGCTCAGCAACGTGGTGCTGACGCTGGTGTTCGTGCTGGTGGTATTCGTTATTGCCTTGTCGCTTTCCGCCAACAAGGTGGAAAAGAAACTGCAGGACATCATCGAGCAGAAAAAAGTGATTGAGCAACAGCAGCAGGCGCAGGTGACGCCTGCTAAACAAGCGGCACCCGTAGCCAATGAGGACGTGGTGATCGACAGCGCCGAGGCAAGCAGGTTCCTCGATGATTCGGCGCGCACGCAGGCAGACATCGTCAAGAGCGCAGGTAAGCTGGTCATCAATTATTCCGCGTCCGGCGTTGACCTCGACGACGGGTCGTCGCAAAAGCTGGTGGACGCGCTGGTGGAAATCAGAAAGTCGCCTAGCCAGAAGATCATTATCAATTCCTATCTGGGCGGTGAGGCGTACAGCGTCGCGCAGCGCCTTGCGTATTACCGTGCGCTGTATGTAAGGAAGTTCCTTATCGATAAGGGGTTTACGACCGGGGACAAGATTAACAGCAGGATACTGCAGCCCCTTAACGCTAGCGAAAGTAAGAATGCAGGCCATGTTGAGATACTTCTTGAAGGGCATTGACAGCGCGGCCTCCTCACAGCCGCCTGGTGGTGCCGTGCCGCCGCCGCGCGCGCCCGGTCGCATGGAAGGAACGATGCTGTACGTGCTGCTGGTCGCATTCTGCGTGGTTGCGGCATTGCTGTGGGCTTATGTATCCGAAATCGACCGGGTGGTGCGCGTGAACGGCAAGATCATCGCGGCCGGGCGTAGCCAGTCCATACAGCATCTCGAAGGTGGCATCATCGGTTCGATTGCCGTTGTGGAAGGTGCTGCGGTAAAGAAGGGCGACCTGCTGCTGACGATTGATAATGTATCGGCGGGGGCCAATCTGGAAGAGACCAAAGCCAAGATCACGACGCAGAAACTGCGTGCCGCGAGGCTGGAGAGCGAGTCCAGGGGAAGTGCTGACTTTACGCTTCCCGAAGAGCTGGCAAACACGCCTGTTGGCAGGGCCGAAGAGAAGCTGTTCGCTTCGCGCAGGGAAAAACTGGCGCAGGAGATGAAGGTGCATGCGGAGGCGATCAACCAGCATACCGCCCGCCTTAACGAGGCAAAAACGCGCGTGGTAAAGCTCAGGGGTGAACTGGGGGTGGCGCATAACCGCTCCGGGCTGATCGAGGAAATGGCCGCGCGCGGGTCGTCTTCAAAGCTGGAACTGCTTGAAGCGCGCAGCCGTGAAGGCAGGCTGGAGACCGAAACCAACGATGCGGCCAGCAGCATCCCCACGCTGGAAGCGGCCATAGCCGAGGAGAATGCGAGGAAGAAAGCCATCCAGTCGGATTTCGTAACGAGCGCCCAGACCGATTATGTGGCGGCGCTTGCGGAGATCGAACGACTTGAGAAGGTATTGCGCGGCGATTCCGATCGTTACCGCCGCACGGACATACGTTCGCCGATCGACGGCACGGTGAACCGCATCACGGTGAACACTATCGGTGGGGTTATTCGCGCAGGCGACAAGATACTCGAGCTGATCCCCTCCACGAGCGAGATACTTATTGAAGCGCAGGCCTTGCCCAAGGACAGAGGGTATCTGGCACCGGGGCTTGACGCGACGGTGCGCCTTTCCGCCTACGATGTGGGCGAACTCGGTGTGCTCAAAGGCAAGGTGAAGGAGATCAGCGCCGACACCATCGCCGATGCGCGCGGGGAGGTGTTTTACCGCGTCAGCGTTCTGGTCAGCGCGCTGCCGTCAAGCTATCAGGGGCTTTCCATGTCACCCGGCATGACGGCAACAGCGGATATTGTCACGGGCAAACGCACCGTGCTCAACCTCATTCTGTCTCCGGTCAGAAAATTCACTTACAGTATATTTAAGGATTCCATATGAACGTATTTCGCAGCCTGGCAAAAAAAGACCCGATTCTTTACCGCGAAGTGGTGGTGACGATCAAGGTGATGTCGCCGCTGGTGCTTATTCTGTTGCTGGCGTTTTATTTCAGCGATTTCGTCAAGGAAGCGATTGAAAAGGATCTCGCCATCAGCGGCGCGATCATCTGCACGGCGTTGTACGGCACGCTTATCATATTGCAACGTCTGCGCAGCGCGCAGAAGGATTTCCGCGTCATCGAGCGCTTTGGCAAGGAAGCTGCCGCCGGTGTGCCGATGAAGGAACTGCTCGAAGAGCCCTGGATCAGTGAGCGCTACGTAAGGCATTACCTGAAGCATATCGCTGAAACGGGCGGCACGCTGAGCTCGCAGCTTGACCAGAACGCGATCGAAAGCGAACTGCACGCGCTGCTGGACGATTATAACAGCAAGCTGGAATTTCCGCAGTTCCTTGTCGGCTTCATGATCGCGCTTGGCCTGCTCGGCACGTTCATCGGTCTGCTGCAAACGCTGACCGGCATTTCGGAAATGCTTGGCGGCATGAGCGGCAGCAGTGAAAGCCCCGAAGAACAGTTCAAGCGGCTTATCCATGAATTGCGCAAGCCGCTGGCGGGCATGGGCATCGCGTTTTCCGCGTCCATGTTTGGCCTTGTGACCAGTCTCATGCTGTCCATCATGATGACCAACCTGCGCCATTTCGTCAGCCGTGTAGTAATGTGCGCGCGTAATGTGATGCATGACCTGACGCAGATCACGCGCAAGAGCAATCCCAATATCGCCATGCAGTCGCAGACGATCGCGACGCTCGCCTCAATGGAGCTGGAGGGGGTGGAGCCGGGGGCTGGCAAGAACTGGCAAAGCAACGTGCTGCTGGCCAATAGAATGGATAAGCTTCTGACAAAACTCGATGTTCTTTTTAAGTCGTTTGAAAACAGCATCAACGGCACCACCAAGCTCAACGAACTGCTGGGGTTCGGTCCGCGTATGAAGGAAACCGGCGAACGCACGCTGGAAGAATTGCGCTCCCTTGTTGCCTCTAATCTGGAACAGCAGCGTGTTCTTCAGCAGGTATCTGATATTCATGTGCAATTGGCGAGCTCGTTGACGGCAGTGCTCGATTCCCAGCGGCGCTCGCATAGCGATGTTATGGCTTCCTTCAGGAATATGGTGGAAAAGGCCGGGGCGATTGAACAGGCAGGTGTTGGATCAGGCCGTCATTTGTGGGATATTAAAGAAAAGTTAACGGGTTTTGAGTCATTATCTACTATTATAGAATCAATCTCGACCTCCATCAGTCACCAGAGCATCCTTGTGGAAGAAATGGTGACCGAGGCGCGCAGCCTGAGGGATCGCATGGAAGGAGGGCAAGGTTGAGATCGTTATAACGCGTAAGGGTCTCGGAAAACCGCAGATATGTCACAGAAGGCACTTGTAAAACCGAATGCGGCAGGGGCGTATGTCCTTTCTGATGTGGCGTTTTCCTCCATCAGCAGGATCGACATTGTCGACGTGGATATTTTGCTGCAGTTACAGGACGGAAGCCTGATCGTGCTGCCGGGCGCGGGGCTTTCAGCAATGAGCGAGTCCCCTGCGGAAATAGAATTTCAAGGTCAGAAGATGGCGGCGGACGCGCTGCTGGCGCAGGTGAATTCCACATTGCGTGCCGTAGACAGCTCCACCTTGCTTACGTCGGCGGACATGCAGGAGCAGAAGCCCGCCGAAGAAGACCTCTCCAAGGAGTTTACCAGGGCCGAGCTGGAAGAAGCGGTGGAGAAAGCCGTCAAGGAGGCCAAGGCACAGGCCGAGACGGAAAAAGAGCAGCACAAGCAGGATGAGTCGTCGTCTTCCTCGTCCCAGAGCACGTCGTCCACTAGCCAGAACACTGAAGGTTCCGCTGCGGAAAAGATGCTCGATAAGGCACAGAAGATCATCCAGAACCTGCATACTTCGGATTACAGCTACGAACCGCCGCATGAATACAAGCCGCCCCCGCAGGCGTCGGCTTCTCCTCCCGGTGTTCCGCCCCCTTTAAGCCTGACGCCGATTACCACATTGTTCATGGGCAACGTTGTAAGCACGACTTATGACACCACGACCATGCCCGGCACCACCATCATTTATGGCGGTGGCGGTGCGGCGGGTTCGGGTGCGGACGCGCAGATCGGCCCGCGCAACGCATTGCAGTTTTCCGCTGCCACGATCACCGGCACCGCAGGCAACGACCTGATCTACGCGCAGGGGCCAGCGGTTGGCAACAGCAACCCCGCCGTCAGCACCAGCAATTACGCCAAGCAGTTTATCCTGAATGTGGCAGGCTATTTCATTACACTGGATGACGTCCAGATATCCGGGGTTCCGGCGGGTGTTTCCATTCTGGGCGCTACCGACAATGGCGGCGGCAACTGGACGCTTTCTTCAAGCAGCGTGCTGGCGCAGGATTCTTTTACCCTCATTTATGATACTGCTGGAACGGGCAGCTTCGATATTACCGTGGATGTGACCGGCAAGACCACGCGTGCGCAACAGTTCCACAGTCAGCAGACGTTCCGTTTCCTGTATATGGACGTTACCGATGTGAGCCAGGTGACCGACCAGTCGCTGGTTTACGAAAATCAGGGCAGGCTGCAGGAGATTTACATCCTGCCTACGCAGGATCAGCCCAACATCATCGCCCTTTCCACCGGCAATGACGAAGTGCATGCCGGACGCAATAACGACACAATCACCGGCGGAGATGGGGACAAAACCATCTATGCCCGCGAAGGCAACGATACGGTGGCACTGGGCAACGGCAACAACATCGTGGATCTGGGGGCGGGCAATAACTCGGCATCCACCGGTTCCGGCAACGATACGATCACGGCCTTGGCGGGTGATAATATCGTCGACGCGGGTGACGGCACCAACAGCGTGACGCTGGGGGCCGGTTATAACCGCGTAACCACAGGCTCGGGCGATGACACGATCTCTGTCGGTGACGGCAGCGGAGAAATATTTGCGGGCGACGGCGTGAACAGCGTTACCGCTGGCGCAGGCGCTTACATGATTACTACCGGCAGCGGTGCGGACACTATCGTGGTCGGTAATGGCGACAGCACGATAACGGCGGGTGACGGCACCAACACTATCACCGGCGGCACCGGCTACTATACGATTACCGGCGGTGCCGGTGACGATATTATCCGGCTTACCTCCGGCGGCGGCAATATCCAGGCAGGGGACGGCGCTAACGATATTCAGGCCGGTGGCGGCAATTACACCGTGACGGCGGGCGCAGGTGCTGACACGATCGTGCTTGGCGACGGTGCTAACGTGATCAACGCCGGGGCGGGCAACAACCATATCACCGTCGGCAATGGCGGCAATACGATTACCACGGGCGACAATGACGATACGCTGATCGGCGGTTCGGGCGATGATACGTTCAGGCCGGGGCTGGGCACGAATTCCATCACCGGCGGCGGCGGCGTGAACACGCTCGATTACAGCACGGTTACCACTACCGGCCTTACCATATTGCTCTCCGGCACAGCGGCAGGCACGGGCTTAAACGACACGTTCAGCGGCATTACCCGGCTTATCGCCACGCAGAACAATGACACGATCACCGGCACGGCGGCCACCGAAACCATTACCGCCGGTGCGGGTGACGACGTGATTTCCAGCGGAGGCGGCGACGATACGATCTATGGCGGCGACGGCAACGACACGCTTACCGGCGGCACCGGCAACGACACACTCTATGGCGGCGACGGGAATAATACGTTCTATACCGGCATTGCAGGTAATGACGCGCTTTATGGCGGCAGCGGAAATAATTATTTCTACAGCCAGCATGCAGGCGTGCGTTATGATGGCACTAACGGCGCTAACCTTGGGGTAGGACAAACCAACACGATCAATTACACCGCGGACTCTACCGGTCTTGTCGTCAACCTGCTGACGGGCGCAGGCACGGCTGGCCTTGCCAACGGCGACTTGTATGCATTCACGCCGACCACCGGCGTCAGCTCGATCACGTCGATCCTCGGCGGAAGCGGTGCCGACACCATTACCGGCAGTAACGGCAACGATGTGCTGTATGGTAACGATGGCAACGACACCCTCTACAGTAACGCTGGTACGGATTATCTCTACGGTGGCATCGGTAACGACAACCTGTACAGCTCCAGCAGCGGCACCAAATATCTGGACGGCGGTGCGGGTACCAATGCCTTTTACCTCAATAGCGCTACCGACAGCGTAATCACCACGTCAGGCGCTTATGATACGATCTATTATAACAGTTCCCCTGTGGGCGTGCTGGTCAATTTTGATTCCGTAAGCCGTACGGCGAGAAACAGCCTCGGCCAGACCATAACGGTAAACGCTTCCAGCGGCGCCGGATGGGGCGTAACCGCTGCGGACGCTTCTTCACACGCCATCGGCGATACGTATACGCAGGGCGGGATCGACCGCATAATCGCCAGCGCGTACAACGACGTTATCTGGGGCACCACCACCGCGATGGATTATGATCCGGGCAATGGCACGGATTTTATCTTCGGCGGTTCCGGCAATGACTTTATCCGCATGACGGATAATGACCGCGTCGACGGCGGCGGCGGAACCGATACGTATTATGTCAATACTAACAACAATACGGTGATCTACCTTGATGGCACCGCTGATATCAACAGTAACGGCGTGGCCGATCACATTGACCGGGGCATATCCACGCTGACGATCGCGGCAGGCAGCAGCCCCACAGGTTCAGCCCTTGCTTACACCGGGTTCGGCACGGGGTATTCCGGTACTGATTTCCTCGTCAATATCGAGAATATCCTGGGCGCTGGCGGTAACGACATCCTTGTGGGTAACGGCGGTAACAACCAGATCAACGCGCAGGGCGGCACGAACGCCATTTACGGCCTTGGCGGCAACGACACTATATATGCCACGGTGGGCAGCAATACCATCGACGGTGGCAGCGGCACCGATACCGTGATATTTGACAATAACTGGTATAGTTCGGCTAGCACGGGCGTGCAGGTCTTTTTCAGTGATGGCGCATTCTTCGGCTCTTCCGACAAGGCCTACTACTGGGGCAGCGGCTTCTCCGTCTATCAGGCGAGGACGGGTTCCACCGGCATCTATTCCTACAGTACCATCACCAATGTCGAGAACATCACCGGTTCTGGCTATGACGACGTGCTCTATGGCAACAGTTCTGCCAATGTCATCAATGGTGGCAGCGGTAACGATATCATTAGCGGCGGCGGCGGGGCGGACACGCTTAATGGCGGCCTCGGCAATGACAGCTTTTATATTAATGCCAGCGATTTGGCGACCTTCACGCTGATAGACGGCGGCGGCGACACTGACAGCCTGATAATAGCGGGGCTTACCTCTCTGGCAGCCAACAGCTTCGACGGCTCCCGTTACGTATCCATCGAGTCGCTGGACGTGCGCAATTCGGCTAGCGGTAACACCTACTCCCTTTCCGCCAGCGACATACGAGGTCTGGTGGATACGGGTAACAGTTCCACGCTTGCTTTCAGGCTGGATACAGGCGACACTTTCACCGCCGCTGGCGATTTCACGGTCACCGGCTCCGGCTCCGACTACGTCTACCGCTATTATTCCGAGCCAGCCCATATAACACAGATCGCACAGCTTAATGTGCATTACGGGGCGTGATAATGGCGGTCCAGTCGCTCGGTGGGGCCATTTCAGCAGTGCTTGCAACGCGCGGTGTATTGCTTGCATCTGAGCGTGCGGCTCCCAGTGACAATGAGCTTAAAGATCAGCTTGCCAGCGTAGGCATGGTGCATAAGCGCATGCCGCTGCTGTATCAGGCGCTGCCCGACGAAGACGGACAGGTGGGCTGCGTGCTGCTGCTAAACGATGGCGGTTATGTTCCGGTCGCCGGTGCTGCGGAAAACGGCTGCATCGTAAATGAAAACGGCACTGTCGCCCGCGGCGTAGCGCCCGACGACCTGAACAATGTGGCCGAGATACTGGTGATCCTTCAGCCTTACGGTGAAGCGGACCGTGTGATGACGCATATCCGCAGGCATACGCCGAAGCTGGCGCAGATATTCCTGTGCGGTGTGCTGGTGAACATGTTCGCGCTGGCATTGCCGCTGTTCAGCAGCTTCGTATACGACAAAGTGCTGGCCAACGGCATAACCGCGACGATGTGGGCGCTGCTCATAGGCATGGGCATCATCGCCGTGATGGATTTCTCGCTGCGTGTCATCCGCACGCTGGTGTCGGAACGCGTGGCACGCTCCAGCGACGCGGGCTTTGACCGCACGATACTGCGCAGCCTCATGAACACGAAGCCCAATGCCCTGCCTGAGATAGGCATGGTGCTTGAGCGTTACAAGCAGCTGGTGCATTACCGCGATTTCGTATCGTCCACTTACATGCTGGCGCTGGCGGATCTGCCGTTCCTCATCCTGTTTGCGCTGGCAATCACACTGGTTGCGGGGCCGCTGGTGTTTGTGGGGCTTGGCTTCGGGCTTATGGTGGTGGTGATAAACGCCCTCATTATCCGCCCGGCGCTGCGCTATGAAAAGAATTCCAGCCGTGCCAGCGAGAAGCGCCTTGGCCTGCTGGCGGACATTATCCACTCCCGCGACGCGCTGCTGGGCAAATATGCCGAGAACGCCATTGCCAATAAATGGTATGGCGCGAGTAATACGGCGTCCTATTCCTCCAGCATGGCGCGCGTGTGGTTTGGCATCGGGCAGTCGGCCAGCAATGAGCTGTCGTTTCTTTCCTATGCCGTCGTGCTGGTGGGGGGGGCCTACATGGTGGAAGCGGGCAGCCTTACTTCCGGCGGGTTACTGGCGGCCTCCATGCTCACGGCGAGGATGATTGCGAGCTTTTCCTCGGTCACCACGCTGTTTGTGCGGTACTATGAACTGCGCAATGCGCTGAGGGAGTTAAACCGGATATTGCCCACCGGCTATGCGCCGCGCAAGCCTGTTGCTGCGCATGAGATGGCGCAAGCTTCAGTGCGGCTGGATAACGTAACCTGCAATATGGGGCATGGGGGGCATCCTGTGCTCAAGGATGTGACCCTGCAGATCCGGCACGGTGAGATGGTGGGCATCGCCGGGGCGCCGGGCAGCGGTAAAACCACATTGATGCGCCTTGTCACCGGGCTTATCCACCCCGATGCGGGGCAGGTGCTGATCGATAATATTCCCGTATCCACGATGACTGCGGACGATATTTCGCGCATGATAGGTTACAAACCACAGGACGTCTCGCTGATCGACGGCACGATCGAAGAGAATATTCGCGCCGGCAGACCGCAGCTTTCTTCTGAAGCGCGCCGCAAGGCGCTTGAAATAACCGGCCTGATAAAGAGCTTCCAGGAGAACGGCCTCAACTGGACGACCGAGGCAGGACAGCGCGGCAATGCGCTTTCAGGAGGGCAGAAACAACTGGTGGCGCTGGCACGGGCGATTGCATTTGAGCCGCAATTGCTGCTGCTGGACGAACCGACGAACGGGCTGGACGCGCAGCTGGAAGAACATCTGGCGCGCCAGCTTGCGGCGCTCAAAGGCACCTGCACCATGCTTATCAGCACGCACAGCCATCACCTGCTGTCGGCATGCGACCGTATCATTGTGGTGGGGCGCTCGCGCATCCTTGCTGACGGCCCAAGGGAAAAGGTGCTGATCAAGTCCGCCGCTTAAGCGAAAACTGGCGCACCCGACTGGATTTGAACCAGCAACCCTTGCCTTCGGAGGGCAATACTCTATCCAGTTGAGCTACGGGTGCGTGTGCACATGATTTAGCCTAAGCGCGGGGCTATAGCCAGCCTATTTTGGCTGGATCGGAGGATATGAAGCCAGGCATGAAGCGACCGCCAAGCTAAGTGGGACGTTTGCAAGGGCTTCCGTGCAATAGGCTGAAATTAATATGCTATCAGGCGGCTTTGCCGCTGGTGAGGTGGCGGAATACGTCCTCAAGGTCTGCTTCGTGGGTGGCAAGGTCGCGGATGGAAAGGCCGCAGGAACGCACGCGGCCAAGGATCTCTTCCATATTCGCCTTGCTAGGCTGGTAACTGATGGCGAGGTCGCCTTCGGGCAGCAGCGTGGGGCTGAGCGACAATAGCGGGGTGGGGATGGCATTGAGCGGAGCGGTGAGTTTAAGCACGAGTTGTTTGCTGTCCATGCGCGCCATGAGGCTTCGCTTGCTTTCGCTGGCGATGACTTCGCCGTGGTTGATGATGGCGATCTGGTCGCATAGCTCTTCTGCCTCTTCGAGGTAGTGCGTGGTAAGCAGAATGGTGACGCCTTCCTTGTTCAGCTTGCGCACATACGTCCAGAGCTGCGTGCGCAGTTCCACGTCCACACCGGCGGTGGGTTCATCAAGAATGAGCACGGGCGGGTTGTGCACGAGCGCTTTGGCTATGAGCAGGCGGCGGCGCATGCCGCCGGAAAGGCGGCGGGAATGCGCGTCGGCTTTATCGGTGAGCCCCATCGCTTCGATTATTTCGTCGGTGCGGCGCTTAGGCTTAGGAATGCCGTAATACCCGGCATGGATATCAAGCGCTTCACGCACGGTGAAGAAGGTATCGAGCACCAGCTCCTGCGGCACCACGCCGATGGACTGGCGCGCGGCGCGCATGTCCTTTTCGATGTCGTGCCCGCAGATGGTGACCGTGCCGCCGGTCTTGATGACCAGCCCGGCCATGATGTTGATCATCGTGGATTTGCCTGCGCCGTTAGGGCCCAGCAGGCCGAAGAACGAACCGCGCGGTATTTCAAGGTCGATGCCCTTGAGCGCAACCTTATTCTGGCCGGATTTTTTCTCGCGGTAGGTCTTCTGGAGCTGTTTTATCGATATGGCTGAGGTCATGTGTTCTCATCTGTCATGGTTATTTGCTGGCGTAAATCTGGTCGAACGTGCCGCCTTCGGCGAAATGTTTTTCCTGCGCGGCCTTCCACCCGCCGAAATCGGCAATGGTCACCAGCGCCGGGGTGGGGAAGAGCGAAGCGTATTTCTCCGCCACGGTTTTTTCCGACGGGCGGTAGAAATGCTTCACGGCGATCTCCTGCGCTTCAGGGGTATAAAGGTTCTCAAGGTACGCCCTGGCCACTTCAGCGTTGCCGTTCTTGTCGGCATTGCCTTCCACCACCGCAACGGGCGGTTCGGCGAGGATGGTCTGGGAGGGATAGACGATCTCGAATTTATCTTTGGCGATGTCATGCGTGACCATGAGCGCTTCATTCTCCCACGCGATGAGCACGTCGCCCATATTGCGTTCGGTGAAGCTGGTGGTGGAGCCGCGTGCGCCGGAATCCAGCGTCGGCACGTTCTTGAACAGCGACTTCATGTAGGCTCTGGTGGCTTCTTCGTCGCCGTTGTTTTTCTTGAGTGCCCATGCCCATGCCGCGAGGTAGTTCCAGCGTGCGCCGCCGGAGGTCTTGGGATTGGCGGTGATGACTTTTACATCTTCACGGATGAGGTCGTCCCAGTCCCTGATGCTTTTGGGATTGTCCTTCTTCACGAGGAATACCACCACCGACGTGTAGGGCGAGCTGTTATTGGGCAGCAGGGTCTGCCAGTTGGCAGGCAGCTTGCCGGTGCGCTCTGCGATCGCGTCAATGTCGTACGCCAGCGCCAGCGTCACCACGTCGGCCCTCAGGCCTTCCATTACTGAGCGAGCCTGCTTGGCCGAGCCGCCATGCGACTGCTTCACTTTTACCGGTTTCCCGGTTTTGGCCTGCCAGTCTTTGGCAAACTGTGCGTTATATTCGTCATAGAATTCGCGCGTGGGGTCGTAGGATACGTTCAGCAGCGTAATGTCCCTGGCATAAACATCTGGCGCAAGGGAGAGTGCGACAGTATACATTGCGAGAACGGAAAACAGCAGGCGTTTAACGAACATGCGTTTGGTGAACATGGCGATACCTCACATACCTGATACGGGACGGCGATATTACACCACCGGAGTGCAGGTTCAAGCGTGGCGATGCATGCCGTGGCGAGGGCGTGAATGCAACAGGCGGCGGAGCGTAAAAATACTGTTGCATCAGGCAGGCAATAAACGTTAACATCACCTTTATGACAAAGATATTTACGCGCACTCTCCCGGTTTTCTCCGTATTGCTTGCATTGCAGGGCTGCGGATGGGCGGACGATCTTGGGCGGCACATGCCTGTGATCGGCGAGCGCTGTGAAAGCTGGGAATGCTTTACCTCCAGCGGGCAGGCGCAGAGTGATGCCAATAAACGCGCACTGACAGGGCGTAAGGAGGGCGAACAGAAGCGCATTCCCGTCAATCCGCAATACCTGTCCCCGCAGCAGGCCGTGCCGCAGGCTCCGGTTCAGCCCCAGCAGGAAAAAGCGCTTACCCCGTTCGACATGTCGCCTGAAGAACTCAACGACATGCCCGCTACACCGTCTTATTAATCCTTATCGTCAAGTTCCGCGAACTGCCATTTGACCTCGGGGCAGCTCTCGCGCACTTTCGCCTCGAAGCTGTTGACCGATGCAATAGCCGTACGGATGTCGGCTGCACCGCCCGCTGGAGTGATCTTGTAGGCCAGCAGCACTGCGTCCACGCCCTGTTGCAGCGCGATGAGACGCATCAGTTTCGCTCCGGGCATGATGGCATCCAGTATCGCCTGAAGTTTCGGTTCGTACTCTTCCGCCGGGCGCTCGCCGATCAGCATGGGCTTCACTTCGCGCGCCAGTATCACCGCTACCCCGATCAGCAGCACGCCGATAAGGCAGGAGCCCAGCGCGTCATAGAACGGGTTGCCGGTGATCCATGCGAGCGTAAGCGCCACCAGTGCAAACATAAGGCCCAGCAGGGCGGCAAGGTCTTCAAGGAAGATGACCAGCAGGTCGGCGGACATGGTATTGCGTATCCAGTCCCACATGGATTTGTGCTTGTTCTGTAGCTGCACTTCCCTTAGGCAGGCATAGAAAGAGAACCCTTCCAGCGCCACGGCGATGCCCAGTATGACCACGCCTACGAGCGGGTTGGAAAGCGGCTCGGTGCTATGCAGTTTATGGATGCCCTCATACAGGCTGAAAATGCCGCCCATGCTGAACAGCAGCAGCGCCACTACGAACGACCAGAAGAACATCTCCTTGCCGCGCCCCAGCGGGTATTTATCGGACGGACCCTTTTTGGCCACATGCCCGCCCCAGAGCAAAAGTGCCTGATTGCCGCAGTCGGAGAAGCTGTGCACGGCTTCGGCCAGCAGCGCCGCGCTGCCTGTGTAGAGCGAGCCGCCCAGCTTGGACAGCGCGATGCCGAAATTGGCGCAAAGGGAGATGATGATAACTTTCGTGGAGCCGCCGGACATGTGTATACCTGTTCGCCTGATTGGAGGGATCGGGGTGTTTTTTAAAAACGGAAAATGACGTTAAGTCAATCAGCTATAAGCGACCGGCCAAAAATCAGTGGGGCGGAAGACCGCCTCCGGTGCGAGCTTTCTTTGCTAGTTCACGGCCAACAAAGCTTCTTCCGCCACCGTGGGCTGCATCCGCATGTGCCGAGGTGATAGCGTCCTGAAGCGTCCTGGCTTCCACTTCCAGCGGCTCCATCTGATCGCGAAGTGATAGGTTATAGTCAAGGTTCCTGCCCTGCGGAGTGTGCGTCATCACCACCGAAGAACCGGAAACTCCACTGTTCTGGGCCACGATCTTGTCCAAGGTGATTTCAATCTCGCCTTTTGCGGTTTGCAATCTTTCGAGGTTGGCACCAAAGGTCTTTGCCAGAAAATCATCGTTGCCTTTCTCAGCGCTCCACGCTGCCTTCTGGCGGATGTCCCTGATGATTCTTTCTTTATCCTGTCCCAGATCCAGAGGTTTCATTGAAACCGCTTTGAGCCCTGCTTCCAGATTGATTCTGAAGCTGTTGAGAACATCGTCGCTAACACTGTCCGGCAGCAGCAAGGCGAATTTACCGCCGGGGCGTGCCGCGAGGAAAGGCAGAAAATCCGCAAGGCTTTTTGTTTTGCCTTCTATATCCACTTCCGGCAGCTTAGTTTTCAGCATGGCACCGATAGTTACATCCCTGAAGCGCCGCGCCATGGCATCGCCTACTTCATATCCAAGTTTGTTGCCGCCAGCCATATTGCTGAAATCAATATTGATAAGGCGGGGGCCTTTATCTTCCTTGTCTGCCACCTTACGGAAGTAAGGTAGCTGGGTCTGGCTCATATTGCCAAACATAGGCAGATTGACGACGATGTCGTTTTCACGGGTAAGCGCAATAGTGGCATTAATGGCCTTCTGTTCCGCAGCGCTTAGTTCCGTATATTTAGCTCCCAACTTTTGAAGTAACGCGTTCTGGCGTGCGGATTCCGGGGGAACGCGTGATGGGTCATAATCTTCTTGCTGAGGGCTTGCTGTGTGAACAATGGGCAGAGGATAGCCTGAGAGTGCCTGCGATAAAGCGGTGAGATTTACCGGCTGCATTTCCATGTTAGACATTTTTCGCTTATTGCCATGTAGAATCCTGTCGGATTCATCTTTCGACCGGGTAAGTCCTGCCTCGATCTCCAGATGCTCATCACGTGTTGCATAGCGCAGGTCATACGGGGCCAGGCCAACGCCAACCCCTATTTTACGTCTGTCGCGCCCATGGGGAACAAGCGTGAGGTCTGCTGTTGTCACGAAGGCGGCTACATCGCGTTGGGCATCGCGCAGAAGGGTTTTGATGGCTTTCTCATTCAATGGATTGTTCTGAGAGGTGGCAATAACTGTGAACTCATCTCCGCCTGTGCGGATTCCGACAGTATCGCATTTCGTTTGCAGTCTGTTGGCCGTTATCTGGCAGATAGCATACATCACGCGGTCTGCCATTGCACGCCCCAGTTTTTCTGCCGCCTTGGCATCCTCGGCTTTGATGGCGTTTGCTTGAAGCAGGCCATTAAAGGCCTGAGGGTCGGAAGCCTGCAGTTCTGCGGCTGCTTTGTTCATTGCAGTATTCAATCCGCTTAAATTGCCAATATCGCCCTCAATGTGCCATACAGGAGAGTCGTGGCCGCTTGTTTGCGCATAAAGGCGTGCCAGAGCGCTGATGACGGGTTCGCGATGGGCGGAATGAAAGCCGGTGCTGTGTTCTGGCGAAAAGCTATCTTTAAATGTAGTTTTAAGATTTTTCGCAACGTGTTGCGATATTGCTCCCTCAGCAACTTTTTTGTCCATCAGGAAATTGTAGATTTCCGCTGGCGAGGTAAAGCTGCCTTTGTCCTGCCAGTATTCCTGAAGGCCCCTTTGCACGGTGTCCGGATCGCCGAACACACTGAGGAACATTCTCAGCGTAGGGTTATTTGAGGCTTCAAAACTGGTTTTCTTAGGTGCCACGTTGGATTCCAGACTGTAATTTACCGGTTTATAAAAATACGATAGCCGCTATTTTAAAGACGTCAGGCTACGATTTTATGTCTGTAATGTTACAATTTGGTGAAGTTTACCCTTGTTTCAGTGCGCCCCAGCCTGCGTATCTTGCCTGACTTCCGAGGAATTCTTCTATACGAATCAGTTCATTATACTTGGCAAGGCGGTCGGAACGCGACAATGATCCGGTCTTAATCTGGCCGCAATTGGTGGCGACAGCCAGATGCGCGATGGTGGCGTCTTCGGTTTCGCCGGAGCGGTGAGAAAGCACGGACGTATACCCCGCACGATGCGCCATTTCCACCGCAGCGAGGGTTTCCGACAGGGTGCCGATCTGGTTCACCTTCACGAGGATGGAATTGGCGAGCCCTGCTTCAATGCCTTCAGCAAGAATAGCGGGGTTGGTGACGAACAGGTCGTCGCCTACGAGCTGGATCTTGTCGCCGAGTGCCTCGGTGATGGCCTTCCAGCCCTTATGGTCGTCTTCGGCCATCGCGTCTTCAATCGAGACGATGGGGTAACGCTTTACAAGCGCTTCGTAATACTTGATGAGGCCTGCGGCATCGAGCGATTTACCTTCGCCTTCCAGCTCATACTTGCCCTTCTTATGGAATTCGCTGGAGGCGGAGTCGAGCGCCAGCACGATGTCGTCGCCAGCCGCGTAGCCTGCGGCCTTGATGGCTTTCATGATATAGGAAAGCGCTTCGTCGGCGCTTTTGAGGTTCGGCGCAAAACCGCCCTCATCGCCTACGTTGGTGTTGTGGCTGGCGTCGTGTAACTGTTTCTTAAGCGCCTGAAACACTTCGCAGCCCATGCGGATCGCGTCGGAGCAGTTCTTCGCGCCCACGGGCATGATCATGAATTCCTGGATGTCGATGGGGTTATCCGCATGCGCGCCGCCATTGATGATGTTCATCATCGGCACGGGCAGGGTGCGCGCGGTGGTGCCGCCCACATAACGGAAAAGCGGCAGGCCGGACGCTTCGGCAGCAGCCTTGGCAACCGCGAGCGAAACGCCGAGCATGGCGTTGGCGCCAAGTTTAGCTTTGTTTTTGGTGCCGTCGAGCGCCAGCATTATAGAGTCGATTTTTTCCTGATCGGTGGCGTCGAGGCCGAGCAGCGCGTCGGCGATATCGTTATTGACGCTGGCAACGGCCTTCAGCACGCCTTTGCCGCCGAAGCGTTTCTTGTCGCCGTCGCGCAGTTCGAGCGCTTCCATGGAGCCGGTGGAGGCGCCGCTTGGCACCGCTGCGCGGCCAAATGCGCCGCTGGCAAGCGTCACGTCCACTTCAACGGTGGGGTTGCCGCGGCTGTCAATGATCTCACGGCCTCTGATGGAAACGATCTCGGTCATATGTATTCCTTTTTCTGTCACCTCGCATTTATTGCGGGGTCTGGCTGTTGGGTAAGTTGGTAATATAGGTCATTCCAGTCTGGATTGGTTCGCTCAATAGCCTGCATTTTAAGGCTTCGTTTCCGGCGTTTATCAGTTTCTCACGGCTGATTGCCTCATGAATGCTTGCGTGTTGTTCATAATACACCAGTATTTTAATGCCATACTTTCTAGTAAATCCTTCGACAAGCCCTTCTTTATGTTCATATGTGCGGCGAATCAAGTCATTCGTTACACCAACATAAAATGTGCTGTTGCGCGCTTTGGCAAGAATATACACATAGTAATTATGCTCTTGCATGTGTTCCGCCCTGCTGTATGGCCAGACCCCGCAACTCGCGTTGCTCGCGCGGGGTGACAAGTCATTTCTTTTTCGTTAACGCGTCAATGTCTTTAAGCGATTTTACCAAATCTGCAAGCTCATTGAGTTTGACCATGTTGGGGCCGTCGGACGGCGCGTTGTCAGGGTCCTGATGGGTTTCCATGAATACGCCCGCCACGCCCACGGCAACGGCGGCGCGTGCGAGCGGCGGCACATAGCGGCGGTCACCGCCGGAGGACGTCCCTTGCCCGCCCGGCTGCTGTACGGAGTGGGTGGCGTCGAATATTACCGGGAAGCCGGTTTCCGCCATGATGGGTAACGCGCGGAAATCGGTGACGAGGGTGTTATAGCCGAACGATGCGCCGCGCTCGGTGAGCAGCACGCGTTCATTGCCGCCTGCCACTACCTTGTCGGCCACGTTTTTCATGTCCCACGGGGCGAGGAACTGGCCTTTCTTCACATTCACCACACAGCCGGTCCTGGCGGCGGCAAGCAGCAGGTCGGTCTGGCGGCAGAGGAATGCGGGAATCTGCAGGATGTCCACCACATGCGCGATTTCGGCGCACTGGGCCTCGTTATGCACGTCGGTCAGCACCGGACAGCCGAAGGTTTTTTTAATTTCTTCAAACACAGGCAGCGACTTTGCAAGCCCGATGCCGCGCTGGCCTTTAAGGCTGGTGCGGTTGGCCTTGTCGTAAGAGGTTTTATAGATGAACGGTACGCCAACGTTCTCAGCGATCTTCTGGATGCTTTCGGCCATCATCATGGCGTGGTCGCGGCTCTCCATCTGGCAAGGTCCGGCGATGAGTGCGAAGGGCAGGTCATTGGCAAAGGTAACGTTGCCGACAGATATTTTTTTAGGTGAGGTCATAGGGTGTTTTCTTTAAGGTCAGGTTAGCGTTTTGCATAATAAGAGAATGCATTAAGTTTTGATGCCAAACTTTTCTTTTTCTTTCCGAATTCTGCAACTCCGGCAAGTCTCTTTTTAAGGAATCGCCGCGTATCTTCAAGGTTGGCGGAATGGTCGTTCAGCCAGTAAAGGAACGTAGGCACATGCACTGCCGCCAGCGTCATGCGTTTGGTATAAAAATTATAGTCGGTAGACTGGTCGCCCGCCAGACGCCAGATCGTGTCGGTCATGTGGTAGAGTGATTTCAACGCGCCTTTAACGTTCCATGGCAGTAAATTTCCACTTGCGGCGCTTTTCACCGCCTCACGGTGAGGCAGCATGAGTGCGTAACGCGCCATCACCAGCGTTTCAACGCGCTCAGGCACACGTGAGGCTGAAAGCGAGCCGGGTGGGTATTGTTTTTTAAGCTGCTCATCTATCTGGTCAAAGTAATAGCGTACACAGTCGCGGATGCCGCCGCCAAAGGCCCGTGTGGCCTCGGTTTCCGTGATCCCGGCGCGACTGGCGGCTTCGCGGAACGTGTAATCGCTCCAGCCGTCAAACGGCACGAGTTCAAGGATATGGTGCAACAGGGTGGGGCGGAAATCTTGCATATTGTCACCCCGCATTTATTGCGGGGTCTCCTTACTTTGCATGAGATACCGCAACAAGTGCGGTATGACAACTAATTAAGCTCTGACTGCTTGCCGGATTCGGGCGCTTTCGGTTTCTTTCTGGCGGCCTGCTTGCTCACCGTGCGTTCACGCGGCAGGCGGATATTGATCAGCGTGCCTTCGCCCACCGTGCTTTCAATGTCAATGCGGCCATCATGCAGCTTCACGATCTCCTTGGAAAGCGCAAGGCCAAGCCCTACACAGTCGCGTGTGCGGGCGAAGAAGCTGTCTTCCTGCTTGAATGCGGCAAGGATGCTTTCCAGATGCGCGGGCGCTATGCCTTCGCCGGTATCGCGCACGGCGATGCTGACGCCGCTGTCGCTGCGTACGGAGCAATATACGTCGACGCTGCCGCCTTCATGGCTGTGGTTGATGGCGTTGGCGATAAGGTTGGTGAGCACCTGCAGCAGGCGTATACGGTCGGCGCGTACCAGCACGGGTTGTTCCGGCAGATGCGGGCGCAGCGTCACCTGCAGGCAGAAGGCGCGGTGGGAATGGAATTCAATGGCCTGGCGGATGGCCTGGCCTACGTCCACGCTGCTTTCATTCAGTGTCATGCGGCCTGCGTCGATATTGGCGATCTCCAGCAGGTCGTTGACCTTGGACAGGAGTGTTGAGCCGCTTTCCTGGATGCTGCCGATATAGTCGTTATATTTGGGATGGCCGATACTGCCGTAAGTGCCCGCTTCGATCATCTGCGCGAAGCCGAGGATGGCGTTGAGCGGCGTGCGCAGCTCATGGCTCATATTGGCGAGAAATTCCGAGCGGGACTTGTTGGCTAATTCCGCTTCCAGCTTGGTGCGTTCCAGCACGGACTGCATGGAAACCCATTCGGTTACGTCCCTCAGCAGGCAATTGAAAAGGCTTCCGTCAGAGCTGCCAAGCTGCAATTCGCACCAGTGCCAGCTTCCGTCACTATGCTTGATCTGGAAGCGTAATGCCGAGTTGCGGCGCTCGGAGGTGAGGTAAGCTGCCAGCTTATGCAGATGGTCAGGCGCTATGCGGCTCCTGAGGCCGTCGCCCATATCGTCCTCTGCTTCAAAGCCGCTGAATAATTTCCAGTTATCGGAAAGATGAACGCAATTGAGCTGCGCGTCCAGCGCGCAATAGGCTTCGCTGGAGAGGTTGGAGAATGTGGCCGCCATTTCGTCCTTGAGGCGGGAGGAGGCGGAGGGGGTACTGCGGGGGGAAACCGGGAGGGGGGAAGAAGCGGAAGCGTTTGATGCCTCTTGCCGGTTTTGGCGGGTCGGGGATGGGCGGACAGGTTCTGCCAGTTGGTCTCCCATAGAATAATGCCTCCAGAACGTCCAAAACATGCGAATCTACACTTTTTTGACCTACCTGATTACGGTGTATCCCGCGATGGTTTTGCCAAATTCACCACAGAAATCTGTGCAATTGAACGCAGCCACCATTTTTTAATAAACACACTATATATAGTATGCAAAAAAATAATAAATAGAAAAGTAGGCCTAGTAATAGAAAATTAACACTGTGTGGTATATTGGTTTTCAGGTGTGTTTTTTGTGCAACGTGCCAGGGCGTGCCGCGTACTCGGTACTCGGTTAACCGAGTACGCGGTACCGAGTGCGAAATAACGAATAATCATGGAACTTTTAAGCATGGCAGTATATATAACCCTTTTTTCTGAGGGAATATGAAGAGCAAGCAAGCCGATGTGGCCATCATCATGGGAAGCCAGTCCGACTGGGAAACCATGCAGCACGCCGCCATGCAGCTTGAAGAGTTCGGCGTATCGCATGAGGTGCTGGTCATCTCCGCGCACCGCACGCCCAAACGCCTGTATGACTTTGCCACCGGCGCAGCCGGTAAAGGTTTCAAGCTCATCATCGCCGGGGCAGGGGGGGCTGCGCACCTTCCCGGCATGGCTGCTTCCATGACGCATCTGCCGGTGCTGGGCGTTCCCGTGGAAAGCAAGACGCTCAAAGGGCTGGATAGCCTGCTTTCCATCGCGCAGATGCCCGCCGGTATTCCGGTGGGTTCGCTTGCCATCGGCAAGGCAGGTTCCATCAATGCCGGGCTGCTTGCCGTTTCCATCCTCGCGCTGAACGATGCAAAGCTCTCTGCAAAGCTGCAGAAATTCCGCGTAAAACAAACGGACTCGATAAAACTCAAGCCATGATAGCACCCGGCTCTACCATAGGTATCATCGGCGGCGGGCAATTGGGGCGCATGATGGCCATGGCCGCTGCAGGGCTTGGCTATAAAGTGCATGTATTTACCCCTGAACCCGGCTCTCCTGCATCACATGTGGCCAGCAAGACTACGGTTGCCGAATATGACGATATCAAGGCCTTGCAGGCATTTGCGGATTCCGTGGATGTCGTGACGTTCGAGTTCGAGAACGTGCCGTTTGAGAGCCTTACCCTGCTGGAAGGGCAGAAACCTGTGCGCCCTTCAGCCGAAGTGCTGAAGGCAAGCCGCAACCGTATCCGCGAGAAGAAGGCGGTGCAGGCGCTGGGTATCGGCACCGCTGCGTTCGCGGAAATCCGCGCGCTGGCGGATTTTCCCGCTGCAATCAAGCAGGTTGGGCTTCCGGCAATCCTCAAAACGGCTGAACTGGGCTATGACGGCAAAGGGCAGGTGACGATCCGCAAGGAAAGCGAAGCGGAGGCCGCATGGGAAGCGATAAAAGGAGCGGAAGCCGTGCTGGAAGGATACGTGGATTTTTCCATGGAGATATCCGTGATCGTGGCGCGCGGGGCAGGGGGCGAAACGGCTCCGTATGTGCCCGTGCAGAACATCCACAAGGACCATATGCTCGATACCACGATCGCGCCCGCGCCCATTGACGCCGTGCTGGCTCGGCAAGCGGAGGATATGGCCGTGCGCATCGCCGCATCGCTGGAGGTGGTGGGGCTGCTGGCGGTGGAGATGTTCGTGACGAAGGATAACCGCATCCTCGTGAACGAGCTGGCGCCGCGCCCGCATAATTCCGGCCACTGGACGATGGATGCCTGCGTCACCGGCCAGTTTGAACAGATCATCCGCGTGGTGTGCGGTTTGCCCCTTGGCAGCCCGGCGCGCCATTCAGATGCGGAAATGAAAAACCTCATCGGTGACGATGTGAATCTCTGGCCTGAATACCTGAAGAACCCCAACGCCAAGCTGCATCTTTACGGAAAAACCGAAACCCGCGCAGGCCGCAAGATGGGGCATGTGAATATTCTTAAGGCTTAGGGGATGCGCTTCCAGCAGAAGCAACCTGCGTTTTTCTGGAGGCGGGGGCGGAAGCGGTAAGGCTTTCCACCTGCTTCACGCTCTTTCTGAACGCGGCAAACTCCTTGCCGGTGAGCTGCTGGCCGGTGCGGAACTTGACGCCTGCCGGGTTAACCTGTGAGTTTCCTGCGATCACTTCATAATGCAGATGCGGGCCAGTGGAAGCGCCGGTGGAGCCTACATACGCGATGACCTGCCCCTGACGCACGCGCATGCCGGGGCGGATGCCTTTGGCAATGCGGCTGGCATGGCCGTATGCGGTGGCGTAGGATTTGGTGTGGCGGATGCGCACATAGTTGCCGTAACCGCCCTTGCGGCCCGCTTCCTCGATCACGCCGTCACCAGCGGCATAGATGGGAGTGCCGGTAGGCGCGCCGAAATCCATGCCCTTATGCATTTTGGAGTAACCCAGGATGGGGTGGCGGCGCATGCCAAACCCCGACGTGATATGCGCGCCGTTGATAGGCGTGCGCAGCAGTGCCTTGCGTACCGATTCGCCCTTGGCGTTGTAATACCCCGTGAAGCCGTCGGCGGCGGTGTGCCGGTAGATGGTCATCTCCTTGCCGCCCAGCGTGAGCGAGGCGTAGAGCATTTTTCCGGTGCCGGTGGTGACGTTTTTATTCGTATGGATACGTTCGAACACGACGTCGATTTTATCGCCCTGCTTCACGTCGCGCTGGAAGTCGACGTCGTAGCTGAAGGCCTGGATGATCTCGCCGACCATTTTAACCGGGATGCCGGAGTCGATGGCGGTCTGGTAGAGGCTGGAGCGGATCCTGCCGCCAGCGCGCGCCATGCCCGTGCTGAGCGCGGCCTTTACTTCACCCGCCACCAGCTTGCCTTTCGAGTCACGCTGCAGCTTTACCGTACGCACGGGAGAGGCTTCGATCTCCATGCCCAGAATCGTGGTGGCGCCCATGATCTGGTTATTCTTGTCCAGTTTCAGGCTGAATATCTGCCCGGCGGTGATGCGCTTGGGATTGAGGTATTTCTTCAATGCGTCCACCGCCTCGTTGGCTTCGGGCTCCGGCACGCCATTCTCCATGAAAATGGAGGCGAGCGTCTGTTTTTTCTCCACTTTGATAGTAAAAGTCGCGGGCAGGGTGATGGCTGGCTCTTCCGGTGCGGGCGCTGCTGCGGCTGGGGCTTGCGTGATGGCGGCAGGCTGCGCGGTGGCAGCCATTTCTGCTGCTACGGGGACTTCCGGCTGCGTCGCAGCTTCTGGGAGGGGCTCAATCAAAGGGGCTGCGGCTGCCTGCATGTGTGCAGGCGGTTCCCCGGTAATGGTTGTTGCGGCGGGTTCAGGTGCTGCGGCAACCGGGGCTGCACCCGGTTGGGCGATGACTTCCTTAACAGGGGCGGAAGCGGTTTCCTGCGGGCCGGAAAGCTTGCCCGCGCTCACCCCCACGAGCACGCCGCACAATGCGCCCAGCACGAACCACGATACGCGCAGGCGGTTGATCCTGCGGTGCGCATGCGGGCGCAGCGGGGAGGCGGCGGCCGGTGCAATCGCAGGAATCTCATCGCGCGGGAAGAGGATCATGGTTGTTTTACTCGCAACTTTCTTAGGCGGGCCGGATGGCCAGATTACTACAGGTGGTGTACCGGCGACGGTAGATGGCCCCTTATGCGGGGTTTTTCTTGATTTCTTTTAAGCCCGACCCAAAGCGGGAATGCAAGTAAAAATATCACGGCCGGCACAAAAAAATGCCACCGTTAAACGCGAACGCTAGGAGCAAAAGGTAAAGAAATCGTTACGTGGTTAAGAGGGTATGGCATTATGTGCTCATAAGTGGCACGGGCCGTGATCTAAAAAACACATAAATTTCCCTTGACGTTCCGGGGGCTCATGTCTATGTTACGCGCCTCTTTGATCCAAAAAGCGCCTTAAATGGCATGAATTTGTAAAAAAAATCAATGCTTTATGCCGGAGAGACCTTCCCCGATGCGCAGTGTGTCAGGGTGATGTGTGAAAATGTGAACGACGAACCAAAGGAAGTTGCATGCCAACGATTAACCAGCTCGTGCGCAAACCGCGCGTAAAGCCGACCCACCGCAACAAAGTGCCCGCTATGGAAGCGTGCCCGCAGAAGCGCGGTGTTTGCACCCGCGTATATACCACCACGCCGAAGAAGCCTAACTCCGCGCTTCGTAAGGTGGCCCGCGTTCGTCTCACTAACGGTTTTGAAGTTACCAGCTATATTCCCGGCGAAGGCCACAACCTGCAAGAACACTCTGTCGTGATGATCCGCGGCGGCCGTGTAAAGGATTTGCCGGGTGTTCGCTATCATATCATTCGCGGTACGCTCGATACGCAGGGCGTTAAGAACCGCAAACAGTCGCGCTCGCTCTACGGCGCTAAGCGTCCCAAGTGACGGTAAGCCTTGGCGGCTTTGCCGCGTGAGGAACCGTCATCCCGGCGAAGGCCGGGATCACGTGCCTGACCAAAGAAAAACTAGATTCCCGCTTGCGTGGGAATGACATTGAAGGAAAAAGAGTATGTCCCGTCGTCGCGCTGCGATTAAACGCCAGGTTCTCCCCGATGCCAAATACGGCAACGTGGTATTCACCAAATTCATCAACTCGCTGATGTATCACGGCAAGAAGTCCGCCGCTGAAGCTATTGTGTATGATGCGCTCGATGCCATCAATAAGCGCACCAGCCAGGACCCCCTGCCGGTATTCAATTCCGCGCTCGAGAATGTGATGCCTTCCGTTGAAGTGCGCTCGCGCCGTGTGGGTGGTGCTACCTACCAGGTTCCCACCGAAGTTCGCACCGAACGCCGTCAGGCCCTTGCCATCCGCTGGCTGATCATCTCCGCCCGCGCCCGCAAGGACAAGACCATGAAGGATCGTCTCGCCAACGAACTGATGGATGCTGCCAACAACCGTGGCGGCGCCGTTAAAAAGCGCGAAGATACACACCGCATGGCAGAAGCCAACAAGGCCTTCTCGCATTATCGCTGGTAATTATAAGAAGAACAGGAACCCACCATGTCCCGCAAAACACATCTTAAAGACTATCGCAATATCGGTATCTGCGCGCATATCGACGCAGGTAAGACCACCACCACCGAACGTATCCTTTATTACACCGGCAAATCGCACAAGATCGGCGAAGTGCATGAAGGCGCTGCTACGATGGACTGGATGGAACAGGAACAGGAGCGCGGTATCACCATTACCTCCGCTGCTACCACCTGCTTCTGGAACGACAAGCGCATTAACATCATTGACACTCCCGGCCACGTGGACTTCACCATCGAAGTGGAGCGCTCCATGCGCGTACTCGACGGCGCCGTTGCCGTGTTCGACTCCGTAGCGGGCGTAGAGCCCCAGTCTGAAACCGTATGGCGCCAGGCTGACAAATACCGCGTTCCGCGTATCTGCTTCGTGAACAAGATGGACCGTACCGGTGCCAATTTCGAGCGTACCGTACAGATGATGATCGATCGTCTGGGCACTGTGCCCCTCGTGATCCAGTTACCGATCGGTTCCGAAGACAAATACGAAGGCGTAGTCGACCTTATCAAGATGAAGGAAATCGTGTGGAAGGGTGAAGAGCTCGGCGCGAAATTCGACATTGTTGATATCCGCGCTGACCTGCAGGACGCCGCCAGGAAGGCCCGCGAAAAAATGCTTGAGATCGCCGTTGAAATGGACGATGCGGTCATGGAAGCATACCTCAACGGCACTGAGCCGACCGAAGAGCAGCTCAAGGCCTGTATCCGTAAAGGTACCGTAAGCTTCAAGTTCGTTCCCGTGGTGAATGGCGCTGCCTTCAAGAACAAGGGCGTACAGCCGATGCTTGACGCAGTAGTGGACTTCCTGCCGAGCCCGCTGGACATTCCGTCCATCACCGCGATCGACGTGAAGACCGATGCCGAGATCACCCGTAAGGCTGACGACAACGAAAAGTTCTCCGCGCTGGCGTTTAAGATCATGACCGATCCGTTCGTAGGTTCGCTGACCTTCGCGCGCATCTATTCCGGCAAGCTGGAATCCGGTTCTTACGTGCAGAACACGATCAAGGACAAGCGCGAACGCGTGGGCCGTATGCTGCTCATGCATGCGAATTCCCGCGAAGACATCAAGGTTGCTTATGCTGGCGACATCATCGCGCTGGCCGGTCTGAAAGACACGACCACGGGTGACACGCTCTCCGATCCGGATGCGGCAGTGATCCTTGAGCGTATGGAGTTCCCCGAGCCCGTTATCGAATTGGCTGTGGAACCCAAGACCAAGGCCGACCAGGAAAAGATGGGCATGGCGCTTTCCCGCCTCGCTTCCGAAGATCCGTCGCTCCGCGTTTCTTCCGACGAAGAAACCGGCCAGACGATCCTCAAGGGCATGGGCGAATTGCACCTCGAAATCATCGTGGACCGCATGAAGCGCGAATTCAAGGTTGAAGCGAACGTGGGTGCGCCCATGGTGGCTTACCGCGAAACCATCACCAAGAAGACCACGATCGACTATACGCACAAGAAACAGTCCGGCGGTTCCGGTCAGTTCGCGCGTATCATCCTCGAACTCGAACCGCTGCCCCCCGGCTCCGGCTTCGTATTCGAAAGCAAGATCGTCGGCGGTTCGGTTCCCAAGGAATACGTGCCGGGTGTTGAAAAGGGCCTCGAAGCATCCCTGGATAACGGCGTTGTTGCGGGTTACCCCACCATTGACTTTAAAGCCACGCTGATCGACGGCGCCTACCACGATGTAGACTCCAGCGTGCTTGCATTCGAAATCGCTGCCCGTGCCGCTTTCCGTGAAGGCATGCCCAAAGGCGAACCCCGCCTGCTGGAGCCCATCATGAAGGTGGAAGTGGTAACCCCTGAAGACTATACCGGTTCTGTGATCGGCGACCTTACCGGACGCCGTGGCCAGATCCAGGGGCAGGATATGCGCGGTAACGCCATTGTCGTAGATGCAATGGTTCCGCTCGCCAAAATGTTCGGCTACGTGAATACGCTGCGTTCGATGACGCAGGGCCGCGCACAGTACACCATGCAGTTCGACCACTATGAACAGGTGCCGACCAGCATGGTAGACGAAATCAAGAAAAAAGTTGCTTAACCACAAAGATCAAAACCTAAGGAGTATCCCATGGCTAAAGAAAAATTTGAACGCAATAAACCGCACTGCAACATCGGCACCATCGGCCACGTTGACCACGGCAAAACCTCGCTGACCGCTGCGATCACCAAGGTGCTCGCTGAATCCGGCAAAGCAAAGTTCACCGCGTATGACCAGATCGACGCTGCTCCCGAAGAAAAAGCACGTGGTATCACCATCAACACCGCTCACGTGGAATACGAAACCGAAGCACGCCACTATGCTCACGTGGATTGCCCCGGCCACGCCGACTACGTGAAGAACATGATCACCGGTGCTGCACAGATGGACGGCGCTATCCTCGTAGTTGCCGCCGATTCCGGCCCCGCTCCCCAGACCCGCGAGCACATCCTGCTGGCCCGTCAGGTTGGCGTACCTGCTCTCGTGGTGTTCCTCAACAAGATGGATCTTGCTGATCCTGAACTGGTTGAACTGGTTGAAATGGAAGTTCGCGACCTGCTCAACAAGTACAAGTTCCCCGGCGACACGATCCCCATCATCCGTGGTTCCGCAACCTGCGCTCTCGAAGGCAAGAACCCGGAGCTCGGCACCGAAGCCATCAAGAAGCTCATGGATGCTGTTGATGCGACCATCCCGCAGCCCGAACGCCCCATCGACAAGCCGTTCCTCATGCCGGTGGAAGACGTGTTCTCCATCGAAGGCCGTGGTACCGTTGTTACCGGCCGTGTTGAACGTGGCATTGTGAAGGTTGGCGAAGAAGTTGAAATCGTTGGCCTGCGTCCCACCGTTAAGACCACCTGCACCGGCGTTGAAATGTTCCGCAAACTGCTCGACGAAGGCCGTGCTGGTGACAATATCGGCGCCCTGCTTCGCGGCACCAAGCGTGAAGATGTTGAACGTGGCCAGGTTCTCGCAAAGCCGGGTTCCATCACGCCGCACACCAAGTTCAAGGCTGAAGCATACGTGCTCACCAAGGACGAAGGTGGCCGTCACACCCCGTTCTTCACCAACTACCGTCCGCAGTTCTACTTCCGCACCACCGACGTAACCGGTGTGGTTCAGCTGCCGGCTGGCGTTGAAATGGTTATGCCCGGCGACAACATCGCCATGGACATCACCCTCATCAGCCCGATCGCCATGGATGAAGGCCTCCGCTTCGCTATCCGCGAAGGTGGCCGTACCGTTGGCGCAGGCGTTGTGTCGAAAATCGTGGAGTAAGAAAGTGGTTCTTCGTTGTTGGTTGTTAGTTGTTCGCAACTTCACCAACAACGAACAACGAACAACTAATAACTAGGAATAAAGTATGAACAGTCAGAAAATACGCATCCGTCTCAAAGCGTTTGATCATATGATGCTTGATCATTCGACCAGCGAGATCGTGAATACCGCGAAAAGGACGGGCGCACAGGTGCGTGGTCCGGTACCGCTGCCGCGCCGTATCGAGCGCTTCACGGTGAACCGTTCGCCGCACATTGATAAAAAATCGCGTGAGCAGTTTGAAATCCGCACGCACAAACGTCTGATTGACATACTGGATCCGACGCCGCAGACCGTGGACGCGCTGATGAAGCTCGACCTGTCCGCAGGTGTGGATGTTGAAATCCAGCTTGGTGGGGAGAAGGCAGCATGAGAACCGGTATAATCGCAAAGAAGCTGGGCATGTCCCGCCTGTTCGATGAAGACGGCGTACATATTCCAGTGACCGTATTGCAGCTCGACGAGCTGCGCGTGGTCGCTCACAAGACCAAGGCACGCGACGGTTATTCCGCCGTGCAGCTTTCCTCTGGTAAAGCAAAAGTGAAGAACGTCTCCAAGGCGCTTCGCGGGCACTATGCCAAAGCCAAGGTTGAACCGGGCCGCAAGATGGTCGAGTTCCGCGTGGAAGAAACCAACCTGCCCTCAGTAGGCGCTGAGCTCGTAGCCAGCCATTATGTTCCCGGCCAGTTCGTAGACGTAATCGGTTCCACCATCGGTAAAGGCTTTGCCGGCGTTATGAAGCGCTGGAATTTTGCCGGTCTGGAAGCGTCCCACGGCGTATCCGTTTCCCATCGCTCGCACGGTTCCACCGGTCAGCGCCAGGATCCGGGTAAAGTGTTCAAGGGCAAGAAGATGGCCGGTCACCTCGGCACCGAACGCGTTACCGTGTCCAACCTGCAGGTTGTGCAGGTAGATGATGCTAAAGGCCTTATCTATATCAGCGGTGCCGTTCCGGGTTCCAAGAACAGCTATGTGCTGGTGAAGGACGCTGTAAAGCGCGCCGCGCCCGCTAACGTGCCGATGCCCGCAGGTGTCCGCACGGCAGCTGCCGCAGCAGCGACCGAAGAGAAAAAGGCCGAATAAAAACGTACTCGGTACCGCGTACTCGGTTTTGAGTACGGATTGCCGAGTACCGAGTACGAGAAAAAAGAGGAAAATATGAAAGTCGCAGTAAAGACACTGGAAAACAAGGCCGCAGGGGACATCGAGCTCTCTGACGCCGTATTCGGTGCACCGTTCCGCAAGGACATCCTTGCGCGTATGGTACAATACCAGCGTGCCAAGAAGCAGGCAGGCACCCACAAGACCAAGGGCGTCAGCGAAATCAGCGGCACCACCAAGAAGCCGTGGAAGCAGAAGGGTTCGGGCCGTGCCCGTGCCGGTTCGCTGCGCTCCCCGCAGTTCCGTGGCGGTGCGACCATCTTCGGTCCGGTTGTGCGCAGTCATGCGATCAGCCTGAACAAGAAGATCCGTGACCTCGCGCTGCGTATCGCACTGTCCGACAAACAGGCTAAGGGCAAGCTGGTGATCGTGGACTCCCTCAAGGTAAAGGAAGCCAAGACCAAGGTTATGGCCGCCGCTTTCGAAAAATTCGGCTTTACCAAGCCCCTCATCATCGGCGGCGCGGAGCTCGACGAGGCTTTCGCCAAAGCAGCACGCAACATCAAGGGCGTGGATGTACTGCCGAGCCAGGGTGCGAACGTGTACGATATTCTCAACCACAATGAACTCGTGCTCACCAAGGACGCCGTTGCGTTCCTGGAAGCGCGCCTGTCGTAAGGAGCTAGGATCATGGCAAAAGCAAAGAAAGAAGCAAAAGGCGCGCCGGTAATGAAGGAAGTTTTCTACAACGTTCTTTCCCGCCCGGTGATTACCGAAAAGGCAACCATGCTCAGCGAGCAGAACAAGATCGTGTTCCGTGTTGCTGCCGACGCCACCAAGACGCAGGTGAAGCAGGCAGTGGAAGCCCTCTTCAAGGTTAACGTTGTTAGTGTGAATACCATTAATGTTGAAGGGAAAACCAAAGGCTTCCGCGGCACTTTTGGCAAACGTGAAGATTTCAAAAAAGCGATTGTAACCCTCGAAAAGGGCCAGTCGATCGATTTAAGCAGTGGCGTGGCTTAAGCCTTAGTTAAATGCTTTAGAAAGGGCTTTTCGGATATAGTTCCGAAAAGCCCTTTTTGTTTTAGTAGAGATGTGGCGTAGTTTAGCTGCCGCCACCTTGTCTGCCTGTTCGTTGTTTTGGCGAGGAGTCTCTTTGCTCTAAATAATTTTGAACATTATGCCTAATTTTGCCAGAAGTCGGGGAATTACTTGTGTAATGTTATTAATTGGAATCACTATAGTTAAGAGCTTGTGACAGAAGTATTCTTGACTTTCCTGCCCAAAAGTAATACCATGCAGGTAATACTCTTACCAATAGGTATTACTATGATGATCACCACCAAAGGGCAGGTTACAATCCCTAAAGAGTTCCGCGACTTATGCGGTTTACACCCGCATACGGAAGTGGAATTTACCCTGAAGCATGGCGAACTGGTGGTTCACCCCGCTTCAAAGCCACTGGCGCGTGGCTCGCGTATTGTGGAAGCATTGCGCGGCAAAGGGGATATCTCCGTGAATACTGATGAGATAATGCGCCTGACCCGCGGCGAGGGGTGATGGATAGCATACTGGTTGACAGCAATATTCTGCTGGATCTTTTTACAGAGAATTCTGAGTGGTATGGTTGGTCATCAGGAAAAATAGCGGCATTGTCAGTTGATAATATGCTGATAATAAACCCAATTATTTATGCCGAAATATCGTATCGCTTTTCATCAGCCAGCCTGTTGGATACAATCATAGCAGAAGCCGGACTGATAAGGCAGGACTTGCCTTGGGAAGCAGCTTTTTTAGCGGCGAAGGCGCATTGGCTTTACCGGCAGCGTGGAGGGCAGCGCGTGATGGCTCTACCCGATTTTTTCATCGGTGCCCATGCGTCCGTGACAAAACTTCCCCTGCTTACCCGTGATGTAACCCGCTATCAGGGCTATTTTCCGCAGGTTAAACTGATAGCGCCATAGCTTTTGACTTTTTTCCAAAGATTCCATTTGCATTTTTTGTAACAATGGCTATAAAGCGACTCCCTTTATAAAAAGGGTATAAAAAGCAGCCGCAAAACATAAGGATGTAGTTATGGCGCTAAAAACCTATAAACCCGTCACGAAATCGCTTCGTGGCCTGGTAAAAGTAGACCGTGCAGACCTGTGGAAAGGTGACCCCGTTAAGTCCCTGACCGAAGGTATCAGCAAAACCGGCGGCCGCAGCAATACTGGCCGCATCACCGCTTTCCGCGTAGGCGGTGGCCACAAGCAGCGTTACCGTTTCGTGGATTTCAAGCGCAACAAGTTCGATGTTGATGCGACTGTTGAGCGTATCGAATACGATCCCAACCGTTCCGCGTTTATCGCGCTCCTCAAATACAAGGACGGCGAACTCTCTTATATTCTCGCTCCGCAGCGCCTTGCTGTCGGTGATGTGATCTGCTCCGGTGAAAAGACCGACGTAAAGCCCGGTTTTGCCATGCAGCTTCGTAACATCCCCGTTGGCACCATCGTGCATAACGTGGAAATGAAGCCCGGCAAGGGCGGCCAGATGGCTCGCGCCGCCGGTGCGTACGTGCAGCTCGTGAGCAAAGACTCCGGTATGGTGCAGCTCAAGCTGCGCTCTGGCGAAGTTCGCGTAGTTAAGGGTGAGTGCATGGCCACCATCGGTGCCGTATCCAACCCAGACCACCAGAACGAAACGATCGGTAAGGCCGGTCGCAGCCGCTGGAAAGGCATTCGCCCCTGCGTACGCGGTGTGGCGATGAACCCGGTAGACCATCCGCATGGTGGTGGTGAAGGCCGCACGAGCGGTGGCCGTCATCCCGTTACGCCATGGGGCAAGGGCACCAAGGGTAACAAGACCCGTAAGAATAAGCGCACGGATAATTTCATTGTCCGCAGCCGCCACAAGAAGAAAGTATAAGGAGTAATATATGGCTCGTTCAGTTTGGAAAGGCCCGTTCGTTGATGGTTACCTGCTTGCAAAGGCAGAGAAGGCCCGCGCCAGCGGTCGTAACCAGATCATCCAGATCTGGTCCCGCCGTTCCACCATCCTGCCGCAGTTCGTGAACCTCACGTTCGGTGTGTATAACGGCAAAAAGTTTATCCCCGTGCTTGTGACCGAAGAAATGGTCGGCCACAAATTCGGTGAATTCGCTCCCTCGCGCCTGTTCCAGGCGCATGGTGGCGGCGACAAGAAAGCAGCGTAAGCTAAAGGACAGATAGTATGGCGAAGCAGAAAAAGAAATCTGATGTGGTAGAGGCGAAGGCGATCCTGAATCGCGTGCGCGTCAGCCCCATCAAGCTCAATGTGGTGGCTGGTCTCATCCGCGGCATGAAGGTAGAGCAGGCGCTCATCCAGCTGGCATTCAGCAACAAGCGTATCGCCGGTGACGTGCGCAAGGCTGTGCAGTCCGCCGTGGCAAACGCTGAAAACAATTTCAACATGAACGTAGACGATCTCGTGATTGCAGAAGCATGGGTCGGCAAGAGCTTGGTGATGAAACGTATGCATACCCGCGCACGCGGCCGTGGCGCTCGTATCTTCAAGCCGTTCTCTAACCTCACCATCATCCTGCGCGAAAAAGGGGAGTAAGTAATGGGTCAAAAGATTAATCCGATTGGTCTGCGTATTGGCGTAAACCGCACCTGGGATTCCCGCTGGTTTGCCGCAGGCGGCGACTTTGCAGGTAAGCTGCATGAAGATATCGGTATCCGCAAATACCTCAAGAAAAGCCTCGGCAGCGCAGGCATCAGCCGCATTATCATCGAGCGCCCCACCAAAAAGGCGCGCATCACCATCCACACTGCCCGCCCGGGCGTGGTGATCGGCAAAAAAGGCGCTGATATTGAAAAGATCAAGAAAGACCTCGGTAAGCTCACGAAGGATGAAATTCATCTTAACATCGTAGAAATCCGCAAGCCCGAGATCGACTCCACCCTCATTGCAGAAGGCATCGCGCAGCAGCTCGAACGCCGTATCGCATTCCGTCGCGCCATGAAGCGCGCCGTGCAGTCCGCACTGCGTCTGGGTGCGCTCGGTATCCGAATCAACTGCTCCGGCCGTCTCGGCGGTAACGAAATCGCCCGTATGGAATGGTACCGCGAAGGCCGCGTGCCCCTTCATACCCTGCGTGCTGACGTGGATTACGGCGTAGCTCAGGCGCTTACCACCTATGGTATCATCGGTATCAAGGTGTGGGTGTTCAAGGGCGAGATCATGGCCCACGACCCCATGGCGCAGGATAAGAAAGACGTTGAACGCACCACCGGCAACGAGTTGATTTAATACGGTAAGAGAAGGAGTTATAGGCGAGCGGAAAAAAGCATGAGAAATCAGGGAAAAAGGGGTGAATCCCGTTGCTTTCCTGAAAAAATCCTGTATAAGTCTGCCCCTCTATTTGGGAACATAATATTATGATGCAACCTAAAAAAACCAAGTTTCGTAAGGCACATAAGGGCCGTATCCATGGCAATGCCAAGGGTGGCTTCGCCCTCAATTTTGGCGAATACGGCCTCAAGGCTCTGGAGCCGGAACGTGTGACCGCCCGCCAGATCGAGGCGGCCCGCCGTGCAATCTCCCGCCACGTTAAGCGCGTTGGCCGTCTCTGGATCCGTATCTTCCCGGACGTTCCTGTTACCCGCAAGCCCGCCGAAGTGCGCATGGGTTCCGGTAAAGGTTCCGTGGAATTCTGGGTATGCCGCGTAAAGCCCGGCCGTGTAATGTTCGAGATCGACGGTGTTTCCGAAGCCGTAGCACGCGAAGCGTTCGAGCGCGCTGCCGCTAAGCTGCCGATCAAAACCAAATTCATTGCTCGCGTAGGAGAACACTGAGTATGACCCAGATTGCTGATATTCGCGGCAAGACTGCCGATGAACTGAAGGAAATGGCTGTTACCCTCAGGAAAGAGCTTTTCAACCTGCGTTTCCAGTCCGCCAGCGGCGAGACCGTGAAGGTTTCGCGCTTCAGCGCCGTACGCAAAGAGATCGCCCGTATCAAGACGGTGATGAACGATCCCCAGCAGAAAAATGCTGGCGCAGCCAAGCCTGCTAAAGCAGCCAAGGCTAAGGCTCCCGCAAGTGCTGCCAAAGAAACCAAGGCGAAAAAAGCGCCTGCTAAAAAGAAAGCTGAATAGGAGTAGATCATGCCCAAACGTATATTGCAGGGTGTAGTGACCAGCGACAAGGCAGACAAGACCGTTACGGTTCGTGTTGAGCGCCGCTTTACGCACCCCATCTACAAGAAGACCGTTCGCAGCAGCAAAAAATATGCCGCGCATGACGAGCAGAACAAGTTCAAGGTTGGCGACACGGTGAAGATCGTTGAATCCCGTCCGATCTCCAAATCCAAGAAATGGGCTGTGGTTTACGAATAAGAATGATGACCGTTTAAGCGGATTATCGAAAGGACAAGACTATGATTCAGATGCAAACCAACCTCGATGTGGCTGACAACTCCGGCGCAAAGCGCGTGCAGTGCATCAAAGTGCTGGGTGGTTCCAAGCGCAAGACCGCGACCGTAGGTGACGTGATCGTCGTGTCCATCAAGGACGCGATTCCCCGCGGCAAAGTGAAGAAGGGCCAGGTGCACCGCGCCGTTATCGTGCGCACTGCTGCATCCGTACGCCGCCCGGACGGCAGCGCTATCCGCTTCGACCGCAACGCGGCCGTTCTTATCAGCAAGGACAACGAGCCCATCGGCACCCGTATCTTCGGCCCGGTAGTTCGCGAACTGCGTGCGAAATCGTTCATGAAGATCGTTTCGCTCGCGCCGGAAGTATTATAACGGTTGTTAGTTGTTAGTTGTTCGTTCATGGATGACTAACAACCAATAACTAACAACGAACAACGGATTTTTTATGACGCAGAAAAAACTGAAAATCAAAAAAGGCGATAACGTGATCGTTATCACCGGCAAAGACAAGGGCAAGAAGGGTGAAGTGCTTTCCGTGATCCGCGAGAGCGACCGTGTAGTGGTATCCGGCGTGAACGTCATGAAGAAGCACAAGCGCGCTGACAAAGACGGCGCTGCAGGCATCATCAGCAAGGAAGCTTCCCTGCACATTTCCAACGTTGCGCTGGTTGACCCCAAAGAAGGCAAAGCCACCCGCGTTGGTTACAAACTGCAGGCAGACGGCTCCAAGGTGCGTATTGCGCGCCGTTCCGGTGAGACCGTAGCGTAAGCGGCTTTTTGATACTGAAATTAAGAACCCCTTCCCATAAAGAAGGGGTTTTTTATTGTCCTGGGTATTGGTATATAAAACTATGACAGAGAAGAAAAAATCGGGCACGCGCGGCATGACCGTGCGCGTAAAGACCGCGAAGAGCCGCAGCAATTCGTCGGCGCGCTGGTTGCAGCGACAACTGAATGATCCTTATGTGCAGCGGGCCAGGCAGGAAGGTTATCGCTCACGCGCGGCATTTAAACTCATCGAGATAGACGACAAGCTGCAATTCCTTGCCAAGGGTAAGCATGTGGTGGACCTCGGTGCCGCGCCCGGCGGCTGGGCGCAGGTGGCGGTGCAGCGCTGCGGCGAAGGCAATGTGATCGGTATCGACCTGCTGGAAATTCCGGCAGTGCCGGGGGCTGACCTCATCATGATGGACTTCATGGGCGACGCGGCGCCGGAAATCCTCAAGGCGAAAATGGGCAGAGCGGATATCGTGCTTTCCGACATGGCTCCCAATGCTTCGGGCAACCAGAACCTCGACCATATCCGCATCATGGTGCTGGTGGAAGCCGCGTTCCAGTTCGCCTGCGAAGTGCTCAAACCCGGCGGCGTGTTCGTGGCCAAGGTGTGGCAGGGCGGTGCGCAGAGCGGGCTGCTGGCTGAGGTGAAGAAACATTTCGCGGTGGTAAAGCATGTGAAGCCCAAGGCCTCGCGTCAGGACTCGGCGGAGACATTCCTGGTGGCGACCGGATTCAGGGGATGACCCCCAAAGACTTCCTTGCCCAAGCGCTCATTCGCTTGCGATGGATGAACAGCCGCTGTTAGCGCTGGCGCTTCTGGCCATTCAACTGCTTGCTCAGCGCCATGAACACTGTAGCGAGCGTGCCTTCCGCTTCCGGCGTAACCGTAATGCGGCTGTCACCAGATATGCCGCATCAGCGCGGTATAATGGGCTTCATAACCGCTGGGGGTGTCGCTGATGTTATGAACAAGCGCGCTGGTGAGTACGGTTGCGTCTGAGATGGTTAGCTTACTGAGCGGCGTGTTACCGGCTGAGACTACTACAGCTTCAAAGGAAGTGTCGAGGGAAGGGGTTTTACCCGGAGAGTAGCCGGGGGAAAGAATGTCTCTGAGGTATAACTTACAAAGCGAAGGGTTCCAATGGCTTAATTTAGCCATATTTCTGCATTTTAGCGAATATTTTTGCATGACAATTACGTTGCGGTGCGGTAGAACACCGCGAACTCCAGCCTGAAGGTTTATGCATGGAATTCGCCGAAGCGCTTACGTTTGACGATGTTTTACTCAAACCCCTGGCTTCCTCTGTCCTGCCCGCCGAAGCAGATACCACCTCGCGCCTGACCCGTAAAATCACTCTAGGCGTGCCTCTCATGTCCGCCGCCATGGATACCGTTACCGAGAGCCGTCTGGCCATCGCCATGGCGCAGCAGGGGGGGATTGGCTGCATTCACAAGAACTTAACCGTAGATAAGCAGGCCGACGAAGTGCGTGCGGTCAAGAAATTCGAATCCGGCATGGTAGTAAACCCGGTCACCATATCGCCAGATTCCACGCTTTCCCAAGCGCTTAACCTCATGAAAGCCAACCATATCTCCGGCATTCCTGTTGTGGAACCTAAAACCGGCAAGCTGGTGGGCATCCTCACCAACCGCGATGTGCGCTTCGCTTCCGACCCCCGCCAGCCCGTGCATGAACTCATGACGCAGAAGCTGGTGACGGTGAATGATAATGTGGACCGCAGCGAAGCCAAGAAGCTGCTGCACCAGCACCGCATCGAAAAGCTGCTGGTGGTGGACAAGCAGTTCAAGTGCATCGGCCTCATTACAGTGAAAGATATTGAAAAGGCGCAGGCCTATCCCAAGGCATCCAAAGATGAACTGGGCCGCCTGCGCGTTGCCGCAGCGGTTGGTACGGGCAAGGACGGCATGCGCCGCGCCGAAGCGCTTATCGAAGCAGGCGTGGACCTGCTCGTGGTGGATACGGCGCACGGGCATTCCAAGGGTGTTATTGATGCGGTGAAGGAGATCAAATCGCATTTTAAGGATATTCAGGTTATCGCAGGCAACATCGCCACGGGTGAAGGCGCGGAAGCGCTTATCAAGGCGGGTGCGGACGGCGTGAAGGTGGGAATCGGCCCCGGATCCATCTGCACCACGCGCATCGTGGCCGGTGTGGGCGTGCCGCAGCTCTCCGCCATTATGGATGTGGTGAAAGTCGCGCGCAAACATTCCGTGCCTGTTATCGCGGACGGCGGCATCAAATATTCCGGGGACCTCGCCAAGGCGATCGCCGCCGGTGCGGAATGCGCCATGCTCGGATCGCTCTTTGCCGGTACGGAAGAAGCGCCGGGCGAAGTGGTGCTCTATCAGGGGCGTTCCTACAAAACTTATCGCGGCATGGGGTCTGTGGGCGCTATGGCGCGCGGCTCGGCGGATCGTTATTTCCAGCAGGAGATAAACGACAAGCTGAAGCTGGTGCCCGAAGGCGTGGAAGGCCGCGTGGCGTTCAAAGGCCCGGTTTCCGGCGTGGTGCACCAGCTTGTGGGCGGCCTCAAGGCGGCCATGGGCTATACCGGCAGCGCCACTGTCGCTGAACTGCAGAAGAACCACCAGTTCGTGCGCATCACCAATGCGGGCCTTTCCGAATCACATGCGCACGACATCATCATTACGCAGGAAGCCCCCAACTATCGTCGAGATTAATCCATGGAACCCATCGCAAAACGCCTGATCGTGCGTGGCAGGGTTCAGGGAGTTGGGTTTCGCAATTTCGTGCTGGTGCATGCGCGCAGGATCGGGGTGGATGGTTTTGTGCGCAACCGTAAGGACGGCAGCGTGGAAGCATTGTGCGTAGGCACAGAAGCGCAGGTGCAGGAGCTTATAGCTGCCTGCCATGAAGGCCCGCCCGCGTCACAAGTGGATTCGGTGGATGTAGAGTCCGCACAGGGAATAACAGATAAAGGCTTTAAGCAACTTCCAACAGTATAGGAGTCTTCCATGCGTTATATATTGCCCACACTCGCGATGTTTGTAGCAACACAGGCCATCGCGCAGGAAACGCCAAAGTCCACGATAACCGATACGGAAAAAGCTGTAGCCATTGCTGCAGGCAATGACTTCGCCACAGACCTTTATGGCAAACTGAAGGCGGAGAAGGGGAATGTGTTCTTTTCACCGGAGAGCCTCTCGCAGGCGTTGGCGATGACTCTCGCCGGGGCAAAAGATACCACCGCGTCAGAAATGCAGACTGTGCTGCACCTGCAAATGAGCAGCGATTACATAGCTGCCACAATGTCAGAGCTGATCAAGGAAAAGAACGCGCGCAGCGCTTCGGGGGCGTACACGCTCCAGACCGCCAACGCCGTCTGGGTGCAGAAGGATTATGAGCTGCTGCCTTCCTATACCAGTCTGCTGAAGGATAATTACGACGCGAATGCCAGCAATGTCGATTTTGAAAAAGATGCGCCGGGCGCTGCCGATACCATCAACCGCTGGGTGGAGGGCAAGACACAAAGCCGCATCAAAGACCTTGTTTCCGCCAATGCGTTGACAAATGTGCGCCTTGTGCTGACCAATGCGGTGTATTTCAAGGCCGACTGGCAGAATCCGTTTGAGAAGTCCGCAACGCATGAGGAAGATTTTTATGTCAATCCTGCGCAGACAAGCCGCGCATGGATGATGCGGCGCACCTGTAATGATTGCACTTATGCCGATAACGACATACTGCAGGCGGTGGCAATACCTTATAAGGGCGGCGACATTGAAATGGTGGTGCTGCTGCCTCGCGACAGGGGGGGGATGGATGCGTTCGAACAATCTCTCACCCCGCAGATGCTTAATAACGTACTGGGTGAACTGAAACGGGGAGTGCATGTGGATATCGCGCTGCCGCGTTTCAGGCTTGAGTCGCAGTACAGCTTTTCCAAGATACTGCCCGAGCTTGGTATGAAAGCGGCGTTTGATCCGGAGCATGCGGATTTTTCCGGCATGACCGGCAAGCGTGAACTGTACATCAGCGACGTTGTCCAGAAGGCGTTCGTGGAGGTGGATGAGCAGGGAACCGAAGCGGCTGCCGCGACGGCTGTTATGGCGGGTGTCAGTTCCGTGCCCGTCGTGAAGGAGTTCAGGGCGGACCATCCGTTCATCTTTTTGCTGAGGGATGCAAAGAACGGTGCCATCTATTTTATGGGACGCATGCAAGAGCCTATGCAATCGCTCACGAAATAAAGGGTTTTCTGCTTCAATCACCACGCGACAGCGTGCCTTCAGTCTGGTAAAATGCCAGCCATGCTTTGGCCTGATGTAGTTGCCCTGAAAGAGTTCTATTCTTCCCCCCTGGGGCAGTTCGTCTGCAATGCCGTGTGGCGGCAGGTGCATGATTACTGGCCGGAAACGCGTGACGAAGTCCTGCTGGGCATCGGGTTCACCACGCCGTATCTGGTGGGTTATATCGGGCAGTCGCAGCGCGTGATCGCGTGCATGCCCGCGCAGCAGGGGGTCATCCACTGGCCGCCGCAGGCGCGCAACCTCACGATGCTTTCCGACGAAGCGGAGCTTCCCTTGCCCGATAACAGCGTACATCGCGTGCTGGTGGTACATGCAATCGAGAACAGCGAACATGTGCGCGGCATGCTCAGCGAGATATGGCGCGTGCTGGCGCCGGGCGGCAGGGTGCTGGTGGTGGCGCCCAATCGCCGCGGTATCTGGGCGCGCGCGCCGCGCAGCCCGTTCGCTTACGGGCTGCCGTACACGCTGCACCAGCTTCGTGAAGTGTTATCCGAGCATTCCTTCACCCCGCTGAAGCACACTAACGCGCTGTTCTTCCCGCCCAGCGGCAGGCGCTATATTCTGCGCGCTGCGAAGTTTATGGAGTCTGTTGGCCGCCGTTTCTTCCCGGCGATCGGCGGGCTGCTGGTGCTGGAAGCGGAAAAAAGGATATATGCTCCCATAGCGCAGAAAGCCAGCCGCAGCGTGCGCCGGATCTACATACCTGCGGCCAACCCGGTGGGAAGCGCAAAAAATTTCTAGCATGCCAGCATGTTATTGCGCTATACAAGGCGAAATATAATTGAGGGGATAGCCTCTGGCAGCTACTACTAAATAGGGAAGTTTATCATATGAAGTCGGTTTATAAGATGCGTGGTTTCAGCCTTGTCGAACTGGCAGTGGTTCTGGTCATAATCGGTCTGCTTATCGGCAGCGTGGCTACAGGCCGCTCGCTGCTGCGCCAGTCGGAAGTGAGCAGTATCATAGTGGACATGCAGAAATATAAAGACGCGGCTATCGCCTTCCAGCGGAAGTATTCGTCACTTCCCGGTGACATGGCGAACGCCACGTCTTACTGGGGCATTGCGGCTGGCTCGCTGGGTAATGACGCCACCTGCTATGCGGCGGGTTCTGCCACCAGCGTGGCTACCTGCAGCGGCAACGGCGACGGGCAGATCAACTATACCGGCACCTACGCCAATGAAACGTTGCGCGTATGGCAGCATCTTGCCAATGCAAAGATGATACAGGGCGCGTTTACCGGTATTACCGGCGCGACACATACGCTGGGCACCAATGCGCCGCGCAGTCGCGTCGGCAATTCAGGTTTCGGCCTTTCCTATCGCGGCACGCTTAGCAGCGATACGTATGCTTTTGACGGCATCTACGGGCATGTGGTGTATTTCGGCGCGAGCTATTCCAGCTCGCCGCCATATGCCGCAGTAATCACCGGGCCGGAAGCTCAGGGCATCGACTCTAAATTCGATGACGGAAAACCTGCCCTTGGCACCATCCGTACGTGGAAGAACGGCGCGTACAGTTCCACCTGCGCCAGTTCCACCGCAGTTACAGCAACCTACAGCACCAGCAATACCAATGTGTGCAGCCTGATTATGATAACGGGCTTTTAAAAGGAAAGCGGTTCCCTTCACGCATACTGTAGGGTCAGTATCAGTAAGGGCTTACCTGCAGGAAGTCCGCTACTTCCACTTCACGCTGCATGGGGTTGAGGTTCTCGCGCAGTTTAGGTGAGAAGAACGATAACGGCGTGCCGTCCCGGGTAAAGATGCCGCGCAGCTCGCCATTGTCAAAGTCGATGCCGAGTTTGTCTTTTTCAAGTGAGACGAATCTGTAACGGATATCGCCTTTTTCTTTCGCGGTCATGCTTTCATCGTAGAATGCGTTGGCGCGCTGCATGAATGCATCATAATCGGGCAACCCCATCTTGGGGCCGTAACTGCGGTAGTTCATGCCCATCATGGAGGGGTGGGCGCTGTCGCGCCAGCGTTTGCCAATGTGTCGTAAGCTCTCAAGCACTGCCATATGCATTTCTCATAGGTAAGGTAATAATAAAACCTGCCGTATACTATTGCACTTTAGGGTTTTTGTAAACATTCCAGAGTAATGTTTCTATGCGGCGAGTGGCCAGCGCGCGCGGGGTTCAGTATCAAGGCTGCTGGTTTTTCCCAGTTGCAGCTGTTCAATGCCCGCCCATGCGATCATGGCGGCATTATCGGTGCACAGTGAGAGTGGCGGGCACATTAATGTGAATCCGAACTCATCGGCTTTTTGTTTTATCTTTTCACGCAGATACTGGTTGGCGGCAACACCGCCTGCCATCACCAGCGTGCGGCATTGTTCGTTGCCGGAGGCAAGCTGCAAGGCGTTGTTCAGCCTGTCCATGAGTATCTCGCCCACCGTATATTGGAACGAAGCGCAGATATCCGCCACGTTCCGTGAAGATATACCTTCGCTGGTCTTGCGCTCCAGCGCGGCGATCCTCACGGCGGTTTTAAGGCCGGAGAAAGAAAAATTACACCCTTCGCGCCCTTTGAGGGGGATGGGAAACGTAAACCGGTGCGGATCGCCTGCGTGCGCCGCTTTCTCCACAGCCGGGCCGCCGGGGAAGGGAAGGCCAAGCAGCTTTGCCGTTTTGTCAAACGCTTCGCCTGCTGCATCGTCCAGCGTGCCGCCAAGCTTTTCATACTGGCCCACGCCGTTTACCAGCAGTACCTGACAATGCCCGCCGGACATCAGCATGAGCAGGAAAGGGAACTCCACATCGCCGGTAAGGCGCGCGGTCAATGCATGCCCTTCGAGGTGATTGACTGCGATAAAAGGCTTTTTCAGCACTGAGGCAATCGCCTTGCCTGCCATCGTGCCCACGATAACCCCGCCGATAAGCCCGGGGCCGGTGGTTGCGGCAACCGCGTCAATATCCGGCCACTGGCAGTTTGCCTGCAGCAGCGCATGGGTTATCACATGGTCGATATGCTCAATATGTGATCGCGCCGCGATCTCGGGCACCACGCCGCCATAAGGGGCATGGGCTTCGGTCTGCGAGAGCACAACGCTGGAGAGTATCTCCTTGCCGGAGGTCACAATGGCAGCTGCGGTTTCATCACAGCTGGATTCTATTCCCAGAACACGCATATCCTTGGCTTAATAAGGGTTTGCTGTTAAATAAGGCCTGAAAGCGCATCAGCACAAGTGGTTTTATGGATATTATCCGCATAGGAACGCGAAAAAGCCCCCTTGCCCTGCATCAGGCCAGGCTGGTGCAGAGTGCTTTATTGCAGGCATTTGAGGGATTAAGCGTTGAATTATGCCCTATGGACACGACCGGGGATCTGCGCACCGACAGGCCGTTGGCCGATATAGGGGGCAAGGGGCTGTTCACCCGGGAGCTGGAAGAGGCCATGCTGAGCGGCCGCGTGGATATTGCCGTGCATTCGCTCAAGGACATGGAAACCCATGTGAAGGGCGAACTCCGGCTGTCCGCCGTGCTGCCGCGCGCCGATGCGCGCGATGCGCTGGTGATGAATGACAGGCAGGGCGGACTGGCAACGCTTGGCAGGGGCGCGCGTGTCGGCACGTCGTCGTTGCGCAGGTCGGCGATATTGAAAATGCTGCGCCCTGACCTTGAGATCGTGCCGTTACGCGGCAATGTGAATACGCGGCTTGATAAACTGGCGAATGATGTGGCGGATGCAACGATACTGGCGGTGGCCGGGCTTGAGCGCCTGGGGCTTGCGCATGTGATCAGCGAGCGGCTGGATGCAGGACAGTTTATTCCAGCGGTGGGGCAGGGCATCATCGCCATTGAAAGCAGGACACGCGACGGCAAGGTGAATGCGATGCTGGCACAACTCAACCACCAGCCAAGCTGGTTTGCGGCGACTGCGGAGCGCAGCCTGCTTGCCGCTCTGGACGGATCCTGCCGCACTCCCATTGCCGCGCATGCGGTCGTGGAGGGAGATACGGTCAGCATGACGGCGCTGGTGGCAAAGCCTGATGGCACACACCATGTAAAAGGTGAAATGCGCGGGGCGGTGGGCGATGCCGCGCGCCTTGGTAAAGAGCTTGCGGGCGACCTGCTGGCAAGGGGCGGCAGGGAATGTCTGGCATAAAAAGCGTTGCGGTTACGCGGCCGCTGCAAGATGCGCAGAAGCTTGCCCTGGAGCTGCAGGCCAAGGGATATGCCACTTATCTTGTGCCGATGCTGGATATCAGGCCGATCATGCAATGCGTGCCCCAACTCGAGGCTGCGATAGTGCGGCAATCCCCGCAAGCGATATGCGTTACCAGCAGGCATGCCGTGCGTATGCTCGCCCGCCAGCATGCGGGACGAGCCATACCCCTGTGCGCGGTGGGAGCGGCAACGGCGGGGGAAGCAAAAGCTGCCGGATTTTCGGCGGTAGCCGACGCAGGTGGCAACGCCCGGGCGCTTACGGAATATATCCTGAAACAGTATGACCCGAAGCAAGGCCCGCTGCTGTATGCGCGTGGGGCGGATGTTGCAACTGATATTGCCGCGGATTTGCGCGGCAAGGGGGTTGCCGTGACGGAAATCATCGCTTATGAAGCCGGGCTGGCGCAATCCTTGCCGCCGGACTACGTTGACGCGCTCAAGACAGGCAAGGTGGATGCCGTCATGTTCTTCTCCCGGCGCAGCGCGGAGAATTACGTGCGTCTGGCGCGTGATGCGGCATTACAGCCGTTCCATAGCCGCTGCGTGGGGATAGGTGATATCGATCTTTCGCAGATCGCGGCTGCGTTACGCTTCCAGAAAATACAGCAGTCGATTTAAGCTCGGGGCTCATAACTTTTCTGGGCATAATTAAAGAAATGGGGGGCTGTTTTTGATATATATTGTATTAGAATCATGCTTTTAACCTATGGTTTGAAACGAAATGAATCAAAAACTGTCCTAAGTGCCACCGGAGTTCGACTAAAAAGAATGGTCTGAAACGCGGCCTTCAATCGTACAAATGCACGTATTGCCTGCATCGCTGGCGAGCATCGGGACA
>JAMIFV010000042.1:0-20555 GCA_035906055.1 Alphaproteobacteria bacterium | reverse complement strand
TGTCCCGATGCTCGCCAGCGATGCAGGCAATACGTGCATTTGTACGATTGAAGGCCGCGTTTCAGACCATTCTTTTTAGTCGAACTCCGGTGGCACTTAGGACAGTTTTTGATTCATTTCGTTTCAAACCATAGGTTAAAAGCATGATTCTAATACAATATATATCAAAAACAGCCCCCCATTTCTTTAATTATGCCCAGATTCCAAATAGATGCCGTATGCGCGGAGGAGTTTTTCACGACGACCCCGCAAGGGGTGAATCGCCGGAGGCGAGAGGGGGCAGCGTGCCCCTTCAAATAAAAATAAAAGGCATTGCTGGCATTGCTTCCAGCAATACAAGCATATCCTGCATATTCACAGCAACGCAGCCTTCGGTGGTGGAATAATCCGGTCCGGCGATGTGCAGGAAGATGGCGCTGCCTTTGCCAGCGACCACGGGGGCGTCGTTATAGCCCAGCGGCACGATGATGTCGTACATGTGATCGTCGCGCCAGAGTTTCTCATGTGAGGCAGCGAAGGGCAGCTTTACATGGCGATTATAGCAAGCATGTTCAGGCGCGTCGCACCAGCCGTCATCCGGCTTTATAACGCGCATCGGCAGTAATGTGGCAGGTGCTTTGATGCGGTCGGCTCGGTACCAGCATTCGCGCAGCGCAAAGCGCCCCTGCGGCGTGGTGCCGCTGCCTTCCTTGCGCTCTCCGGTTTCAAAGCCGCTGCGGCCAATGGCGCAACGGTACTGCGCTGTTTTAAAGACCAGCGTATCGCAAGAGATTACCCTGATATCACTCATACGGCGGAGTTGACGCTAAGGGGCATGTCCGTTTTTTTTAATGCGTCCTGCGCGGCTTTCACAATGCCACCGGCATTGAGGCCTGCCGCTTCATACATGGCCTGCGGAACGCCCTGTTCCATAAATTCATCCGGCAGGCACAGCGTGCGCAGATTGCAACGATGGGCATCCAGCCAGCCATTGCTGGTTATGAGCGCCAGCACATGCGCGCCGAAGCCGCCCCGGGAGCCTTCTTCCACGGTAATAAGCACGTCATGCGCGCTCACAAGTTCCTGTATGAGTTTTGCATCAAGCGGCTTGGCGAAGCGGGCGTCGGCCACGGTAGTGGAAAGGCCCATCTTCTCCAGTTCGTCGGCGGCCTTCAGGCATTCCTGCAGGCGCGTGCCAAGCGACAGCAGCGCGATGGTATTGCCTTTACGGATAATGCGGCCAATGCCCACGGGCAGCACTTCGCCTTTGGCAGGCAGCGCTACGCCAATTCCGTCACCGCGCGGATAGCGCACGACGCTTGGGCCGCTGTCGATGCTGGCGGAGGTAGCCACCATATGCATGAGCTCCGCTTCGTCGGCAGGCGCCATGATGACCATATGGGGCAGGGCGGCGAGCGATGCGATATCGAACGAACCGGCATGGGTGGGGCCGTCGGCACCCACAAGGCCTGCGCGGTCTACCGCAAAACGCACGGGAAGCTTCTGCACGGCGACGTCATGCACTACCTGATCGTAAGCGCGTTGCAGGAAGGTGGAGTAAATAGCGCAGAAGGGTTTGTAGCCTTCGGCGGCAAGACCGGCGGCGAACGTGACGGCGTGCTGCTCGGCGATGCCCACGTCGAACGTGCGCTCGGCAAAACGCTTGCCGAACATATCAAGCCCGGTGCCCGACGGCATGGCGGCGGTGATGGCCACGATCTTGTCGTCCGCTTCCGCTTCCGCGATAAGCGCGTTGGCGAATACCTTGGTGTAAGAAGGGGGGCCACCGGCGATGGCTTTTTTCTGCGTGCCGGTGAGCACGTCGAACGTAGTGACGCCGTGGTATTTGTCGTCGGAGGCTTCGGCGGGCGCGTAGCCGTGGCCTTTCTGCGTGACCACATGCAGCAGCACGGGGCCGCTTTCCTTTTCGTTATGGATGTTGCGCAGCACCGGCAGCAGGTGATCAAGGTTATGGCCGTCCACGGGGCCGACATAATAAAAGCCCAGTTCCTCGAACATGGTGCCGCCTGTTGCCATGCCGCGCATGTATTTTTCGGCATTCTTGGCGGCGCGCGCCAGCGGCGCGGGGAATTTGTTGGCGACTGCCTTGGCGATGTGGCGCAGGCTGCGGTATTGTTGGGAGGACACCATACGCGAAAGATATGCGCTCATCGCGCCCACGGGTGGGGCGATGGACATGTCGTTGTCGTTGAGGATCACGATCATGCGTGTGCCGAGCGAACCTGCATTGTTGAGCGCTTCAAACGCCATGCCTGCGCTCATTGCGCCGTCACCGATCACGGCGATGACTTCGTGGTTTTTGCCGGACATATCGCGCGCTTTGGCCATGCCCAGCGCCGCGGAGATGGAGGTGGAGCTGTGCCCCGCGCCGAACGCGTCATAGACGCTTTCCTCGCGCTTGCAGAAACCGGCAAGGCCGCCGGGCTGGCGCAGCGTGCGGATGCGGCCGCGCCTGCCGGTGAGAATTTTATGTGGGTAGGTCTGGTGGCCTACGTCCCAGATCAGTTTGTCGTCCGGTGTGTTGAACACGTGATGCAGCGCGACGGTGAGTTCCACCACGCCGAGGCCAGCGCCCAGATGCCCGCCCGTATGCGAAACCGCGCGGATGGTTTCCGCACGCAGTTCATCAGCGAGCTGCTTTAGCTGGTCATCGTTCATGCCACGGATGTCCGCGGGTGTCCGAACGGTGTCCAGCAATGAAGTGGTGGCTGGGAGATTGACTATTCTGGGGGGCGTATCCACGGCGATTCCTGAGAGTTTTCCAACAGCCACCTTATACCGCCAGCCGCGAGCCGTAGCAAGGAATTATGCAGGGGATATGAGCCTTGGCAGGGCAGTTAAGCAGGCTATTTTCTAACAGCTTTTTTTGCCCTAAACTCATCAGCACCAGAAAAATTGTATTCTTGGTGAGTTGTAGCAAGGTTGGCAATTACGCCAACATACTCCTTACCCGATACAACAATTTGTTGCTGATCATTTATTGTACTACGTGCTCCTAAACGAGCAATTGCAGCTTGCAGATCATCAAGATTTGCGCCTGTTTTTCCTAGAAATATTATCTCCGCTTTACCCAGAATGCGTTTAGGGGGGAGTTGGCGTTTCTTGAAATATATTCAAGGGCTTCTCGCAAACTATCGAATTCAGAAGTCATCTAGTCTTTCCCTTCAACTGGCTATAACAATGCTGCGAGAATCATAGCCGATACATAAAAAAATAAAATGAAGCTTTTGTGACAAAAAAAGCCGCACATCGAAATGTACGGCTTTATTTGTATTATATGATTGATATTACTTCTTTTTATCATCCTTTTCGACGGAGCGAGTTTCTACGATCTCGTCAATCAGGCCGAATTCCTTAGCTGCTTCCGCAGCCATGAAATTGTCGCGGTCCATGGCTTTCTCAATGGTGGAGAGCTTCTGGCCGGTATGCTTCACATACACTTCGTTCAGGCGGTGACGCAGCGCGATGATCTCCTTCGCGTGGATCTCGATGTCGGACGCCTGACCCTGGAAGCCGCCGGAGGGCTGGTGGATCATGATGCGTGCGTGCGGGGTGGCATAGCGCTTGCCGGTGGCGCCTGCGGTAAGCAGCAGCGAGCCCATGCTTGCTGCCTGACCGATGCACAGCGTGGATACTTTCGGACGGATGTACTGCATGGTGTCGTAAATGGACATACCTGCCGTCACCACGCCGCCGGGGGAGTTGATATACATGGAGATTTCCTTGTCCGGGTTTTCCGATTCAAGGAACAAAAGCTGCGCCACGATGAGCGAAGCCATGCCGTCATGCACGGGGCCGGTGAGGAAAATGATGCGTTCCTTCAGCAGGCGGGAAAAGATATCGTAAGCACGTTCCCCACGGCTGCTCTGTTCCACAACCATCGGCACGAGGTCCATGGACGGTTCTTTCATCATCTGGTTGATAATTGCACTCTTGGTATTCATGAAAGTCACTCCCTGTTTATTATTCGTTGGCAGCTTTCTTTTTAGCCTTCGCTGCGGGTTTCTTTTTCGCTTCCTGTGCGGGCGCTACATCGTCTTCACTGGCAAGTTCTTCAGCGGTCACGGTACGTTCCGTTACCTTGGATTTGCCAATGATGAAATCCACAGCCTTTTCTTCAAGGATGGGGCCACGCAGTTCTTCGAGGTGGCTGGGGTTCTTCTGGTAAAATTCAAACACCTTGCGTTCCTGACCGGGGAACTGGCTGGCCTGCTGCATGACCGCACGGGACAGTTCGTCCTGGTTGATCTGCAGGTTGTTCTTGAGTGCCACTTCTGACAGCAGGATGCCCAGCTTCACGCGGCGCTCCGCGATCTTGGAATATTCTTCCTTGAGCTCTTCGTCGCTCCTGGAAGCAAGCGTCTCATCGCCTTCCTTCTTGGCCATCTGCAGTTTTTCCCAGATGGATTTGAATTCCATGTCCACCATGCCTTCAGGAATGGGGAAGCTCGTGTTTTCTTCGAGATGGTCAAAAAGCTGCTTCTTCAGCTTGGCGCGGGACATGCCCTGATATTCGCCGTCGATCTGGTCGTGGATCGCCTTGCGCAGCGATTCAAGATCCTTGAAGCCCATTACCTTGGCGAAGTCTTCATTCACTTCGGTCTTATCGCCTTCCTGCACTTCATGCACGGTCACGTCGAACGTGGCGGGCTGGCCTGCGAGGTCGTCTTTATGGTATTCCTCGGGGAAATCCACTTTCACTTCCACTTCGCTGCCTGCCTTGGTGCCGATAAGCTGGTCTTCAAAACCGGGGATGAACTGGCCGCTGCCCAGTACAAGGGCGAATTTCTTGGCGGTGCCGCCTTCGAACGCCACACCGTCTTTCTTGCCGACGAAGTCGATGATGACCTGCGAACCCTTCTTGGCCTTGGCGCCTTTCTCGGCGGGCTTGTAGGTCTTCTGGCGGTCGGCGAGGCGACTGAGCGCTTCGTCTATTTCTTTATCCTCTACCTTGCAGACGGGTTTTTCAAGCGCGATGCCGTCGAAATCCATAGCGGGAACTTCCGGCAGGATCTCCGCTTCCATCTTGAACTGCAGTTCGTCGCCTTCCTTGGCGGAGATGATCTCGATCCTGGGCGGCAGCGCTGCGCGCAGGTTGCGCTCTTTCAGCACGCGCTGGGATGACTGGTTGATCGTGCGTTCGATCACTTCACCGAACACGTTCTTGCCGAAGCGCTGGCGCAGCACGTTCATGGGGATGTGGCCGGGGCGGAAGCCGGGGATCTTCACCCTGCCGCTCATGCCCTTGAGCTGGGTGTCCAGCTGCTCGTTAATGGTTTTTGCTTCCACGCGCACGTTGAACTCGCGCTTGAGGCCATTATTTTTCGTTTCTGTAACTTGCATGTTGTTATGATTCCGTAAGTTAAACACGTGATACTTTGCTGTGAGAGGGGCAACTAACCATAGTTCCGCCAGAAGGGCAAGAGAGAGTTTAGAAACCCTGCTGCGGCGGAAACCCTGCTATCGCATATGATTACTGTTGAACTGGATGGCCCTAGAATCGCTGCGCGATTCAGGCCATGACGGCATGCGATATCGTCATTCGCTGAATCACGTAGTGATTCTAAGTTCAGGACTCATAAATCCCCCTCTCCTGCAAAGCGGGAGAGGGTTGCGCAGGCTTTGCTGCGCAGCAGCTTAGCCGGAGCTGGGTGAGGGGGAATTTACACGCGCCCCCTCACCTCGGTTTGCCTAAGGGCTTAGCTAAAGCAGCTAAACCCAAGGCAAACGCGTCCTCTCCCTCAAAGGGAGAGGAAAAGAAAGCAAGAGTTTAATGAGTCCTGAGCCTAGGGGAATCACTGATTAATACGGAATGGTGCTACGCAGTTACTTTGGCTTCGCTGGCAGGCGCGGGTATGCGTGTCAGCCGCACCTTGTGGATGCGGCGTGCATCGGCGGAAAGTATCTGGCAATGCACCACATTGCCGAGGTCCATTTCTTCGCCTATGTGGGGCACGCGGTCCATGGTAAAAAAGATAAGCCCGCCAAGCGTATCGTAATCGTTCTTCTGGGCATCGGGCAGCAGGTTCAGGCCGAGCGCCGCGTCCAGCTCGTCAATGCGGGTGGAGGCGTCCACGTCGCAGGTGTTCTGCGCGCTCCAGTGCAGCGAAACGTCGCGCTCTTCCTCGTCGTGTTCGTCCTGTATGTCGCCCACGATCTCTTCAAACAGGTCTTCCAGCGTCACCAGGCCGTCCGTGCCGCCGTACTCGTCGATCACGATGGCCATGTGCACGCCAGCGTCACGCATTTTGACCAGCAGGTCAATAAGGTGCATGGAAGGCGGAACATACAGCACGTCACGCAGCACCAGCGCCATGTTGAAAGCTACTTCACCGGAGAGGTGCGGCACGAGGTCTTTCACATGCAGGAAACCTTTGATGTTATCGAGCGTGTCGTTATAGACGGGGATGCGCGTGTGGTTATGTTCAAGGATATGGGCTTTGAGTTCCGGCAGCGTGATATTGTAGGCCACGCCCTCGATCTCGGTGCGCGGAGTCATGATGTCATGCACTTCGCTGTCGGAAAAATTGATGACGTTCTTGAGGATATTCTGTTCTTCCGTGGGCGGGGTCGTGGAGTCATCCACATGCTCTTCGAGAATTTCCTCCAGCGCCTCCTTGAGGGAGTTGTCGTTAGCCTTGCCGCGCATGTTGACGCGCAGCCAGACCTTGAAACGTTGCAGTACACCTTCGGCGGAAGCGTCTTCAGCGGAGGTAATGAGGGCAGGCTTGGTGCTAGTGCTGGACATAATCAGTTCATTATATAGGGATTTGCTATTCCCAGTGAAGATAAAATTTTAATCTCATGCTTTTCCATGGTGTTAGCCTCGGAGGGTTTTTCATGGTCATAGCCAAGCAGGTGCAGGCAGCCATGCACCACCAGATGGGCGGTGTGCGCCTGGAAGGTCTTTTTCTGCGCGACCGCTTCAGCCCGCACCGTCTCGTAGGCGAGGATAATGTCGCCAAGCTCGCCGTCATTGCCGGGAAAGGACAGCACATTGGTGGGTTTGTCCTTGCCGCGAAAGCGGTGGTTGAGGTCCTGCACGAAGGCGTTATCCGCCAGCACCACGGCCAGCTCTCCTTTATGTTTGCCCTGTATGGCGGTGCCGCACCACAGCGCTATAAGGCTTTTATAGCCACGCAGTGAACTGTGCCACGCACCGGCTACACGTTGAATGGTGGGTTTAGCCGACATATCAGACACGCTTTTTCTTTTCCCATTCGTCGTAGGCCTGCACGATGCGCGCGGCCAGCGTATGGCGCACTACGTCCACATCCGAGAAACGTATGCATTTGATGCCTTCGATGCCTTCCACTTTCTTGATGGCGTCGGAAAGGCCGGACTTCACGTCACGCGGCAGGTCGGTCTGCGAAAGGTCGCCGGTGATGACCATGCGCGAGTTCTCGCCCATGCGGGTGAGGAACATCTTCATCTGCGTGGCGGTGGTGTTCTGCGCTTCGTCGAGGATCACGTAAGCATTGGAGAGCGTGCGGCCACGCATGAAGGCCAGCGGCGCCACTTCAATCTCGCCGTTCTCGATATGCTTCATCACGCGCTCGCCGGGCAGCATGTCGAACAATGCGTCATAGAGCGGGCGGAGGTAGGGGTCGATCTTGTCCTTGAGGTCGCCGGGCAGGAAGCCAAGCTTTTCACCCGCCTCCACCGCAGGGCGCGAAAGGATGATGCGGTCAACGCGCTGGCTGAGGAACGCGGCCACGGCCTGCGCCACGGCGAGGTAGGTCTTGCCGGTGCCTGCTGGCCCGAGGGCGAAGACCATGTCGTAGTTTTCAAGCGCCTCGATATATTGCGTCTGCATGGCGGAGTAGGGGTGCACGGTCTTCTTGAGGGTCTTGATGCCGATCGCGGTATTGATGATGCGGTTATGGTTGCCTTTGACGCCGCCTTTGGGTTGCGTGGCTCCCGCGATGCGGATGGCCGCGTCCACTTCTGCGGAGTTGATCTGGTCGCCGTTTTCCAGGCGGGCATATAATTCTTCCAGTATCTGCTTGGCGGTCTGGGTGCCGTGTGTGTCCCCTGTGAGCGCCAGCATGTTGCCGCGCGAGGCTATTTTAATGCCGAAGGCCTTTTCAAGCTTCAGGAGGTTCTTGTCGCCATCGCCGAAAAGTGCGGTGAGAAGTGCGTTGTTAGCGAAATGCAGGCTTACGGATTCAGATTTCTTATCCAATGCGGTCACTCCCTGTTGCAAGTCATTATATAAGGATGTCATTCTCGCGAAGGCGAGAATCCATCTGAGCGCCGTTTGGCGCCAAGATATTTATGATGGATACCCGCCTGCGCGGGTATGACATGTGAACATTAAGCGGTGAAGGTATCATATAAATCATTCCAGTCTGGATTGTCTTTGATAGTCAGGTTTATCTTCCATTCACGATTCCAATGTTTTAGCTGCTTCTCGCGTGCAATAGCCGACTCAATACTCGTTGTGACCTCATAATACATTAGTTTTGTTACACCATACTTCTTGGTAAATCCATCGGCATTGCCGGTTTTGTGTTCCATAACCCTGCGGGTTAGATCATTTGTAACGCCAATGTATAACGTTCCACCCTGACCGCTGGATAAAATATAGACGTAATATTGTTTCATAAGCTCTTTTATCATTTCCGCCCCCGCCTTCGCGGGGATAAACTCCGGCGGGAATCTCCCTGCCACATTAAGCAGCCTTAACTGCAGAGTTTACTACGTCACCTGATACGCTATTCTGGAACGCGCCGGTAATGGTGACGTCCACGATCTTGCCTGCAATGCCGCTGGCCTGCACATAGACGGACTGCATATAAGGGCTTTTGCCAAGCAACTGGCCTTCAAACTTGCCCTCGCGGTCGAACAGCACGGGCAGGGTCTTGCCCATGGTAGTCTGGTTGAACGCAATTTGCTGCTTCACGATAAGCGCCTGTAACGTGGCAAGGCGTTCGGTTTTTACTGCTTCCGGAACTTGCGCCTCATCGGTTGCGGCAGGCGTGCCGGGGCGGGGGCTATATTTAAACGAGTAGGCCTGCGCGTAGCCCACGGTGTCGATAAGGCGCAACGTCGCTTCGAAATCGGCATCGGTTTCGCCGGGGAAGCCGACGATGAAGTCCGACGAGAGGCCAATGTCAGGCCGTGCGTTGCGCAGCTTATCTATCACTTCAAGGTAATAAGAAGCCTTGTGTTTGCGGTTCATCTTTTTGAGGATGGCATCCGACCCCGCCTGCACGGGCAAATGCAGGAACGGCATGAGCTTTTCCACGCTGCCATGCACCGCGATAAGGTCGTCGGTCATGTCCAGCGGGTGCGAAGTGGTATAGCGGATGCGCTCCAGCCCTTCGATGTCGGCAAGCTCCTGAATGAGCCGCGCGAGTTTCCACTCTCTGCTGTCTGCCGCCGTGCCGTGATAGGCGTTAACATTCTGGCCAAGCAGCGTGATTTCAAGCGCGCCCTGCTGCACAAGCTTGCGTGCTTCCAGCAGGATGGTTTCCGGCGCACGCGAATATTCGCTGCCGCGCGTGTAAGGCACTACGCAGAAAGTGCAGAACTGGTCACAGCCTTCCTGAATGGAAAGGAACGCCGCAGCGCCCTGCGGTTTGGAATGTTCCGGCAACGCGTCGAATTTCGGTTCCGGCGCGAAGTCGAGATCGACCACATGGCGCTCGCCGCTGGTGGCGCGCGTTATCATGTCCGGCAGGTTATGGTAGCTCTGGGGGCCGAACACCATATCCACATAGGGTGCCCGTTGCATGATCACTTCGCCTTCCGCCTGTCCCACGCAGCCGCCCACGGCAATCATCATACTGCCGCCGTTCTTTTCTTTTTCGCTGCGCGCGCGGCGCATGCGGCCAAGGTCGGAATAGACTTTGTCTTCCGCTTTCTCGCGGATATGGCAGGTGTTGAGGATAACGAGGTCGGCGTCTTCCGGCGTGTCGACACTCTCGTAGCCGTGCGGCGCCATGACATCCGCCATGCGAACGGAGTCGTAAACGTTCATCTGGCAGCCGTAGGTTTTGATGTAGAGTTTCTTGGTCACGCTATTTTGTCGATCTTGGACGCGAGGATGAAGTCGTTGCGGTGCAGGCCGCAGATGGCATGCGTCTGCAATTTCACATGCACATAGCCCCAGCCGAACGCGATATCCGGGTGATGCTTTTCCTTTTCGGCCACGTCGCCTATTTCGTTCGCAAAATCCAGCGCCATAGCGAAATTGCTGAACGTGAAGGTCTTTTTGAGCCATTGGGCTTTCTCGTCCAGCTCCCAGCCATTAACGGCCTGAAGCCATATCTCCGCCTCGCTGTGGGTGAACGCCTGTTCGCCTTTCATGCAGGGTTCGCAGTGGGAGGTGGAAAGCGTGTCTTTTTTCAGTGTCGCCATGCTCATATAAGGTGCGCTTCGCTGTTGCGTTTAATAGGGAAATACTGCTACCAGATGGGTATGGAAAACTCAACACCGCTTATCCTCGCGATCGACACCACTGCCGGGAGCTCTTCCGCAGCCTTATGGCAGGATAAGGTAATCGCTTCTAAAACCGACGAAATCAAAGGCCAGCAGTCTCGCACGCTGGTGCCCATGATCGAAGAGGTGCTGGAGGCTGCAGGCAAGACCTATGCCGATTGCGACGCGGTGGCCTGCGCTTTAGGGCCGGGCGGGTTTACCTCGGTAAGGGTTGGGGTTACTACTGCGCGTTCCATTGCCATGGTGGCGGCAAAACCTCTGATTGGCGTTGGTTCGCTGGACGTTATCGCAGCGGCATCCGGCGTTGCGGGCGATGTGGTAGCGGTGATTGATGCGCATCGCGGACAATTTTATGCACAGCGCTTTCGCGTGGGCGGTGTGCCGGTGCCCATGTCGCAGCCGCTGCTGGTGGAAGAGTCCGCGCTCAAGGCGCTGGCGCATGGCGCCAGGCGTGCGCAGGACGGGTTTACTGCGGAAGATGTGGCAAGGCTTGCGGCTATTTACTGGGCGCAAGGCAAAAGAGCATTCCCCACGGACCCCGTGTATATTCGCGAGCCGGATGCCAAGCTTCCTGCTTAAATTTCATCTGAACCGAGGAGTACTACAATGAAAAAGATAGTTTTCCTGATGCTGGCACTCACGCTGGCCGCCTGCACGACGCATCATGTGCCGCCGCCGCCGAAGCCGCTTTCTTACACGGGCCAGAACTACCGCCTCAATGTGGGCAAGATAACCGTGTTTGACGATTACGACAGTTCCGACCAGAACATCAGCTATGCGCTGGGCAAGGAAATGCATAAATGGTCGCAAGCGCGCCTGAGCGCGCAGGGCGCAGACAAAAGCATGGAAGTGCACATCACCGAAGCGGGCATCGCCAAGAAGGTGCTGCCCAAACAGAAGAGCGGTGTGGAAGGTTTCTTCACCAAGGAGCAGACCGAAGAGCTTTCCGGCAGGCTGGCGGTTGACCTGAAACTGTATTCGCCGGAAAAGACGCTGCCCGTCGCATTCGCGCAGGCTTCGGTGGAGCTCTCGCGCACGGTGCGCGAAGACGCTTCGCTGGAAGATCGCAAAGCCATCCATCGCCAGATCGTGAGCGAGATCATGCAGGAAATGGACGTAATGCTTGACGAAAAATTGCGCACCTATTTCTCCCAGTACCTGATGTAAGCTCTCTAGGACATCCCCTGATGGAACTCTATTTGCCAATCGCTGAGATGTCGGTGAACGTACTCACCATTCTGGCGCTGGGCTTTATTTCCGGCAGCATATCGGGCATGTTCGGCGTGGGGGGAGGATTCCTCACCACGCCGTTTCTTATCTTCATAGGGATTCCGCCCGCAGTGGCGGTGGCCAGCTCCGCCAACCAGATCGTGGCGACGTCGTTCTTCGGGTTCCTTTCGCACTGGCGTAAGTCCAACGTGGATTTTTCCATGGGCTACTTCATGACGGTGGGCGGCATTTTCGGCTCGATGCTCGGCGTATGGGTGTTCTCGCTGATAAAAGCCTCGGGTCAGATCGACCTGGTCATCTCGGTGCTGTATATCACGCTGCTGGGTTCCATCGGCATCATGATGGGGCTGGAAAGCCTGCGTGGAGGGGACGACAAACCCAGTAAGCCGCCGCTCTCCGCGCGTCGCGAGTGGATAAAGCGCTTGCCGATGCAGCGCGTGTTCGTGCGCAGCAAGCTGGAGATAAGCGCGCTGTTGCCGCTCTGGGTGGGCGCGGTTTCCGGTCTTGTGGTGTCGCTGCTGGGCGTGGGCGGCGGGTTCTTCACCATCCCGGCGATGATCTACATTCTTGGCATGCCCACTTCCATCGTGATCGGAACCTCGCTGTTCCAGATCATTTTTATCACCGCTACGGTTACTTTGCTGCAGGCGGCCACCACGCATACGGTGGACATTATCCTGGCGCTGCTGCTGCTCACCGGGTCGGTGGCGGGCGCGCAGGTCGGCACGCGCGTAGGTTCCAGAGTGTCACCCATCAAACTCAGGGGCATGCTGGCGCTTATCGTGCTGACGGTGGCGACCAAGCTGCTTATCGATCTTACCTCCACTCCTGAGAATATTTACTCCGTCACATTAGGTACAGAATGAAAGGCAGCTTAGGAATTCTGGTAGGTGTTGCTGATTACGTACAGGCCTGTACGCTGCGCGGTAATGCCCTGAAAATACCGTTTTCGCTTACGGTATGGCGGTTTCTGAAACAGCCTTTGAGCATACTGGCGGTATTATATGCTTTCCTGTTTGCTGTCCCTGCTTGTGCCAAGCCGCTCATTGCGGATATGTCGGGTTATCGCATCGAGATCAGTTCCAGCTTTACCGGCACGTCGCTGTTGCTATTCGGCGCGCGTAACGAGACTGGCGACGTGGTGGTGGTGGTGCGAGGCCCAAAAAACAATTACATGATCCGCAAAAAAGAGGAAGTGGGCGGGCTCCTGTGGCTCAACCGCCGCAAGCAGCGGATATACGACGTGCCTTCGTTCTACCTTGTCGCGTCGAGCAGGCCGCTTAAAGACATGCGTAATACCGACCTGCTGCGGCAACTGGGCATAGGCCTTGGCAACATAACCATGCAGGGCAAGGAGGAGTTCGTAAACGCGTTCCTTGCACACCAGCAGATCGGCGCGCTTTACATGATGCTGGAGAAAATATCCTTCATGGACGAGTCGCTGTTCAAGCTGGTATTGCCGTTCCCGGACAATATTCCGCGCGGCAATTACACGGCTGATATCTATCTCATCAATGACGGCGTGCTGACCAGCATGCAGTCCATCCCGTTGCATGTGGAGCGCACGGGGTTCGACGCTTTCATATTCGAGTCGGCGCAGAAGAGCGGTGTGCTCTACGGCCTGTTCGCAGTGTTCATGGCTCTTGGCATCGGCTGGGGTGCCAGCAGGGTTATTCATAAATGGTAAGGGCATAAATGGTAAGGGGAAACTATGGAATATAACGGTAAATACCTTGTCTGTGTGGACGGCAGCGCCGCAGCAAAGGTGGCGTTGCAGTTCGCCTGCAAGAAGGCGTCCAAGCGCGGCGGCGTGGTGGAGATACTGCACGTGATACCGCCTGCGGATATGCAGAACATGTTCGGCATGCTGGAAAAAGCGCGGGAGGAGCAGCGCAAGGAAGCGGAAGCGCTTACCGCGTCGATGTGTGCGTCGGCACTGGAGTATTCCGGCGTCGGCCCGCGTGTACTCATCCGGGAAGGCAGGCTAGGTGAAGAGGTGCTGAGCGCCGTCATGGAAGACCCGCATATCGACATGATCATGCTGGGCGTTTCACCGGATTCCGACGGTGGCGGAAAGCTGCTGTTGTGGCTGGCGGGCAAGCTTGGCGACAAGCTGCTGGTGCCGATATTGCTGATACCCGGAAACCTTACTGACTTGCAGATCGAAGAGCTAAGCTGAAGGGGCGCCTTTCTTTCACCACCACCACGGTTCCGGCGATGCTGTCATGCCAGCACTGTTTTTTTCGGGAGAGGCCCATCCAGATAAACCCGAGCGTAAGGGGGATGCCGGAGAGAATATATCCGAAGAAGCGCTTGACCATCTGGCGGTGCGTCATCAGCTCATTGGTGAATTCATCGCGGATCTCGATACCTGCCAGCATCTTGCCCGGCGTGGTTTTATAACGCATCCAGCAGGGAATGATGTAGATGGCGAACATCGCCAGCTGGAACAGGTTGGTAAACACCATGCGTGCAAACAGTTTCTGTTCCGACATGAACTGCATCACCAGCTCCGATTTTTGCTCCGCCGGAAAGTCGGGGCTGGAAATGAGGTTAATCGCTGTGTAGTCGATGGGAGGAAAGATCAGTCCGTCGATCAGCGATCCCAGCGGATAGGCGATGGCCAGCACGAAGCCCGCATCTACAATCGCCGCGAACATGCGCGCATTGAACGTGGCATATTTCACCGGCTTGGTAAGCGACGCATTGAGTTCGGCAAAGTCTTTCTGCGCTTCAGGTTTCTCTTCGGTGGAGTTCATATCAGGCCTTCCAGATGATTTGCCGCATCTTTCCATAAATCCCCGCCTGAATCCAGCCTGCTTAAAAGGCGGATGGGAATTTTCTTCTGCATGTGGCTGTTTAGCGTGTCTTTCGTGTCCTGCGGGGATGCTGTCGAGCCTGCTGTTTCATTAACGATAAGCGAATGCAGTTTAAGTCCTGATGAATCCAGCGCCTTTATGGCGCTGAGCGTATGGCTGATGCTGCCCACATAGCTGCCGGTGACAAGGATAACGGGCAGGGCAAGGGCCGCCATCCAGTCCAGCACGGTATGCTGTGCGGTGACGGGGCTCATGACGCCGCCTGCGCCCTCGATAAGCTGGACATCCCCGGTTGCACGTTTATTGCAGAACGCGACCAGATCATCGAAGGTGTGTCTGGTGCCTTCCCGCTTTGCCGCCATGTCGGGCGAAAGCGCCGCGCGATAGCGCCACGGGCAGATGCTGCCGATGTCGGTAACGGGCTTTTCCATTGCCTGCAGCAACTGTCCGGCATCGCTGGTTGCCAGCGCATGTTCATCAACGCCGCTGGCGATGGGTTTGAGCGCCTGCACCTGCAAGCCTTTCTGGCGCAACTGCCACGTGAGCGCACAGGTGACAAAAGTCTTGCCGATGTCGGTGCCGGTGGCGGTTATAAAGTAACGCTTCATGGCTTTTGCAATGTTACATATAGCACGTTCCAGCTTACGCGCAGCCCCTGTGCGGTGCCAAAATGCCGCGCGTAATGCGCTTCCACTTTGCTCAACTGTCTGGGCGTGGTGAGGCTGCGGCGGGCATTACGGTGCTTGTTGCTTGCGCCGAGGGCCTTGAGGTGTCGGCCAAGGGTCAGTATGTCCGGGTAATATTCGGTGACGGTTTCGCTGTCCACAGTGGCGGGCATGTATTTCCATATGTCCTGCGCGTCGGTGAATTCCGATACATGCGTGAAAGCGTCCGCCGTGCGGAAGCTTTCCGTAAGCTCACGCAGCGTGCCTGCGCCGAAAGTGGAAAATGCCAGCGTACCGCCGGGCTTCAATACGCGCTTCCATTCGGCGAGTGTTTTTTTCCAGTCGGCAGCCCATTGCAGCGCAAGGGATGAGAACAGGCAGTCGAAGGCGGCATTGGCAAAAGGTAGCTGCGCCATGTCGGCAGAAACGGGCAGGGAGCCGGAGCGGCGCGCTTCCACGCACATCTGTATGGCATGATCGAGCGCGATGACGTTTTTATGCTGCGCGGTGCGGGCGAATGCCCCAGTGCCGCAACCTGCATCCAGCACGGTTGCACCCGGTTGCAGGCGCGGCAGGCGCAGTATCAGCTGCAGCATCACATGCTGTTGCAGCCGCGCGTGCGTGTCGTAACGCGTGGCGGCGTCGTTGAAGTCATTGCGCACGCGGCGTATATTATACACCCAGTATCCCTTTCAGTAGCCCTTCGTCATGCATGTGCGGCGCGTGCCCGCAATCATCCGGCGATATCAGCTCAGCACCCCGAATGGCCTTTACAAAAAACCGCGCCTGTTCGTGGTGGATGACGCGGTCATTGCGGCCATGCAGCAACAAGGTAGGTGGAAATGCGGAGAAATCAAGCCCGCAACAGGAAAAACGCGCCAGCTCGTCCAGCCAGAAAAGACCGTTTTCCCACACGGAAAGAGTTTTATTGAGGGTGCGGATGATGCGGGCGGCGTAACTGTCGCCCGCAGCCACATGGCCGGAGAATTCCTTTATCATGCTGTCCGGGTTGTTTTTATAGCTTGCGCGTATACCCTGCCAGAGTTGCTGTGTGGCACCGTGCGCAAACCCGTCGCTGGCCATGAACTGGAACGGTGCGCCTATCAATATAAGCTTTTTCACGCGTATGCGTTTGCCTGCAATGGCACGCACCAGAAGCTGGCCGCCGAGCGACCAGCCGATCGCCACATCTGCTTCGAGCGGCAGGGAAGCGAACAGGCTTTCCGTGTCAGTGAAACCGGCATAAGGTACATGTACGGCACCTTCGGGGATATAAGGTGCAAGCGCGTCCGCTGGCTGCTGCCAGCCTGTGAGGCAGAGAAGGTTCATACCCAGCCCTGTGTTTTGATAAAGTCGGCGAGCCGCAGGATATCTTCGTCCTTGTGCCCGGACGTAAACGTGAAGCGCAGGCGCGAGGAGCCTTCCGGCACGGTGGGGGGGCGAATAGCAGCGACCGCGAAGCCTTGTTCTTCCAGTTTGGCGGACGCTGCAAGCGTGGCCTCTTCCGATTTAAGGATAACCGGTACGATAGGTGAGATTGCAGGGGGCAAGCCTAACCTGCCGGTGAAAAGCTTTGCTTTGGCAAGCGGTGCAGCGGCAAGTGACGGATTTTCCATAACGATGCCGAGCGCGGCATTGGCGGCAGCCACGGTTGCGGGCGGCAGGCCGGTGGAAAAGATAAAACTGCGTGCGGTGGAGGTGAGCATCTCGACCAGCAATTTGCTGCCTGCCACGTAGCCGCCATAAGCGCCGAGCGTTTTAGAAAGCGTGCCGACATAAACATCCAAAGGTACGGAGGTCGGCGTTAGGGCGTGCGCGCCGTCGGCCATCAGCCATGTATCGTACGCTTGGGCTGCGGCCTTGAGTTCAGCGAGCGGCGCGGCGTCGCCGTCCATGCTGAATATCTCGTCGGTGATGATGAGCGCATTGCGGTGACTGGCGCGGTGTTTCTTCAACTGCCTGCGGCAGTCCTCCACGTCGTTATGGCGGAAGCGCTGGAAAGTGGCACCGGAAAGCCGCGCGCCGTCGATGAGGCAGGCATGCACAAGTTTGTCGGCGAGTATCAGGTCGTCTTTACCCACCAGTGCGGGGATGATGCCGGTATTGGCCAGATAGCCGCTGCCAAACACCAGCGCGGCTTCCGCGCGTTTCCATTTCGCGAGTTTCGTTTCCAGCTCGCGGTAAGGAGGGTGGTTGCCCGTCACCAGCCGCGAAGCGCCAGCACCCGCGCCGTAACGCAGCGCCGCATCGCTTGCGGCCTGCTTCACCGCGTCATGTTGGGATAACCCCAGATAATCGTTGCAGGTAAAGGAAATCAGCGTTTTGTTTTCGCGCCCGATGACGCTGCCCGCTTCGCGCACCGTGTCGCGCAGCCTGCGCTGGCGGTTTTCCTGCTGGAGTACAATTAACTTTTTGCTTGCTACGTCGCTTAAAGTCGGCATACAGATTCTTGGTGTAACTACAAAAGAGTTGGTCATGACCCGCCACGACTGGACGCTGCCCGAAGTGAAAGCCCTTTTCACTCTGCCGTTTAATGATCTGGTTTTCAAGGCGCAAGGGCTACATCGCGAGCATTTTAATCCTAACGAAGTGCAGGTAAGCACGCTTTTGAGCATTAAAACCGGCGGTTGCTCAGAAGATTGCGGTTATTGTCCGCAGAGCGCGCATTTCGACACAGGCGTGAAGGCAGACAAACTCATGGCGCTGGACGCCGTGATGGATGCCGCCCGCAAGGCCAAAGCCAGCGGCGCATCGCGCTTCTGCATGGGCGCGGCATGGCGTTCGCCTAAAGACCGCGACATGGAAAAGGTCACCGCGATGGTGCGCGGCGTGAAGTCGCTGGGGCTTGAGACCTGCGCCACGCTCGGCATGCTGCGTGAAGACCAGGCCAAGGAACTGGCCGATGCGGGGCTGGACTATTACAACCATAATCTTGACACCTCCGAAGCGTTCTACAAAGAGATCATCACCACGCGCACCTATAAAGACCGTCTGGATACGCTTGATAACGTGCGGAAGGCAGGCATGAATGTATGCTGCGGCGGCATCGTGGGCATGGGTGAGACGGAAGAAACGCGGGCCGACTTCCTGCGCACGCTGGCTAATTTGCCCACGCACCCGCAAAGCGTTCCCATCAACCTGCTGGTGCAGGTGAAAGGCACCAAGCTTGAAGGCACAACCCGCGTGCATGCGCTTGATTTCGTGCGGACGCTGGCGGTTGCGCGCATCCTGATGCCGAAGTCCTTCGTGCGTCTTTCCGCTGGCCGCGAGGAGATGAGCGACGAGATGCAGGCTTTGTGCTTCATGGCCGGGGCGAATTCCATCTTCTACGGGGAAAAGCTGCTCACCACGGAGAACCCCGATACGGAAGCGGATCGCCAGCTTTTTGCACGGCTTGGGCTTAAGCCAATGGAATTAAATAAGAAGGTGGTAGAAGCGGCTTAGGTTGAAAATTTATACCATTTTGGTATAATATCTGTATGGATTTTGAGTATAATTCTGAAAAAAGCAGAGCCAACCTCGAAAAGCACGGTATTGATTTTGAGGATGCTCAGGCCTTGTGGCAGGATGAGGAGAGGTTTGAGTTGCGCTCCCGTCACCAGGTCGAACTCAGGCATTTGATGCTTGGAAGTATTGGCGGCAAGCACTGGACTGCTGTTTTTACGCGCAGGGGTGATGCTGTTCGGATTATATCGGTTCGGCGTTCACGAAAGTCAGAAAGGGAATTTTATGAAAAAAATAAAAGGCGAAGAATTTGATAAAATGTTCGATGACGGTGAAGATATAGATCACCTCATTGATTGGGATAGCGCCAAACAGCCTGGCCTGGAAGCAAAACGCGTGAATGTGGATTTTCCCGCATGGATGGTGCGCGATCTGGATCATGAGGCAAAACGCCTGGGGGTTACGCGCCAGTCACTCATCAAAATGTGGTTGGCAGATAAATTGCAACAGAAGCATGTCTGACATCACTCATCTCTGGCTGCCTTACACCCAGATGCAGACCGCTGCGCCGCCTTTGCCGGTTGTGGGAGCTGAAGGTTCCCGCATAAAGCTGGCCGACGGGCGCGAACTGGTGGACGGCATAGCGAGCTGGTGGACCGCGTGCCACGGCTACCGCCATAAGCATATTGAGCAGGCGGTGATAAAGCAGCTTCAGACTTTACCGCATGTAATGTTCGGCGGTCTGGTGCATGAGCCAGCGATCAGCCTCGCAACCCGCCTCTCTAAACTCGCCCCGCAGGGGCTGTCTCGCGTGTTTTTTTCCGATTCCGGTTCGGTGGCGGTGGAGGTGGCGCTGAAAATGGCGCTGCAATACTGGCAGAATAAACGCCAGCCCAGCCATAACCGTTTTTTGTGCTTCCGCCACGGCTATCACGGCGACACTACCGGCGCGATGTCCGTCTCCGACCCCGACGCGATGCATAAGGCATTCCGTTCATATGCCACCAAGCAATATGTGCTTGATATCCCCAGCGACGAATATGGTTTCGGTGAGCTGGACGCGCTGCTGGAAGGCGTGCACAAGAATATCGCCGCGCTTATCATAGAGCCGCTGGTGCAGGGCGCGGGGGGGATGAAGTTCCATTCCTCCGACGTGCTGGCCGAGCTTTACCGCATCGCTAAAAAACACGGGTTGTTGTTTATCGCCGATGAAATAGCCACCGGTTTTGGCCGCACCGGCTCCATGTTCGCCTGCAATGAAGCGGGCATAACGCCGGATATATTATGCATCGGCAAAGCGCTGACGGGCGGCACGATGACGCTGGCCGCCACCCTTGCTTCGGCGGAAGTATTCGAAGCGTTCCTGAATGATGAGCCTGAATATGCCTTCATGCATGGGCCCACCTATATGGCCAACCCGCTTGCCTGCGCCGCAGCCAATGCCTCGCTCGACCTGTTCGAGAGCGAACCGCGCCTGAGGCAGGTGGAATTGATAGAAGCGCAGATGCTGCGCGAGCTTGCGGTATGTGACGGCATGAAAGGCGTGGTGGATGTGCGCGTGAAGGGGGCCATCGGTGTGGTGCAGGTAGAACCGGCTTTTATGGATAAGCCGAAACTGCGTCAGCGTTTCATTGACGAAGGCGTATGGCTGCGCCCGATCGAGGATGTGATCTATATCATGCCGCCGTTCGTGGTGACGCCGGAAGAACTGACCCGGCTCACTGCTGCTGTGGTAAAAGTGGTGGGCGAGTTTTAATCTCTTAAAGGTATAATTCCTCGAAGCTTGCTTCGTGACTTGCTTCGTGACTTGCTTTTTACCATATTGAGTAATGGTTGAAAGCAAATATATCCATAAAAGCCATAATGTAAGTGTTTTGCTGTATCATTTGGTGTGTTCAGCGAAATACCGACGTGTAGTATTCAGTGAGCATGTGGATAAGGTTGTTAAGGA
>JAMIFV010000041.1:0-18408 GCA_035906055.1 Alphaproteobacteria bacterium | reverse complement strand
CAACGGCATTGAGAACTTCTGGAACCAGGCCAAGCGTGCTTTGCGCAAATTCAACGGCATCAAACAGGACAATTTCTACTGGTTCCTCAAGGAGTGCGAATGGCGCTTCAACGGAGGCAAACACAATACACTACTAAAGCAGCTCAAATACTGGTATAAACACACCAAGCATTAACTCTTAGCTACTTCAGCCCCAATATTAAATTTGCCGATAGCTTGGAACTCTCAGAGGAAACTATAAGGCGCGGCAATATAATATCCATATCACCCTACACCATAATATATTGAATAAACAAATTAACATGAATAATTGTCAGAAATAATTCATAGAATGTTGACATTGTCAGAAACAAGTGCGAACTTCCTTCAAGGGAGGTCGCAATGACTGACGGTCCATTTAGAAATGCAGTACTGAGCGGAGCATGGAAGCGCTACGGCAGAAACTTAGCAAATGATGCCTGCAGCTTAAATGATCGAGCAGTTCAAGTCTGCCGCAGTATTGTCGGTGATATCCAGCTTAAGGAAGTGAATGCTCTTCTTTCTGATCTAAAATCTCTTGCACAGCGATCTCAAATGGATCTCGACCCAGGCGCATCTATCGATATGATTTTTGCACGTCATACTCGCTCACCACTTATTGATACTCTCGAGCGGCACTTCGCTGTTCAGATTCTTAATGGGTTATCTTTAGGCAATGCTTTAGATAAAGTCGTACAAAGAACTGTGAGTGGGCTGATTAAGGAGGCTAAAGAGCGCATGATTGATGAGTGTGCTTCTGCTCGAGATAAAGGCGACATATCTCTCAAAGAATACTCGAAGTTATTAGACCGCAATGCCGAAGCTTTTAATGCGGCAATGGGGCATCATGACCTAATGTGCCAGGCTCTGCTCGAAGGACGTAAAGTGCTCAAGAGTGCAACTCGCAAAAAAGATGGCTTAGAAGACGGGCCGGAAGAATGAAAATGAATGTACACAATTTAAAGATTCTTGAGCCAGGCCATAAGCTAGGACGAGTTTCCACTCAACAAGAAACTGCCGAAATAAATAACCAAATCGCCTTTCTTCCTGATGTTTTGGAAACTTTTAACTACGAAGGCTGGCAATCTTACCATTATGATTTACTAGTGATCAGTGCTGCCGTTGAGTTTGCTGATCGCCGCTGGAAACGACCTCATAAATGGAGTCGCAAATTTCATATAACGATACCTGTCTTGGATTCCTTAGCGTGGCAGCAGAAAGAAGTAGTAGATAGTTTACGCGCCTGCCTCTGCCATCTAACGGGAGATGATTGGCAGTTCACGTTTACACAATGGAAAGGTGCAGCGCCTATTACTTCACGCCAAAAGGCGCTTAATTTAGGTGCCGCCAAAAAATTTGTAATCGCTTACAGTGATGGCTTAGATTCACGTGCTGTGTCGAGTTTAAGTGGGGACGCAAATGAGGCGCTTTGTATTCGGGTTGCCAAAAATCGCCAGCGCTTAAAAAAGGGTGACCAGCAATTTGACCAAATCCCATTTAAAGTAAAAGACCATGGTAATCAGGAAAGCAGTTTTCGTACCCGTGGCTTCCAGTTTGCATCTATAACGGCTATAGCCGCGCATTTATCAAGCTTAACGAGAATAGTGGTTCCTGAAAGCGGTCAAGGCGCTCTTGGGCCGGTGCTCATTCCTCTGCACAATATTTATCGAGACTACCGCAATCATCCAAGGTTTTTCCGTCTAATGGAGCAATTCATTAAGGCGCTTTTTAAGTATCGCATTTCATATGAACAGCCACGTTTATGGAATACTAAAGGGCAAACGCTGGCAGCATTTCTCAGCATTCCCACTAAATCACCTAATATTTTAATTAACACGCGCTCCTGCTGGCAAACCCGTACTGTTGTTAATGTAGATGGAGCTCGTAAGCACTGTGGTCTATGCGCTGCATGTTTGCTGCGGCGTATGAGTATGCACGCGGCTAACATAACTGAACCCACCAATATGTACGTAGTTCAGGATTTAGCCAATGAGGACCTTCAAAAAGCACTTACAAAGATTCATGTTAAAGCATACCGAAAAACCATGATTGATTATGGCATTGCTGGAGTGCGTCATTTGCAGCTTTTTGCTGATATGGCTGCTGTCTCAGATGAGGAGCTGAGGCCATATGTAATCGAACTTACTAAGGTAGTGGGAAGCAAAGAAGAGGAAACTTTACAGAATTTGAGAGGACTATTGATGGCGCATGCGAATGAATGGAAGGCCTTCTTAAAAACTCAGGGAGAAAAAAGCTTTATCCAAACTTGGGCAGAAAGGAGGGCATAATGATTGATATGAATGAGTTGAGTGCTCAAGAGATTGGCCGTCGCCTCCGCTTGGCGCGCGAGAATGCAGGTATTTTGCAGGATGAAGCAGCACAGATTATAGGTTTGTCTAGACCTACCTTGATTTCTATTGAAAAGGGTACTCGTCCGGCGCGAATTCAAGAACTCCAAATACTGGCTAATCGCTACGGCGTATCTGTAAATGCGCTGCTAAGGCGAGAAGCAGTTTATACTGATTTGGTTCCAAGATTCCGGAGATTGCGTAAAACTGAAGATAAATACACGACTGAAGCTATCCAGATGCTTAATAGTTTAGTGCGCGCGGAAGTGGAGCTAGAAAACGTATTAGGTATTAAGCGACGCCGGAACTATCCACCTGAGCGTGGTATAAATGAAGGTAATGTCAAAGAGCTTGCTGAGAAACACGCGCAAGAATTAAGAGGCTTCTTAGGGTTAGGGTCAGGTCCGATAGCAGATATTTTTTCTATTATCGAACTTGATCTTGGTATCAGGCTATATCAACGGCGTCTGTCTTCAGGGTCAAAGGTTGCTGGCTTATTTTCATACGACGATGCGGTTGGCGCCTGTATCTTGCTTAATGCTAACCATCCTCTACCTATGCGTATTCAATCTGCCGCACATGAGCTTGGGCATTTCTACGGTACGCGTCATACTCCTGAAGTGCTCGAGGAAAACGAAAAATTCCTATCGCGTGATGAGCGATATGCCAATAGCTTTGGTTATTCATTTAATACACCTGCGCAAAGCTTTACCCAAAGCTTTAATCAACTCAAAGAGATAACTGGAAAGGTGACGCGCAGATTGGTGATTCTACTGGCACATCAATATAATATTTCCCGTCAAGCATGCGTACTTCGGCTAGAGGATTTAGAGCTCGCGAAGAAGGGAACCTGGGCATGGTTTGAAGAACATGGCAGGATTACCGATGAACAGGCACGAGAGGTTCTTGGAGAACCCGTGAATCGTTCAGACCCTGCAAAAGATGACGCAAATCGCTCAGTTTCACATCGTATGAGCTTGATGGCGCATGCTGCTTGGAAGAGCGATCTTATGTCAGAAGGGCAGCTTGCTGACCTTTTAAACATACGCCGCGTGGAACTGAGAACTATAATTGACCAAATCGAGCTTGAGGAAAGCGAAACGGATGACTTACTCAAGCCTGCTAATTAATGATGTGAAACCTCTAATCCTTGATACGAGCGTTTTGATAAATCTGCATGCAAGTAAGTATGGGGCCCGCATTCTTACGGTCGTACCGAACACTATTCTGATACCGAATCTCGTTATTACAGAATTAGAAAACGAAACGAGTAAATCCAATGGTGAGCATAAGTTCATTCAGGATCTACTCTCATTAGGGAAAGTTCTGTCGGCTCATTTAAGTGACGATGAATATAAGGTATACGAACAGCTAGTCTCTGCCACTCCCTCAATTGATGACGGTGAAGCAGCAACTATAGCGATTGCATCTACTCGAAATATACTTCCCATTATAGATGAGAGAAAAGGAAGACGTCAGGCACAAATGCTGTGTGCAGGCCACTTGCCTGGGTGGTCACTCGACCTTTTTATGCATCCCCATGTCATAGCTAATCTTGGGGAAGTCGAGTCAGCAGATGCTGTTTACTTGGCACTGCGTGATGGGCGAATGCGTATTCATGAAGATCATTGCGATCACGTTGTTGGTATCATAGGGCCTCGCCGAGCTTTAGAATGTAACAGCCTGCCAGGGTACAAAACTAAGCGGCAAGAATGGCAAGCGAGTTAATCTATTATTTCTCTAAGGTCACCGCCGAACTTGCGAACAGAGAATCCGGGTCCCATTCGGCCTAATTATGGCCGACACAGTATTCTCCACGGTGACCTTTCACATAAAAAGCCCGCATACAACGGGCTTCAGCGGGCATAGCACCAGATTTTCTCTATCAGGCCGAAATATTGGCGGATGGGGTGAGATTCGAACTCACGGTAAGCTTGCACCTACGGCAGTTTTCAAGACTGCTGCCTTAAACCACTCGGCCACCCATCCGTGCGCTTAGCGTTATAGGTTGCGGCAGGCGGGTTTTGCAAGCGGAAATCAGGGGTAAATGAACCCGAATGCCGGGTAGGGGAGGCCGAACGTGCCGGTTTCCGGGTTGAAGAAGCGCACGCTTGTCCAGTTATTCTGCGCGGAGAGGTCTTCCACACGCATGGAATCATAGATGATGCGGCGGTTATAGCTGTTATTGCCCCAGTTGCTGTGCGTCACGTTAAGAAGTCGCGCGTTGACGATATTCTTCACCACCGCCACATGGCCGGAGGGCATTTTACCGGTCTTGCGCAACACCAGCACGGAACCGCGTGCAGGCACATTACCGCGCTGGTAGCGTCCTTGCGCGGAATACCACCAGTCGCCTGCCGTGCCGCGTATCTGGATACCGGAAACCTCACGCGCATAGGGCGCGCATTGCGTGATGGTGTTGGTGTAACGCCCCGTGGCGCCGGGGCCGCTGAAGCCCGAAGGCCCGCAGGCCGCAAGCAGCAACAGGAGTGAACAGGCCGCATATCGCAGATGCCAATGCATGAGCCCATTTTACGCCTGTCCGGGGCGGTTGTGCAAGCCCGTCAGGAAGCGTATAGAGGAATGCACCCCATGGAGGTATGCTATGAAACGTTTTGCGCTTGTACTGGCCTTGCTATTCTGCACGTTCACCAGCCCGGCCCTGGCCATGCCAAAGGCGGGCGACGGCGCGCCTGCCTTCACCCTGAAGGTGCAGGACGGCAAGGACGTCTCGCTCACCGACTACAGGGGAAAATGGGTGGTGCTTTATTTCTACCCGAAGGACTTCACCCCCGGTTGCAGCATTCAGGCCAGAACCTTTCAGCAAGCCCTGCCCAAATACCACGAGAAGAACGCCGTCATCATCGGTGTGAGTGTGGACAGCGTGGAATCGCACAAGGAGTTCTGTGTCAGGCAGGGGCTGGAGTTCAAGCTGCTATCGGATGAAGATAAAGCAGTGAGCAACCAGTATGACTCCTTCAGCGGCCTGCCGGGCATGGGAGTCGCCACGCGCAACACCTTCCTCATCGACCCCGAAGGGATCGTGCGCAAGGTCTATACGCAGGTGAACCCGCGCACCAACGCCGCCGACGTGCTGAAGGATCTGGAAGCGTTGCAGGCAAAGTGATTAATGCCCGCCCTTGCCCCTGCTGCCGGTGACACGTGACAGTGCCGTCTTTATGGTCGAGGAGAACACGATGCCTGTATCGTCATCGATGCGTTGGGTCAGGCGTTCGGTGAAGAGTGTCTTGTCCAGCAGTTCAGCAGGGTTGGGGATGGTGTCGGGACTGGTCTTGGCAAGTGAATTAAAGAATGAGGATTTATCAAGTTCGAGAATCGCCCTGATGCTTCCTTCCGGCAGACTAAACTGCTTTTCCATACCCTCTGCCGTGCGGTCAGTTGCCTTTAGTGTCGTCTCTAGTTTGCCCGGCGTTGTTTGGACATGATAGGATTGTGCCAATAGCTTTAAACTATCCATATGCGCGGCGATACTGGCAGTGCCAAGATGGCGGTCGAGGTTGAATAGAGTCTCTTGTGGTGAGGTAAGGTTATGGGCAAGTTTTATATGTTCAGGCACATCCGCCGACGAGATGCTCTGCATGAGGGTGTGTGCTTCTTGTCTGTATGCCTCTTTACGCATCGCCAGTAGCGTGCCGATGCCCGCGCGGATCTGCACATCTTTTTTTCTATTACCTGTGGTAAGCATATCGGACAATTGCGTGAAAGCTCCAGCTACCTTCATTACCGGCATAAGGTGTTCCTGGATATCGGTAGGTGTCTGGGTATCGCCAGCTAGCTGCGCGCAGCCGGTTCTGAATTTGGAATATACGTCGTCCGCGTGTGAAAGCACTTCACTTAAGGCTTTTACATCAATGTTAGGGACGGTGTGTTTCTTGATCATTGGTCCTGTGGTCTTTCTTATTATGTATGTTAAGAGGCAGTATTATAGCCTGTGCCGCGCAGCACTGTGTGAAGATTTTGTTACGGTTGCTTATTGATAAGGCCTTGTTTAATAATAAGGTTGAGTAATAACAACCCCGCTACCCGGGATAGGGTCTGACCTTAATATGCATAAGAAGGCACTCGCAAGGTATTACCACATTATGATTGGCCTTGGCGTTTCGCTGCTGGCGGCGGCATGCGTGGTCTTTGCTGTGTGTATACGCTATCCCATCATCGGGGAAGACTACAAAATTTTTCTTCCGCGATTGTTCGATACGCTCAAGTTTATCACCAATGAAGGGTGGAAAATCCAATGGTGGACGCCATCGATCGGCGGAGGCATTCCCTCTTTTGCGAATCCGCAAAGTATGCAGTTCACTTTGCCGCAGCTGTTCACGTCCTACATGCCGCCATTCAAGGCGTGCATGGCCAGCATTTTTCTAGTGAGCTGTGCCGGTTCTCTCGCCTTATACAGGGTGGGGATTATTTGCTTTTCCAATTGCATCAGCGCCTCCCTGCTTAGCCTTTCAGCCGTTGTGAACGGTTTTTATATTATGCATATGTCTATCGGGCATATGACATTCCATACCTATCCCCTGAGTTTTGTCGTGTTGTGGGCATTAGTCGATCCAAAAATTTCTCTCAGGGGTGCAATTGCCGTTCTGGCGTCGGTTATTGGATACTGCACCTATTCGGGCAGCGCCTATATCATGGTAATTGCAGGCTTTAGCGTAATCATGGCGCTTCTTGTCATGAACATAGATGTACACTGGCGCCGGATAGCCGTGATACTGTTTTCTGGCATGCTGCTGGGTGTGGGCATCAGTCTGGCCAAACTGCTTGCCGTGCGTGAATTCATGAAGAATTTTCCGCATCTATTCGCTGCGCAGCCGATTGATAACTGGTGGGTGATCCCTCAGCAGTTCTTCATCACGGTGTTGCTGCAGAACTTTTCCTATACCAGCCACTACATACAAAGCTATATCGGGATACTTCAGCGCGGCTTCTGGGAGGCCGACCAGTCCGTTGCCTTGATAGTGATGGTTCTGTTTCCGGTCGGCATATGGCTTTTTCTGAAGCAGCGCACACTGTCCGCGCAAAGCCTTATACGCCTTCTGTGTCTGGGGGTATTGATTTTCCTGTCAGGGTCCATGATAACGGAAAGCGGTATATTCTTTGATGCCATAAAAACCTTGCCGGTACTTCAGGCATTTCACGTGGGCGTGCGCTTTACCTCTATTTTTATTTTGCCGGTCTGCCTGCTGGGAGTGGCGGCATTTAATTACATACTGGCATGGAAGGGGGTGAAATTCAGTGCTTTCTGCACGCTTGTTACAGCCGTGTGCCTTGCATATCAGTATTATACCTATGTGCAGTTCTTACCGAATATTCTAAGGCTGACGCTTAATGACAAGGTTGTTGAGGAATCATACGGAGCGTATAAAAAACAGCCTTCTGCGGCGGCAGTAAGTTGCGCCATTTATGGCGATGACGTCATGGCGGCAATGCTGAATTGCACCAGCTTGAAACCATATGAAGCTATCTTTGGGTATTTCCTCGAGAGGTTCAGGAGCAGGATAAGGGTTATACAAGGTCCGGTCAGCGCGATATGGGATGGCCATTACAACATGAACTATCCGCCTGCGTTTATTGCAGACGGCTTTTCAAAATTACGGGAATTCCCGCGTATTGATGAACAGGATAGTAAAAACTTTGCGCTTTTTATCTCCCACCGCCAGCCGTCATGGGAGGTTCCCCCCCATTTGCTGACTGCCGTCTGGGTTTCTTTAGGCGCGGTAGTGATAGCCTGCCTGTTGTTCTTGTCGCATCTCAGTCCTGTCCGCAGGTTTACTAAACTGGCAAAAAGAAATAATCCTCCCGGAGAAGATTAAAACGGCTCAGGATTCCATCATTTTGCGCCACCAGCCTTTCTTGGCTTTGCCGTCAGCAAGTGCGCTTTGTTCGGAAAGCGGGGGCGGTGGTTCGCTCATATGTGCGGCGGGCTGGAAGCTGCGCGGTGCCGGTTCGGGACGGAAATCGGTCACGGAAGAAGGAACCGGCGGTTCAGAGGAGTAGCTGGTCGGGATGGTATTGTCCTGTGCGGCTACGGAAGCGTTATTGCCATTGTCTTCACGCGGGCCACGGTCACGGCCTCCGCGTCCACGGCGGCGTCCACGGCCTGCGCGTTCCCCGCGTTCGCCATTACGGTCGCTGCGATCACCACGCTCTTCGCGTTCTGCGCGTTCCCCGCGATTGCGGCGCGGGCGGTTGCCTTCGGCCTGCATATCGCTCGTTTCTGCGGTCACGGTGTCGGCATTACCGGCATCGCCTTCGCTGGCGAATTCACCGTCCTGCTGGAATTCAGCATTTTCTCCGCCTGCTTCACCGGTACGCTCTTCGCGTTCACGGAAGCGCCTGCCGCCACGGCGGCCACGGCCACCACGGCGCCCACGGCGGGACGGACGGTCACCGCGCGGTTCTTCGGAGGATTCGCCTTCGCCTTGCGGCTCGCCGCCTTCAACAGCAGCCTCGCTTGCGGTGTCGGCGGTCTCGTCGATCGGCGGCAGTTCGTCCATCATCGTGTGATTCATGGAAACGGGCGTGTTGCCGGTGTTCACCGGATTACGGCGGTTGTTGTTCTTGATCTTGTCGAGACGGAACGTGCCCTGCGGAAGCGTGGTGTCAATCTGCACGATGATGCGCAAGCCGAATTTCTGCTCCAGCGAGGACAGCAGCGTGCGCTGGGTGTTAAGCAGGTTGATCGCCACCGACGAAGGCACTGCGAGACGCAGTTCGGAGAACTGGCCGCTGGCCGATTCCTTCTCCACGGCGCGCACGATCTGTACGGATACGGATGCATCCGAACGGATGAAGCCTTTGCCCAGGCAGTGCGGGCACTGCATGGTGCTGGTTTCGCTGAGTGACGGACGCAGGCGCTGGCGTGACATTTCCAGAAGGCCGAAGGGGCTGATGCGGCCAAGCTGTATCTTGGCGCGGTCAAGCTTCAGCGCGTCTTTCAGGGCGCGTTCAACCGCGCGGCGGTTGCGCGAGTCCATCATGTCGATGAAGTCGATCACCACGAGGCCTGCAAGGTCGCGCAGGCGGAGCTGGCGGGCGATTTCACTCGCGGCTTCGAGGTTGGTCTTGGTGGCGGTTTCCTCGATATTGCGCTCGCCGGTGGAACGGCCTGAGTTCACGTCGATGGAGATCAGCGCTTCAGTGGGGTTGATGACGATGTAGCCGCCCGAACGCAGCTTCACGATCGGCTCATACATGGAAGAGAGCTGGTCTTCGATATTGTAAGCGTAGAACAGCGGCACGTTTTCTTCATAGAGCTTCACGCGGGCGGCATGCGAGGGCAGGATCATCTTCAGGAAGTCCTTGGCGAGGTTGTAGCCGGTCTCACCCTGAACGAGGATCTCTTCGATATCGCTGGTGTAAAGGTCGCGGATCGTGCGCTTGATAAGGTCGCCTTCCTCGTAGATGAGGGCAGGGGCGGTGGAAGCGAGCGTCTGTTCGCGGATCGTGTCCCACAACTTCACCAGGTATTCATAGTCGCGCTTGATCTCGGCGCGGGTGCGGTCGATGCCCGCCGTGCGGATGATGGCGCTCATGCCGCGCACGGTGGAGAGCTCGGAGGATATTTCCTTCAGGCGTTTGCGGTCTTCGCCGCTCATGATCTTGCGCGAAATGCCGCCGCCCTTGGGGGAGTTGGGCATCAATACGCAGTAACGGCCTGCCAGCGAGATGAAGGTGGTGAGGGATACGCCTTTATTGCCGCGCTCTTCCTTGATAACCTGCACCAGCACGATCTGGCCGCGTTTTACCACTTCCTGAATTTTGTAACGGCGCGAGTAGGAACCACGGCGGCGGGTCTGGGTTACGGCTTCCTCGTCGTTGCTGAGGGTTTCCACTTCGGAAGCCTCCGCGCTGGTGGCAGGCGCATCTGCCGTTGCGTCAATGTCGGCTGCGTCTGCGGTAACGATTGCTTGCGGGGAAACCTCTTCTTTATCAGTGGATTCAGAGGCGACATTAATGTTGTTTTCAGGGACGGCCTCAGCTGCCGCAACCACTTCCTGAACAGGCGCTGGCGCTTCGGGGCGGGAATCCGGTGCGGCGTCGGCCTGCGAGTCGTCGAATACCGCCGGGCGGTCCCATGCGGATTCCTCCGCCATAGTGGCGGCTGGGGTTGCGTCTGCAGATGCCGGAGCTGCGGCTTCACCGTCCAGATACTCTTCTTCCGCGTTCTGCTCGGCTTCTTCCAGCAGGCGTTTACGGTCCGCCATCGGTATCTGGTAATAGTCGGGATGGATTTCGGCAAAAGGCAGGAAGCCCTGCTTGCCGCCGCCATATTCTACGAACGCCGCCTGCAGCGAAGGTTCGACGCGCGTGATCTTGGCAAGATAGATATTGCCTTTGACCTGCTTTTTAGCGGCCGTAACAAAGTCAAAATCGTGGATCCGGTTGTTGTCAGCTATGACAACGCGGGTTTCGTCTGCGTGGACGGCGTCGATAAGTAAGCGCAATACCATGGTAATACTCCCATCAGTGACCTCCTGATCGTGACGCGGGAGCAACTTCAATAATATAGCATGGGTTTAGCACGTTCGGCACGCTTGCCGCGAGGGCGGGCGACTGAATGTGAAAAGAAATATGCGATAGGCAACTGCGCGCGGCGGACCTGCGCCCTGAATGCGCGCTAATGCAACTGAAGTGAGATGACCGCATCATAAGAGGTCAGGTTAACAATGTAAAAATTAATAAATACACCTGCCACACCAGAGAGCACCCAAAGTACGTTGGAACGGGGCATAACCGGCAGGAAGGAATTCCATGTGCGCACTATTGCATATCTGCAACTGAACTACAACATCGTAATAAATATTCTTGCATTAATAGTGATTCTTCAGCTTATTATCAAAACCTGCTTATACTCTGTACTATGCCTTGCTGCAAACGGCGATTTTCTGCGATTCGCTGCTCTATGTACTACATGTACATTGCGCTGCGCTTCTCAAAAACCGGCAGTTTTCGCTATGGCCTGGCGAGATTATAAACAGGTTTGTCAGGCCTTTACCTAAACTCTGCTGCGGTGGTGCGATGCGTTTTTGTTCCCTGGTGTTCGTGGTGTGCCTGCTTGTATCCACGCCCGCGTTAGCCATTGAAATACTTTCATTTAAAAGTGCAGGGAGCGGTGCGGGCGAGAAAATCACCATACGCTTCTCGCAAGCGGTTGATCCTAAAGTGTTCCTTGCTGAACATGCGCCGCCGCGCGTGGTGATCGATCTGCCCCTGACGCAGTGGAAGAAAAAGAAAGACTATTCAAGCGAACTTATCAAGGCGGTGCGTCTGGGCGGGCACGACGCCACCACCAGCCGTCTGGTGATCGACCTCACGCAGGAGGTCAAACTCAAAGCTGCTAAAATGACCAGCAGCAAAAAGCAGGGGCACCGCCTGGTGTTCGAGATCATCCCCGACCCCAATGCGGGCAAGGAGCCCGCGCTCGGGCAGTTCAGGCCCATCACCAAGCCGGTGGTGGTGATCGACCCCGGCCATGGCGGGCAGGACCCCGGGGCCTCCGGCGCGCGCGGCATGAAGGAGAAGCATATCACGCTGGCTTTCGCCAAAGCGTTGCAGCAGTTGCTCAACAAGGGGGGGAAATACAAGGTGTTGCTGACCCGCAGCGACGACCGTTACCTGTTCCTGCGCGACCGCTTCAAGGTGGCGCGCAAAGAGGGCGCGGAGCTGTTCATTTCCCTGCATGCCGACTCGGCTCCCGGCAGCGAAGCGAGGGGGCTTTCGGTCTACACCATTTCCGAGAAAGCCTCCGATAAAGAGGCCGAAGCGCTGGCTGCTAATGAAAACAAGGCAGACATTATCGGCGGCATCGACCTTTCCGGAACGAGTGAAGATGTGACGGATATCCTGATAGACCTTGCCGAGCGTGAAACGAGGGGCAATTCCACGCGCTTTGCCAAACTGCTGATCCGTAACCTCGCCCGCGATGTGGAACTGCTGAACAATCCGCACCGTTTTGCCGGGTTCGCGGTGCTCAAAGCCCCGGATGTGCCTTCCGTGCTGGTGGAGCTGGGGTTCCTTTCCTCTACGCATGAGGAAAGGCTGCTGGAGTCCGACGCGTATCGCAGGAAAGTGGTGGGCGGCATCGCCCGCGCCATTGACGATTTCTTCGAGGACAAAAAGAAAACGCGCCGGGGGAGTTAAGTCCGGCGCGCTTCCTTAGCGATATGTGCAGACTGTAATTGTGTGGTGGCTGCAACTCAAATGAACCTTTTGTGACAGCCTGTGGATAAGTTTGCGTTTCTCCTTTTCGGGTTAATAAATTCGTGTATAACGCCAGCGTATGAAAAATCCGTTCCTGCGTTTTGTGGCGAATCTTCTGGGCGGCCTCATGATGGCCTCGCTCTTGGGCATGATCGTCGTTGCCGCAGTGTTCTACCATTACAGCCGTGACCTTCCGGACTATTCCGACCTTGAGCATTATGATCCTGCCACGGTAACGCGCCTGTATTCATCCGACGGAAAGCTGCTTGCGGAATATGCGGTGGAGAAACGTATCTTCGTTCCACTGACCGCCGTGCCCAAACGCGTGAAGCAGGCGTTCATCTCCGCCGAAGATAAAGACTTCTACACCAATACCGGCATCGACATTAACGGCATAGCACGCGCCATGCGCCAGAACCTGCGCAGCCTGCTGGGCAATGGCAGGTCGCTGGCGGGTGGTTCCACCATCACGCAGCAGGTGGTGAAGAACTTCCTGCTTACGCCGGAAAAGTCCATTTCACGCAAAATAAAAGAGGCGATCCTCGCTTACCGCATTACGCAGGTGTATTCAAAAGACCGCATCCTTGAGTTGTACCTCAACGAAATTTATCTGGGCAAAGGCTCCTACGGTGTTGCCGCTTCGGCTATCAACTACTTCAATAAATCCCTCAACGAACTGACCATTGAAGAGGCGGCCATGCTCGCCGCCCTGCCCAAGGAGCCCGCACGCATCGACCCCTCCGTCCACCCCGAACGCGCCAGGGAGCGCCGCGACTGGGTGATAAGCCGCATGCAGGAAGACGGCTATATCACCGTGGATGAAGCGCGCGAAGCCACCGCCACCCCTATTACGCTGCGCGACCGCGACCCTCAGGAAACCGCCGATGCGGATTTCTTTGCTGAAGAGGTGCGCCGCGAACTTGCCGCCAAATACGGCACCGACACTCTTTATAAAGGCGGACTGTTCGTTAAAACGACGCTCGATCCCGTGCTACAGGGGTATGCCGACAACGCGCTGCGCTCCGCGCTGGTGGAATATGACCGCCGCCACGGCTTCCGTGGGCCGCTGCACAAATTCGCCAGCATGGATGACTGGCAGAAGAAACTGACGGAACTGGCCGCCAAGAAACGCTGGGGCATGTTCGATGCGCAGAGGTTGGCAGTGGTTATCAGCACGGGCGCCAAGGTGAGTATCGGGTTTCTCGATGGCAAAAAAGGCATGATCGACAAACCCACGATGGAATGGACCAGGAAGAAAGGCCTCAAGGTTGGCGACGTATATGTGGTAGCGCCGGGCGAGAACGAAAAGCCGCCTGCGAAGGAAAAATCCAAAGGCAAAGGTAAGGACAAAGATAAAGATAAAGATAAAGACAAGGATAAGGAAAAAGAGAAAGAGCAGGAAGCGGCTAAGGAAAATCCTTATTACGCCATCCATCAGGTGCCTGAGATCAACGGTGCCATGATCGTAATGGACCCGCACACGGGCAAGGTGCTGGCCATGTCCGGCGGTTACAGCTATGGCGGCACCGAGTTCAACCGTGCCACGCAGGCCAGGCGCCAGCCGGGTTCCGCTTTCAAGCCGTTTGTCTATCTCGCGGGCCTTGAGAACGGTTTCACGCCCTCCACCATCCTAGTGGACGAACCGGTGGAACTGAGCCAGGGCACAGGCCTTCCTTCATGGAGACCGGCTAATTACGGCGGTGATTATCTCGGCCCCGCAACATTGCGCACCGGCCTTGAAAAATCCCGCAATGCCATGACGGTGAAGCTGGCGCAGCTCCTGGGTATTGATAAAGTGGTCGAGATCGGCACGCGTTTTGGCATTTACGATAAATTGCCCGCGCAGTTCTCTACGGTTCTCGGTGCCAATGAGACTACGCTCATCCGCCTTGCCAACGCTTACTGCATCATCGCCAATGGCGGCAGGCGCGTGTCGCCCTCGATGATCGAGCGCATTGATGATAAAACGGGCAAAACCATACTGCGCCGCGATACGCGCGAATGCAGGGACTGCAAGACCGATGCAGCCAACGCCAGCGCCGCAGAGCCGCCAAAGCTTCCCGATGACCGTATGCAGATCGTGGAGCCGCGTGTGGACTATCAGATCACTTCCATGCTGCAGGGCGTTGCCGAACGTGGCACCGCAGCGCGCGCGCGTTCGCTGGGCAAGCCCGTAGCAGGCAAGACCGGCACTACTAACGACAGCAAGGATACGTGGTTCATAGGCTTCTCGCCCGACCTTGTGGCCGGTATCTATGTAGGCTTCGACACGCCGCGCACGATGGGGTCTAAAGAGACGGGCGGCAGCGTGGCGCTTCCCGGTTTCATCAAGTTCATGGAGAAGGCGCTCAAAGACAAACCCTCCAAGCCGTTCCGCGTGCCGCAGGGCATCACCTTCATGCGCGTGGACGCCCGCACCGGCCAGCCGCCGCTGCTGGACGAACACGGCCCCGTTATCATGGAAGCCTTCAAGGAAGGCGAAAGCCCCTACAGCCAGTCGCCCGACCCCTCCATCTCCAACCCGCTGCTGATGGAAAACACGCCGGAATATCAGTTCCCCTCGGAAGAACCCGATCAGGAAGGCGGCAGGGTGCAGCATAATGATCAGGGCACCGGGGGCTTGTACTAAAAATAATAATATTATATTTCATATGGATAAAGAGGTATGACCGATGATTTCTTAGCTATATAGTCATCAAGTTGTAATAATTATCTGATATTCTTCTTTAATGGCTAATGACATATTTACATCAACTGCCCCTTTATTGATTTCGCCTGCAGTGGAGCAAGGCAGGGGTAATGCTTTGCCACCAATTCCTGATTACAGCCATCTTGCGGATAATTATCCCGCAGAGGTGCGCAACCATTTTCTTACTGTGCTGGCTTCTTTTACAAATAACGCTCATACGCGGCGTGGCATGGGACATAGGACACCTGCAAAAACATATGAAAAACAGACCGGCATGACCGGAATTGCAGGGCATTACCACCTGCCTTCCGATCCTCTCGTATTAGAGACGGCTATACAGGATAGAAGCATACTGACGATGTTTTTGGAGAATGAATTGGAGCGCATGCCTGCGAATGCACCGCAGCGTCATGCACACGCACAGTTCTTACAGTATGTGCAATCTAATAACTTACCGGTATTTAATGAAATGCTGGATAAGCTTATTACGTTAAATCCCTCACTCAAAGCGCTTAATGTTGATCGCACGAACCATAACCAGGTTGCTGATGCTATTATGGGGGTAAGTTCCGGCTTTAATGTGGACGATATTAATACCTATTTACGCGCGCGATCACACCTTGCCGCTTATACGGATAAACATGGTATAAAAATACAAGGAACATTATTTGAAAACGGAATTACTTGGACGCCCACTGAGAGTACCCTGAAGAAAATAGCGGCGCAAATGTCGCCTGCTCAGGTAATGAATGTGATAGCCTACCAACCGGATATTACCCGTGTAGATGGTGCTGGGCGGGTGTCTGTCGATATTGGTAAAACAGATTACCCATGGCTTAAAGACAAGCTTGCTTCTATGGGCGTTGTAAATCCAGATGGCACATTAACGCTGAGTGATGAAGCGAGCCGGACGTTCCATGCAGCAAAGGTAAAAATCGAGATAGAATTACAAAAAGCTGCAGCAGAGCCGCCTGCAAAAATGAACCGTACTTCTACGTCCGCCCGTCCCATCGGCGGTATTGCGGGCATCGCGATGAATGTTAATCAGCTTATGCTTGGTTCACAGGATGCGCAGGATAAAACAGCGCTTGGAAGGGCGCAAGACTATGTGAATAAGCTAACAGCAGCATCGGGTGTAGTTGAAGGCACCATACAGCTTACACATAAGGCCGGAGCACAGCTTGCGCAAACTGCGCTGGCGGCGAGGCAATTCATACAAAGCACCGAAGCGGCTGCAAGGGCTACGGGTATTGCAGGTACTGCGATAGCGGGCACTATAGGTGTGGTAGACGGAGCGCTTAGCGGCGATGAAAGAAAGTCATGGAAAAGTTCGGTTACAGTGTCAGGCGCGGTAGCAGGGGCTGCTGCAGGCTCGGCAGCATGCGGGATACTTGGTTCGGTTGTGCCTGTAGTTGGCAATCTTGCTGGTGCCGGAGTATGCGGCATAGTCGGCGGTGTTGCAGGTGGTATCGCCGGCGATAAGGCTGTGGATGCGATTGCAGATAATTCCGAAGCTATAAAAAGCGCAGCCCGCAAGGCATACGCATATGCAAAGGATATGTATCATAAAGTATATGGCGGCACCGATGAACATAAAGACGTCATTGCATTAAACACCCCAGCAGGTGCACCGATAGAGCCGGATAAAAGCCAGAATGTCAGTAAGTAACCCGCTTTTCATAGCGCTTAAAGCTTGTATTAGCCGTCCGTTTGCAGTAAGCAGTCCGCATTATGAAAGCTGAAATCCTTACCCTCAAAAAGACCATCGAGCAGTCGGACGAACTGCTGAGGAGGTATCTTTGACTGGGATAACGCACTGCGCCGCCGCGATGAACTCGACTCGCTGACCGCCGACCAGTCCCTCTGGAACGATCCCGCCAAGGCACAGGTTCTCATGCGCGAGCGCACGCATCTGGATGGCGTGATCACGGGAACTCTGGATATCGAACGCCAGTTTAAGGACGCCATGGAACTGGCCGAACTGGGCGACGAGGAAGGCGATGAGTCCATCGTGGCGGAAGCGGAAAAAGACCTCACGCGCATCGCCGACGAGCTTAAGCGCCTTGAAACGGAAAGCCTGCTCTCCGGCGAGGCGGACAAGAACGATTGTTTCATCGAGATACATCCCGGCGCGGGCGGCACGGAAAGCCAGGACTGGGCGAGCATATTGCTGCGCATGTATATGCGCTGGGGCGAAAAGGCCGGTTATAAGGTGGAGCTGATAGACGAACTGCCCGGCGAAGAGGCGGGCATCAAGTCGGCTACCATCAAGGTATCAGGCCATAACGCCTATGGCTGGGCGAAGACCGAATCCGGCGTGCACCGCCTTGTGCGTATTTCGCCGTTCGACAGCAACGCCCGCCGCCATACCAGTTTTTCAAGTGTCTGGGTGTATCCGGTGATCGACGACTCGATCGAGATACAGGTGAACGAAAAAGATATTCAGGTCGATACGCTGCGTTCCGGCGGCGCGGGCGGCCAGCACGTCAACAAGACCGAATCCGCCGTGCGTTTCACCCACATGCCCACAGGCATTATTGTGAAGTGCCAGAGCTCGCGCTCGCAGCATGCCAACCGGGCCGAGGCGATGAAGATGCTTAAAGCCCGCCTCTACGAGCGCGAACTGCGCATGCGTGAAGAAAAAGCCAATGCGCTCAACGCCACCAAGACCGACAACGCATGGGGGCACCAGATACGCTCCTACGTGTTGCATCCTTACCAGATGGTGAAGGACCTGCGCAGCGGCGAGCAGACCAGCGACACGGCAGGCGTGCTGGACGGCAACCTGAAAGCGCTCATGTCGGCGTCGCTTGCGGCGCGCATTCAGGGCAAGACCGAAGCGGTCGAGGATATCGGTTAATTATAATCCGCCTGCGCTAACGGCATTGGTTATTGATTGCGTCCTTGCGATGATTTTCCCGAATCATCACTAGGTTCCAGTCTTGAATTAACGAAGTAGGATGTGAGTTGCTGCCAGCTTGAGGAATCCTATGAAGTTAGCGAGGAGTTTGTCGTAACGCGTTGCGATTCTGCGGTAATGTTTGAGCTTTGAGAAGAAGCATTCAACGCGGTGGCGTTCCTTGTAGAGTTCTTCATCGTAAGCTCGTGGCGTTTTGCGGTTGCTGCGGG
>JAMIFV010000040.1:0-57041 GCA_035906055.1 Alphaproteobacteria bacterium | reverse complement strand
AAACCACATTAATGGCATCGAGAATTTCTGGAATCAGGCCAAGCGGCACATGCGGAAATTTAATGGTGTACCACGACAGAATTTCGCGCTATTTTTGAAGGAATGTGAGTGGCGTTTTAACAATCCAAACCCACAAGCACAATTAAAACAACTGAAACAATGGGTTAAAAAAATCTAATCTAGTTATCTGGTACAGCCCCTGTTATTATATACGGTTGTTGTGCATCATCCGGCGTGTCCGTAGCGCTCACCGGGTATGATTTTATGCAATAAGACGCTCCCCCAACTCCTGCGGAAGGCACCTCCTGTGTCTGCAAAGACGGGGGAGGTACTTCCACGGTCTGTGCGCACCCGCCTCCCGTAAGGGCTATTGTCGCCGCCGTAACAGGTGCCACGCCGATTATCTTTATCTTCTCTGTAAAACCTGCCATTTTAAATCACCTGAAATTTCCAGACGGCCATTATGCACGGCTTCTGTTACGGTTTAATGACGGATTTTGGCTTTTTTGCACGTTTCTCAGGCAAAAAACTTGAATTTCCGCCATTTGGTGATAGAGACTTTCCCAAAATTAAAAGAGACTCTGCCTCAAAAGTCATCTATATGAGGCATGTTCAAGGCGTGGCCGCGCACAGCACCGGAATGTATAAGCAAATACATGAGGATGCGAGCGCGGGCACATCGCGGAAACCGACCATAGGAATGGCTTTTGAAATGACCAAATATGTTTACAGTTTCGGTGACGGCTTTGCCGAAGGCAAAGTGGATATGAAAAACCTGCTCGGCGGCAAGGGTGCGAACCTCGCCGAGATGTGCTCGCTGGGCCTGCCCGTGCCTCCGGGCTTCACCATCACCACCGAAGTGTGCATCGCCTATTATGCAGGCGGCAAAGCCATGCCCGCCACCCTTGATGCGGAAATCAAAAAAGCGCTGCAGGGCGTTGAAAAAGCCGTGGGCTGTAACTTTGGCGACGCCAGGAACCCGCTGCTGGTTTCCGTGCGCTCGGGCGCGCGCGCGTCCATGCCCGGCATGATGGACACCGTGCTCAATCTCGGCCTTAACGACATCACCGTGGAAGGCCTGGTGGCAAAGACCGGCAATCCGCGTTTTGCCTATGACTCCTACCGCCGCTTCATCCAGATGTACTCGGATGTTGTACTCGGCATCGACCACTACCATTTCGAAGAACTGCTCGACGGCATGAAAGCCGATAAGGGCGTGGAACTCGACACCGCGCTGGGCGCTGACGACCTCAGGACCCTCGTGGCACAGTATAAGGACACCGTGGCCAAGGAACTGGGCCGCCCCTTCCCGCAGAATGTGGAAGAGCAGCTTAAAGGCGCCATCCAGGCCGTATTCGATTCATGGATGAACGCGCGCGCCATCACCTACCGCCGCCTGCACGACATCCCGGAAAGCTGGGGCACCGCCGTCAACGTGCAGTCGATGGTGTTCGGCAATATGGGGGACGACTGCGCCACCGGCGTAGCCTTCACGCGCAACCCCTCCACGGGCGACAAAGCCTTCTACGGCGAATTCCTCGTCAACGCGCAAGGCGAGGACGTGGTGGCGGGCATCCGCACGCCGCAGCCGCTTACGATCAAGGGTAAAGCCACCGGCGGCGACCTGCCGAGCATGGAAGAGGTGATGCCGGACGTCTATGCCGAACTGGTGAAGATCTACCAGAAGCTGGAAGCGCATTACCGCGACATGCAGGACATTGAGTTCACCGTGCAGAACCGCAAGTTATGGATGCTGCAGACGCGTTCGGGCAAACGCACCGCCGCTGCGAGCGTAAAGATCGCCGTGGACATGGTGAATGAAAAACTCATCACGCGCGATGAAGCGCTTCAGCGCGTTGACCCGCTCTCGCTCGACCAGCTGCTGCACCCCACCCTTGACCCCGAAGCCAAGAAGATTGTATGCGCGCGCGGCCTGCCTGCGTCCCCCGGCGCTGCTGCGGGCATCGTGGTGTTCTCGGCGGAAGAAGCCGAGCGCCGCGCCCACCTGAAGGAAAAAGTGATTCTCGTGCGCATCGAAACCTCGCCGGAAGATATTCACGGCATGCATGCGGCGCAGGGCATCCTTACCGCGCGAGGCGGCATGACGTCACACGCCGCCGTAGTGGCGCGCGGCATGGGCAAGCCCTGCGTTTCCGGTGCTGGCGATGTCAAGATCGACTATGCCGCCAAAACCTTCCGCGCGGGCGCTGTTATCGTGAAGGAAGGCGACTTCGTCACCATCAACGGCTCTACCGGTGAAGTGTTCCAGGGCGCTGTGGCCACCGTGCAGCCCAAGCTTTCCGACGATTTCGCCACGCTCATGCAATGGGCGGATGAAACCCGCACGCTCAGGATCCGCACCAACGCGGAAACCCCGCTTGATGCCGCCACCGCCCGCAAGTTCGGCGCGGAAGGCATCGGCCTGTGCCGCACCGAGCATATGTTCTTCGATACGGACCGCATCATCGCCATGCGCGAGATGATCGTTTCCGAGACAGTGGAAAAACGCAAGGCTGCGCTCACCAAGCTGCTGCCCATCCAGCGCAACGACTTCGCCGAGCTGTTCCGCATCATGGCGGGCCTTCCCGTCACCATCCGCCTGCTCGACCCGCCGCTGCACGAGTTCCTGCCGCATACCGACGCCGAAATCCGCGATGTGGCAAAAGCCGCAGGCGTAACGGTGGAATATGTTAAAACCCGCGCCCATGCGCTGCATGAATCCAACCCGATGCTCGGCCATCGCGGCTGCCGCCTCGGCATTACGTATCCTGAAATTTATGAGATGCAGGCCCGCGCCATCTTTGAAGCCGCAAGCCTCGTTTCCAAGGAAAACAAAGGCACCGTTATCCCTGAGATCATGATCCCGCTCGTCATGAACACCAAAGAGCTGGAAATGATGAAGAAGGTGATCGACGATACCGCAGCAGCAGTAGCAAAGGAAAGCGGTGTAAAGATCGCCTACCTCGTGGGCACCATGATCGAACTGCCGCGCGCTGCACTGCGTGCTGCCGATATCGCAAAACATGCTGAGTTCTTCAGCTTCGGCACGAACGACCTGACGCAGACCACGCTCGGCCTCTCGCGCGACGATGCAGCATCATTCCTTGAAGTGTATAAACAGAAGGGCGTGATCGAGAGCGATCCGTTCGTGACGCTGGATCAGGACGGCGTTGGCGAGCTCGTGCAGATCGCCGCTGAACGCGGTCGCAAGACCCGCAGCGATATCAAGCTGGGCATCTGTGGCGAGCATGGCGGCGACCCCGCTTCCATCGCGTTCTGCCACAAGGCTGGTTTGAACTATGTCTCCTGCTCGCCATACCGCGTGCCCATCGCACGCCTCGCAGCAGCACAGGCGACGCTGAAGAACCGCTTCGACAAGGCCGAAGCCGCGTAAGCACAACAATCGGTTACTGCAAGTTTAACCGGTGTTGCACTCCGTTTGGCGATTCAGGGTTTATCATTTATTAGAAAGGTGCATTTTGCTCCTTTTTGGTGTATACTAATCCAAATGAACGCAAAAAGAGTTATTTATGTCCATTTCAATTAAATTGCCTGATGACCTGATTAGCGAAGCCCGGCGCTATGCGGATGTGTTCAGCCGCTCGCTGCCCAAGCAAATCGAATACTGGTCGCGCATCGGTAAGATTGCCGAAGAGAACCCTGACCTTCCCTATAGCTTCATCAGGGACATGCTGTTAGCGGCAGAAGAAAAGAAGGACCGCCATACTACACCCTATACTTTTGGCTGAGGACGTATGAACGTCCTGCAGACGCGCAGCTTTGAAAAGAATGTCAAGAAACTTCATGCCAACCAGAAAAAATCACTGGATGAGGCAGTGCATGTTATCATGAATAATCCCGCTATCGGTGAAATGAAAGCGGGCGATCTGGCAGGCATTCAGGTGTATAAATTCAAGATGGTCAATCAACTGACGTTATTGGCCTACAGCTATGATGGGAATACCATCACGCTGACCTTGCTGGCACTTGGAAGCCACGAAAATTTCTACCGTGACCTGAAGAAAAAATGAGTGTTTTCAAAAACCGCTTCGACAAGGCCGCCGCTTAGTTTCAATTTGAGGGGCGCGGTTAGGGAAGCGGTTCCGCCCCCCACTACTGAATAAAACGGGTAGTGGATTGTTCCATGATCTGCCAGCCGCCGCTTTCAAGCTGCCTTACCAGCAACGAGAACGGGCGCCTGACCGGCATGACATGAGAATGGATGAGGCCATTTGCCCTGAACGCATCACCTTCGGGTTTTACTTCCACATCGGTGAAGTCGATATACTGCCCGTCTTTATTGTCTTGCTGCCTGGTAAAGTCCGCCCTGATCAATTCCTTGTATTTAGTGGTGACCAGCGTGACTTCTGTCTTTTCGCCTTTACTGCTGATCTGATACTGCCTGATGACCGCATGATTCGAATAAAGATCCGCCAACCCTGGATCATACATGCGGTTCATACTGATATATGTATTAACGAAAGCCTTCGCTTTTTCCAGCGAAACGATTCCCTCCGCCATCACCGGCAGCGATGCCAGACATACCAACGCCAACAGCCAGATCTTGCGCATCATCTGCCCCCGTAAGTACTGATATCCCGATTATACCTTGTTCCGCCTGTAACAGGCAATGAGGTTTATCGAACCGTTGTGATTACACAACACAACAAACTGATTTAACGGTTAATTTCAGAAAGACTTGATTATTTTTCCTGCCGTGACACCGCATACAAGCGTATCGCCGGCGGGATAGGCATTACTCCCCGGATTGCATCCGGACGGATTGCTCGTCAACCTTGAAATCACACCAAAGGTTCCGCTCTCAGGCCGGCCGTCATCAAGCTTGGAATCAATTGCAAATGCATATTTCTGCGGTATTCCCATAACGCCGCTGGCCGTACTGTACCAGCCATATAGTCCATTGACGTATCCCATGCGAACATTGCTGCTGGCAGCCTGATTGCCTAGCACCATCACATTTCCTGCTCCCATGTGAACTGGCACTACTCCCGACTGCACTACGCTGGTAAGACAGGTAACCAATATGGTCGTTCCGGGAGCCAGCGCAGTTTCTGGTGCATGCGCTCCCCCGGGAAGCGGATAGTTGCCAATCCCGGTAGTATTCAGTTGAGTAAAGACCTGTCCGGTTTCGTTATTGTTTGGCGTTCCCTCCAGGCATTCGGGGGCGGCGTAATTTCCGCTCCATGCGCTCAGGGAGCGTATAATGAAATCACCGTCTCCGTTGTAAATGGTTGCCCCGCCCACTCCATATGCCCCCAGCAGCGTCACGGCATTTCTGCAATCGCCGGGCAGGCAATTGAACTTGGTGCGAAAGGTCTGCATCTGCGTTTCGATGTCGGTAATCTGCTTAATCTGTGCGCGGATATTAGCCGCCGTGATAAGATCACGGCCTACAAGAACGCCGCCGACAATCAACCCGATGATCACCAGAACTATGGAAAGTTCTATGAGAGTAAACGCCCGACATCTTGTGTACCCGATCATGGCTATAAGACTATCATATTTATCGTGATTTCGCAATGGCCGCTGGCATGACTATTGTTATAAACCATGAATTATGGCCCCAATGCAAGCTTATATCCTGCCCCGCGCACTGTATGCAACAAGGGTTTATCGAAGCCTTTGTCGATCTTCTGGCGTAACTTGCTGATCTGGGCGTCAATAAGGTTGGTCTGGGGGTCGAAATAAAAATCCCACACGCCTTCCAGCAGCATGGTGCGCGTCACTACCTGATCGGCGTGGCGCATGAGGAATTCCAGCAGCTTGAATTCCCTGTTCTGTAGCGATATCTGCTTCTCGCCGCGCGTCACGGTGCGGCTGACAAGGTTCATCTGCAGGTCTGCCACCTGCAGCACGGACACCTCCGTAGCCGCTCCCCCCGCCCGGCGCGTGAGCGTTTCGATACGCGCAAGCAACTCGGAGAAGGCAAACGGTTTTACAAGGTAATCATCGCCGCCTGCGCGCAGGCCTTTGACACGTTCTTCCACCTTGGCCAGTGAACTGAGCACCAGCACCGGGGTTTTGTTTCCCGAAGCGCGCAGCGCCTGAATAAGCGCGAGACCATCGAGCTTGGGCAGCATGCGGTCGACGATCAGCACGTCATAGGGCTGTTCGGTGGCAAGGTACAGCCCGTCCACCCCGTCACGCGCGATATCGGCCGTATGGCCGGATTCGCTGAGCCCCGTGCGGATATATTCGGCGTTGCTTTTATCGTCTTCAACGATGAGGATACGCATCAGGTTCGATTGCCCATAAAAAAACCCGTGCCGGCAAGCCCCGGCACGGGTTCAGTCTACAACGGGAGTAGATTACTTCGCAACAGCGTCTTTCTTGGCTTTCTTGGCGCCAGCGTGTTTCTTGGCGTGGTGTTTGCCGGAGTGCTTGGCAGCGGTAGCTGCATCGCCCTTGGCGGGAGCAGCTTCGGTCACAGCGCTGTCGACGGATTCAGCAGCGCCGGTTTCCGGAGCAGCGAAAGCTGCGGAAGCGAGCAGGATGGTGGAAGCGGCAACGGATGCGAGTAATTTCTTCATAAAATCTCCATGAGTATCAGTGTTACGTTAAGAGGCATGCTACATGCATGACTTCAATTAACTGTGCCCGAGTATACAGACCGGATATTGTGCCTATTTCATTCCAGCATTAATTATTTGCAATATTTGCTCCCTGCCTTCATATGACAGGGCAGGATCCACCCAGTAAACATGAAGAAAGCTATGCTGAAGTTGCTGCGCCGGTTATTCATAGTATTGCTTGCCATCGTCGCCGTGCCAGTGGTCTGGGCAGGCGTCATCACCTATTGCAAGGCGGATATGAGCGCTATTCCCGCGCTGGAGTCCGGTGACCTGATATTCCAGACGCATCCCTCCAGTCAGGCACCCGCCGTCATGCTGGCGACCGGCAGCCTTTATTCCCATGTCGGCATCATCCATAAACAGGGTGAGCGCATCACAGTAATCCATGCCGCACGCACGGTTGTTGAAAGCGACTTCAAGGAGTTCGTCGAAAGCGGCTGGGGCCAGCGCATGACCATAAAGCGCTATGAAAGCCTGAACGCAGAACAGCGCGACGCGATAGTGAACAATGCCCTGACCTATATCGGCAAGCCGTATGATTTCGCATTCCATATGAGCGACGATGCCATTTATTGCAGCGAACTGCCGTTCCTTGCTTTCGCGGGCGAACATCTTGAAGTGGGCAAGGTAGAAAGAATCGGCGACCTGTACGTGAACAATCCGCTGGTGCAGGAACTTTTCAGCAAGCGCTGGAAGGGGCACCCGCTGTGCCAGAAAGTAACCACAACCGCGCAGACCTGCTGGAAAACGGTTATGGACGAGCCGATCGTCACCCCGGTTGGACTCGCACGCGACAGCCGCTTCAAGACGATTTATGACAATTATGGGTTTTAACCACGCATGAAACTCGGCTTCGGCATCAGTTTTGACGATCTTTACGCACGTGACGGGCTGGCAAGGCTGGATAGTGCATTCATAACCCTTTTGGCCGAACAGGATGCGCCGCTGCATAACCGCCTTGTCACCGCGCGTGCGACCCCAGACGCGCTCCCCGCCAAAGATACCTCGCAGTTACTGATAGACATTGCGCCACGACTGGAAGATTTCATCAGTGAGCTGTTCGCCATACGCGCAGAAGTAGCGGCGCTCAAGGAAAGCATGTTCGCGCTGGCGCCGCTCTATAGCTGCAAGCGCCTGTTCGTGCAACGCAAGGCGGCAAAATCCGTGAAGCCCGAAGAGACGGCAATGTTTAACGGCGACGCACTGCTGGCTTTGCTCTCATTGAATAATGATGGCGTACACGCACTGGAACTCAGCTTTGCCCGCGCGGTGATGAAATGGATGGATAAAAGTGAAACCTATGCGTCACAGCTTAATGCTGCAACGCAATATGCGGCATGGGCGTTGTATTCCGAAGCAGGCATCGCACGTCATGCATCCGGCATATTGTTCAAGCAACCGCGCAAGATCGACCCGCTGAAACTCATCGCGCTGGATACCGAGCTTCAGCACGGCGTGACGATGCTGAAAATTCCCCGTCACCATGAGCGCGCACGCGAAGGTTTCGCGCTGACCGATGACGGCGGCTCACTGGAAAAATCGCTCGACGAAGCCAATTACTGCATCTTCTGCCATAATCAGGGCCGCGATTCGTGCTCTACAGGATTGAAAGACGCAAAACCCTCTCGTGGAAACGCGGAGGAGTCTTCTTCGACGACCCCGCAGGGGAGTCCCGGCGGACGCCGGGATGGGGGCAGCGTGCCCCCCTTTAAAGAAAACAGCCAAGGCATCGCATTGGCTGGATGCCCTCTCGAAGAAAAAATATCAGAAATGAACTTCCTGCGCAGCGAAGGCGTGCCGCTGGGAGCGCTGGCCATGATCGTAGTGGATAACCCCATGTGCGCGGGCACCGGCCACCGTATCTGCAATGACTGTATGAAATCCTGTATCTACCAGAAACAGGAACCGGTGAATATCCCACAGGCCGAAACGCGCTCGCTGCGCGATGTGCTGGCCTTGCCTTATGGTTTCGAGATCTATTCGCTGCTCACACGCTGGAATCCGCTGGACCTGCGCCGCCCGCTGCCAAAGCCCGATTCCGGCAAGCGCGTGCTGGTGGCAGGCATGGGCCCGGCGGGCTACACGCTCGCGCATCACTTGATGAATGACGGCCATACCGTGGTCGGTATCGACGGGCTTAAAATTGAGCCATTGCCCGCCCCGCTTTGCGGCGTATTGCCCGGCGGCGCATACGCGCCATTTGAGCCTATCCGTGATGCTTGCGCATTGTTCGAGTCGCTCGATAAACGCGCAGGCATGGGCTTTGGCGGCGTGGCGGAATACGGTATCACCGTCCGCTGGGATAAGAATTTCCTCACCGTCATCCGCCTGCTGCTGGAGCGGCGCAGGCAATTCGCGCTTATCGGCGGCGTGCGTTTTGGCTCCACCCTCACCACGCAAACCGCGTGGGATATGGGCTTTGACCATATCGCATTGTGCATGGGCGCGGGCAAACCCACACTTATTGATATGCCCGGCGGCCTCGCGCGCGGCGTGCGCACCGCATCGGACTTCCTTATGGCATTGCAGCTCACCGGCGCCGCACGCGCCGATTCCATCGCCAATCTGCAACTGCGCCTGCCCGTGGTGGTTATCGGCGGCGGCCTCACCGCTATCGACACCGCTACCGAAGCGCTGGCCTATTACCCCGTGCAGGTGGAAAAATTCCTCACGCGTTATGAAAGCCTCTGCGCGCAGAAAGGCGAAGCTTCGGTACGTAAGGCATGGAACGCGGAAGAAGCAGGGATAGCCGACGAGTTCATAACCCATGCGCGCGCGCTTCGCGCGGAACGCAAGAAACCGGAGCCCGATATCATCGCCCTGCTCAAAAGCTGGGGCGGCGTGACGATGGCCTACCGTAAAAAACTTACCGATGCTCCTTCGTACCGCCTCAATCATGAGGAAGTGGAAAAAGCGCTGGAAGAAGGAATATTTATCGCTGAAGGCCTGGAACCACAATCTGTAGAAACAGATATGTGGGGGCATGCCAAGGCCGTGATTGCAACCTGCAACCTGCAACCTGCAACTATTGCATTGCCTGCACGCGCCGTGCTTATCGCAGCGGGCACACACCCCAACACCGTGCTGGCCTCTGAGCAGACGGGTATCACGCTGCATGAAAAATATTTCACCGCCGTGGATGAGGACGGCAACACGGTAAAACCCGAAAAGTCAGCCAAGCCTGCCGTGCCGCATGTACTGATGACCAAAGAGGCGGACGGACGCGCGCTCAGCTTCTTCGGCGACCTGCATCCGTCCTTTGCGGGCAATGTGGTCAAAGCCATGGGCAGCGCCAAACAGGGCTACCCCGTCGTTTCGCGCATACTCGCCAAGCGCAATATTAGACTACAGGAAACGACTGATGTGTTTTTGCAGAACATCAACGCTGAGCTGCGCGCTACTGTGCATGCTGTGCACCGCCTCACCCCGACTATTGTTGAAGTAGTGATCAAGGCACCACTTGCCGCGCGCATGTTCCAACCCGGGCAGTTCTATCGTCTGCAGAATTTTGAAGCCAATGCATTGAAAGCAACCTATCCCAATGGCGTTCCGGGATTTACGCGGGGGAGCGAGCGGGGACCGCACGCGGAGGCGGCTAGCCCCCACGAAATAAAGACCACTCTCGCTATGGAGGGATTGGCACTCACAGGCGCGTCGGTGGATAACGAGAGGGGACTGCTTTCCACCATAGTCCTGGAAATGGGCGGCTCGTCCGACCTGTGCAGCCACTTGCAGCCCGGCGAACCTGTAATCCTGATGGGCCCGACCGGAGAGCCAACGCACATCGCCAAAAAAGATACGGTGCTGCTGGCAGGCGGGGGGCTGGGCAATGCGGTACTGTTCTCCATCGGCAAGGCAGCCCGCGAACAGGGAAGCCGCGTGCTGTATTTTGCAGGCTATAAAAAAGAGATCGACCGTTACAAGGTGAAGGAGATCGAGGACGCGGCGGACATTGTGGTCTGGTGCTGCGACGAAGGCAGGCTCGCCCCTTCCCGTCCGGCGGACAAGACCTTTCAGGGCAATATCGTAGAGGCGATGCTCGCCTATGCGGCGGGCGCGCTGGGAGATATTGCGCTGCCCATGCAGGACGTGAACCATATCATCGCCATCGGTTCCGACCGTATGATGCAGGCCGTCGCCAAAGCGCGCCACTCGGTGCTCAGGCCCTACCTGAACCCCGGGCATCAGGCCATCGGCAGCATCAACTCGCCCATGCAATGCATGATGAAGGAAATATGCGCCCAGTGCCTGCAGCAGCATATAGACCCGGTGACAGGGGCTATCACTTACGTCTATTCCTGCCGCAATCAGGATCAGGACCTGGACACCGTGTCCTTCCCCTTCCTGTCGCAGCGCCTGCAGCAAAACAGCACGCAGGAAAAACTCACCGCGCAATGGGTGGATGCCTGCCTCACTGCGCTTTCCCTGCGCGGGCAGGCTTCCTGAAATCCCGCCTATTTTGCAAAACATTAACTTTATCGTAACTTATTCGTTCTATGAGTACCGTAGAGGAATCTTTATACTGATATTTATAGATTTTTATGAGTACGATCCCCGCTGAGCCCCCTGCTTCCATGCCGCCTGCCGCTACGGCAGACACTGCTGTGATGCCCGCTGTTGAAGGCGTTGCTGACACTGGCGCCAGGAAACCCCTGCGTATTGGCGACCGCCTGCTGGAAATGGGCATTATTTCTGAAGACCAGTTGCAGATCGCGCTGCTGGAACAGAAACGCAGTAAAAAGCTGCTGGGCGTCATCCTTACGGAACTCGGCTTCGTAACCGAATCGGCACTGGGCGAAGTGCTGGCCGAATCAACCGGCACGCAGAAATTCGACGCCAAAGCGACGATGCTTGACATCGCGGTGGTCAAGCAGATCCCCAAGGAACTCGCCACACGCCACAAGGTTATCCCCATCTCGCTGGAGAACGGCGTGGTGGAACTGGCCATGGCTGACGTGTTCAACGTACTGGCCATCGACCAGGTACGCCGCAATTTCCCCAAGGGCACCAAGATTGTGCCCATGTTCTGTACCGAATCCGAGATACTGGAGCTTATCGACCAGTATTACGAGTACGAAATGTCGATCGACGGCATCCTGCGCGAAATCGAGACGGGCATCCGCGAGAACAACAAGCTCGACGGCAGGCAGGAGGGGTATGTAAACCCCACCGTGCGCCTGGTGAACTCGCTGCTGGTGGACGCTATCAAGTCCGGCGCATCCGACATCCACTTCGAACCGGAAGGCGCGTTCCTGCGTCTGCGCTACCGTATCGACGGCCAGATGACGCAGGTGCGCAGCTTCCACCGCGACTACTGGAACGCCATCGTGGTGCGCATCAAGATCATGTCGGGCATGAATATCGCCGAAACGCGCAACCCGCAGGACGGCCGAATCTCTTACAATACGCTGGGCCGCGAGGTGGACTTCCGTGTTGCGACGCAGCCGACCGTGCACGGCGAAAACATCGTGATGCGTCTGCTCGACAAGACAAAATCGCTCGTGCCGCTACAGAATCTCGGCTTCAGCAGCCATAATATTAAACTGCTCAAAAGGCTGCTCAAGCGGCCTGAAGGCATCATCATCGTTACCGGCCCTACCGGCAGCGGTAAAACCACCACGCTCTACTCCATCCTCAATTATATCAACTCGATGGACGTCAACATCATGACGCTGGAAGATCCGGTGGAATACCAGTTGCCGCTCATCCGCCAGACCAGCGTGCGCGAAGGCTCGGTGGATTTCCATCACGGCATCAAATCCCTCATGCGACAGGACCCCGACATCATCTTCGTGGGCGAGGTGCGTGACGAGGAAACGGCATTGATGGCCGTGCGCGCCGCACTCACCGGCCACCAGGTATACACCACCCTGCACACCAACGACGCGCTCGGCGCCATCCCCAGGCTTGGCGATATCGGCGTACCGGCGCATCTGCTGGCAGGCTCGCTCATATGCACTATGGCGCAGCGCCTTGCGCGCAAGCTGTGCGGCAGCTGCCGCGCACCGAGGGAAGCGACCCGCGAGGAAAAACGCATTCTCGGACATGAGGACGAAAGCACGCTCATCATTTACGATCCGGTGGGCTGCGATAAATGCAAAGGCAAAGGCTATAAAGGCCGGGTCGCGATCATCGAGATCATGCGTGTGGACCAGAACTTCGACGAACTCATCGCCTCGCATGCGTCGCGCGCGGTGATGACGGAATACCTGCTGGACAACGGCTTCATCCCCATGGCGATGGACGGCGTGGATAAGGTGATAAACGGGGTGATAGACATGCAGGAACTGATCAACACAATCGACATGACGGACCGGCTATAAACAAGCGTATGCAAAACAAACTTTTTTAGTATATATATCCTATGCCTTCTTACCGTTACTCTGCCATGAATGACCTGGGACGCACCATCAACGGTGTCGTCATGGCCGAGAACGAGGTGGATCTCGAAGAGCGCCTGAAGCAAATCGGCCTTGAGATCATCACCTACCGCACGCTTAAAGACAAGAAAGGCCGCACCTCCGGTCGCATCAAGCTGCAGGACATGATCATCATGTGCCTCCACCTCGAACAGCTTGGCCGCGCGGGCGTGCCGCTGCTGGAAGCCATCGCCGACGTGCGTGACTCCACGGATTCCATGCGCCTGAAAAACGTGATGACAGGCGTGTATGAATACATCAAAGGCGGCGAAGTGCTCTCCAAGGCGCTCAGCCACTATCCCGGTGTGTTCAATGATGTGTTCATCGGCCTCATCAGCGCCAGCGAAAAGACCGGGAACTTCTCCGAAGCGTTCCTGCATATCGCCGACCACCTGAAATGGACCGCCGACCTGCGCCGCAAAGTGAAGAAGGCCATTCGTTATCCTATCGCGCTGCTGCTCATCATGTCGGGCGTTATCTCGGTACTGATGATCTTCGTGGTGCCAAAGCTGGTCGATTTCATCATGGCGCAGGGCTTCGAGATCCCGCTGCATACCCGTGCGCTCATCGCCACATCGCATGCCTTCGTTGACTACTGGTATATCATTCTTGGCGCTCCGGTGGCAATCATCGCCGCACTGATAGTGTTCTACCGCCTCTCTTCCGATTTCGCCTACCGTGTAGACGGAATTATTCTCAAGATGCCTGTGTTCGGCGCGGTCAGCCGCAAGCTGAACATGGCACGCTTTACGCACTTCTTTGCGGTGCTGTTCAACAGCGGCATCGATATCCTTGAGTCGTTGCAGGCCGCCAAGAACGTGGTAGCCAACAGGGTGTTGCAGGAATCGGTGGACGTAATGTCGCGCAGCGTGTCGGAAGGCACCTCGCTTACCGCCTCGATGCGTATCTCCAACCAGTTCCCCAACCTCGTGGTGCGCATGTTCAAGATCGGCGAGGAAAGCGGAAACATGACAGAAGCATTGGAAAATGTTAACTTCTTCTACGACCGTGAAGTAAATGATGCCGTGGATGGTGTAGTGGGTATGATTCAGCCTGCCCTGACAATCGTAATGGGTACTTTGATATTCTGGGTTATCGCCGCCGTATTCGGGCCTCTGTATCAATCTTTCAGCAAGATGAACGTCTGATGAAAAAAGGTGCGGCACGAAAACAGGCAAAGGGTGGTAAGAGCGCCTTCATCATCATGATCGGCGATGAAGGCGGCATCTTGCTGCAAATGCAGGGCAGGAACGTGGTCAAACGCCTGTTCGCGCAGTCCCCCTCAAAGGAACATACCCGTTCCCTGAACGATGCGCTGAATTCCGCTCCGGGCGCCCCGGTTACCATACTGGTGGACATGATGGACCAGTCCTATGTGAAGCAGACGCTGCCGCCGGTATCATCCTTCAACGTGGGCAAGATCGTGCGCCGCAGGCTTAACAAGGATTTCGCCAGTGACGACGTCAAAGGCTACCTTATCTTCGGGCGTGACAAGAAAGGCCGCAAGGACTGGAACTATCTCATGGTGTCGCTGGCTAATTCACAGCCGCTGCAGCAATGGGTGGAGTTCGCCGTAGAACGCCCCAACCCCTTCAAAGGCATCGTGCTGGTGCCGCTGGAAGCACAGCCGCTGGTGGCCGCCCTCGAAAAAGAACAGGGAACCAAGAACGCCCCCGATACAAAGCCGACCGAATGGCACATGCTGATAAGCCATCACAAGGTAGGCGGCTTCAGGCAGATCGTCTTCCGCAATGGCCAGCTGGTATTCACCCGCCTTGCGCAGATGGTGGGCGAGCCTACGCCGGAGGTGATCGCGGGAAATATCGAACAGGAAATGCTCAACACGCTCGAATACCTCAAACGACTGGGCCTGCAGGACATCAGCGCGCTGACAGCCACCATCATTGCTTCCGGCGAGATCAAGCAGGTATTCGACAGCAAGACCATCCGCAAAGGTCAGTGCTTCTTCTACACCCCGCATGAGGCAGCCGCGCTGCTGCAGCTTGACGAGGTAGCAAAACCTGAAGATCATTTCGGCGATATCGTGCTGGCAGGCTACATCGGCAGAAAGCGTAAACTGCTTTTACCGCTTTTCACCACCTATACCGCACGCATCAACAGGCTGGTGAAGTATACCACCCTCTCCAAGGTCGTAACGACGGTGATCACGCTTGCCATCCTGGGGTGGGCAGGCATGCTCGGCATGCAATGGCACGACGCCTCGACAACCATTAAAGAACTGGAGAACAACCAGCGCGACGTGGGGGCGCAGCTTTCAGACCTGAACCAGAAAAAGAATGCCCTGCCCGTCCAGATCAACCGCTATTACGATGTAGCCAATATCTTCAAATCGTTCTACCGCTCGTCCTATGACGTGCTGCACTTCACTCAGCGGCTCTATACGGGTATCCGCGGCAATACAACCCTCAACAGTTATAAATGGACGTTGTCCAACACGGTGGTAAACGCGAAGGATGAAGATAAACGTTTTGTAACCGTGGAGTTCGAGAGCAATCTCGTGCCCAATGAGAACCGTGAGAAATTCGTAACGGACGCGCAGAAACTGGTGGACGCCATCAAAGCCACCTTCCCCGATTATGAGGTCAGCACCTCCGACCTGCCGGGCATGCTGTCGGAGAAGGAAGAACTCAAGACCGTGATCAATGAGAGCGGCAATATCACCAGTTCCGAAAGCAAGGCGCAGAACAATACCGTGAAGTTCACGTTGAAGGGCCCCATAGCCTCGCCGACACCGGTCATACCCCCCAACGCAATGGGAGGGCACTGATATGGATAAGAAATATGTCATGATCCGCAAGCGCCTTATAAAAACAGCGGCCACGGCGCTGATAGGGCTGGTGATGCTTGGCGGGGGCGTGTTTTACGCACAAATGTTCGTAGAGGAAACGCAGCAGGATCAGACCAATAAGGACGGCCAGCTTAGCGCCACACGCATGCAGCTGTCTGAACTGACACGAGAAATGCAACGCGGCCAGCAGCAGATGACCTTGCATGATACTTTCATCAGGAATCATGGCAACAGCATGACACTTAACCGCGAGCAGGCAATGAAGTGGATCATTGCCCAGCGCAAAAAATACCATCTGATAAACGTCACCATCACTATCCCGCCGTTCAATACCGTTAACAAAGACACGTTCCCGCTTAAAACCGGCGAAATGATCCGCAGTGAAGTGAAAATCGCCTTTGGCGCGGTCACCGACAACTCCGTACTGCAGTTCATTGCCGCTATACAGAGGGAAATGCCAGGAGCCGTTTCGTTCAAGACCGTAAGCATCACGCGCACAACCGATCTTTCACGCAACATACTGATGGAACTAAGCAATCACCGTATCACGCCTGTGGTCACCGCCGAGATTGTATTTGACTGGATAGGCGTACGTGAAGAAGCAAAGGATAAGGCCGCCAATGCCAAACAGAACTGATATGCGTTCTCTGAAGCATGCCTTTGCGCTCGGCGCATTGTCGCTGGCATTATACCTGCCCGCCACGCAGGCACAGACCGTGACGCCAGCGACTGAAGCGCCCTCCGCGTCGTTGATGGACCTGCCCTCAGCGGGCACCACCCCGCCACCGCCAGCGCCAGTTGCCACAACGCAGACACCAGACGTATCCGCGCCGTCGGCAGAACCTGCACCGTTGCCTTCCCTGCCCGCCGAAGCCAGCAATCCGGCTCAGCCGCCCGCTGCCGTGCAGAATATGGCGCCAGTGCCTGCTGCTCCCCTTATGGAAATACCGTCCGCTCCTGTCACCGCACCGGCAGTTGAACCGATACCACAGAAAGAAGCCCCCAGGGAAGTGACGCGCACAATACAGATCACCCCGCCCCAGATTCTTTCCGTACCGGAATTTTCTCCGCCCGTTGAGCTGCTGGAACACCCGATAAAGCTGGATGAAGGATTGAGCCTCATGTTCACCGAGAAAGACATGCTCTCGCTAATCATCCCCGGTCTTGAGCTCTACGATAAAGCCGCCGACCCGACCAGTAAGGCCGTGAGCAATGCCGAAACCGTGGACGACCTGACGGGCCTTCTGGAATCGCTGAAATTCAAGGGCGAGGACAAAGCCAAGGAAGTGCCGCAGGTGCTGCCCAATATCTACCTTGGCTCGATCATGTATTATTCCCCCTCCAACTGGTCCATATGGCTAAACGGCAAGAAAATTACCAATGCCATCAACGCGCCTTCCAACGTTCTCTACGTAGCTGCCATTGACCGTTCGCATATAAGGCTTATCTGGAAGCCTGCTTCCATGACCGCGCTTAATAAAGTGCTCAACAACCGCAAAATCGCAACGCCGGAAGTGCTTGACATTGGGGACTCCAGGGTGACAGTAAAGATGCGCCCCAATCAGACCTTCGTACCGAGCCTGCTGGCCGTGTTTGAGGGCATGGTAAAGCAGACGATACCACCTGACCCTGCTGCAACCGGGGCAACAGCAGAACCTGCGACTGCCGCACCTCTGTCAGCACCGGTAAACGGTTCTGTGCCGTCGAGATTAAACCGCTGAACGCCAGGAGTAAAATTCATGTCCGCCTCTGCCCCCCTTTCCTGCACCGGCATCGTCAAGAATTACGGGGAGAACCTAGTACTCAACAACGTTTCCCTTTCGCTCAATACCGGTGAGATATTCGGCCTGATCGGCCTCAACGGCGTGGGCAAGACCACCCTTATCAAGATTATCCTCGACCTCTCCCGTGCGGACGAAGGCGAAGCCCTGCTGTTCGCAGAACCCTCCACCAGGGCCTCCGCGCGCCGCAACGTGTCCTACCTGCCGGAACGCTTCCAGCCGTCGCGCTACCTGCGCGGCGAGGAATATCTCTCCCTGTGCCTTTCCTATTTCGGTAAAACGCTCGACAGCGAGAAAGCGAAGGAAGAAGCGATCGCGGTGGATCTCATTCCTGAAGCACTTACCCGCAAGGTCGGTTCCTATTCCAAGGGCATGGGCCAGAAACTCGGGCTGATGGGCGCTTTCATGGCTGACGCGCCATTTCTTATCCTTGACGAGCCGATGAGCGGCCTTGACCCGCGCGCGCGCATCATGCTCAAGGAAAGGCTGCTCAAAGACAAGGCCAAGGGTAAGACCATCTTCTTCAGCTCCCACATTCTTTCCGACATCGACGAGATCTGCGACCGCATCGGCGTTATCAGCGGCAGCAAGCTAATCTATGTTGGAAAACCTGCGGAGTTCAAACAGCACTACCCGTCCGAAACGCTGGAGAAATCGTTCCTGAAATCCATCGCCGCCTGATACGGATACGATCCCCTATGGATAAAAGGCCGCTGCACCAACGGTACCAGTCGACCTTCTTCATCTTCCCCGTATTGCTCCCTCTCGCCGAATTCATCCCGTGGCTGCTTGCCGCCGTGGGCATGACGGCAGGCGGCGTGCAGTTCCTCAAACGTTCCGTATGGTCGAGCAAGCGCGCGCGCCTCATCACTATCGGCATCACCCTCGCATCCTTCAGCGCTGCCGGATATCTGGTGGCGCAGAGGATAATATACACACCCGGCAGGGAAGAAGGGTCTTCCATGGTAACGGCAACAGAGCTTTCACGCCTGCAGGCCATTGCCCCCATCGGCACGATCACACCGCCCGCGCCTACCGGCGCTTTTTCCCTGTTATGGAGCGCAGCAGTTCCCCACCAGCTTATCGGCAAACCTGTAATGCTGAATAATATGCTGCTGGTGGGCACCTATCAGGGCACGCTGGATGCATACTCGGCAGCCGATGGCCTTCATCTATGGACCCTGCACAAGCGTGAACAGATATTCCCCGCTCCCGTTGCAGACGGTACACGCGCTTATGTGGGTGAAGGTCATCATGCTTCCCCCGCTTCCGTGCTGAGCGCGCTTAGCCTGCCCGAAGGCAACCCCGTCTGGGAACGCAAATTCAGGAGCCATATAGAATCCTCCGTGGTGGCCGATACCGCCAAAGGCCGCCTTTTTGTAAGCGCTGGTGAAACAGGCATCTGGGCCATCGACAGCTCCAGCGGCCAAAGCCTGTGGCATAGCCCCGTCGGCCATATCGACATCACCCCCGCCTATCATAGCGGCAGGCTGTTCGTAGCCGCAAAGCTTACCGAAGAGCATGACGGTTCCGCGTTCTTTGAACTGGACCCGGATACAGGAAAAATGCTTGGCAGCACCCCGCTGCCCGGCAACCCCATGGGCAGCATGCGGGTGGACGCAGGCGGAAATCTCTGCCTTGCCACGGCAATAGGACAGGTGGGCGTGACGCGCGCAAACGACGCAGGCTGGGCGCATTGCATTACGCCGCAAGGCAAGGTCCTATGGACCACAAAACTCTCCGCGCTGGCATTGCCCGAAGGCCTGATGATCGCTGATTCCAACCTTCTGGTCTATACGCTTGCTAACGGCAGCATGGTCGCGCTGGATACGCAGGACGGCCATGTGGTATGGGAGGCAAAAGCCGGGAATGCCTTCCTTTCCGACGCAACGCTTATACAGGGCAGCATCCTGCAGGTCGCCGCCGTGACCAATGAAGGCGTGGTCACCATCCGCAACGCCCTGACCGGCGAAGAAACCAGGCGATTCAGCGTTGAGGAGGGCACGTCTTATCCCCTGTACTCTGGCCGGATACTCTACATAACCACCCCTTACCTTATCAGGGCCTATGGCGCAGCCGCAGAATAATATGGATACGCTCTGGGTACGCTTCGCCAAAGACAGCTCGCTTCCGGCACGCATGGACGACAATGCCCGCCAGCGTTTTGAAGCATTGTTCGACATGTCCGCCAAGAACTCCGCCTGGAGGATAGCGCTTGACCTTCTGGGGTTGAAAGCCCCAAAAACCCCTGTGCCGATGATAAAATGGGTAGGCAATGCGCCTTATATCAACTGGAACGAAACCGTGCGCGCTATCAGCAACGGTGCCATGCGCCCCATGCCCTTCGCCCAGAGCTTTACCTACAAAACGCGCCGCAATCCGTTCAGGGTATGGGCGCTGATACGCGCGCAGTGGAACATCGCGCAGTTCACCCTGAAACATAGCGAAAAAACATGGAAACCTCCGGCAGAGCTTATCCTGCAGATCGCGCAAAGCACAGCGCTGGGGCTGGCGCTTCTCTCCGTCACCATGCGGCTGCCCAGACACACATCGCAACAGATGGCTGGGTGGCTGGCCAACCCCCAGGCCTTGCCCACCACCCAGCGTCAGGCCGTGCTGCAGATACAGCAATTGCAGTCGCTGCGTAACGGGCTGAGGCACGCATGGACAACTTTGTTTCCTGATAGCCAGCCGGACGCCCTGCATGACGCGGGACCGGATTTTTTCTGGAACTCTCCTCCGGAAATTTCAGCCGCGCAGCAGGAACAGGCGTTAAATGCCACGTCATGGAAAGGCGCAGGAATTGCAGGCGCACGCGCCACGGGCCGCGCCGTGCTCATTGCCACCCCGAAGGATTATGCCTCTGCGTCCAGCGTGCCGCACCCTGCCGTGCTGGTGTTTCCCCTCGCAAGGCCAGAGACAACCGAACTGTTTACCAAAGGCGTGGCGGTACTCTATGGCAATGGCGGCGCGCTCTGCCATGCCTGCGCGATAGCGCGCGAACACAACGTTCCCTGCATCACGGGACTGGGCAATGGCTTTATCGCCCGTATCAGGCAACTGCTCGCCGAGCACAAAGAGGTCTGGCTCGATGTAGACCCCGCCACATCTACCGTAACGCTGGTGAAGCCTGCTTAGAAGCCGTTCCTGTCACGCACGGAGAACGATATGTTGCCAAGCTTGTTCGGCTGGTTCTGGCGTATCTGCAGGCGAAGGTTGGTGGGGTTTTCCGACTCCGCCACCGCCACCTCTTCCGAGATCACCTTATCGACGTAAAGCTGGTACAGCGCCTGGTCCATCGTCTGCATGCCTTCATTGCGGTTGCGCGCGATGATATCGGTGATGTCCTTGATCTTGCCTTCCTGTATCAGGGTGCGGATAAGGCCGCGATTGAGCATGACCTCCACCGCAGGCGTGCGGGTATTGTCGAAATTCAGCACAAGACGCTGGCACATGATGGCCTTGATGTTCTGCGACAGGTTATAAAGCAACTGCTGATGCTTTTCGGTCGGGAAGAAATTGATAATGCGCTCCAGCGCCTGCGACACACTGCCCGCATGCAGCGTGGACACGCATAAATGCCCGGTTTCCGAGAAATGCAGCGCATGCTCCAGTGTTTCGCGGTCCCTGATCTCACCGATCAGCACCACGTCCGGCCTCTGGCGCAGCGTGTTCTTCAGCGCCATGCTGAAGGAGAACGTATCCACGCCCACGTCGCGCTGGGTGATGATGCAGCCTTTGTGCTTGTGCACGAATTCAATAGGGTCTTCCACCGTTACGATATGGCCGATGCCGTTGGTATTGCGATGGCCTATCATCGCTGCCAGCGTAGAGGATTTACCGGCGCCGGTCGCGCCCACCACCAGTATGAGCCCGCGATTCTCCATCACCAGTTCGCTGTAGACCTTCGGCAGGCCCAGTTGCTCCAGCGTGGGGATCTCGTACTGAATGCGCCTGATGACCATGCCGCAATGCTGCTGCTGGCGGAACACGTTGATACGGAAGCGCGCGGAGTCCGTCCACAGCAGCGAGAGATTGGCTTCCATCGTCGCCTGGAATTCCTGCATCTGGTCTGGCGTCAGCGCTTCGCTCACCAGCGTGTTGATATCGTCATCGCTGATGGGCGTATCCCTGAGCGTTACGATACGGTCTGCCACACGCACACTGGGGGGGATGCCCACGGTCAGGTAAAGGTCGGAGCCGTGCAGCGTTATCAGGCAATCCAGCAGCGGATCGAGATTGGGACGCGGCGTGAGTACGGTATTGGCATTGTCCATCAGAAACTCCCGCCGCCGAATTTGCTCTGCATGCCGCCGCCACCGGCAGAAACCGCGCTGCGTTTACTGGATGCATCTTCAGATGATATATCGCTCTCGCTGGAACCCGATGCCAGAAGCACCCTTGCGGTCTCAGGCGAAATAGCACCGTCATTGAGCAGCGCATAGGTCGCGTCCCTCATCGTGCGCATGCCTATTTTGCTGCCGATCTGCATCATCGACTGTATCTGCGGGATCTTGTTCTCGCGTATCAGGTTACGGATAGCGCTGGTGCCCAGCAATATCTCATGCACCGCAATGCGTCCATGCCCGTCCGCGCGCTTCACCAGCGCCTGCGTGATGATGGCTTCCAGCGATACGGAAAGCATCGAGCGCACCATTTCCTTGTCGCTGGCGGGGAATACGTCCACGATACGGTCAATCGTCTTGGGTGCCGAATTGGTGTGCAGCGTGCCCATCACAAGATGCCCCGTTTCCGCCGCCGTCATAGCCAGCTGGATGGTTTCAAGGTCGCGCAACTCGCCAACCAGGATCACGTCAGGATCTTCACGCAGCGCGCTGCGCAACGCGCGCGCGAAAGACTTGGTGCTTTCGCCCACTTCACGCTGGTTGACCAGTGATTTCTGTGATTTGTGCACGAACTCCACCGGATCCTCAATGGTGAGGATATGTTTGTTCATGTTCACGTTGATATGATTGACCATCGCAGCCAGCGTGGTGGATTTGCCGCTGCCGGTGGGCCCGGTAACAAGGATAAGCCCCTTATGCAGTTCCGTAAGCCTGGTAAGCACCTCAGGTGCGTTCAGCTCTTCCAGCGTCAGTATCTTGGTGGGAATGGTACGCAGTACCGCTGCCGGGCCTGAAAGCGTGGTGAACGCATTGACGCGGAAACGCATTTTGTCGCTGAAGGAGATGGCAAAGTCGGTTTCAAGGTCACGCTCGTAGTCGCTGCGTTGTTGCTCAGTCATCACGGAATAAACCATTCCGCGCACGTCATCTGCCGTGAGCGGATCAGCCTTCAGCGGCAGTATGTCGCCATTTACGCGTAATATAGGAGGGGTTCCTACGGACAAATGAAGATCCGATGCTCCGTTTTTCTGCGAGGCAAACAGCAGATCGGTGATTTCCATAAGGCCCCCAAGCTATCAGGGGTGTCCCCCTTAGTTAACATTGCTTGTATTAGACCGTATAAAAGTTAATCTTTGCTGAATTTCCTGAGGATTTCCGGGAATTTTCTCACCCCTTTCGCTGGCGGTCAGCAGGCGCTGATACCATCTCGAGGCTTCCGGCCAATCCTTCATCTTGTCGAGCACTATTGCCATATTATATTGATATTTAAGATTTTCAGGTGATATGGAATTCGCCTGCGCCAGCTTCTGCGCGGCAAGGTTATATTCGCCGCGGCGTTCATGAATAAGGGCCATCTGCGCCAGAACCGGACTGAAGTTCGGATGGCTGTGCCGGAGCTTCTCAAGCTCCTGCAACGCAGCATCGGGGGCTTCGTCTGCCAGCAGCACGAGGAAATTGTTCAGCCCTTCCACATTATGCGGATCGATCTCAAGCAGCCTGGCATAAAACGGGCGTGCAAGCGTGGTCTGGCCTGCGCGGTGATAGGTAGTGGCAAGGCCGAACAGCGCCAGCGTATTGTCAGGTTCTTCGTCGAGCACTTCCTTATAGAGCGTGATGGCATATTGCTGATCGCCTGCGATCAGCGAATTGTAGGCAGATTCCAGCATGCGAAATACATCCACTTTAGGCCGCTTGACCGAGATCTTCATCCCGTAAGCTTCATGTTTCTTCACGGCGTCTTCACCGCTTCCCGCTTTATTGGAACGGTCAAGCTTAACGTTTTTCTTCGGTGCGGTGCCGGTGCGCAATTGCGGGGGCAGCGAATCAAGTATCGCCCTGGACTCTGCCGAAAGCTCCGCCTTGGCCTCGGCAACGGAAACTTTGCTTTTCTTGACGGGCGTGGCTACCGGATCAATTGCGTCAATTTTTTTTGCAGTGATTTCTTCCTCTTCGGGAACGGAAGGCAGCGCTTTAAGAATGGGCAGGTCCTGTTTAACGTCCGTGGCTTCCCTGGGCGCAGAAGGCGGCATCAGTGAAATGGGTTCACCGCCCGCCGCTGGCTCCAGCGTGCCGGGTTCAAAAGTGGCCGCAGGCACTGCAGACTTGGCAACAGCAACTTCAGCAGGCTCACCCGTTTTATCAAAATCCTGCCAGAGCCCCGGCGAAAACGTGATCGCAAGCGGGGAGGTCGCAGTCTTCACTTCTTTCTCTGTTACTATAGCCGTTATCGTCTGCTGCGCTGTCCCGGCGGACTCTTCCACCACCGTGGGCAGCGGCATGGCTGTTTCCTGCGAGGCCTGTATCAGGCTGGCCTGTGTAATGGTGACGCCGGAAGGCTTGATTTCTTTAATGACCGCAACCACCTTCTCAGGCGGCTTTGGTTTTTCCGGCGGCTCGCTTTTTACCACGTGCTGTACGGGGGCAGCCACGTGCTCCGGCAAGAGTTCGGTGTGCACTACCGGTGTTGCTTCCTCTGTTTCAGGCGATACAAGCGCTATCTTCTCGCTATCCGCAACATCGTCGACCTTTGCTATGCGAAGGCTATTATCGAAATCATCCCAGAGCTTCTGGTTGGATACGGCTTCGGTCAGCGCGTCCATGGGCACAAACAGTTTTTCCAGACTCACCTCGGCAATATCTGTCTTTACGCTGGGTTCAGCTGGCGGCAGAAGCTGCGGCGGGGTTTGCACCGCAACCTTCGCTTCGCTGGCGACGGCCTGCGGCAAAACGGCAGGCGCACCGGCTTCCCTTGCGTCAGCCAGTTCGGCTTCCGGCTGCAACTGCGGCTGTTCAATACGCAGGTTGGCGATTTTTTTCAGCTTGGCGACATCATGCCTGTGCCATTCAGCGATCACTTCCAGCGGCGTAGGCCCTTTTTTGGGGGTAGCGGCAATCTTGGGTAACAGTACATGCGATTTCTTACCGCTACCCGCAACTTTCACTTTATGCTTTTTATCCTTGGCAGCAGTTTTTACGGCCTTCTTCTTAGGCTTGGACGCATGTTTCTCATGCACGTCTCTGACAGTCCCGGATTTGGCAGACGCCTCCTCAACGAAGGAGGGCTTCGGGCTGGGACTGGGGCTTGACCACGCAAGCTCCAGCGGGCTTGGATGATGTTTGGGTTTTACAGCAACCAGCGTCGCCTTGTTCGGCAACGGCGCGGGCGCCATCGCCGGTACAGGCACGGCAAGCGCCACAAGCTGCGTTTGCACTTTGGGTTCCGGCGCATACGTAGCCCATCTTGCGGGCGCTGAAATCCTCGGGATGCTGGCGATAGCCGGGTCAATGGACTGGCCGGAAACGATGTCTATCGCCCCTGCGTTACCGCTTACAGGCAGAAGGCAGCCAAGCGCCACAGCCGACGCTGAGGCATATAGCCGCTCTCTCCATACCGTCTTCACATTTTCCTGCATAAACCTGTGTAATCCGTGTAGACCACTACATATAGTAGGGAATTTTTACAGACAAAACAACAGATAGTTATAAAAAATGTCAATAGACACCAGAGGTGTTACATCTATGCCGCAAAGTAGTCCTGCAGGGAGCGCACTTCGAGCCCCTTGCCCTGCTTCATGGCGGCAATCGCCTGCACCAGCGCTTTCGATCCTGAAAGCGTAGTGGAATGCGTGATCTTGCCCAGCAGCGCCGTGCGGCGGATGCTGAACGAATCGGCGATGGATTTGGCGCCCTCGGTCGTGTTGATGACCAGCTGGATATGCCCGTCCTTCATCATGTCCACGATATGCGGACGGCCTTCGCGCACCTTGTTGACCACGCTTACATTGAGTCCTTTTTCCTGCAAATAAAGCGCCGTGCCGCGCGTGGCGATCACGTCATAGCCAATGGAAAGCAGCAGCTTCACTGAGTCCACGATATGCACTTTGTCGGATTCCTTCACCGACACGAACGCGCGGCCACTGGTGGGTATGGTGCCGCCGGCACCCAGATGCGCCTTGGCGAAAGCACGCGCAAAATCGGTATCGATGCCCATCGTCTCGCCGGTGGATTTCATTTCCGGGCCGAGGATGATATCCACGCCGGGGAAACGCGCAAACGGGAACACAGCCTCTTTCACCGCCACATGTTTGGTGGCCCTGCCCTTGTAAGGCAGGTCTTTAAGCTTCTCGCCCGCCATAATGCGTGCGGCCATTTTTGCAACCTGCACGCCGGTGGATTTCGCCACGAACGGCACGGTGCGCGAGGCGCGCGGGTTCACTTCGAGGATGTAGATAACATCGTCCTTCACCGCGAACTGCACGTTCATCAGGCCAACCACACCCAGCGCGGTGGCCAGCGCCACGGTCTGCTTGTGTATCTCGTCGATGATGGCTTTTGGCAGCGAGTAGGCGGGCAGCGAGCAGGCGGAGTCACCCGAATGGATGCCCGCTTCCTCGATATGCTCCATGATGCCCGCAACATGGACGTCCTTGCCGTCGGCCAGCGCGTCCACGTCCACTTCAATGGCGTCACGAAGATAGCTGTCGATAAGGATGGGGCCGTCGCCGAAAGACTGGCGGATATCCTGCATATATTGCTTGAGCGCAGGGGCTTCATGGATGATGGCCATGGCGCGGCCACCCAGCACATAAGACGGGCGCACCACGACCGGATAACCGATTTTCTCCGCCGTCTGCATCACTTCTTCGGTGTTATGGCAGATGGAATTGTCCGGCTGGCGAAGTTTGAGCTTATGCAGCAATTGCTGGAAACGCTCACGGTCTTCGGCAAGGTCGATGGAATCGGGCGAGGTGCCGATAATGGGAATACCGGCGGATTCCAACGCATGTGCGAGTTTCAGCGGCGTCTGCCCGCCGAACTGCACGATCACGCCTACCAGCGTGCCGTTCTCCTGTTCCTTGCGCGCGATGGCGATAACGTCCTCAGCGGTCAGCGGCTCGAAATACAGACGGTCGGACGTGTCATAGTCCGTGGAAACCGTTTCCGGGTTGCAGTTGACCATGATGGTCTCATAACCCGCTTCGCGCAGCGCGTAGGCGGCATGCACACAGCAATAATCGAACTCAATACCCTGCCCGATGCGGTTTGGGCCACCGCCGAGGATCATGATTTTCCTGCGGTCGCTTGGTTCTGCTTCGCACTGGGTTGGTGCATGCAACCCCGGAGGAGCACTCTGCGACGACCCCGCAGATGGGGGCAGCGTGCCCCCCAAAACAATGTTCTCATATGTCGAATACATATACGGGGTCGGCGATTCAAATTCCGCAGCACATGTATCAACGCGTTTATAAACGGGCAGCACATTATGTTTTTGACGCAGCGCAGCAATATCGGCGGGCTGTTTGCCTGCAAGCTGCGCCAGCCGTGCATCCGAAAAGCCCATGCGCTTCAGTGCACGCAGGTTTTCTTCATGTGCCACTTGCCACTTGCCACTTGCCACCGCCTGTTCCACCTGCACGATCTCGTCGATCTGCTCGATGAACCATGGGTCAAATCTGGTGATAGCAAAAATTTCTTCGCGCGTGATGCCAAGCCTCAAACCTTGCGCGATCTGCAAGAGGCGGTGCGGCGTGGGCAGCGACATCTGCGAGCGCAGCGTTTCCGCATCGCCCGGCTGGTCGTTAAATCCGGTCAGGCCGGTTTCCATGGAACGCAGCGCCTTCTGCATCGACTCCTTGAAGCAGCGACCAATCGCCATCACTTCCCCGACTGATTTCATCGCGGTGGTGAGCGTGGGCTCGGTGCCGGGGAATTTTTCAAACGTGAAGCGCGGAATTTTCGTTACCACATAATCAATGGTCGGCTCGAACGATGCAGGCGTCGCCTTGGTCACGTCATTGAGGATTTCATCCAGCGTATAGCCCACAGCAAGCTTGGCCGCCACTTTGGCGATGGGAAACCCCGTGGCTTTGGACGCCAGCGCCGAGGAACGCGATACACGCGGGTTCATTTCGATCACCACCATGCGGCCATTGGCGGGATTCACCGCGAACTGCACGTTGGAACCGCCCGTATCCACGCCGATCTCGCGCAGCACGGCAATGGAAGCGTCGCGCATGATCTGGTATTCTTTATCGGTAAGCGTGAGCGCGGGAGCCACGGTGATGGAGTCCCCCGTATGCACGCCCATCGGGTCCACATTCTCGATAGAGCAGATGATGATGCAGTTGTCCGCCTTGTCGCGTACCACTTCCATCTCATATTCTTTCCACCCAAGCAACGATTCGTCGATCAGCACTTCGGTGGTGGGCGATGCATCAAGGCCGGAAGCCACGATGCGCTCGAATTCTTCCTTGTTATAGGCAATGCCGCCACCCGTGCCGCCCAGCGTGAAAGAGGGACGGATAATGGCAGGCAAACCAACTTTCGGCAGGATGGCGCGCGCTTCTTCCAGCGTGTGCACCACGGCGTTCTTGGCCACTTCAAGCCCGATGCGCGCCATCGCCTCGTTAAAGAGCTGGCGGTTCTCGGCCTTGTTGATGGAATCGAGCTTCGCGCCGATCATCTCCACTTTGTATTTCGCAAGCGTGCCGTTTTCAGCCAGCGCCTTGGCGCAGTTGAGCGCGGTCTGCCCGCCCATCGTTGGCAGCAGCGCGTCGGGACGTTCTTTTTCGATGATCTTGGCGACGAATTCCGGCGTGATCGGTTCGATATAGGTAGCATCCGCAAGACCGGGATCGGTCATGATGGTCGCCGGATTGGAATTGACGAGGATGACGCGATAACCCTCGTTCTTCAGCGTTTTGCAGGCTTGCGCGCCGGAATAATCGAATTCGCAGGCCTGCCCGATGATGATGGGCCCCGCGCCGATGATGAGGATGGATTTGATGTCTGTGCGTTTAGGCATGAGAGAGTTCGGAGTTCAGAGTTCGGAGTTCGGTGGGATGCAGACGCGCATGCAATGAACGATCAAGGCCATTCAACATTCGTCCTAATTCCGCAGTCATGTTCATAAGCATTTCTAATTTCTGTTCAGAAAAATACTGCAAATCACATGCAAGATATAACTGAGTTTCAACTTCGGATAACGATCCATAGGCCATACTAAGAAATCTTAAAAACTCTCGCGTAGACCCTTTCGAGCTTCCCTGCGCAATATTGGAAGGTATGGAAACGCTTGCGCGGCGAATTTGTGATGTAAGACCATAAAGCTCTTCTTTCGGAAAGCCTTGCGAAACGGTGTAAACTTCCTTCACCAATACACGCGCTTTTTGCCAAACTTGCAGGTCGCGGTAACTTTGGACTTTATCAACCATTCCTGCCTCCAGCTTTTTTTGACTGAACTCCGGACTCTGAACTCTGAACTCTTTTTTTCATCATCTCCACGAACTGCCCGAACAGGTAGAAACTGTCATGCGGCCCCGGCGATGCTTCAGGGTGGCCCTGCACGCAGAAAATGGGTTTGCTCTTATGGCGCAGCCCCTGAATGGTGCCGTCGAACAGCGAGCGGTGCGTCACTTCCACATCGGCAGACAGTTTTTCGCTCACCACGAAACCGTGATTCTGGCTGGTGATCTCCACCTTGCCAGTGCGCAGATCTTTCACAGGATGATTCGCGCCGCGATGCCCCTGCTTCATCTTTTCCGTGGCTCCGCCGAACGCCAGCCCAAGCAACTGGTGACCAAGGCAGATGCCGAAAATCGGCAGTCCGGACGCGATGAGCTCTCTAATGATGGGCAGCGCGATAACACCAGTAGCCGCCGGATCGCCGGGGCCGTTAGAGAGGAATATACCCTGCGGCTTTAACTTAAGGATTTCAGCGGCAGGCGTATTGGCAGGCACTACGGTCACCTTGCAGCCGGAACTCACAAGGCAGCGCAGGATGTTATGCTTGATACCGTAATCGACAGCCACGACATGGTAGTTTTTAGAGTTCGGAGTTCGGAGTTCGGAGTCCAGTGCCCAAAGAGGTTCATTCCACTCATAGATTTTTTTAGTACTGACTTTGCTTGCTAAATCCAGTCCCTTTAATGAGGGATGTTTTTGCAGTTGTTCATACGCTTCCCTTAACTGAACTCCGAACTCCGAACTCTGAGCACTCACTATCGCCACATTCTGCGCGCCGTTTTTGCGGATATGGCGGGTGAGCGCGCGCGTATCCACGCCGCTGATACCTGCGATGCCGCGCCCGATAAGCCATGCGTCCAGATGCTCGCCGGAGCGGAAACTGGAGGGCGTGGTGACAGTCTCCCGGATGATCAAGCCTGAAGCGCCAAGATGGTTATTGGGGGAAACGCTTTCCCCATCGGCGCTGCCGCTTTCATTATCTTGCGGGTTACAGCCGACATTGCCGATATGCGGGAAGGTAAAGGTGATGACCTGACCGTTATAGGAGGGGTCGGTCAGCACTTCCTGATAGCCGCTCATCGTGGTATTGAAGCAGATCTCTCCGAATACGGTGGTGGCGGCACCGATGCCCTGTCCTTTAAATACCGTTCCGTCCGCAAGCAATAAGGCTGCGTTCAGGGATGAAGGCAGAGGGTTTTTAGTAGCGCTGGACAATGCGGGAACCTCGGAATTTTGCGGAATGTATGGAGGCAGTGCCCATATGTCAAGCCGTGATTGAGTTTTGTTGATACCATCCTGAGAAAGCAGGAGAATATCATCAAGATCAAGGGGCGGGGCAAAGCTTTTCGCCTAGGCAGCTTTTTTGCTGACCAGTCCGAGCAAAATCTCGCGGCCTTTCTTGTTCTCCACGAAATTAATAAGCGCCACCACCACTTTACGGTCGAACTGCGTATCCACGTTCTGCAGCAGGTTACCGGTAGCCAGTTCCACGCTCAGCGCATCGCGGTAGGAGCGCGGGCTGATCATACCCACGAAACTGTTGGCAGCCACGATGATCCTCGCGGTAATGAGTATGTCTTCACCCTTAAGCCCCAGCGGGCCGGAACCGTCCACTTTTTCGGCACACTGGCGCAACGTGTTGACTACGGGACCGTCGAACTCTATGCCCTGCAGCAGTGCCACGCTGCGGTTAAGGCCGTCGCGCACAGCCTGCAACTCGTCTTTCTCCAGCGATTTTTTACTGGTGAGGATCTCTGCGGATACCACCACTTTGCCGATATTCATGATCTTGCCCGCGATGCGCGCAGTCTCCACCAGCACCGGCGAAAGACCCAGCCCCTGCGCCACGTCACGCGCGGTGAGCGACACGGCCTGCGAGTGATTGGCGGAATACGGGTCGCGTGCGTCCACCAGTTTCACCAGCGTGTTGATAAGCTGATGCAGCGTGCGCTCGCGGCGCTCACGCTCGGTGACCACTTCAGTAATGTCCTGATCCACCACCAGCACGCCGGGCGTGGGGGTAGCCAGCCCTTCCACGGGAATATGCTCCAGCGGCACATGGATGGAACTGAGCGTGCGCGCTTCAATGCCTACGCCGATGCGGTGCACGCGGGTATAGACCCGGCCCTCCTTCAGCGTGGAGTCATTCGCCTGCGAATACGCCTTGGCGAGTTCCGGCCCCATGAGGCTGGCCAGCGATTTGCCCAGCATCTCACCGGTGGTGAGGTTATAGCGCCTGGCAGCCTTCTCATTGGCAAAACGCACCAGTTGCCTGTTGTCGGCAATAAAGATTGGCTCGGGCTGGTTGTCGCTCACCAGACGCAGCAATTTCTCCTGCGACATGGAATGCGCCGCCAGTATCGCCGTCTGCCTGGCCAGCAACGTGGCGCGGCGCGAGGACCCATACCACCACGCGGCTACGATACTGCAGATAAGCGCCACCAGCGCGAATAGCATAGTGAACTTCATGCTGTCGCGCCAGTTATCGCTGTCGGCAAGCGCCTGGTCGCGGTCGATATGCAGCATCAGAACCCATGGCGCGTTCACCAGCGCACGGCTGGTCATCAGCACGAGGCTGGACTGCGCATTACGCTTGAGCGCGAACTTGCCGGGGCTGGCCAGCGCATAGGCCGCATCCAGTTCCGGCGTGCTGAGCGCAAGCTTTGTTGCAGCCTTTGCGGCTGCCGTGCCTGCAACCGGGCTAAGATAGGCGACGTTTTCCTCTTCCTTGCGAACCAGCACGGCTTCCAGCGTCTTTTCATTAACGCCCGGCTGCGCCAGCAGGCGGAACAGTTCTTCGTCCACCACTTTTATGCCGAACAGCCAGCCGATCTGCTGTTCCGGCGTGTTGTCGCCCTGTATGGGATAGATCGGCAGGATAAAGCCCATCCTCGGCTCACCCTTTTCAGTATAGAACACGTCGATAAGCGCCTGCCTGCCTTTAGGGGATTGGGCGAGTTTTTCACTCAAAGCCGCGTCCGGTGCGCCCAGCCCCTGCGTGCTGACGATCATCTTGCCGTTATTGTCCACGATGCCAAGCCCCACGCCGGAAGTGCGCCCTACATTGGCCTTCACCGTTTCCAGTTCGCTGGACTGGCGCGCCGTAAAACGCATGCGGTCGGCGGTCATCACCAGCAGGTTACGCAGGAACACGGCCTGCGCCGGTTCTTCCATGAGGCCGGGGGGCATGCCGCCGTCCTGCCCGCCCCTGGTGTTCATGAGCGCGGTGAGGTAAAGCTGCAAGGATGGATTCGCGGCAACGCCCGCCAGTTCCTTGAAATGCCTGTCCAGCCAGCCGTCCACATCGGCTGCGCGGCTGTCGGCTATAAGGCCCAGTTTATTCTGCCAGCGCAGCATCTCGCGCTCTTCTTCGGCGCTGCCGTAGCTTTTCACCAGCCAAAGGCCCGCAAGCGCCACCAGCGCCACCAGCCCTACAAGCCCCTTGGTGGTAATGGTGCGCGCAGGCAACTGCGCCAGTGTGGAAGTGGTGGATGCGGTGTTCATAATCTCATACTCCTAAGGCTGCAATTTATAGCGTTTCAACCGGAAATGGAAGACGTCATTAGACCTCTGTCAAAACTCGTTGCGACGCAGGCAAGTGCGCGAAGCTGCCGAGCGGAAAAACTTGAGCGTACAAGTAAGTACGTGAGTTTTGAGCACGGCAGCGACAAGCGGATTGCCCGTCGCAGTAGAGTTTAGACAGAGGTCTATTCGATCATGATGTGACGCCACCAGTGCTTCTCGTTAATGGAATAGATGGGTTTATAGTGATAGATATCTACCGCCAGCATCACCTGCTTGATCTGATTGTCGAGCACATAGACCTTATCATCTACGAACACGATGAGGATGGCGTGTATCACCCCGCCGAGGTTGAGGTCCTGCACGATCTCCATGCGTAATTTATCGTTGGGCACGCCCAGCGCCCGGAGCGAGACGAACTTGGCGAAAGCGTAGTCCTCGCAGTCGCCGTTGCGCTCCTGGAATTCATAGGGTGTTTCCCAGTAATCGGTTATGCCCCAGTTAACGATGTCCTCAATGTAAGGATAGGAATTCACCAGCCGGTTCACGCCGTCGATCTGCTCTTTCAGCGGCCTGCCCCGCAGTTTCTCCAGCGACTGCTGCCAGCCGCGCAGTTTGCAGGTACTATACTGGTGCCCGTCGCAGGCATCCTCGAAGCTTTTAGCTTTTTCATCGTAACGCGCCAGCACATCGGTCCATTTGGTGAACATCGAAATATTGTCGGATTGCACTTCCCTGTTGATGAAATACGACTGGAATGCCTGCGCCCGCTGCGGCAGGGCCAGCAGGGCCGCAATGGCAAACAACATGAGCGCGAAAATGCGAAACCGTTCCATCGGAAAACTATATAATCAAGCAGCGGCGCTTACGCCATAACTTATTAACATTAATGCCTATTCACCTTTGACAGCTCTGGCATGCCATGATAGTGCTGCCTCAAAAGGGTACATGAAAAAAGATACCTTCATTGTTGCAGGACAGTTTTCAGAATTTCGTAACAGGGAGTATTTTCATGAAACGTCCTCAATTTCCTGCCGTTGCCGCTATGCTGGCGATGGCGGCAACGCTACTGTTAATGCCTCAGCTGGCAATGGCAGACACCCCCACCCTCAATTCCGGCGACACGGCGTGGATGCTTATCTCCACCGTACTGGTGCTGATGATGCTCATTCCCGGCCTTGCGCTGTTTTATGGTGGCATGGTCAGCAAGGAATGCGTGCTTGGCACGCTCGCGCAGAGCTTTGCCACCTGCTGCCTTATCAGCGTATTATGGGTAGCCTATGGTTACAGCTATGTCTTTACCGAAGGCACGCCTTACCTTGGCGGCACCGCGCGCATCATGCTGGAAGGGCTTGAACTCACCTCGCTCTCCGGCACGATCCCCGAATCCGTATTCGTGACGTTCCAGCTTACCTTCGCCGCCATCACCTGCGCGCTGATTCTTGGCTCTGTGGCAAACCGCATCAAATTCACCTCGATGCTGGTGTTCATGGCGCTGTGGTTCACCTTTGTTTACATCCCCGTTGCCCACTGGGTATGGGGCCCGGGCGGCATACTTGGCGGCACCGGCCTCACAGACTATGCGGGCCTCTTTGGCTTTGGCACCACGCTGGATTACGCAGGCGGCACCGTTGTGCATATCAATGCGGGTATAGCGGGGCTCATGGCCGCCATTGTGATGGGCAAGGGGCATGATTTCGACAAACGCCGCAAGAACACTCCCCCTTACAATATCGGCCTGAGCCTCACCGGCGCATCGCTGCTCTGGGTGGGCTGGTTCGGATTCAACGCCGGTTCCGCCGCCGCTTCCGGCGACCGCGCGGGCATGGCCATGCTGGTGACCCATATCGCTTCCGCCACGGCTGCGCTGGCATGGATGGCGGTTGAATGGATGACGGTGAAGAAACCGACGGTTCTGGGCCTCATCTCCGGCGCCGTGGCAGGCCTTGTGGCCATCACCCCGGCTTCGGGTTTTGTAGGCGTGCAGGGCGCGTTCTATATCGGCATCGCGGCAGGCGTTCTGTGCTATCTCGGCACGCAGCTGAAGTTCAGGTTCAACGTCGACGACACGCTTGATGTTTTCGGCGTGCACTGCATCGGCGGCATTGTCGGCGCGCTGCTCACCGGCATCTTCGCCATGGAGTCCATCGGCGGCGTAAAGGGCGCGCTCGAAGGCAACATCAACCAGTTCTACGCGCAGATAGTAGGCGTGGGCGTGGCAGTTATCTACTGCGCCATCGTCAGCTACATCATCCTCAAGATCATCAACCTCGTCATGGGCCTTCGCCTGTCCTATATAGATGAACAGACGGGCCTTGACCGCACGCAGCATGGAGAAATGTTGCATTAAGGCTGCATTGATTGCGAATTAACCGCAATCAGTTCACATACCCACCCCTTTTGTGCTACACAAGGGGTGGGTAAAGGAAAAACAGGGACATCGGAACGACTATGACAGCTCAGCAGGACATCACGACCATCATCGGCACCATTCAGGACGAAGTGCAGCGCTTCGCGTCCGCCAATGAGGTGATCGCCAACCACACTAACCTGCTGGCGCTCAACGCCACGATCGAAGCCGCCCGCGCAGGCGAGTACGGCAAAGGCTTCGCAGTGGTCGCATCGGAAGTAAAGCAGCTCGCCAAGCAGGCCGCCAGCAACTCCAAGGAATTCCGCGCCACGGTCATGAAAAAGATCAGCGCACAGACCGACCAGCTAGCCGAACAGTTCAAGGAAAAAGAATCCTCCCGCCTCTCGGAAATGGCGCAGACGCTGGTGCAGCTTATCGTGCGCAACCTTTATGAACGCACAGCCGACGTGCGCTGGTGGGCAACCGACGAGTCGCTCTATAACGGACTGGACGGCGTAGCGCCGGAAAAACTTGAACATGTCACCAAGCGCATGGCGTTGATCAACCGTTTCTATTCGGTGTACCTCAACCTGCTGCTGGTAGACCCTAACGGTAAGGTGGTGGCGATCTCACGCCCCGACAAATTCCCCATGGCGGTAGGCGCCGATGTTTCCTCGCATTACTGGTTCAAGGGCGCCATGAACACCCAGCGCGGTGACGAATACGTGGCCGACGAAATTTATAATGACACGCTGCATCAGGGCGTGCCGGTAGCGGCCTATTCCACCGCCGTGCGCAAGGACGGCGAACTCACCGGCAAAGTGCTTGGAGTGCTTGGCGTCTTTTTCGACTGGGGTGAACAGTCCCGCTGCATCGTGCAGGATGAACCCACCCTTACGCAGGATGAATGGAAACGTTCGCGCGTATTGCTGCTGGATGCGCGCAGCCGCGTGATAGCCGCTTCCGACGGTAAAGGCCTGCTGGCTCCCTTCTCCCTCAAGGCAAACAATAAAAAGGGCGCTTATGTGGAAGATGACGGTACGCTGGTAGCCTATGCCAAAACCCTTGGCTACCAGGAGTTCGACGGGCTGGGCTGGTCGGCGGTGATTATACAAAAACCGTAGGTTTTTGTATTTTTATCATTAGGGGGCACGCTGCCCCCTCTTCGTTCCACGAATTCACCCCTGCGGGGTCGTCGCTTCGCTCCTCCACGCCTATCGCCATGCACTGGAATAGAGATTTTCACGCTTACTGGGCAATCCCGGGATTTGCGCAGGGGAATCCCAGTTGCAAAGCAAGCGGTTGTGGAGCAATAGGCATTGCCGTATACGCGGAGGAGCTTTATCGCGACGACCTCGCAAGGGGTGAATCGGCAGAGCCGAGAGGGGAAAGCGTTTCCCCCCACAAACAAGGAGCCTAATGCGCAGCCGGAGGCTGTGCATTATGTTTATGGTGATCAGCCCCCAGCAGCATGTAGAAGGCCGGAACCACGAACAAGGTGAACAGCGTGCCGATGGTCAGGCCGGTGCTGATGACCAGCCCCATGTTGAAGCGCGATACCGCGCCCGCACCGCTGGCAAGGATCAGCGGCAATACGCCCAGCACCATCGCCGCCGTGGTCATGAGAATGGGACGCAGGCGGATACCGCAGGCCTGTTCGATAGCGTCGCGCTTGCTGGCACCTTCTTCCTGCAACCGGTTGGCGAATTCCACCATGAGAATGCCGTGCTTACTCACAAGGCCCATCAGCGTCACGATGCCCACCTTGGTGTAGATGTTGATACTTGCTTCACCGACACCGAGGCTGATGAAAATCATCGCGCCCGCAATGGACATCGGCACGGATACCAGGATGATGACCGGGTCCCAGAAACTCTCGAACTGTGCCGCCAGCGTCAGGTAGATAATGATGGTCGCGAACAGGAACGTCCAGATGAACGCGCTTGATTCCTGAATAAGCTGGCGCGACTGCCCGGCATAATCCACCGTATAGCCCTGCGGCAATATGCGTTTGGCCAAATCGTCCAGCTTCTTGAGCGCATCGCCCAGCGGCACGAAGGTAACGCCGGAAATGATGGCGGCATTCTGCTGCTGGAAGTGGTTGAGCGAACGCGGAATGGTACGCGTTTCAATCTTCGCCACCGTGGAAAGCGGAATCGCGTTGCCTTCCGCCGTGCGGATGAAATAGTCGTCCAGCTGGCCGATATTGAGGCGCGAACGCTGCTGCACCTGCGGTATCACCTTATAGGAGCGGCCATAAAGGCTGAAATAATTCACATAGCCGCCGCCGAGCATGCTTGCCATGGCGTTGCCCACGTCGTCCATGGAAAGGCCGAGCTGCGTGGTCTTGTCGCGGTCGATCTCCACGCGCGCCTGCGGCAGGTCGATCTTGAGGTCGGAATCGAGGAACATGAAGATGCCCTCTTTCATCGCCTGCTGCATGAACTCGTCGGACACTTCGCCAAGCTGGTCGAACCCCTGCGTGGTCTTGATGACGAACTGCACCGGCAGGCCGTCGCTGCCCGGCAGCGGCGCGAACTGGAAGGCCACCATGTTAAAGCCGGCGATCTTGTTGAAGGCCATCTGGAATAACGGCTGCAACTGGTTGGACGTGCGCGTGCGCTCGTCCCACGGGCTGAATACCGCGCCCACCATGTTCACACCCGGAACGTCGAGCTGGAACACATGCTCGGTCTCGGGGAAGCTGGTGACGCTTTTGTATACTTCGCGCGAGAATATCTGGCGCTGCTCCAGCGTGGAATTGGGCTGCGCATACGCGATGCCCGCCACGATGCCAAGATCTTCCTGCGGCGCCAGCTCGGTCTTGGCCGTCATGATAAGGCCGAAAATGCTTAAGAAAACCAGTATCGAGAATACATATGTCACCAGGCGGTAATTGAGGCTGTTATGCAGCAGGCGGTGATAGCTGCCCTGCAGTTTCTGGAAGTAGCGGTCGATCCTGGCCACCATCCTGCCTTCCCATGTGGTTTGCGCTTCATGATGGGGCTGCAGCATCTTGGCGCAGAGCACCGGCGAAAGCGTGAGCGCCACCACGGCGGAAATGGTAACCGCGCCCACCAGCGTGAAAGCGAATTCGGTAAAGAGCGCACCCGTCAGGCCATCCTGGAAGCCAAGCGGAATGTATACCGCGATGAGTACGATCGTCATGGCGATGATCGGCCCGAGCAGTTCGCGCGCGGCAAGAATGGCAGCATCGGTCGGCGCCATGCCTTCTTCCAGATGGCGGTTGACGTTCTCCACCACGATGATCGCGTCGTCCACCACAAGGCCGATGGCAAGCACGAGCGCCAGCAGCGTCAGCAGGTTGATGGAAAAGCCGAGCATGAGCATGACGACAAACGCGCCGATCAAAGACAGTGGAATGGCGATAAGCGGGATGAATACCGAGCGCGGCGAGCCGAGGAACGCGAACACCACGAACGCCACGATCACCAAAGCCTCGAACAAGGTACGGATTACCTCGTCGATGGAACTGTTGACGAACTTGGTGGCGTCATACACGATCTCGGAGGTAAGGCCTTCGGGTAGCTGCTTCTTCATGTCGGGAAAGATAGCGCGCACGCGGCCGATCACGTCCAGCAGGTTGGCGCTGGGCGCCACTTTAATGCCGATATATATGGCCTTCTGGCCGTCGAAGCTCACTTCCGTTTCATAATCTTCCGAACCCAGCGTCACGTTGGCCACGTCCTGCAGCCGCACGATAGCGCCCTTGTCCTGCTTGATCGCAAGGCTCTTGAACTCTTCCAGTGAATGCACGCTGGTGGACGCGGTCAGGTTCACCTGCACCATCTGGCCCTTGGTATTGCCGATGCCGGAGATATAGTTGTTGCGCGCCAGCGCCGCGCTTACGTCGGCAGCGGTAAGGTTATAGGCGGCGAGTTTCTGCGGATCGAGCCACGCACGCAGCGCGAAGTTCTTGTTGCCGATAAGTTCAGCAAGCTGCACGCCTTCCACCGCCTGCACGCGCGGCTGCACTACGCGGATAAGGTAGTCGGTGATGGAGTTGGCTTCCATCTTGTCGCTGCTGAAGCCGATATACATGGAAGCGACCGTCTGGCCGATCTCGATATTGATCGAGGGCTGCTGCGCCTGCGGCGGCAGCTGGTTAAGCACGGAGCTGATCTTGGTGTTGATCTCGGTCAGCGCCTTGTTGGGGTCGTAGTTCAGGCGCAGATACGCTTTAATGGTGCTCACGCTGTTCTGGCTGGTCGAGGTCATGTAGTCGATGCCGTTGACCTGCGAAACCGCGTTTTCCATCGGCGTGGTGATAAAGCCCGCTATCACATCCGGGTCGGCGCCATAATACACGGTGGACACGGTGACAATGGCGTTCTCCGTACGCGGATACTGCAGTACCGGCATGCCGAAGATAGCGCGCAACCCCAGCACGAGGATCATCAGGCTCACTACGCTGGCCAGCACCGGCCTGCGGATAAATATGTCAGTGAACTGCATATCTATTATTTATCCTCTGGGATGGGATTGTTGTCATTCTTGGGCAGGAGGTCGTTGTTGATCTCCAGCAGCGCGCCCGGGCGTATCTTCACCTGCCCCGCCACTACCACCTTGTCGCCTTCCTTGAGGCCTTCGGTTACGGCCACCTGGTCGCCACGGGTCTGGCCGGTTTTCACCAGCACCTGACGGGCGATAAGCTGGGGCTTCTGTGCGCCCTCTTCCTTCTTTTCATCCACTACATAGACACTGGTGCCGTAAGGATTATAGGTGATCGCGGTCTGCGCAACGGTGATCAGCTTGCGCGGATCGCTGACCGTGATCTGGGCATTGGCGAACATGCCCGGCAGCAGCGCGTGATCGGCATTGGCGACCGTCGCGCGCACATAAATGTTGCGCGTGTTCATTTCCACCTTGGGGTTAACGGTAGTGATCTCGCCTTCGAAATGACGTCCGGGATACGCGTCCGCATTGAGCGATATCTTCTGGCCAACCCTGACGCTGTTCATGTCCTGCTGCGGAATGGTGAAATCCAGATAAACGGATTCAAGGTTCTGCAAGGTCACGATCGCCGTGCCTGCATTCATGAACTGGCCGATATCCACTGCGCGGATACCCAGCTTGCCGGAGAACGGCGCACGGATATGCTTCTTATCGATAAGCGCTTTCTGCTCATTCACCGAAGCTTTGGCTACGCTGAGCGCGGCGATGGTGCTGTCGAGTTCCGCCTGGCTGATGGCCTGCACGGTCATCTGCTTGCGGTTACGCGCCTGATTCGCTTCAGCCAGCTTCGCATTGGCTTCCATGGTCTGCAGACGCGCTTCATCGTCAGCGGAACGCAGCTTGATGAGCAGGTCACCCTCTTTCACGTCCTGACCGGAGGCAAACTCGATCTTTTCAATGATACCGGCCACTTCGCTGGTGATATCCACGCCTTTTTCAGCCCGGATCGTGCCCACGGCCTGCTTGTACTCGCTCCAGTCGGTGGCGGTGACGTCCATAGTGGACACCACGAACGGAACGGTTGCCATGGCGGCACCGGCAGCCATCTGCGCTTTAATATCGCGGTATTTGAAAAACGCAATCAGGGCGACCACTGCCAGTACCAGCAGTATCATGGTGAACATTCTTTTTTTCATTATTATTGCTCCGGTTTCCTTGGGGCGGTGGGGCTTTTAAGTGTGACGGGGGTGACTGCGTCGGTCACAGGGGGAAGCGCAGGGTTTCCTGCTGCGGGCCTGGCAGGCTCGCCCGCCTGCGGTACAACGGGAGCAGCCTGCGGTGCCGGTTGCTGTGTCAACTCACCTGCGCCACGGTTCCACCAGCCGCCGCCAAGCGCCTGGAAAAGCGCCACGGTGTCGGCATAACGCGCGGCCTGCGCCTGCACGAGGCCTATGCGCGCCTGCTGCCACGCGCGCTGGGTATCGAGCAACTGGGTGTAAGCGATAGCACCCGCCTTATACTGGCTGTCGGTCAGCGTGAAACTGTCCGCCGCCGCGCGTTCCGCCCTCACCTGCGAGGCCAGCGCGTCAGCGTCATATTGCAACGCGCGCAGCACGTCAGCCACATTGCGGAAGGCCCCCAGCACGGTGCTGCGATACTGCGCTTCGGCTTTTTCATACGCAGCCACCTTGGCGCGCTTGGTATGCAGCAGTTCGCCGCCCCTGAACAGGGGCTGCAGGATATTGGCGCCGAGGCTCCACGCCAGCGTGTCCGGCGTGAACACATTATTAAAGGAAGACGCGCTTCCGCCATAACCGCCCGAAAGCGTGATACGCGGCAACATGGCGGCGGTTGCAATGCCCACTTCGGCATTGGCGGCCTGCATGAGCGCCTGCCATGCGCGGATATCGGGGCGCTGTTCCACAAGGTCAGACGGCAGGCTCACCGGCAGTTCTTCCGGCAGCTTGAGCGAAGTGAGATCAAACATGTGCGCCACGCCGTCACCGGGGAAGCCGCCCGCCAGCACCGCCAGCAGGTTGCGTTGCTGCGCCAGCTGCTTTTCAAGCGGCGGCAGGGTGGTTTCTGTTTGTGCAACCAGCGCCTGCTGTTCCAGCAATGCGGTCTTGGGGATAGCGCCGAAATTGAACTGCTTTTCGATCAGCTTGAGCTGCTCGCTCTGGATCGCGATGATATCTTTCGTTTCTTCGATCTGCTCGCGCAGCGATGCTTCCTGAATGGCGGCTGTAGCCACGTTGGCGGTGAGCGTAAGGTAAGCCGCTTCCATTTCGAAGCGCTGCGCTTCCACCTGCGCGTCAAGCCCTTCCACACCCCGGCGCGTCGCGCCGAAAAGGTCAACCGCGTAAGAGACGTTTACAGAGGCGTTATGCAGGTTGAACACGCTGCCCGAACCGGTCTGGGACGTGGCAGACGATGTGCGCTGGCGTAAAGGAGAATAGCTGGCATCGACAGAAGGCAGCAGCGCGCCGATCCCTGCGTAATATTGCTCCTGCGCCTGCGTGAGCGACGCCCTTGCCGCTTTCAGGTCAGGATTGTTAGCAAGCGCCTGCTCCATCAGCTGGTTAAGCGGCTCGGAACCGAACAGCTTCCACCAGTCTGCCTGCACGGGCTTGCCCTGCATGAACTTCTGCGCGGCACCGCTCTTATTGTCGGCGGATGCCGTCATTTCAGGGAATGCGCCTTCTACAAGGCTTTTCACTTCAGGAGTGGCGGGTTCCTTAAAATCCGGACCAACGGCGCAGGACGCCAGCAGCATGGCTGCAGTGGAAGTGAGCAGTAGCTTTTTCATGCGGTTTCTTCTTGCTTTTGGGTGGCAGTCTTGTGGGGGGTGGGGTGGAGGTTGGGATAGGTTGGCATTTCCAGTACGCCGCGCTGCACGAGCGCCATGTACATGCGCGAAAGTGCTGCGCGAACTGTTCCTGATCCGCGTCGCTGAAGTCGCTGAACAGCTCGGACACGCGATCCTTGAATTCACCGCAGCTCTCCGTGAGGCGCTGATGCGCATATTCCGTGATCTCTATAATAGTGCCACGGCGGTCGGTGGGATGCGGCTGGCGCTGCACCATCCTGTCTTTCTCCAGCGCGTCCACCAGCGCAGTGACGTTGGTGGCGGTAACGCCCAGCGCGTCGCGCAGGTCGCTCATTTTGGAAGAGCCGTATTGCTTCAGGTGCAGGAGCACGCGCACACGCTGCGGCGTGAGGTCGGGCTCATGCATGTGCGATTCCGCCCAGCGCGTGAAAGCCGGGCCGATCGTCCACAGCAGGTGGATAAGGCGATGCTTTAGCGGCGCCTCTTCATTCGCATGCGGACAGCTGGGGGGTATGGTGATATTCTGGCTCATAGTGGAATAGTTCTACTCCGCTTCACAAATAATGTAAATAGAAATAGTTCACTATCGCAGTAATATGTATTAACAATTGTTTTGTAAAAGAAAAAATTAATGGGCGCGATAATTATCGCGAGCCGCAACCGCTGGTGTCGTGACGGAGGCATCCGGCGTTTTTGTGCCGTCGGAGGTCACCTGCAGGCCGGTGCTGAGGCCCATATTCTGCATGACGCCATCTTTTTCCTTACCCAGCAGCGCGATCTCCTGCGTCAGCCTTTCCTTCTCGCGGTGCGCCTTCACCACGGCGTTAAACTCGCTGGAATTGATGCCGGTAACAAGGAACAGGTCTTTCCTGTCGGCGCTGCGCATCTCCTGCATGCGGATATGCGGCAGGTACATCATGGCAATCTCGAAATCCTTCCGCAGGCGCTTGCGTTGCGCTTCGCTGGCGATCTCCTTGATGCCGTACTGTTCGATCGTGTTACCGAATTCGTCGAGCAGCCCGCCGTCCCTGCCCACGCGGTTCGGAGGCATTTTAAAGGAACAGACGCCGAAATTATTGCTGGAGAATTTCTGGATGAGGTTGTTCAGCGCGCCGGTGAGGCCGTTGGCCACGTCCTTGAGCATCTTATCGACTACGCCAAGCTCTGCTTTCAACTCCTGCTGCTTCTCGCCAAGATAGATGATGCCCTGCGCCTGATTCTTCTGCGACTTCAGGTCGGCCTGATAATCGTCGATGCGCAGCGCGGGCGGCGGCTCGTCCGCCAGCTGGCGCTCGGTGGAGATGTCTTTGTAAAAGTCCGAAAGTTCATTCATGCCTGCATCATACCCCAAAAGCATTAAATCCTGCTTAAAAAAGGTAAAAACAACTTATTTACATATCAATACATTAATAACGCGCCCCGGCAGTCATCTGGCATGTCATGGTTATTCCCGGTGCAACGTAATAAACAACCCCGCCGCTAGCAGCGGGGTATTAAGTGTAAGGGGGATGAAGACATCCCCCTGCGCTAACGCTTACCCCCTCTAAAGGGGTCGTCGCCTTCGGCTCCTCCACGCCGCAAGCGGCGGGGACTGGTTTTAATGCGTCCTATCTTGCAGGCCACATGTCATTGCAGACAGTTGCAATTACAAAATATAACGTCTAAGTGTAGCGTCAATCTGCATACTGAAAATATGCATAAATTTTTCAACATTTTCATTTATTTATTAACGGAGAAATTATCATGAACCGTAAATTGCTGGCAGAGTTTTTAGGCACATTCTGGCTGGTCTTCGGTGGTTGCGGCAGCGCCGTGCTGGCTGCCGCGTATCCGCAGCTTGGCATCGGGTTTCTGGGGGTATCACTGGCGTTCGGGCTTACCGTGCTTACCGGGGCTTATGCATTCGGCCCTGTCTCCGGCGGACATTTCAATCCTGCGGTTTCGCTCGGGCTGGCTGCGGCGGGACGTTTTTCCAAGAACGAACTGCTTCCCTACATTATTGCACAAGTGATCGGGGCGGTTGCGGCAGCGGGCATTTTGTACTCGGTTGCCTCCGGTAACGCAGGGTTCTCCCTCTCGAATGGTTTCGCCGCCAACGGATTCGGGGAACATTCTCCGGGCGGTTATTCTCTTTTCTCCGGACTGCTGATCGAAATCGTGCTTACGGCATTCTTTCTGCTGATCATTCTCGGCGTAACGGAAAAACGCGCAGCGGCCGGGTTTGCGCCTATCGCCATCGGCCTGGCGTTGACGCTCATCCATCTGATTTCCATTCCGGTCACCAATACCTCGGTCAATCCCGCCCGCTCGACGGGGCAGGCTTTGTTTGTAGGCGGCTGGGCACTCGGGCAATTGTGGCTGTTCTGGCTGGCGCCGCTTCTGGGCGGACTTCTGGGCGGCATTATTCATCGCACCATGCTGGCAGAAAAGTAAGCAAATCCATAACATGATTAACTTAAACTAAGGAGGATATATGAGCATTCTTGATGGCGTATTAGGCGGACTGGTAGGTGCTGGCGTTACATCGGCGATCAGCCATGTGATTGAGCAACAGGGCGGTGTGCAGGGACTGGTCGAGAAATTTCAGCAAAACGGGCTGGGCGGCATAGTGCAGTCCTGGGTCGGCACGGGGGCGAATCAGGCTGTCAGCACAGACCAGATCAGCCAGGTGCTCGGTTCCGACATGGTGAAGAACCTTGCTGCAAAATTTGGCATCCCTGCCGATCAGATCGCATCCGTGATCGCACAGCATTTGCCTGCGGCGGTGGATCAGATCACGCCCAACGGCACGATTCCGGCAGCGGCATAGTTTCCCTTAGAAAAAGCTCCACGGCAACATCAGGCCGTGGGGCTTTTCTATTTAGCCAGCTTTTTTCCGGTACAACGTATTTTATTCACTGCGAATTGAGCTCCCTCCAAACACGAGCCTTGCACTCACACTGTACTGTCGTTAGTAGTTACGGGCGTGGAGCCGTAGCTCAGCTGGATAGAGCACCTGATTCCTAATCAGGGGGTCATGAGTTCGAATCTCGTCGGTTCCACCATTTTTCAGGAGAAAATGGGACTAAACAGAGGGAAAGTCATGAGTCCTGAGCCCAGAGCAGAAACGCTCTACATTACCCCAGCGCTGCTTCCAGATCCGCTATCTGGTCTTCCACGTTTTCGATGCCGACTGACAAACGGATCAGCCCGTCCACGATGCCCACGCGCGCGCGCTGTTCGGCGGGAATGGTGGCATGCGTCATGCTGGCCGGGTGTTCGATGAGGCTTTCCACCCCGCCCAGACTCTCCGCCAGAGTGAATACTTCGCAACGCGTGAGCACATCATGCGCGGCCTGCGTGCCGCCCTTCAGCACCACCGATATCATGCCGCCGAAGAGCTTCATCTGGCGCTTGGCAAGCCCATGCTGCTTGTGGCTGGCAAGACCGGGGTAAAGCACTTTCTCCACCTTTGGGTGTTTCTCCAGCCATTTTGCAATGGCCAGCGCGTTGGAGGAATGGCGCTCCACACGCAGGCCCAGCGTTTTCACGCCGCGATGGGCGAGAAAGCTGTCGAACGGCCCGGCAATGCCGCCCGTGGCGTTCTGCAGGAACCCGATACGGTCAGCAAGCTCCTTGGTGCCTGCCACTGCGATGCCGCCGATAACATCCGAATGCCCGGCAAGGTATTTGGTGGCGGAATGCACCACCACATCGAAGCCATATTCCAGCGGGCGCTGGATGTAAGGCGTGGCGAAGGTGTTATCCGCAACCGCAATGAGTTTATGCTTGCGCGCAATCTTGGCGATGGCTTCAAGGTCGATGAGCTTGAGCAGCGGATTGGTCGGCGTTTCCACCCACAGCATGCGGGTATTGGGCTTAATCGCCGCTTCCACCGCTTCAGGATTGGTGAAATCCACATAGGAGAATTCCAGATGCGCCGAATGGGTACGCACACGCTGGAACAGGCGGAACGTGCCGCCGTAAAGGTCATCCACCGCCACCACATGCGATCCAGCCTCCAGCAGCTCCAGCACCGCCGAAGCCGCCGCCATGCCGGAAGCGAACGCATACGCCGCGCTGCCGCCTTCAAGGTCGGCCACCACGCGTTCATAGGCGAAGCGCGTGGGGTTGTGGCTGCGGCCATAATCAAACCCCTTATGCACGGCAGGCGCTTCCTGCTTAAAGGTGGACGTGGCATAAATCGGCGTTATCACCGCGCCCGTGGCAGGGTCGGGATATTGCCCGGCGTGAATGGAACGCGTCTCGAATTTCCAGCCGTTCTTTTTCATGCATGCCCCACTCGTTTACGCAGATACTGTAACAGGTCGATCGGCGTGATGAGCCCGAGGAACTCCTCTTTATCCATCACGATCGCCACCATGCTTTTCTCAAATATCGGCAGCAGCGCTTCCACCGGCTTGCTCACATCCAGCGTAACAAGGTTGCGCGACATCGCGTCGGATACGGAAATGGTGAAGCCTTTCACGTTGGCGGTGACGGCAAGCAGTATGTCCGTTTCGCTTACAATGCCGATGAGCTTGTCGCTCCTGTCCATCACGGGCAGTTGCGATACGTCATACATCTTCATCTTGCGATAGGCCTCGGCCAGCGTGTTGGACGCGCGCACGGTAATGGCGTTCTTCTGCGTGTGCGGGCGCGAGATGAGGTCGCGCAGGTCATTGCGCTCTTCGCGATGCACAAGGCCGTGATCGTCCAGCCAGTACTGGTTGAAGATCTTGGAGAGGTATTTATTGCCGCTGTCGCAGACGATAGTCACCACGCGTCTGGGCGTTTTCTGCTCGCGGCAGTAACGCAGCGCCGCAGCAATGAGCGTGCCGGACGACGACCCGCAGATGATGCCTTCCTTCTGCAGCACTTCACGCGCCATGCCGATGCTCTCTTCATCCGTGATCGTGTAGCCTTTCGTGATGAGTTCCAGTTCGCAGTTCTTCGGGATAAAATCTTCCCCGATGCCTTCCACCAGCCAGCTTCCGGGTTCGATATGCACGCCTTCATTGACCAGCGGCGCGAGTATGGAGCCTTTGGGATCGGCAAGGATCATCTCTGTATCCGGTGAAACCTCTTTAAAATACCGCCCGAGGCCGGTAATGGTGCCCCCGGAGCCGACGCCGCACACCACAGCATCCACCTTGTGCTGCATCTGCTCCCAGATTTCAGGGCCCGTGGTGCGGTAATGCGTGGCGGGATTGGCAGGGTTTTCGAACTGGTTCACGTAGAACGCGCCCAGTTCTTTCGCGACGCTCTGCGCCATGTCCTGATAATATTCGGGATGGCCTTTATTCACGTCCGAGCGCGTCATGCGCACCTCGGCACCCAGCGCCTTGAGGTGATAGACTTTCTCCTGGCTCATTTTGTCCGGCATTACGATGATGAGACGATAGCCCTTCTGGCTTGCCACCAGCGCCAGCCCCAGTCCGGTATTGCCTGCGGTCGCTTCCACCAGCGTGCCGCCGGGCTTGAGCCTGCCTTCTTTCTCCGCCGCCTCGATCATGGACAGCGCGATACGGTCTTTAATCGAACCGGCCGGGTTGTGGCTTTCCAGTTTCAGGTAAAGTTCGCATTTGCCCGTGTTAATCCTGTGCACTTTTACAAGGGGGGTGTTGCCGATGAGTTCAAGGACGTGATTCGCTAAAGGTATCATAACGTAACTATGTCTATATATTTACAAAGAAAAAGTGTGATTTATTCCATGAGTACAACCTAACCACGATGTATAAATATATCCACTATAAAAGTTATCCACTACGTATGGACATCGCCGCATTACCTGTACTATGTATCTGCTCTCGTCGTTAAAGGGGACAATGTGAGCCTGACCAACTATCCAACCACCTGGGCATTGCTGGATGACCGCGCGGGCAACCGTTCGCAGGTGATCGGCGTGGCCGAACGCCTCGGCTGGCCGGTGGAGCATAAGCATGTGCGTTACAACATGCTGACAAAGCTGCCCAACTCCGTGCTGGGCGCGCGCATGTGGCATGCCACGGAAGAAACAAAAAAAGCGCTGCAGCCCCCTTATCCTTCACTGGTGGTTTCCGCCGGAAGGCGCACCGCGCCGATCGCGCTGCACATACGTTCACGCTCGCCGGAAACGCGCCTCGTGCATTGCATGTGGCCGGATATGTCGCCGCAATTGTTCGACCTCATCCTCGCGCCCGAGCATGACATGCACAAACGTGAAGCGCAGAATATGCAATATACGCTGGGCGCACCGCACGCCATCACGCCGCAGCGCATGGCGGAGGAAGCCAAGCGCTGGACACGCCATGTGGAACGCCTGCCACGCCCCCACATCGCCGTGGTGGTAGGCGGATCGGCCAAGGCGGGAAAATACACGCCGGAAGATTTCAAGACGCTGGCGGCTTACGCCTCCTCGGAAGCGGAGCGCCTCGGCGGCTCGCTGCTTATCACCTCAAGCCCGCGCACGGGCGAGGAAGGCTGCAATACCATACAGAAGCTCATTACCGTTCCCAATATCTTCTACCGCTGGAAGCCGGGCACCGATAACCCTTATATCGCCTTCCTCGCACTTGCCGACGCGGTAATAGTGACGGGCGACTCCATCTCCATGTGCTCAGAGGCCTGCGCCAGCGGCAAGCCCATCTATGTGTTCGTGCCGCCGCACATGAAATCGGAGAAACTCACCTATTTCCGCAACGCGCTGTTCTCACGCGGACACGCCAAATCGCATACCTCGCAGATCAGCCTTGGCTGGAAGCCCACCCCCCTGCCCGACGCCGCATGGGAAGCGGCAAAGTTGATACGCGGGCATTTTCTTAATGAATAGGCGTTAAAAACCTGTTGATTCGGCAGAACCTTCGGCGTAAGAGGGACTACCAGTCTTGCGCCGGAAAACGGCCAGCATAGTAGAAAAAAGGCATAATATATGGCACTCAAAGACATTATCGTTCCCCCGATGGGCGAATCCGTTTCGGAAGCAACCATTTCCAAGTGGTTCAAGCAGCCCGGCGATGCCATTAAACAGGACGAACCCATTGCCGAGCTTGAAACCGACAAGGTTACGCTCGAAGTGAATGCGCCTGTTGGCGGCGTCCTGAAGGAAATCAAAGCCGCGCAGGGCAGCACCGTTAAAGTTGGCGCGCTTATCGGCAAGATTGAAGAAGGGGCCGTGTCTTCTGCCCCGGCTCCCGCAGCCGCCAAAGCCGCAGCGCCAGCCCCGGCGGCTCCCACCGCTTCCGCTGCTGACAAAAGCGGCCCGGCAGCACGCAAGATCGCGGAAGAAGGCAATATCAATCTCGCTAATGTAGCGGGCACCGGCAAGGATGGCCGCGCCACCAAGGGCGACGTGCTCGCACACAGCTCCCCTGCGCCCGCCGCACCGGTTAATAACGGCGCGCGTGAAGAACGCGTGAAGATGACCAAGCTGCGCCAGACCATCGCCAAGCGCCTGAAGGACTCCCAGAATACCGCTGCCATACTCACCACGTTCAATGAAATCGACATGAGCAACGTGATGGCGCTGCGCAACGAATATAAGGACGCGTTCGAGAAGAAACACGGCATCCGCCTCGGGTTCATGGGCTTCTTCGTGAAAGCCGCCGTAGCGGCGCTGAAGGAAGTGCCGGAAGTGAACGCTTCCATCGAAGGCGACGAGATCGTTTACAAGAATTACTACGATATCGGCGTAGCCGTTGGCGGCGCTAACGGGCTTGTTGTGCCTGTAGTGCGCAATGCCGACCAGCTCAGCCTCGCGCAGATCGAAGGTGAGATCGCACGCCTCGCGCAGAAGGCCAAGGACGGCACGCTCGCCATGGCTGACATGATGGGCGGCACCTTCACGGTGAGCAATGGCGGCGTCTATGGCTCACTGATGTCCACCCCCATCATCAACCCGCCGCAGTCCGCGATTCTGGGCATGCACAAGACCGAAGACCGCCCCGTGGCCGTCAAGGGCCAGGTGGTCATCCGCCCGATGATGTATGTGGCTGTGTCCTACGATCACCGCATCATCGACGGCCGCGAATCCGTGACCTTCCTCGTCAAGATCAAGGAAGCGGTGGAAGATCCCCGCCGTTTGCTGCTTGGCGTTTAATTTACAAGTAGGCATAATTGGCATAATTAAAGAAATGGGGGGCGTTTCGCCCCCGCTCGCGCTCCGCAATAAAAAACCATGAAAAATAATTACGCCAATTCGTGCTTGTGAATTTTAGCGCTAGCAGGCACGTCCACGGCTGCAGTAGGCGCGGCAGCTTCCCGGCCGCCGGAGATGGCCGTTTCCGTATGGAGCCCCATCGACTGCTGCATCTCTTTCTTCTGCTCTGCAAGGTACTGCGACTGCTGATTCAGGCTCTGCATTTCACGTTCCGCGCGGATGACGGCATTGAATTCGCGCGCACCAGCGCCGGTGACGATGGCGACGTGCCTGTTGTCGGCAGTCTGCAGTTCCATAAGCTGCGCATTGGGAAAGTAGGCCTTGGCCGTTTCCACATCACGCCGGATGATCTCAAGCTGGCGATCATTATCGATCTGCTTCACGCCGAAACGCTCATGCGCGATGCCGTGCGCGTCCACAAGCCTTCCGTCCTTATCCACCATGCTCGCAGGCAGTTTTACGGTAAAGCTGGCTTCTTCTTTGCCATACTGGGAAACAATCTCATCGAGCGCACCGGAAAGACCGTTCTTGGCGCGGCGCGTCAGCTCCGTTAATGCGGCGCTGCGGTTGGCAACATCCGCCTGCTGCTCGCCGATATACATCATCTTGCCCACGGGGCTGGAGCGGTTGTCGAGCTCGGCCTTGTACATGCCAGAGGACGGCGCAGCAGGCTCGCTGCTTTCAATGCGCCCTGCGTTCATCTCCTTGTAAAAATCACTCAGGCCGATCGACATAACATTGCTCCACGCCGCTATTCTTCATTAATTATTCAATGCAATACCAAATCTTCGCCCGCGTTGGCAACCTTCGCTGCCGCTACTTTGCCAGCGGCGGATGTATCCAGCGCCGCCTGTTTTACCCTGGCGTCTTCAATATCTTTCTCAACCTGTTCAATATCTTTGTGGATTTTCTCGGTCCGGGCCTCAAGCTGCAGCTTTACTTTCTCCGCCTTTACCACGGCATTGAACTCTTCCGCGTCCACGCCCACTATCACGACCACCTTTTTATTATCCGCCGTATCGATCTCGCGCAGTTCGATATCCTTAAAGTATTGACTTGCCAGACCAAAGTTCTCTCTGAGCCGTTCACGCTGGCGCTGCGCCACGGCGGGATCCTCCGCGAGTTCCTTCATGCCAAACACCAGCATATGCTGGCCTTCCTTATTCAGGATCGGTTCAATCAACTTTACCCGCACTATCCTGGCAGATTCACGGAAAGAGTCCACCAGCGTGGTGAGCGCATCGACCACGCCGCTCTTGGCGGCATCCATAAGCTCCACCAGCTCCCTGGTCTGTTTTTCTACCCTCTGAAGCTCCAGCCCCAGTGATTCCTTGCGCCGGGCGGGATCTTTCTTTTTGCTGGCTGCATTATAGGCGGCAGAGGCCAGCGGCGGGGGAGCTTCATCACCCGCGTCCAATTCCTTAGACTGCTCCTCAAAATACTCTTTAAGGTCCATGCGTGGATAGTATTCCCCCTATGCATCAAACACAATTCTGTAAATTTGAACCTTTTATGACAGCTTCGTTTTTACAACAGGCCTTATTTCTTTAGAGCGCACTGCTATTTTGCGAAGACGCTTACATAAAATCAACATGTATTAATCACACAGGCTGTGTTGCACATTAACACTGCATGCTCAGGTCGTGTGGACATACATTTGCCCTCTATCCGCATCCGGATAGGCTTGCGCAATCCCCGGCCCGCTGCAACTGCTGGAAATCAAAAGCGGAAACCGGTCAGGCTTGCGAAACCACATACAATGCGATCGCCGCCGCGTTGGACACGTTCAGGCTTTCCATGTCCGCTGAGATCGGCAGTTTTACCAGCAGGTCGCAGCGCTCGGCGGTCAGGCGGCGCAGCCCCTTGCCTTCCGTGCCCATCACCAGTGCGGTCTTGCGCGAGAGTTTCGCCTGCGCAATCGTCTGTTTTGCCCCGCCTTCCAGCCCCACGCACCAGTAGCCGTGCTTCTTGAGGGTTTCCATGCATTGGGCAAGGTTGGTAACCGTTACCAGCGGCACGATCTCGATGCCACCGGAGGACGCCTTGGCCATGACCGCCGTTTCCTGCGGGGCATGGTCGCGCGGGCAGATGACTGCGCCAGCGCCGAACGCCGCCGCCGAGCGCAGGATAGCGCCCACATTATGCGGATCAGTCACTTGATCCAGTAATATCAAAGATTTACTTGAATCACCCAGCGCAAGGCCTTCAAGGGAAACGTCGGGTAACATCTGCACTTCCAGCGCTACGCCCTGATGCACGGCGTCAGCTCCCACCATAGCGCCCACTTCATGCGCGGAGACTAATTTAGGCTGGATACGCCGTGCCTCGAACCCTGCCGCCAGCCGTTCCAGCGCGCCGGAAGTGGCCACGGCGCGCCGCACATTGCGCCGCGTATTGGCCAGCGCCGCGCTTACGGCGTGAAGGCCGTAAAGCCAGTAGGTTTTGCCGTGACTACCCCCCTGACCGCCCGAATTATTCTGGCCGGAATGAGAGGGTTTGCGCTTAGGGTTTGACATGCGGTGCCCTGTAGATTAGTTACATTCGCCTCGGAGTCTTAAGCATATACCTGCTTCAAGTCTATAAGTTCCTGTGGAGGAGTGGCCGAGTGGTCAATGGCAGCAGACTGTAAATCTGCCCGCGTGAGCGTTCGAAGGTTCAAATCCTTCCTCCTCCACCACTATTTCAGTGTGTTTCGTGTTTTGCAGAGATGACGCCCGCGAGGGCCGCCGTCCGCGCTGATTAGTGGTGAAGTTCCACGGAGAATCGGCAGCTGGGCCAAAAATACCTTTAAACCGGACACTTTTCTCTACGGGCCATGGTAGACGTGGGAGTTCTTATACTGTTTTCCTCTGCAAAAGCTTATGGGCCATTTGCGTTAAGTAAAGATCGACGACACGCTTGGCGGAAATCGTGTGTTCCTGCAATTCGTCTTGCGTTCTAGGTGGCTCTTTCAGGTATTTGAAAATGATTTCCCGATGTTCTTCTTCCGGCATGATGTCAGCAAAAACCCGGTGCAACGTCGCAATGAAGGTTTCTGGCCTGCCATCCCAATCGCCGTAGTGAAGCAACGCCTTTTCTAATGCCGTATGGAAAGCACGAATCGTATGCAGATCGAAGGATATGAATGCGTCGCCTTTTCCAAGCAGCGCTAAACCCTGCAGGTACGGCCCGAAAATTGGCTGCGCATCTTCTTCCTTCATCCGTGCGAAGACAACAGCGCATTTTGCGGCGTTGTTCAGATAGATTTCCTCAAGCACAGTCAGCTTACGGCCATTTTCACCCGTTCGCCATTGGCGCTGTAGGTCATAGCCACCTATCAGCTCCAGTTTCATTTTTGGGTTTTCTAAATCCTCGATGCTTTCAAAATAGTCTGCCGATTTTTTTGGCATCTCGTGCCAGAAAAATCCTGCCGTTCCGATATTGAGCGCGGCCAGTAGCACTTTGCTGAGTGCCTGACCGGAGGCCTGTACATCCTGCCCCTTGTTGCGATCGCCCAAGGTGAGTTCAAGCATCATTTCTTCACTACTAACGTAATGTAGCTTTGCCAACGGCACCGATTCATTCCAAAAGTTAAGCATCTTTTGGCGCATCGAGTGAGAGATGCAGTAAATGCGCATCTTTAGCCGCCAACGCTCTTTCGGCGCAGCATCCTTATCGACCACGCGACTCATTTCCGCCGCCATCAGCGCTTGTTCTTCCTGAGCGATCTTTTCAAATTCTTCTTTCGCCCAGCTTATCCACTTGCGCACACTGCCTTTCAGCTCCTCATATTTTGCGAGGAAGGATTGGCTAAAAAGACGCTTTTGCTTATGCTCGTCGGATACCACTTCCCAAAACCAGCGGCTAAGCTCATCTGGTGCATCCACATCAGGCGAACCTTCGTTCGCAAGCAACTGGAGATTTTGTTTCGCGATTTCCAACAGGGATGTAGTTTCCTCGGTGGTGACGGCATCCTTAGGCGAAACAAGCGCCTGTTCATCGCCGGTTGCATCGACATACAAAGCGGCCAACCGCTGCTCATGCGCCCGTTGTGAAAATTCCTGCAGTTGGCGAAAACGCTCCGGGTCTATCTCCTTGCTGGTGCGCATGGCTGGCGACCATAGCCCCCATAATAGCTTGTCGGCGTGATCTTCCATGCGTTTGTCAATCCAAATAACATCACGTTTACCAACGCTCACTTCGCGCGCCGTTATTAGAGCCGCCTTGCCGATTTCTTCGAGGGCCAGCAGTGTCAGGTGAAAAGCAATGTTTGGGATGGGGCGTTCGCCCGTTAAAATGCGTTCTGCTGATTCAATAAGGTCATAGGCATGTTCGCAGCAGATCGCTCGCAATTTGAGTAGGCGTTCCGATCGGGGCTTTGAAGACTGCTTTTGAGATAACATAATTTCAGATAAACTTATTCATTTTTAGACATTATTTGTTTTGATATTTTGATTTTATCTCAATTGCTAAGCTGGCAGAATAACTGTTTCCATACAAAGCTCTTTTTTGGTGGTTTACCCTTACATGTTAGAATTAATATTTTCAAGATAGTAGCTGCCGCTGACCTTTCCAATCCATTGGCAGATCAATGTGCTTGGTGAGTTGCTCTAAAGTTAGGCCAGTCGGCTGACGACCCAACAGTATGGCTTCCACGATGTCCGGAGCGAGAAAGGCAAGCGGAAGCAGGTTGCCGATATGGCTGTCACTCACATTGTATTTTTTTGCGATATCGCCCATAGAGCGCGCCTGCCCGGTGAGAAATTCATCAAACCACACACGGCCACGGGCAATGGCCCTGATAAGCACAGGATCCGCTATCGCATTCTCATTGCCGCTGATGACCAGCTTGCTTTCTATGCCGCGCCGTTGCATGCGCATGGTAACCTCGTGGATCATAGTCAGTTTGGTGGCCGTGTGTTCCTTCCCAAGCAGCGGCGATAGGTGAATCCTGATCTTCAGACCATCCTGATGCACATCCACCCGGTCCAGCAATTCGGCAAGCGCCTCATCCTTGTCCTCCTGCGAAGCCAAGCGGGCCCGGAACACATCCGCTTTAGAAAAGACAGCCGCAAAATATGCTCCGCTGATGCCTGACTTTTGTAATGGAGATGTTAGCGCCTTGCGGTCATCCAACATGCGCCTGATGGTTTGGGTGATATTGTTCTCCAAATCCGCACCGGGCAACCGCCATGCATTCGGCGATTGGGCTGCGGGGGCTGTGGTCAGGCTTTCCGACACATAATACCGGTAGCGCCTGCCATTCTTCCTACTATACACGGGCACCAGCCTTTCCCCGCATATCCCAAAAAGCCTTCCCGCCAACGGAGCTGCTATGGATTTGCTATGCTTTCCTTTAACCCCAAGCCTATTTTTACCGAACTGCCGGTGCACCTTGTCCCACAGCTCCTGATCGATAATGCCATCATGCAGGCCGGGATAGCTCTTTCCCTTATGCGTAATCTCTCCGATGTAAATCCTCTTATGCAGGATGTTACGGAGATTGCCCCGTGAAAGGATCTTGCCGGTCCGTGAACGGACACCGTTTTCCCGCAGGTGGTCATGGAGGAGCCGGATACATCCCAGCGCTAAATATTGCCTGAAGATATACCTGACGGTCTCCGCATCCTCGGGCACCACATGCAGCTTGCGCTTATCCACCCTGTAACCCAGCGGCACATTGCCACCCATGAACATGCCTTTCTGCTTGGAGGCGGCGATCTTGTCGCGGATGCGCTCGCCGGTCACCTCGCGCTCGAACTGCGCGAAGGATAGCAACACGTTCAGGGTCAGCCTGCCCATGGAACTGGTGGTATTGAAGGACTGTGTGACGGAGACGAAGAACACGCCACGCTTATCGAACTGCTCGATGATCTTGGCAAAGTCCATCAGGGAGCGCGTGAGGCGATCCACTTTGTAAACCACCACTACATTGACTTTCCCTGCCTCAATATCCTTCAACAGCATCTGCAGACCGGGGCGTTGCATATTGCCGCCGCTGAAGCCGCCATCATCATAATGCTGCTTCACGAGCTGCCAGCCTTCATGTTTCTGGCTGGTGATGTAGGCCTCGCATGCCTCTCGCTGCGCCTGCAGGGAATTGAAATCCTGCTGCAGGCCTTCTTCGGTCGATTTACGAGTATAGATCGCGCATCGCAGCGTCATGACCGAATCACTCCCTTCTTGCCTTTGAGCCCGAAGAACTCAGGACCGGACCAGTGCGACCCGGTGATAATGCGGGCCACTTCCGTCAATGAGCGATACTGCTTGCCTTGGAAAAGGACGCCCTTCTCCAGCACGGTGACTTCATAAGTATAGCCATGCCACTCGCGGATAAGCCTTGTGCCGGAGGCCACGATGGCGCTTGTGCGCTGCAGCATATTGTCCTCCTGCTTGGCCAGCAGCATGAGTTGGCGCTTGGTACCCGTCCGCAAGCTGCCTAGGTTCCAGTCTTGAATTAACGAAGTAGGATGTGAGTTGCTGCCAGCTTGAGGAATCCTATGAAGTTAGCGAGGAGTTTGTCGTAACGCGTTGCGATTCTGCGGTAATGTTTGAGCTTTGAGAAGAAGCATTCAACGCGGTGGCGTTCCTTGTAGAGTTCTTCATCGTAAGCTCGTGGCGTTTTGCGGTTGCTGCGG
>JAMIFV010000039.1:0-3993 GCA_035906055.1 Alphaproteobacteria bacterium | reverse complement strand
AACGCGCTGTCCAGCGGTATACGTTGTTGTCGTCAACATCATATAGCGCAACTATCTGCGAAACGCTCTTGCCGCTTAAACGTGCTTTTACTACACGCCAACGTAAATCATCGCTGTAACTCTTTGTGCTATGCGCCATAAGTGCATCCTCCTATGACTCCTAAAACACATAAACCCTAATTATCCGTTAGCAGCTATAGGGTTAAGCTGCGTTGAATCATTTGCTAATGTTCGGGGAATTATGCCTTTATGCTTACATATCCTGAAAATGGCATTCGCCACGGAGGATTTGGTAATTTCCGGCAGTTGTTCTGCCTCATCCACCAAATGGGGCACGGAAAGAAAGCCTAAACTGTTAGCGACTTTCGCTACATTATTTTCTGAGAGGGCCTTAGTACCTGCTTTAAGCCCAGAAAGGCTATTCACGCTCACCCCTGAATTTTGTGCAAGCACATCTTTGGCTATTCCTCGGGAAATACGCATTTTCTCAATAGCCTCACCTACCCTTTTGACTGAAAGACCATTAATAGTTGGTTCAGGTGTGGCGTGATTATAAACCTCAGCATTCAGGTCATCAGGCAGCTTCTCGGCAGCCTGAATCAATCCGCCTAAGGATTTAAAACCCAGTGCTTTAGCCGCAAAATAAAGCGTCTCTATGCCACGACCAAATTTAGTGGTCGATTGCCCCTCTGCGGCATGGATATTAATAAAATTACTTATGCTGCCATCGGCCAGCTCAGCTGTTCTTTCTATTTCTGCCAGACTTACATTCTTGAATTTTGCTATCTTCACTATAGCTTTAGTTGCAGAGGCCTTTGAAATCTCAGGCATAGCATCTGCCTGATCCATCAGGCTTTTAATCGATGGCGCACCTAAAGTGCGGCTCAGGCGTAAAATTGCATTTTCCGGTAACGTTCCTTTACCGATCTCGAATCGCGACAGAGTATCATGCGGTACATCTGCATCCTGCGAAAGCACTTTAATAAGCAAGCCCTGCGACTGGCGCAGCTTCCTGACGGCGGCACCGATGCGCTCAGCCGGATATCCGGCGATTTCCCTGCCTTGTTCTGCCACTGGTTTTACACCGTCACATCTTTTAGTATTGCTAATGAGTATTTACATTTTGCGGTGCCGGGGCAACTGGCAAACTGTGAAGCTTTTATGACGGCTTCCCGGCCTTTTCTTCGGCAACCAACTCTTTTTTCAAGATTTTACCAATAGCCGACTTGGGCAGGGATTCACGGAATTCGATCTTGTGCGGCATGGCATAGGCCGCCATATGCTCCCTGAGGTACACACGGATATCATTTTCGTTCACCTCCTGCCCCGGCTTTTTCACCACGAACGCTTTGGGCGTCTGCACGCGCTGGGGATGCGGGATGCCGATAACAGCCGCCTCCAGCACGCCGGGATGCTGATAGAGCACTTCTTCAATGTGGCGCGGATAAATGTTGTAACCGCCGGAGATGATCATCTCCTTGAGGCGGTCGACGATGAACACGTATCCGTCATTATCGACGTAGCCTATGTCGCCCGTATGCAGCCTGCCGTTTTTCAGCACATTCGCAGTCTCCTCAGGCATGCCCAGATATTCCTTCATCACCTGCGGGCCGCGTATGCATATCTCGCCGGTTTCGCCCACGCCCAGCACCCTGGCCGGGTCTTCAAGGCCGGTCACTTCGATTATGGTGCCGGGGAATGGCAGGCCGATGGAGCCTTCCTTGTTGAGCCCAAAGAGCGGATTGGCGGTAGCGACAGGCGAGCACTCAGTAAGGCCGTACCCTTCTATCAACGTGCATTTCGTGCGTTTCTCAAACACCTGCTTCACTTCCACCGGCAACGGCCCGCCGCCGGAGATGCAGAATTTCAGCGAGGTGAGGTCATACTTCTCGATGCTTTTGTAATTGTTGATCGCCGCGTACATGGTGGGCACGCCGGGCAGCAGCGTGGCACGCTTGAAATGCAGGTCGTAGAGAATGCCCTTCATGTCGAACTTGGGGTGCAGCAGCATCGCCGAGCCCGTGTGAATGGCAAGGTTCATCACCGTGGCCATGGCAAACACATGGAACAACGGCAGCGCGCCGACGATGGACTCTTCCCCGTGCCGCAGCCCGGTGAACCACAGCCCGCATTGCAGTGCGTTGGCATAAAGGTTGGCATGCGTGAGCACCGCGCCTTTAGGCACGCCGGTAGTGCCGCCGGTATATTGCAGCAGCGCCACATCTTCTGCGGGATTTACGTTTTCCGCTATCACCCCGGATTCTGATGCCATCAACCCGCTGAACGCCGCGTGGCGCCCATCCTGCGGCCAGTGGGCGATGTCCGCCTTGCGCGCCAGCGGAAACGCCACGCGCTTGACGAACGGCAGCGTTTCCTGGAATTCGCTGACGATGATTTTCTGCAATGCCGTCTTGCCAAGGCACGATGCCACTTTGGGATAAAGCACCTTAAGCGCCAGCGTGATCATAATCGTGGTCTGGGAATCGTTGATCTGGTGTTCAAGCTCGTCAAGCGAGTAAAGCGGATTGTAATTTACCACCGTGCCGCCCGCCTTGAGGATGGCGTAATAGCTGATGACGAATTGCGGACAGTTGGGCAGAAAAAGACCAACGCGCACCCCCTTTTTCACGCCCATCGCCTGCAAGCCTGTTGCCACGCGGCGCACCTGATCGGCCAGCTGGGCATAGGTTGTGTGGGCACCGAGAAAATCGATCGCCAGTTTTTGGGGATATTTTTCCTCCGCTTCGTCGAGCAGCGAAGCCAGCGCGCGCGTGGGGATTGGGGCGTTCCACGCGATGTTGGCGGGGTAAGCAGTAAGCCAAGGAGTGCTGGTGTTGGTCATGGGTAATTATAGCATTTCTGGCCGTAGGAATGAACAGGCTTGAACAATACCAGTTATTGGTATATTATAATTACGTACTTTTAGTACCAAATTCCCGTAAAGAGGAGTGCTTATGACTCAATGGACTGTCAGTTTCACAAGCAAAGCTGCTAAACAGGCCCGTAAATTGCCAAAACGGGAACTGGATATATTTCAGGCATTGCTGCGTGATTTGCAGTTGAGTGGGCCAGTTCAACCAAATTGGCCGAACTACTCGAAGTTGGGAAAGAATCGATACCATTGCCATTTGAATTATAAATGGGTGGTATGCTGGACGATAGAGGATAACGAACTACGGCTTATTGACATTTACTATGTAGGAAGCAGAGAAAATGCGCCATACTGATGAAGTTACCCTTACATTGAAGGGGCTTGGGAAACCCAAGACTTACCTATTACCACGTGTTATTGCCGAAGAGCTCGAAGCGTATATTGACTCGCAGGTAAACCGTGAGCGTATTTCCGCATCCAGTTTATTCCCTGCTGTGTTTGATTCCGTTCAGGGGCCCGCTACCGCTTTACGCGGGCTTCGTCTGCGCGAAGAACTTACGCAGAAACAGCTCGCTGACAAACTTGGCATCCGCCAGCACCATTTGTCGGAGATGGAACATGGTAAACGCCCCATTGGCAAGGAAATGGCAAAACGATTGGCTGAAGTGCTGAATACTAACTGGAAAACGCTGATGTAGCATGATAATGTGCATGAGTCGTTTAAGCGTATGGCCATGCAGGTGATGAATAGCTTACCCCCCCCCCGGTATAAATCACTCTATAATAAGGGTTTCACTCTCATTGAGCTGAGCATTGTGCCGGTTATCATCGGCCTGATTGTTGGCGGGGTAAGCAGTAAGTCAAGCGTGCTGAATATTGCTCATGCTGGAATTATAGCATATTTCTGATGATGTAGGAGATTAGGCACTGTTAGCTAATTTTCCAGTTATAGAGGATTTTAGTTGCGGCGAGTGCCACGAAGCTGAGGAAAACTTTGTCTTCCTTGTCGAAACGCAGACAGAGGCGTTTATTTTCCTTGAGCTTTCCGAAGTAACGCTCAATGCCGCCACGCAGCTTATACACCGCCTTGTCGTAGAGGATTTTAACTTTACGGTTTTTGC
>JAMIFV010000038.1:0-5852 GCA_035906055.1 Alphaproteobacteria bacterium | reverse complement strand
GCAGGATAACCTGCACAGCCTCTTTACCTGTCGCGATATACCAAGCCTCGCAATACCGCCTACCATAAACCACCTCGAAGGAACATTCGCGCATCTCAAGGAAAAAATAAAAATCCACCGGGGGTTGAGATCACAAAGAAAGAAAAGGGCTATCAAATTTGTACTTTCCAGCCCCCCATTTCTTTAATTATGCCTAAAGCTTTATCGCTTTTCGCTCTCTCGCCTTCTCCAATAGCGCCACCAACATCTGCTGGCCGATCCTGTGCTTCTGCCAGGCTTCCGTCACCGCCATTTTGGCGATTTCGTAACATCCCTTTTCTTCCATCGGCACGAGGCTACCCGTGCCAACCACCTTGCCTTCGGCACGGGCAAACAGGATAGCGCCGCCTTTCTTCAGTATCTTGCCTTCAGGGTCGGCAAAGGCCGCTTCATCCTGATCTTCCACGTAAAAATACTTGGTCAGCCATTCGCGGTTGAGCGCGCCGAACTGCTGCTTATGCTCCGGCAGCGCTGCATCGTAATCTTCCAGTGCGACCACAGTATTTTGCATAGCACCACGCGCATTTTGTGCAATGTTCTGTTTCATAAAGCTATGATATAGAATCAGGCACACTCTAAGGCAAGTGTCGGTATGACAGACTATACTCTCGTTATCGGTAACAAGAACTTCTCCTCATGGTCCCTGCGGCCATGGCTGGTGATGAAGGCGACCGGCGCAAAGTTTACCGAAATAAACGTCAAACTGCGCACCCCTGAGAGCAAAGCCGGAATCCTCAAACATTCACCCTCCGGTCAGGTTCCCGTGCTCAAATTCGGGAAGCATACCGTGTGGGATTCGCTGGCGATCTGCGAGACACTTGCCGAGCATTTCCCTAATGCCAGTCTCTGGCCTGCCGATGCCGCTGCACGCGCCCATGCGCGTTCAGCTAGCGCGGAGATGCATTCGGGATTTGCTGCACTGCGGCAAAAGCATGCTATGGACATGACCGCGCGCACGCCAAAGCCCGTGGATGACGACGTGAAAGACATCGTCACCCGCATCGAGCAGCTCTGGCGCGAGGCACGCAAATGTGAAGGGCGCGGCAAGGGCAATTACCTCTATGGCACGTTTTGCATTGCGGACGCGTTCTATGCCCCCGTGGTCAGCCGTTTCGTGACCTATGATATCCCCGTGGCGAAAGACAGCCGTGAGTATATGGACGTTATCTGGAACCACCCCGCGTTTGCTCAGTGGTATCAAGCGGCGGAGAAAGAAACCGCATGAAATCACAGACCTTGAAAGGTTACGGCTACATCCTGTTTTCCATCCTCGTATGGTCGGGATGGGTGGTGGTAAGCCGTCAGGCCGTGAACGGCCCGCTTACGGCCTATGACATCACCGCCATTCGCTTCACCATCGCCGGGCTTATCCTGATGCCGGTGGCCTTCAGGAAAGGCCTTCGCATCGGCCCGTGGGGCATTTGGGGCGCAGTGGCGCTCGCTTTCTGCATCGGCGCGCCTTACACCAACCTCTCCATACTGGGCATGAAATACGCGCCGGCTTCGCATGCCAGCACTATTCTCAATGGCACATTGCTGGTTTCCACCACTACGCTGGGCATTCTGCTGCTGAAGGAAACCACCTCGCCGCTGCGCCTTGCGGGCGTGCTGGTGAGCATCAGCGGCATGGGCTGCATGCTGATGGCCAAAAGCGCCTATGGCGCGGCCGATCAGGAATGGATAGGCCATACGCTCTTCATCACCGCAGGCATTATGTGGAGCGGATATACGCTGCTGGTAAAAGCGTGGAAAGCTGACGCGTTGCAGGCCGCCGCCGCCGTATGCGTATTCTCCATGCTGCTTTACATGCCGCCTTATCTCATGCTCATGGATAGCCACATCACGCTCGCCAACTGGAAGCCTGCGCTGTTCCAGGCCTTTTATCAGGGTGCCCTGACCGCCGTGCTCGCGCTTATCTCGTTCAATGCGGGCATCCGCCTGCTTGGCGCTTCGCGCGCGACCGCCTTCATCCCGCTGGTGCCGGTGCTCTCCACCGTGCTGGCCATTCCTGTGCTGGGCGAGATCCCCACCGCGCTGGAAATTTCTGGCGTTGCCGCCGTTTCGCTCGGCGTTCTGCTTTCCTCCGGGGTTATCCGCCTGCGCCGCACGGCTGCGGTAGAAGTTGAAAAGCAACCTGTGTGCCCTGCTTAGATACTGATGCGTGTGGTGCGATTGCCGGGGCGCGTGACAAACTGCAAACACAGTGGTAAACACAGTCTCATTTACCGCAATGGGCCTTCCAACTTTCTGCATTGGCCTTAGCCTCTGCTTTCCACTCTGCAGGAATAATGTCCTTCATTTTTCCAGAGTCAATACCAGCCACTAACTCCAAATCTCTCTCATCCTTCCCTTTCTTTTGCATGGAAAATACATAAAGATATGAAAACGCATTGATTGTCTTGGTGCGTAATGCTTCATCATTCTTATTGAAAACATTATCCTTATTATACGCTTCCCCCGTACTCTTCATTGCATGCGGAAGAATCAATGCCAGAAGCTGGAAGCGCCCATAATAAGCCATCCCATTAACATTTCCTTGATCGGCCAGTTTTTTGTAAAGGGGGAGCATTTCATCAAAATGGTCGAGAACATACGCATCTCGACCCTCACGATGTATCTTATCTACTTTTTCAACCAGCTTGTGAGAAGACATATCATGGCAGGAAATTTGTTCTGGCTGGAATGGTGCAGGGGAACAGGCCGCTAACTGCAACAAGCAAAACAAGCTCAATAGGCTGGCTTTTCTGACTGACATACGCCTCTTCATGATTTATTTGCTATTAAGTATCTGATAAGGTGTTTTACTGTTATAAGCTGTGTTGCCACCATTATAAGTTGTATTTTGTAACATAGAATCGAAATCCTCATGATTGGTGTCTGAAGTAAGCGGAACAGTGGCATAACGATTAGGTTTAGTACCCCAACTACCTCCAATAAAGGCAGATATGTCTCCGATAGTTATTCGACCGGATTTACCTGTGGCGTAAATATTTACCCAGTTTCTTACACTGGTTTTAACATCATTGAAATCAGGTGTATTAAATTGACTGACTGGATCAACTGTAACAAGCGTTTCAACTCGATTCGGATTCTGAACTGCAACATTTGCCGCTGTATCACCCCCCCAGCTATGGCCTATGATATTGACAGTAGTGCCTTCTGGCAGACTATCTATAAAGTCCTGAATCTGAGAATTCCTGCCACCGGAATTACTATCATGCGTAAAGTAGTAATTGCTGCCTGTGGCTGTCTGAAGCGGGCTTGAGTTCAAAACGATATGATTATCTGTCTGATCGTCGCGATATTTATGGAAAGTTTCCATCGGTTGTGGTGAAGCAAGCGCCAGCAGCATCTGCGCCTTGGCAAGTGTGGGAATATTATGCGCATCGTGCGGCATGCGATTATCCCAATCTTCCGGCTTGACCTGCTTGAGCAATTCTTCCGCAAGCGTCACATAGCACCGTGCCTGCGGAGAAACATCTTTGGAGAAGGATTTTGCAAGTGGCAGGCCGTCCACAAGAATGCCGTGCGGCGTAGCGGTGAAGATGGGGAAATGCTGTTGCATATGTTGTCCTTGAGTGGATGGTAAGGACAATATACATTAAGGGAATATTCCCTATGTGTCAATACAGGCACTGTGGTTCTGTAACTGCAAACACAAATGCAAAGGTCTTCTGGAAATGGTGGGCCCGGGACGAGTTGAACGTCCGACCTCACGCTCATCAGAGAAGAAATTGTTTTGTTTCAGCATTTTACTCGATGGCACGGCTTAACAATAGACGGAATAGTTTCACAAGTTGTGGAAAGCCGTTCTTGGAAAGGATTGAAACTGTAGTGGCGCGAAAGAAAATGTGATGCAGTGAAAAACGCTGTCAGCAGGAAACTGCAAACACAGTGATAAACACAGTCTCATTTACCGCAATGGGCCTTCCAACTTTCTGCATTGGCCTTAGCTTCTTTAATCCATTCCACTGGAGTTATGGGATATTGTGCAAATTTTGAAAAAATTTCAGGCTCGGATTTACGCCTCTGAATCATAGCAATCGCATCGCGTACGAATTCGTTGTCTGGATTTTGCATATTAGCGGATACATATATATAGCTAAGTGCTCTCACCATGTTTTCCTTCATGTAGTTAGGCATATCGAGAGAGCGCCCTGCTTTTTTGTCTGCACCAGTGTAATCTATAATAAGTTTTTCACGTTGTATAAGACCATATGTACCAATACCAGATGCATTACCTTTAAGGGCTAATGTTTCAAACGTATCTGACATATCTTTAAAAATAATGTCTAATTCCTTGCCAGACGGCTGGACAGCTGATCCTTCATATTTTTCCGCCATTTTCATATATGCATCTTCCCATTCACTGGGGGATGACTGGTCAACGCAAGATATGTTAAGTGCATAATAATTATCTGGTTTTTTGATAGGCGTACATGCTGACGCACATATAACAGCAATAAAGTAGCAGAAAAAATTTGCGCTTCGGCTCATTGGTTTATTTTGATTTTCCATTGATGATTTCCTGTGGGGTTGGGCCATTCTCTTGACGCGCGTTCATCATATTGTAAAAATGCGTGTGGGGATAGTTTGCAGAAATAAAAATGTCAGCATATCCTTTTGGACCGTTATTCCAAGAATTACCGATTCCAGCGATTATATTGCCCCAAGACCCCTGTCCACCCGTAGCATTTACGTTTACCCATTGTTTTACGCTAGCGCGAATGGCGTCATAGCTGGGGTGGCTTAATGCTGGATCAATCGTAACGAGTGTATTTATTCTTCCTCTATTATCCGGGTTTGTAGCAATGCTAGCAGCCGTTGATCCGCCTTTGCTATGCCCTATTACATTAACGGCTGTATTCGACGGGAGTGATTCTATGAAGTCATTAATTTCATTCTCTGCATCATGAACAAAATAATAGTTACTACCGTAACTATCCCGTTTTACGCTGTCAGAATATTCTACGTTATGATGGCGGGAATTATCTCCTACCCCGCCAATAAATATGTTCACTTGATTGATAAATTGTCCCTTGGCATCCGGAATAGTGCTTACCGGTTTGATGGAGCCATTCGCTTTGGTTTGCACCTCTTGTCTGATGGTATCAAGTGATTGCTGCACATTGCCTGCTCTTTCGCCATCCGCTGCATTTGCTTCATTCGCACTTCCCCCTTTATCTATCCATTGCCCGCCTTCTGGACTGCCTGCAGGCACGCGCGCCTGATTTTCGCGATATTTATGGAAAGTTTCCATCGGTTGTGGTGAAGCAAGCGCCAGCAGCATCTGTGCCTTGGCAAGTGTGGGAATATTATGCGCATCGTGCGGCATGCGATTATCCCAATCTTCCGGCTTGACCTGCTTGAGCAATTCTTCAGCAAGCGTCACATAGCACCGTGCCTGCGGAGAAACATCTTTGGAGAAGGATTTTGCAAGTGGCAAGCCGTCCACAAGAATGCCGTGCGGCGTAGCGGTGAAGATGGGGAAATGCTGTTGCATATGTTGTCCTTGAGTGGATGGTAAGGACAATATACATTAAGGGAATATTCCCTATATGTCAATACAGGCACTGTGGTTCTGTAACTGCAAACACAAATGCAAAGGTCTTCTGTCCTACCTGAGAGATAGGTAACAGTTTATACCGGAGAGATGGGTTACACTTTTGGCATTTGGAGGTTTTCATGCCATGGGAGGAGTGTAACGTTATGGATGAACGTTTAAAGTTTGTGGCCCGGATGCTTTCGGGCGAGAAGATGGCGGCGTTGTGCCGTGAGTTCGGTATCTCACGCAAGACGGGTTACAAGATATA
>JAMIFV010000037.1:0-3802 GCA_035906055.1 Alphaproteobacteria bacterium | reverse complement strand
TCACTGACCTGCTGCCAGAACTCGGCGAGCTGCGCTTTGGCGCGGTCGCGCCCGCCCTCCACATAACCATCCAGCAGCACGGCGGCGTTCATGGCACCGGCACTGGTGCCACTCATGGCCACGATATCGATGTCTTCTTCCTCAAGCAGACGGTCGAGCACGCCCCACGTGAATGCACCGTGCGCGCCGCCACCCTGCAGGGCAAGGTTAAGGCCGCGCTTTGCAGGCCTGGCCGCTTTGGCTTTTTTCTTCGCCGCCATTATTGCGCGGTCCATCCGCCGTCATGGCTTAAGGAAGTGCCGGTCATGTTCTTCGCTGCATCGCTGCACAGGAACACGACCAGACCACCAATATCCTGCGGGGTGCTGAACTGCATGCTCGGCTCTTTCGCTTCCAGCAGTTGTTCTTTGGCTTCATCGCCGCTGATGCCTTTGGCCTTTGCGTTATCGTCGATCTGCTTTTGCACCAGCGGCGTGAGCACCCAGCCGGGGCAGATAGCGTTCACCGTAATGCCCAGCTGTGCATTCTCCAGCGCCGCTACTTTGGTAAGGCCGATAATGCCGTGCTTGGCCGCCACATAGGCAGACTTGTTGGCTGACGCCACCAGCCCATGCGCCGAAGCGATGTTGATGATACGGCCATGCTTGTTCTTCTGCATGCCCGGCAACGCTGCCTTCATGGCGTAGAACGCTGCGCTGAGATTGATGGAGAGGATCAGTTCCCACTTATCCGCCGGAAAATCCTGGATGGTCGCAGTGTGCTGGATGCCCGCATTGTTTACCAATACATCGACCGAGCCGAATTCTTTCTCGGCTTGGGCTACCATGGCAGCGGTCTGGTCGGGCTTGCTGAGGTCAGCAGCGGAATACGAGGTTTTTACATTGTACTGCTTGGCAGTGTCAGCCACCAGCTTGTCGATCTCGGCTTTGTCGCCGAAACCGTTGAAGAGGATGTTATAGCCCACTTTGGCCAGCTCATGTGCAATGCCGAGCCCAATGCCCGAGGTAGAACCGGTGACGATGGCGTTCTTACTCATGCGTGCCTCCTTGTGCGATGGACGGCACGTTAGGCTAACAATCGGCAATAGCCAATTAAAAGCCGGCGTGAGTTTTCAGGAACTCTGTTTCCTCATTGGTATTAGTACGCCCAAGAACAGCGTTGCGGTGAGGGAAACGCCCGAACCGTGCAATAATGTCGCGATGCTGAATGGCGAAATCCAGGCTCTCCGGCCGTTCCAGCTCCTGGAACCGCGCGACACCCTGCTCCTGCACATCGATCTTCTCGGCATGCTGCAACGGCATATACAGGAACTGCCGCTCTTGTGGGCTCAGGCGTACGTTAAATCCTTTAGCGATGCCAAGCTCAGTAAGCGTGAGCGCCAGATCGTCGCTGGCGAATGCCTGCGGTGAACCGCGGAACATATTGCGTGGGAATTGATCAAGAATGATGACAAGCGCCAGTAACCCGCGCGGGCTGTCTTTCCAATCGGCGTGCGCACCATCACGAACATGCTCGTACAGCACGGCGAAGCGGCGTCGTATTTCGTTATCAAGCGCAACATCAGCGCTAAAACAGCGTGCCTGCACGTCGTCGGAGAACCAGAATTGCAGAATATCGTCGGGCGTGAACATGCCGCAAGCCTGCCCAAAGCCGAATAAAGAGGAAAGAAGAAAATTGTCAGGCTTGTGCGAGTTGCCCGACATACCCCCGGTAAAGCAAAAAGAGCTGTTCCCGTGTTTGCGCGATCATCTCAGCTGGGGCACCCATTTCAAGCAACGCCTGCGTAGGGCCGATCGGCGCCAGCACGATCATGCGGGCGGCCACAACCGGATCCTTGAGGATGCAATCAGGGGCTGTTGCTAACATGACCGCGACTTTCCGAATTCCCTGCTCGGTCGCTTCATGAAGCATGCTCTTGCAATTCAAGTCCGAGAATACCTCATACAGCGCCCGCGACACGTCAACATTGGTCGTCTTCGCATCGATATACGCATCGACATAGGCACGCAGCATCTTCGAAATGGGCTGCACATGATTCGCTTCGCAAACGCGCGTCATGATTTCCACGATATCCATCACATGCCGCTGGATAACAGAAGCCATCAATGACTGGATATTGGCGTGGTACTGGTAAAGCGTCCCCACAGAAACGCCCGCGCGTTCAGCCACCCGGATCGTCGTCGTGCGCTTAGAGCCGACCGTCAGCAAAACCTGAATAGCGGCGTCGTAAATCGCATCGACGGTCACCGCCGAGCGCGATTGCACCGGCACTTTCCTTGGTTTCAGGGCTTTAGTTTGGCTGATGGCCATACGCGAATCCACAAACTGAATAATTATTCACATAATAACCGCATCACCAACGAAAGGAAGCACAATGAGTACAGTTCTCTTTAAATCGACCGGCAAAACAGCAAAAACGGTCCTGATCACCGGCAGTTCATCCGGCTTCGGCCTTGAAACCGCACGTTATTTCCTGGAACGCGGCTGGAACGTCATCGCCACCATGCGCACCCCCAAAGCCGATCTGTTCCCGGCGTCGAAAAACCTGCGGATTCTCGCGCTCGACGTGACCAACGCAGCAAGCATCCGCAGCGCAGTGGAAGCCGCCGGTCCCATCGACGTGCTGGTCAACAACGCCGGCATTGGCTTCTTCAACGCGCTGGAAGGCACGCCCATGGAGAATGTCCGCGACCTCTTCGAAACCAACACGTTCGGCACCATTGCCATGATCCAGGCAGTGCTTCCGCAGTTTCGCGAACGCAACAGCGGCACCATCATCAACGTCACCTCCAGCGTCACACTCAAAGCGTTGCCATTCCTTGCCGCTTATACCGGCAGCAAAGCCGCGGTAAATGCTTACACGGAATCGCTGGCGCTGGAGCTTGCCCCGTTCAATATCCGCACCCACATGGTCTTGCCCGGTTATTCGCCAGAAACACGTTTCACGCAAAATACCGAAGGCAGGATCACGCCGTTCCCCGAACCGTACGCGGAGACGATGATGAGTTTCCTCGGTGCGCTGACACAAGCGGGCGGCCCGCAAACCACGGCACGCGATGTAGCAGAAACCATCTGGAACGTGGCGAATGATCCGGCCAGCCCGCTGCTTTTACCTGCTGGTCCCGATGCGGTGGAATGGCTGAAGCAGGCCTGAACATAACTTCGGTATGCCCGACAACAAAAAACCACCCGCAAGGGTGGTTTTTTAGTTGGTGGCTCGAGAGGGATTTGAACCCCCGACCAAGGGATTATGATTCCCCTGCTCTACCGCTGAGCTACCGAGCCGCCCATGGAATAGGTGCGGCTACCTAGCTGGATAGTCCCACCTGTCAAGTAAGAAGCAGCAAAACCGTTAGCGTCCCTTATAGGCCTCACCAAGGCTAGCCTGCAATTGCTCCGCGAACGACAAACGCCGCGAAACAGCAGTCTCAGGGCCGGGCTCTGCCCGATAGAATACCGCGCGATCCATCTTGGAACGGGACTGCGGGCGGCGCGCGGGCTCCCGCGGCGCAGGTAGCTGAAGAGGTTCGCGTTGGGTGATCACAGCATGTTCAAGCGCCGTCACCCGCGCATCGGGCATACCATCACGGGCGAACACGTTGCGCATATACGCAAGCCCATGGCGAATCATTTTGGTATCGGGCTGGTCAACCCCATAGAGGCCCGACTGCAAACGCACACCGGCATCCACCATTTCCTGCAACACAGCGGTAACACCACGTTGATTGTAATGGGCCGCCACGGCCTGGATATATTGCGGCCGGGTTTTCGCCGGCATCGCATGAAGCAGCGAATGCACGTC
>JAMIFV010000036.1:0-35186 GCA_035906055.1 Alphaproteobacteria bacterium | reverse complement strand
CTCATTGCAGGATAACCTGCACAGCCTCTTTACCTGTCGCGATATACCAAGCCTCGCAATACCGCCTACCATAAACCACCTCGAAGGAACATTCGCGCATCTCAAGGAAAAAATAAAAATCCACCGGGGGTTGAGATCACAAAGAAAGAAAAGGGCTATCAAATTTGTACTTTCCAGCCCCCCATTTCTTTAATTATGCCCCTGTTTTCGCTTCGCCGCAGTGAGATTATGAACAGGCTCTCTTGTTGCAGAGAGTAAAGGCGCGGTTTACAGCGTGCCGTGGCAGTGCTTGTATTTCTTGCCGGAGCCGCAGGGGCAGGTGTCATTGCGCGCAATCTTGCCCCAGGTGGAGGGGTCTTTCGGGTTGCGCTGTTCGGGCGGCACATGCGAGCGGGTGGTCTGCTGCGTGGCGTTTTCGCTTTCGTCCTCGTCGGCCAGCGGATACATGCCGCCGCTCATCGCGGGGTCGAACCGGCTTTCCTGCATCTGGCGGCTGAGCGTCATTTCCGGGAGGGAAAGCGCGGAAGGCTCGGTGCGGATTTCCAGATGCGCCATGCGCATGGTGACGAGCTCGCGCAGCTGGTGCAGCATGTTCTCAAACAGGGAGAACGCTTCCTGCTTGTATTCGTTCAGCGGGTCGCGCTGGCCGTAGGCGCGCAAGGAGATGCTGTGGCGCAGATGGTCAAGCGTGAGCAGGTGGTCTTTCCACAACTGGTCGAGCGTCTGCATGAGCAGGCGTTTTTCCACCATGCGCAGCGTCGATTCGCCATAGGCCGATTCCTTGCTGGCGATCTGCTCGTCGGTAACCTTGTTCAGGCGTTCGCGTATCTCTTCATCGGCGATACCTTCTTCCTTCGCCCAGTCCTGCACCGGCAAATGCATGCCGTAAATGCGATAGGTCTCTTTCTCGAGCGTTTCTACTTCCCACTGTTCGGCATAGGAGCGTTCGGGGATATAGGTGCCGACAAGACCGGCATTGGTCTCTTCGCGCATGGCGTTGATGATCTCGGACACATTGCCCGCCGTCATCATCTCGATGCGCTGTTCATAAATCACCTTGCGCTGGTCGTTCATCACGTCGTCGAACTTCAGCAGGTTCTTGCGGATCTCGTAATTGCGGCCTTCCACCTTCTGCTGCGCTTTTTCGATGGCCTTGTTCATCCATGGATGAAAAATAGCCTCGCCTTTCTGCAGGCCCATCTTGCTGAGCAGGCCGTCAATGCGCTCCATGCCGAAGATGCGCATGAGGTCGTCTTCCAGCGAGAGGAAGAATTTGGATGCGCCGGGATCACCCTGACGGCCGGAGCGGCCGCGCAGCTGGTTGTCGATGCGGCGGCTTTCATGGCGCTCGGTGCCGATAACGTAAAGGCCGCCCGCCGCGAGCACATCGGCTTTTTCTCTCTCCACTTCGTTGCGGATGCGCTGTGCCGCCAGCGAGTTGAGGTCGGCATTCTCACCCAGTTCGTCAACAATGCGCATCTGCGGGTTGCCGCCGAGCATGATGTCGGTGCCGCGGCCCGCCATGTTGGTGGCGATGGTAACCGCGCCCGAGCGGCCCGCCTGCGCGATGATATGCGCTTCTTTCTCGTGGTAACGCGCATTGAGCACGTTGTGCGCGATCTTGCTTTTTTTGAGGGTGTTGGAGAGGTATTCCGATTTTTCGATGCTCACCGTACCCACCAGCACCGGTTGCTTGCGGGCGTGGCACTCCTTGATGAGTTCGATAACCGCGTTATACTTCTCGTCGCGGCTGGCGTAGATCTCGTCGTTGGAGTCCTGGCGTTTTACCTGCACGTTGGTGGGGATTTCCACCACTTCGAGCTTGTATATATCACGGAACTCGTTGGCTTCGGTCATCGCCGTGCCGGTCATGCCGGAAAGCTTGGGATACAGGCGGAAGTAATTCTGGAAGGTAATGGAAGCCAGCGTCTGGTTTTCGTTCTGGATGCTCACATTTTCCTTGGCTTCCAGCGCCTGGTGCAGGCCGTCGGAATAGCGCCTGCCGTCCATCATGCGGCCGGTGAACTCGTCGATGATGATAACCTTGTCGTCTTTAACGATGTATTCCACATCGCGCGTAAACATGTGATGCGCGCGCAGCGCCTGATTCACGTGATGCACGAGCGCCACGTTCTCGATGTCGTAAAGGCTGGAGCCCTGCTTCATGAGCCCGGCTTTTTCCAGCAGCGCTTCCATGCTGCGCACGCCTTCCTCGGTCAGCACGATGGTGCGTGATTTTTCGTCTTTCTCCCAGTCCGCCTGCTTCAGGCCGGGAATCACGCGGTCGATCTTGGTGTAGAGGTCGGAATTATCTTCGGTCGGGCCCGAGATGATAAGCGGCGTGCGCGCCTCGTCCACGAGGATGGAGTCCACTTCGTCCACCACGGCGAAATTGAATTCGCGCTGCACCATCTGCTCGGTGGAATATTTCATGTTGTCGCGCAGGTAATCGAAGCCCAGCTCGTTATTGGTGGCGTACACGATATCGCACTGGTAGGCCATCTTGCGCTCGAAATCGTCGAGCCCGTGCACGATGCAGCCGACGGTGAGGCCGAGGAAGCGGAAGACCTGTCCCATCCATTCGGAATCGCGCGTGGCGAGGTAGTCGTTCACGGTAACAATATGCACGCCCTTGCCGTTGAGGGCGTTGAGATAGGCGGCAAGCGTAGCCACGAGGGTTTTGCCTTCGCCCGTACGCATTTCCGAGATCATGCCGTTATGCAGCACCATGCCGCCGATGAGCTGTACGTCGAAATGGCGCATGTTCATCAGGCGTTTGGCGGCTTCACGCATGGTGGCGAAAGCGTCGGGAAGTATCTGGTCGAGCGTTTCACCCTTGGCGAGGCGCTCCTTCAGCCATGCGGTGCGGGCAACCAGCTGGTCGTCCGTAAGCTTTTGCAACTGGGGCTCCAGTGCGTTGATCGCGCGCACCTTGTTGCGCAGCGACTGCACATAGCGGTCGTTGGCGCTGCCGAATATCTTTTTTGCTAATTGTCCTATCATGTCCGCGTAGAGATAGGGTCAGTATCGGCGTATGTCAATGTTACTCTTGCATTGATTTTTTGCCTATGCCATACCAGTGGCCCGTGGGTCTTTTTAACTGGTTTTTTAACGTTTGGCTCCGTATTAGGATCCTCATAAAGCATTATAAGGTTAATCATATGAAAAAATATGCACTTTTGGTTGCTACTGCCCTCATTGCCGCTGCTCCCGCCTACGCTCAGGAAAGCGCCGCGCCTATTTCCACGCCGGCTGCTAAATCCAAGGAAGATTATGTCATCATGAAGATCGGCGCGGACGACATCAAGCGCTCCGAGATCGAAAAAGTATGGAGAGTGATTTTCCCGGGCGGAAACTCGCCTGATTTTGACACGCTCGATCCCCGCATCAAGAACAACCTGCTGCGCGGCGTAGCCAACGAGCATATCCTGCTGCGCGAAGCGAAGAAAGATCCCAACCTTGCGGAATCCCCCGAAGTGCGCGAGCGCGTTCGTACCGCAGAGAACCAGATTCTCATCCAGGAATTCCTGCGCGTGAAGACCAAGGACGCGGTGAGCGACGAGAAGCTCAAGGAGCTTTATGACCAGCAGATGAAGAACCGCGGCGAGCGTCCGGAAGAAGTGCGCGCGCGTCACATCCTCGTGAAGACTGAAGCCGACGCGAAAGCACTGGCAAAAAAGCTCAAGAAGGGTGAAGACTTCGCCGCCGTTGCGAAAGACAAGTCCGAAGACAAGGCCAGCGGCGCGTCCGGTGGCGATCTGGGCTGGTTCACTGCCGACCGCATGACGCCGGAATTCTCCAAGGCCGCTTTCGCGCTGAAAAAGGGCGAAGTCTCCGATCCGGTGAAGACCGATTTCGGCTGGCATGTGATCAAGCTGGAAGATCGCCGCATTACCCCGGCGCCTACGTTTGAAATGCTCAAGGAAGACCTGAAGAACCAGCTGACCCGCAAAGTGGTGTCGGAATACGTCAACGGCGTGATGAAGGACCAGAAGGTCGTGGTGGTGGATTCCAAAGGTATGGAAAAGCCGCTTCCTGCTGAACCCGAAGCGATCGCCCCGATTGACGCAGTCAGCCCCGCTGGCCGCTGATCGGAGCACTTTTCATTTAGCCGCGCACTTCGCCTTGGTTGCCTAGTGTGCGGCTAAAGCAAAAACGCTCCAACCTATAGCGAGAGGCGGCCCTTGCACGGGGTCGCCTCTGCTTTTATGGATTATATGTAAAGTTATGAAAACGTCTCCGCTCGCACCTCAGTCCTTTCCTGAATTGCCGCCCATTGATGGCGTGCGTATCGCCGTGGCCGGAACGCAGATACGTTACAGGAACCGCAATGACGTGTTGCTTATGGCGTTTGACGAAGGCACACAGGCGGCCGGTGTGTTCACCACGTCCAGGGTAGTGGCGGCACCTGTCATCCAGTCACGCGAAGCGCTCACGCAGGGCACGGCGCGGGCGCTGGTGGTGAATGCGGGCAATGCCAATGCGTTCACCGGCGAGGGTGGCATGGCGTCGGTGGAACGCGTGGTGAACGCGGCATCCGCTGCCGCAGGCTGTACAGCGCAACAGGTCTATATGTCCTCCACCGGCGTGATCGGTGAGCCGCTGCCGGATGCTAAAATAACCAATGCATTACCCGCCATGTTCGGCGCGCTTTCGGATGATAAATGGCATGATGCGGCACGCACCATCATGACCACCGACACGTTCATGAAAGTGGCGACGGCGAAGGCGGCAATCGACGGCGCGGAAGTGACCATAAACGGCATCGCCAAGGGGTCGGGCATGATCGCGCCCAACATGGCGACGCTGCTTGCCTATGTGGCAACGGATGCGAACATTCCGCATAATGTGCTGCAGGCACTGCTTACGGAGGCGAATGAGCTTTCCTTCAATGCCATCACCGTGGACAGCGACACCTCCACCAATGACACGCTCATGGCCTTTGCCACATGCAAGGCCAAACATGCAGCGGTTGCCAGTGTGCAGGATGCACATGTGCAGGCCTTCCGCATGGCATTCACGGATGTATTGCGCCAGCTTGCCATTAGCGTGGTGGAAGACGGGGAGGGGGCCAGCAAGTTCATCACCATCAACGCCAAAGGCGCGGTGAGCAACGAGTCAGCAAAAACGATTGCGTTCACCATCGCCAATTCGCCGCTGGTGAAAACCGCTATTGCGGGTGAAGACGCCAACTGGGGCCGCATCGTGGCGGCAGCGGGGCGCAGCGGCGAGAAGGTGGTGCAGGAAAGGATAGGCGTGTGGATCGGCGGCGTGCTGGTGGCCAAAGACGGCGCGCGCGTGGCGGGCTATGACGAAACGCCCGTAAACCTGCATATGAAAGGCCAGCGCATCGACATTGTGATTGATGTGGGCGCGGGCGGCAAGGGGGAGGCGGAAGTCTATACCTGCGACCTGACCCACGGGTATATCGACATCAACGGCAGTTACCGGAGTTGACGCATGGCAAATTCCAAAGATGGGCAACCTGGCCCCGGCACATATCACGAGATCAATGAGGCAGGCATGAAGGCGCAGTTGCACGAAGAAACATTCGCCACGCCGGGCGTTGGCGCCCGTATCCTTCAGAAACGTAATATACCGCAGCCCGGGAACGATGAATACTATGATACTCCGCCGCCAGAAGGCAAGGGGCGCTGAGCATGAAAATATTATTCCTTGGCGATGTTGTGGGCAGGAGCGGACGCGATGCGGTGACCGCGTACATCCCGCGCGCGCGCAAGGAACATGCGCTGGATTTTGTGGTGGTCAACGGTGAGAACGCGGCGGCGGGGTTTGGCATTACGCCAGCCATCTGTGAGGAATTCTACAAGGCGGGTGCGGATATCATCACCACCGGCAACCATGTGTGGGACCAGCAGGAAATTGTTTCTACGCTCTCGCGCGACAAGCGTTTGCTGCGCCCGCATAACTATCCGGAAACCACTATCGGCACGGGCGTGGCCAGCGTCACCAACGCCAAAGGCCAGACGCTCGTGGTGTTGCACCTGCAGGGGCAGGTGTTCATGCATGACCAGCTGCCATGCCCGTTCGCCTGTGCGGACAGCGCGCTCAAAGCCTATGCGCTGGGCGGCAACGCGGCGGCGATACTGGTGGACATCCATGCCGAAGCGAACTCTGAAAAAATGGCGATGGGGCATCACCTCGATGGCCGCGTGAGCGCCGTCATCGGCAGCCATACGCATGTGCCCACCAATGACGCGCACATACTCGCGGGCGGTACCGCCTACCAGACGGACGCAGGCATGTGCGGCAATTATGATTCGGTCATCGGCATGGAAAAATCCACTGTTCTCAGGCGCTTCACCAGCAAGGTGACTAAAGGCAACCGCATGACGGCGGCTTCCGGCGAGGCCACGGTATGCGGCGCGATCATCGAAACGGACGATAAAACCGGCTTGGCAACCGCCATAACGCCTATTAAAGTGGGAGGCGTTATTGGTTGTTAGAATAATAGCGCCAACAACAAACAACAAATAACGAACAACGAATCTTATGGCAGGCCATTCCCAATTTAAAAACATCATGCGCCGCAAAGGCGCGCAGGATGCGAAGAAAGCGAAAATATTCACCAAGGTGGCGCGCGAGATAACGGCGGCGTGCAAGATGGGGGCACCCGATCCCGCGCACAACCCGCGTTTGCGTGCGGCGGTGCTTAAAGCGCGCGCGGAAAACATCACCAACGACAAGATCAACGATACGATCAAGCGCGCCAGCGGTCAGGCGGGCGGCGCGGACTACATCGAAATCCGCTACGAAGGGTATGGCCCCGGCGGCGTGGCGGTGATCGTGGAAGCGCTCACCGACAACCGCAACCGCACCGCGTCTGAAGTGCGCGCGGCATTCTCGAAATACAGCGGAAACCTCGGCGAAACCGGCAGCGTTGCCTTCATGTTCGAGCGTGTGGGGCAGCTTGCCTACGCACTGGAAAAAGCCAGCGAAGAAGCGATGCTCGACGCGGCGATTGAAGCGGGCGCCGATAACTGCGAAGTGGTGAAAGGCGAGCATGGCAGCCAGCACCAGATAACCTGCACAGTGGAGTCCTATGCCAGCGTGCGTGACGCGCTGGAAAAGAAATTCGGCGAGCCTGCAAGCGGCAAGCTGACCTTTCTGCCCAGGACGGGTGCGCCGGTCGACGAAGAGAACGCGAAGCTGCTGTTCAAGCTCATCGACGTGCTGGAAGACAATGACGACGTTCAGGAAGTCTACGCCAATTACGAAGTATCCGAAGACGTGCTGGAACGTCTTAGCGCCTAAAATAGGCATTGGGGATTAGGGATTGGGGATATATACTTCCCTGATGCCCCACGCTCAATCCCCGCTTTTTATTCTCGGCATCGACCCCGGCCTCCAGAAAACCGGTTACGGTATTATCCGTTCAGAAGGTAACTCGCTTTCTTTCGTGGCGTGCGGTGTGCTCAGGACCACTACTGCGGATGAACTTCCCGTGCGTCTTGCCGCGCTCAATATGCAATTGAATGAGATCATCGCCCGCTACAAGCCACAGCAGGCGGCGGTGGAGGAAACTTTCGTCAATGCGGGAGTGCAGTCCGCCCTCAAGCTGGGGCAGGCAAGGGGCGCGTTGCTGCTTACGTTATCGCTCGCGGGCCTGAGCATAGGCGAATATGCCGCCACTCAGGTGAAGAAAAGCATCGTGGGCGCTGGCCGCGCCGAGAAAGAACAGGTGGCGCACATGGTGCAGCTATTGCTGCCGGGCTGCGGCAGACACGGGCTGGACGCCATGGACGCGCTGGCGATAGCCATCTGCCATGCCCATCACCTTACCAGCCCGCAGTTGGCTGTTGGCATCAGGGCGTGAACCCGCTATCCTCTGACCATGATCGGCAAACTCAAGGGACATATTGACACGCTGGACGAAGATTCCCTCCTCATGGATGTGGGCGGCGTCTGCTATCATGTGTTTTGCTCAGGCCGCACGCTGGCCGCCATGCCCGGCAAGGGGGAGGCGGCGGAGCTTATCATCGAGACGCATGTGCGCGAAGATCATATCCATTTGTTCGGCTTCCCAGACATCGTGGAGCGCGACTGGTTCCGCCTGCTGATGACCGTGCAGGGCGTGGGTGTGAAGATGGCGCTGGCCATCCTCAACATATTCTCCCCCGCTCAGCTCGTGCAGGCTATTGCTGCCAAAGATGTAAAGTCATTGCAGCGCGTTTCCGGTGTGGGCGGCAAGCTGGCTGAACGCCTTGCCACGGAACTCAAAAGCAAAGTGCTTTCCATGCCTGCCGGTGGCGTGCCGCTGCCTGCCGCAGCGCGTGGCAAGCTGGTAGGCATTCCGCCTGCCTCCGCCAGCGAAGATGCTATCTCAGCTTTGCTGAACCTAGGCTATGGCCGTGCCGAGGCTTATGGTGCAGTGCAAAAAGCCACTGAAAAGGCGGGAGCTGATGATATTGGCAAGCTGGTGACGGAAAGCCTCAGGATGCTGGCTCGATAACCAAAGCATTGTCATTCCGTACAAGCGGCAAGATGGCTGCGCGATACGGAATCCATCTCTCATCCGCAATATAAAAGTAGCACAGCATAAGGCATGCGTGCGAGAAAGCACAGTAGGTCTACCTCCTGCCACATACTTTACTTGCGTGGGAGAAATGGATTCCGGATAAGCTTTGCCTGCTTGCTCGCTTTCCGGAATGACACGTTAGGGAGCTACTCTTTCCCGCCGCTGGCTTCTTTCAGCGTTTTCTTATCCGCGAGCGTGCCGGTATTCACATAATGCACCGTGCGGGCGAGGCTGGTGGCGTAGTCAGCGATGCGCTCGAAGTTCTTGGTGGCGAACACGAAATGCGTGGCCGGTTCAATATATTGCGGGTTCTTCTGCATTTCCTGCTGCAATGCGCGCAGGATCTCCTGATAGATATCATCCACCTGTTTGTCGCGCTTCCATACGTCCAGCGCCAGGTTAGGGTCGCGCGTTTCAATGGCGCGGGTTGCGTCGCCCACCATGTTGCGCACGATGTCGGCCATGTTGTAGAGCGACTCAAGGATGCCAGCGGGCGCGTAATCACCCAGCTTCATCGAGCGTTTGGTGGTGTTCTTGGAGAGGTCGCCCGCGCGTTCGAGGTCGCTGGCGATGCGCAATGCAGAGGTAACGAAGCGCAAATCGTCACCCATTGGGCTGCGCTGCGCCAGCATGAGGGTGGCCTGTTCGCTGATATGGCGGTCAAGCGCGTTGACTTCCTTATCGAGGTCGCGCACCTGTTCCTTATGTGCGTCGTCCTTCGCGGTGAGGGACTGCACGGCCAGCGTGATCATGGACTTCACCAGCCCGCCCATCGTGATGATGGACTTGGTAAGGTGCTGCATTTGTTCGTTATAGGTGTGGAAATTCACGAAACTTATACCAGATATAGAAAAAACTGTAACGGCGAATACTAAAGATTGATTATACGCCCCTCGAATAAGGTTGCAACAAGGTTCTCATTAGAAAAGTACGTGAGTTTTGAGTACGGCGGCGACAAGCAGATTACCCGCCGCAGTAGAGTTTAGGCAGGGGGCTATTCACGGTGATAAGGGTGGCCTGTGTTAATTGTATACGCACGGTAAAGCTGCTCTGCAAGCAGGGCGCGCACCAGCAGGTGGGGCCATGTAACCTTGCCGAGCGAGAATAGCTGGCTGGCGCGTTTTCGCACGCTGTCGTGATGCCCGTCCGCCCCGCCGATGAGGAAGGTGATGCCGCGTATGCCCTGGTCGCGGTAATTCTGCAGCGACCTGGCGAACTGGAGGCTGGAGAATTCCTTGCCCGCTTCATCCAGCGCCCACACTATTTCCGCGCCCTCGCTTGCGGCAAGCAATAGCCCCGCTTCCTTTGCCTTGAGCGCTTCGGGGGCGAGGGGTTTTTTATATTCGAGTTCTTTCAGGGATAATTTCCACGGGCATCGTGCGGCGTAATGCTCGAACAAGGCCTTCTCCGGGCCGGATTTCCATTTGCCGATAGTAATAATATTGCACTGCACAAAAAGCCTGTTTTTAATCCCTCCGGGTACATTCCCCGCCGCCTGCGGCGTGGAGGAGCCGAAGGCGACGACCCCTTTAGAGGGGGTAAGCGTTAGCGAAGGGGGATGTCTTCATCCCCCTTACAAATACCCCGCTGCTTGCGGCGGGGTTGGTTATCTCGCTACGCCAAAGCAAAATTTTAAACAGGTTTTATATTCTATAATGCCGCTTCGAGGGTCATCTCCGGCATGTCCCACATTTTTTCGAGATTATAATGCTGGCGTGTTTCGGGGCGGAAGAGGTGTACGATGATGTTGCCAACGTCTACCACGACCCAGTCGCTTTCACCTTTTCCTTCCACCGGAATATAGTCGAAGCCTTTCTCATGGAGCTTTTCCACGAGATGGTCAGCAAGGCTGGCGATATGTTTCTGCGAGGTGCCGGAAGCGACGATCATGTAGTCTGCGATACTGCTCTTTCCGGTGATCTCGATGCTGGTTATGTCCTGCGCCTTGGCGGCATCGAGTGACTTTTCTATAAGTTTTTTCAAAGCGTTAAGCTTTGCAGGCTGTGTGGGGGTTTTGATGGCTTTTCTCCTTATCAAAAAGGTGCATCTATAAGCTCATTATGCAGGAAAACGCAGGGATTTCCAAGTATTTTTTTGGTAAATACTATTTGCTTGCGCAGTCAATTGAACGATGTTATATTGTGTCGATCATATCTATGAGGGAGTGTCTATGAAGCAGTTCATCAAAGAGAACCCCACGCTGGCATTCGGCCTTGGTCTGCCCATCCTGCTGGTAGGATTTTTCCTCGTGGCGGCAGGCCTGCCCAACCTCACGGCCATCCCTCCCAAATATGACGTGGTATTCACCAGCAACCATTATGGCGGCGGCGAAGGGTTTCGTGTGAAAGTGGAGAATAATAAACTGGCGGTAAGTTTTGCCGGTGAATGCAGTTACTGTCAGCCTTTGGAGATTTACCGCTATAACGCCGCCAGTGGTACGATGAAGCGCATCACGGTGGACCCGCCTGCGCAATCGCGCCCGCCCAGGGGCAGCGAAAATGATTACAAGCGCGCCGAAGCATTGCGTGGCCGCGTGTTGCCGGTAGAGGTGCCGGAGTTCAAAGACGTGAGGCTGGAAGACAGCAGCCCGGCGCCGGACGGTTATGAGTTCAGTCAGGGGGACGGCTATTCCAGCGGCGGCATCCTGCCTTCGCTGTTCTTCTCGCGCTCCGGCAACAATAACGGGCCGGTGCTGCGTAACGGCACCTATCGCCTGCGCCTGCCGGTGGATAAGGGGTATTATTACTATAACACACGCTTCATCGGCTGGGTGGTGCCACAATGATAGAGATCCTCCTCATCGGCGCGCTCGGCTGGGCGGTGTTTGCCAAATCCGAGTCACCCCTTGCCCGCATCAGTAATATCGTGGGTAAAAAGACCCCGCAGGAACATTTGAATTTCCTCGTCGGCTATATGCGCGCACAGGGCCTGACGCCCGACCAGCTCAAGGCTGCGTGGGACACGCTGCCGCCGGAAGATGCTGCGGCCAGGCCTAAGCGCTCCACGGGGGACATTGCGACCAAGCTCATGTTCTTCCTCGGCGCAACGCTCGTGTTCGCAGGCGTTGGCGTCTATATCAGCATGTTCTGGGAGTCGATGTCGTCTGCCATGCGCATCATCGTGACGCTGGGCGTCGGCATGGGGCTGTCAGTGCTTTCCGTCATCGCCATGAAGGAGGGAAAATACAGGCAGGCCATATTACCGCTTATCATCATTGCGGCGGTCATTGAAACGGGCGGCTGGTTCGTGTTCCTGCATGAAATGTTTCCCAGGGGCGACGACTGGCGCAAGGCCTCGCTGTTCTGCTTCGGCGTGATGGCTTTCCAGCAGGCGATGGTGTTCCATACCTTCCGCCGCGACTCTCTGGCCTTTACCGCCATTGCATTCGCTTATGGCGCGTTGCAGATGGCGCTGGATATCGCCGGGATGCAGGACGAGCACATCGCGCTGCTGCTGGGCGGCGGCATGGTGTTCACGGCGTATACGCTTGGCCGCACGGCGCATAACGCGCTTGCCGCCATCTTCTATTTCATCGGCGGCCTGTGGTTCAATACGGGCGTGTTCGCGGTGCTGGAGCGCGCCACGGACGCGTCCATGGCAGCGATCGTCACGGGCATTTCCATTTTCTCGCTGGGCAATGCCATGCGCCACGCGGACGAGCATAAACTGGCCGGACTGGGCTTTTTCTTCGGTTCCGCCCTGTTCTATGCCGGGCTGTTCGACGAAGTGCGCCACACCCCGCTGGAGCTGCTCTATTTCGGGCTGGCGGTGGCGCTGATGTACGGCTCCGCCATCATCCAGAGCCGTGCCTTGCTTGCCACCTCCGTGTTCGCAATGCTGGGGTTCATCGGCTACTACACCAGCGAATATTTTATGAACTCGGTGGGCTGGCCGGTGGCGCTCATCATAATGGGTATTGCGTTTCTGGGCGTAGGCTCTATGGCTATAAGGGTTAAACGCAAATATAATATGTAGCATGCTCCGCCTGACCTTTCTGCTGATAGCGCTCAGCACGTCCGCTGTGGCCGCCACGACGGCGGATGTGCAGGATCAGTTGTCCGGCACGCTTTCGGAACTGAACGACTCCAGCAAAAAGCAGCAGGACATCACCAGGAAAAAGGCCTCGCTCGAAAAAGAGATGAAAGCACTCCAGCAGGAGACGGTGGACATCGCCCGTGATGCCAAGAAGCAGGAAGAGGCGTTGAACGCGCTGGAGGAGAAAGCAGCCATCCTCGAAGCGCAGAAGAAAGAAAAAGCGCAGGCGCTGGAAAAGCGCCGCGGTGAACTTTCCGAAACGCTGGCCGCCATGGTGAAGCTGAGCGCGCTGCCGCCGGAAGCGGTGATCGCGATGCCGGGAAAAATTCAGGAAACGCTTTCCGCCGCGCGTGCGCTGGGCGTCATCACGCAGGCGGTGGAAGACGAATCGCGCAGCCTCAAAGAGCAGATATTCGAGCTCGACCAGCTGGAGCAGAAGATCGTCAGGAACAGGCAGGAACTGGTGGGTAAGCAGAAATCCGTGCTGGCTCGCCAGAAAGAGCTCGCGCAGAAGATAGATGCGCGCGAGAAAATGCATAATACGCTGCATGGCCGCGCGAAGGAAGAAAAAGAGCGCCTTGCCAGGCTGACCGAGAAATCCAAGAGCCTGCAGGATCTGGTGGAGACGCTGGACAAGGACGATGCGCAGGAGGAGAAGCAGCCGGAAGTGCAGGAGGAGCGCAACCCTTCGCCTGCCAGCGTGCGCCTGCATCTGCCGCTGGACAAGAACACGCCGGGCAGGGCGAAGAAGAGCAGGAAGTCCCGCGCGATATCCGACGCCAAGGGCAGGCTGGGGCTGCCGGCATCAGGCAGGATCGTCAGCCGTTTCGGCAGCAGTGAGGCTGGGCCTGCCTTTGCCAAGGGCGTGACGCTGGAGACACGCGATTCGGCCAGTGTGGTGGCGCCCTATGACGGCGAAGTGGTCTATGCCGGGGTGTTCCGCGACTATGGCAGGATAGTGATAATCCGCCATAGTGGCGACTATCACACACTGCTTTCGGGCTTGAGTGAAATCAATTGTTCGCCGGGGCAATTTCTGTTGGAAGGTGAACCGATAGGTGCTATGGGTAAGCCCGCTGAGGGCGGAAAGCCCCGGCTTTATATAGAAATGCGAAAGAGTGGAAAGCCTATCGACCCGATGGCGTGGTACAGGGGCTGACACAGGTGGCTGAATTAGGAGATACTATGCGTCGTGCGTTTAAGTTCGGACTGGTTGCAAGTTGTTCATTCATGCTGGGCACTGTTTTATCGCCGCTTACCTCGCATGCGGAGAAAGACGATATCTACGATATGCTGAACCTGTTCAGCGATGTGTTCCAGCGCGTGCGCACCGATTATGTGGAACCCGTGAAGGACAAGCAGATCATCGAATCCGCCATTGACGGCATGCTTTCCTCGCTCGACCCGCATTCGGGCTATTTAAGCGAGAAGAATTTCAAGGACATGCAGATCCAGACCAAGGGCGAGTTCGGCGGCCTTGGCATCGAAGTGACAATGGAAAACGGCCTCGTTAAGGTCATCTCACCGATCGACGATACACCCGCGTTCAAGGCGGGCATCATGGCCGGTGACTATATCAGCGCGATCAACGACGAACCCATCATGGGCATGACGCTGGCTGACGCGGTGGACAAGATGCGCGGCGCTCCCAACACCACTATCAAAGTTACCGTGCTGCGCGAAGGCGAAAAAGAACCGCTGGATATGAGCATCACGCGCGCCATCATCAAGATCAAGTCGGTGCGTTCGCGCGCGGAAGGCGACATGGTGTACCTGCGCGTCACCCAGTTCGACGAACACACCATCGAAGGCGTGAAGGCCGAATGGGAAAAGCAGAAGAAAGCCATCGGCGACGTGAAGGGCGTGGTGCTCGACCTGCGCAACAATCCCGGCGGCCTGCTCGATCAGGCGATTGCGGTGTCCGACGCGTTCCTGGAGGACGGCGAGATCGTGTCCACCCGTGGCCGCGACCCCGAGAACACCAAGCGGTACATGTCGCATGCCGGTGACATCACCAGCGGCCTGCCCATCGTGGTGCTCATCAATAACGGTTCCGCTTCCGCCTCCGAGATCGTGTCGGGCGCGCTGCAGGATCACAAGCGCGCCGTTATCATGGGCGTGAAATCCTTCGGTAAGGGCTCGGTGCAGACCATCATCCCGCTGGCCGACCATGGCGCCATGCGCCTGACGACTGCGCGTTACTACACGCCGTCAGGCCGTTCCATCCAGGCCAAGGGCATCGTGCCGGATATCGAGGTCGAACAGGCGAAGATCGAGCCGATCAAATCCTCGCCGTTCCTGCGCTCCGAAGCCAGCCTGCCGCGCCGCCTGAAGGGCGATAATGAGTCGGATAGCCAGAATGCGGTAACAACGCCGCCGGCGGAAGACAAGAAGTCCAGCCTTCCGGAAGACATCCGCAACAAGCTCGGCAAGAACAGCAAAGACCCTGCGAAGGAAGACGACATCACCGACCGTACGCGTGACGGTGGTCTTTCCGCGAAGCAGGACTTCCAGCTTTCCCGTGCGCTTGACCTGTTGCGTTCATTGTCCATATATAAGACTATGAAATAGACTTTTGTCTAAACTCTGCTGCGACGGGCAACCTGCTTGTCGCCGTCGTGCTCAAAACTCACGTACTTATTGTACGTTCAGGTTTTTCCGCTCGGCGGCTTCGCGCGTTTGCCTGCGCAGCAGCGAGTTTTGACAGAAGTCTGATAATATCGGGCGTGTAGCATTAGCTGCTGGCCGTGTGCAAAGGTAGGGGCCGGTGAAGCTTGAGGCGCTTAAAAAACTGGATGTGATGCTCAGGCAGCGCTTGCTCAAGCCGCTCACGCATATCAACGGCGTGTATGTCTGGGCGCTGTTTACGCTGGGGGTGATCTTCTGCGCATCGTCGCTCATCAACACGCTGCTTTTTTCGCATGATGCGCTTGGCCGTGTGGCGCTTGAGAACGGCCAGCGCATCATCTATCATATGGGCAGCGGCGATATCGACGGAACCCCGCGCCACACCAAGAAAGAGGAAGACGTCATTTCCAGGCCTGTCGTCGGCGAAGGGGGGGCGGTGGTAAGCGAAACGTTCGACGGCAGGGAAGGGCTTGCCCCTGCGCCGCTGGACACCATCACCGAACAGACGGAGAAAGGCCTTATCCCCACAGCCGGTAAAGACGGCACGCTGCCGTGGAAATATTATGCGCGTCCCTACACGCCAAGGGAGGGGCGCCCCATCGTGGCGATCGTGCTTACCAATCTTGGCCTCTCCAGGCCGATGACCGAGGAAGCGCTGAAGCTGCCGCATGACATCACGCTCAGTTTCTCGCCCTATGCCAGCGACGCGCGCAACTGGGCCAAGCGCGCGCGCGGCGAGGGGTATGAGTCGATGATCGACCTGCCGCTGGAGCCCGCTAACTTCCCTATTTCCGACCCCGGCCCTTACGGCCTGCTGACCAGCCTTGAGCCCGCCGAGACGAGCAGCCGCCTGCACTGGATACTCTCGCGCTATCCGGGGTTCGTGGGCACGCTGGCATCGCTGGATGAAAAGATGACCGTCAATATTTCCGCCATGCGCAACGTGCTGACCGAACTCACCGCGCGCGGCGTGGTATTCATCTACCGCAAGACCGCGCAGAACGCGGAGCTGGCCAATTTCATCAGGACGCAGAACCTGCTGGCCATCGGCGCGGATGCTGTGCTCGATGACGAGATCACGCCTGACGCCATTACGCAGCAGCTGGACGCGCTGGCCGAGATCGCCAGAACGCAAGGATATGCGATAGGCCTTGCGCGCTCCTATCCGCCCACGCAGCGCGCGCTGGAATTATGGATGGAAGAGCTGGATAAAAAAGGCGTGGACGTCGTGCCGCTTTCAGCCGTGGCGAAGAAGGTGTTTCCATGAGCGCCGCGTTGCCTTACCGTTTGGGCGTCGGCATCATATTGCTGAACCCTGCCAACCGCGTATTCGCGGCCAGGCGCATCGACACGAAGGCCGAAGCATGGCAGATGCCGCAGGGCGGCATTGATGACGGCGAGACGCCGGAGAAAGCCGTCATGCGCGAGCTGAAGGAAGAAACCGGCACGGATAAGGCAGGAATCATCGGCACCAGTGACAAATGGTATACTTACGACCTGCCGGATGCCCTGGTGCCCGTTATCTGGGGCGGGCGCTATCGCGGGCAGAAACAGAAATGGTTCGTGCTGCGCTTTCTGGGCAGGGATTGCGACATCAATATCGCCACTGATGAACCGGAATTTTCCGAATGGCGCTGGGTGAAGCCGGAAACGCTGCCCGATATGATCGTGCCGTTCAAGCGTGAGCTGTACGCGGAACTGGTGCGCGATTTTTCCGGTTATCTGGAAATTTCCTGAATTTTTAGCCCTGTGGCAGGAATGTTAAGGTTTGGTGACAAAACAGCACAGTGCTAATAGAGGTGGTAATTATACAATGAGCTGTAATATATAAATAAAGTACAAATTAATGACTCATGCCGTTACAAGCGGTTGTCATACATATTTAGCAATAATGTCACAAAAACTTAACTTTCAATTATGCGCTGAAAAGCTAGAATTAGCCTGTGGTAAAAGGCTGTCGCTGTATTTTAAATAAACAGCACCAAACGGTGCGGAGGAATAAATGAGCAAAGAACAGGATCTCGCGAGCTTAGGTAAAACCGCTGCATTGCTGCCCGCACAGGAAGCAGGCGCGATCACCCAGCTGGCCGCTTTGGCACCGGAAGTTGCAGAACGTCTGCACCAGAAGCTCATTTCTGAACTGGGAAGCCAGGCGCTGGCAAAAGACCAGCCTGAAAAGGCCGCCGAAATGAAAGGTTATGGCAATAACCGTGATTCGATTGGCGAACAGCTCGCTGCCGTGATCAAGAAAGAAAACAGAGCCGATCTCAGCTCTGATGATCGCAATAAGCTTGCTGCTACAGTGGCGGCTGCCAGCGGTATGGATCAAGGCGTGGCGTTCCTGAAGCTGCAGGCTGCCGCAATGGCTCCCGCTGGTGCTGATTATAAAGAATTTCAGGAAAAGATCGATACCAAGATGGGCGCGGCGATTACAAGTGCCGCAGCTGCCAAACCGCAAGAGATACACTTCCGCTATGAAGATTTCCGCCGCAATGGCGATAGCGGCAAACCGTACGTGCCGTCTGCGCTTGATGAGCAGGTGAAGAAAGAACTTAAGGCCACGCTTGATATTAAGTACATGGGTAAGGGATTAAGCGACAAGGAGAAGGCTGCAGTCCTAACCATCGCAGAAGCTGCGCCTGAACATGGGAAAGCTATTCTGGGAGCCGCTAAAGGGCTTATGTCGAATGTGTTTAGCGCTCAGGATGCCGGAAAGCAGAAAGCTTTGATTGATGCAATCGCGACTGCTGCGATTGATTCTGCAACCCGTTCAGGTGGTAATGATGCGAAAGTGGTGGATGCTCTCGCCGAGCTTGCTCCGCGCGCAGGTGTCGACAGCAACAAGGACAATCTCGGCAAATGGCTCAAGGGTGCTGCTGCAGCGAAAGTCGCCAGCGACAAGCGCGATGCTGAGATAGCATCGCTTTCGGCTGACGATCCGCGCAGGTTGGAGCTGGAACGCCAGCGTGATGAAGCCAGAAAAGCACAGGAAAAGAACAGCAATTCCATCGGTGACCTGCTGAACCAGCCTGGCGGCATGCTGATGATGTTTGTCGGGATTATTCTCTCCGCGCTTACCGGCCAGGATATGCTCACCCCCATGATGGGCGGTGGTAAAGATGACGGCCAGGGCGCTGGCGCACCGGCTCCGGCTCCGGACGGCAAGAAAAATATCCATATATCTTATGCGCAAGCAGGGGACACCGCTCCTTCACGCGCAGAAGGCGATAACATTATCCTTTCTGCGGAAGATAAGGCTAAACTTGATGCCTACATACAGAAGCAGCGTCAGGCTGGTGATGCGACTCCTCTGGACACTTTAGCGGCTGCCGTGAAGAAAGACGTGGGTGATAAAGCAGTGACAGGTGCCGATCTGCTCAAGGGGATCCAGTCCATCGACGCTGACGGTGTGTATAAAGGCCCGCAGGCTGTTGGTCAGGGCGCTGGCGCTCCGCCCCCGTCCGTACCGTCTGCTGCTCCCGACGTGCCCGCTCCGGCCCCGTCCGTACCGGCTCCCGCTGCTGCGGCAGCTGGTGCAGGTGTTGCGGCTGCTGCTGGTGCATCGGGTGGGACAAGAGACCCTCATGAAAGCGAACATGCACCTGTCGCCAGACGCGTTCCTGTTACGGAAATTGAAGTGGTAGGGATTGACGGATCCAGCAGTAAAGTGCAAACCGCGCATGTACAGCAGATGCTCTTGGCTACAGGTGGCAAACTGCCGCGCCATGGTATGGATAAAGACGCCGGCAATGAAACCTGGACAGCGATTCAGGATTTCAGAAAAGCAAATGGCTTTAACTATACTGATCGCGTTCTACATAGTGATGAGTTGTCCAAACTGGCAGAACTTACCAACAGAGCAACGGGTGTTGCACAGACTCCTGCCACCACCACGGGCGCTCCTGCGGTCGTCGCTGCCCCTGCTCCCGTTGCTGCGGAACCGGTAGTGCCTACCTCCCGTTATACTAAAAAGGGCGGCCTTGAGCTTTCCGAGCAAGACCGCGTGAAGCTTGAAGCGATCAAGGGACGCAGGAGTGCGTTCGACTTCAGGGATCCCACCGCGATCGTGGCGGAAATGGTTCCAACCAATGAACCGATCGAGGTTAAGCTGGCAAAGCTCGATAGTGCAGGCTTTGTAAAGGGCAAGGATAACACTGCAAAATACCGCGCAGCTGCTGAACGCATGGTTAAGGATGGCCTGAGTATAGAGGCAGGCGAAGGCGTAGGTGTGAGGTGGCTCAATAATGCGCTGGGCGATAGGGTTTCCAGTGTAGATAATGTGCGCACCTTCCAGAAGGCGCGTGGCATTGAAGCTACGGGCGAAGTTAACCAAGAGACCATCGTGGCTTATGCACAGGAGTTGCGGGCTCGAGGTGGCACGTTGCCTATTGAACTTGCGCAGGTTTCGGGTATAACGCCGCTTGAGACGCCAAAAAGTACCCGCTTAGCGCAAGTCCAGACAAAATAAGCGTCTTTGATAAAAGCCCCCTTTCCACCCGGAAAGGGGGCTTTTTATTGCCGTTCCGGCGCGAAGGCCATTGACCGGGAAGCCCAAAATCATTAGATTTCCCGTCCTTTGCCTGCTAGAATCGGAAGCTCCTATGTCTGAACCCAGAAAGAATAACGCGCCCACCGCTAAAGCCGAGCCCGCCCTCATGACCGGCGCCGAGATGGTCGTGCGCGCCATTGTGGATCAGGGCACGGACACGGTGTTCGGTTATCCGGGCGGCGCGGTGCTTCCCGTGTATGACGCGCTTTTCAGGCAGAACCGCCTGCGCCATATCCTTGTGCGCCATGAGCAGGCGGCAACCCATGCGGCGGAAGGCTACGCGCGTTCCACCGGAAAAGTGGCGGCAGTGCTCGTCACCAGCGGCCCCGGCGCCACCAACGCCGTTACCGGCCTCACCGACGCGCTGATGGACTCCATCCCCATGGTATGCATCACGGGGCAGGTGCCTTCGCACCTCATCGGTTCCGACGCGTTTCAGGAGGCGGACACCACCGGCATCACGCGCTCCTGCACCAAATATAACTACCTCGTGCGCGACGTGAACGACCTTGGCCGCATCATCCATGAAGCGTTCCATATCGCGCGCACCGGCCGCCCCGGCCCGGTGGTGGTGGACGTGCCCAAGAACATCCTGAACCAGACGGGCACCTATCAGCCCAGCTACGAATTCAGCCGCAACTCCTACGCGCCGCAATTGCAGGGCGATGAGCGCGGCATCGCCAAAGCCATCGAGCTCATGGGCAATGCAAAGCGCCCCGTGTTCTATGTGGGCGGCGGCCTCATCAATGCGGGCGACATGGCCTGCGAAGCGCTCACCGCGTTCGTGCGCATGACGGGTTTTCCCATCACCACCACGCTGATGGGACTTGGCGCGTTCCCGGCATCGGATCAACAGTTCCTCGGCATGCTCGGCATGCACGGCTCGCTGGAAGCCAACATGGCCATGCATGATTGCGACGTGATGGTCTGCATCGGCGCGCGCTTTGACGACCGCGTGACCGGCAAGCTCGACGGTTTTTCACCGAAATCGAAAAAGATCCATGTGGATATCGACGCGTCCTCCATCGGCAAGAACGTGCGCGCGCATGTGCCCATCGTGGGCGATGCGGGCGTGGTGGTGAAACAGATGCTTTCCGCATGGAAAGCCGCCAAACCGCAGGTGGACAAGACCGCGCTGGCTGGCTGGTGGAAACAGATAGATGCGTGGCGCGCCAGGAAGAGCTTCAGTTTTGCTCAGGCGGATACGGGCGCCATCAAGCCGCAATATGCGCTCGATCGCCTCAACGCCGCGCTGCAGGGCAAAGACGCCTATATCACCACCGACGTGGGCCAGCACCAGATGTGGGCGGCGCAGTTCCTGCACTTCGACAAACCCCGCCGCTGGATGACCTCGGGCGGCCTCGGCACGATGGGCTACGGCCTGCCTTGCGCCGTCGGCGCGCAGATCGCCCACCCGCACCAGCCCGTGGTGTGCGTAAGCGGCGAAGCGTCCATCCTCATGAACATCCAGGAACTTTCCACCATCAAGCAATACCGCCTGCCGGTGAAGGTGGTGGTGCTTAATAACCGCTATATGGGCATGGTGCGCCAGTGGCAGGAAATGTTCCACGGCGACCGTCATTCCGAATCCTACATGGAAGCGCTGCCGGATTTTGTGAAGCTTGCGGAGGCGCACGGCATCAAGGGCATGCGCTGCACCAGGGTGAGTGAAGTGGAGGCGGCCATCAAGGAAATGCTCGCCCATGACGGCCCCGTGTTCATGGACATGGTGGTGGACCAGAAGGAGAACGTATACCCCATGATCCCCGCAGGCGCTGCGCATAACGAGATCGTGCTTGGGCCCGAAAGCCGCAATGACGGCAAGCTCGACAAGAATCAGGTGTAGGCATGGGTTACGCGCACGCTATTGCATCGGCAAGAATAAGCCTCAAGGACATTGCTGGCCTCGGGGAAAGGCCGGTGCAAGTGAAAAAGTTGCCGTTCATCAGTGAGCGCGGCGGCAGGCTGGATAGTTCTAATCCCTTCGCCATACTCGAAGGAGTGGTGGCGGCAGCGTCTGAACCGAGCCTGCGCGGCTACGGCAAGGATCATCTGGCGGAACGTTTTAGGTCGCCTGATGGCGTACGTAATGCCAATCGCGTGTTGCATACCCAGCTGGAACCGGAAATACGCAAACTGGCGCATGCCGCCGGAGGCAAAGCGGAAATGCCGCTGAAAGAATCCGCCACGCGTGCGTTTTCCTCCGCACGCGCGGTATTTAATGAAGGCAACGAACTGGGCGCATGTGCCCAGAATACGCTTGATGCGGTAGCAGAACGGCTTGGGCTGGGTAATCTGCAGGCTGTGGAATCCGGTCGTGGCCGTCGTGGGGGGAGATAATAATGAGCGATATCGTATACGACATTCCTGAAGGCGAGGCACTGGAATCGCGTCATACGCTGGCGGTGATCGTGGATAACGAGTTCGGCCTTCTGGCGCGCGTTATCGGCCTGTTCTCAGGCCGCGGCTATAACATTGAAAGCCTTACCGTGGCCGAGGTGGATCATGAAAAGAATCTCTCGCGTATCACGGTGGTGACATCGGGCAGCGAAATGGTGATCGAGCAGATCAAGCGCCAGCTTGAACGCATGGTGCCCGTGCACAGTGTGAACGACCTCACCGTGGAAGGCCCGCATATTGAACGCGAACTTGCGCTGGTGACCGTGAAGGGAACCGGCGAGCAGCGTCTTGAAACATTGAAGATTGCCGAAGCTTTCCATGCGCGTACCGTGTTCGCGGCAGCGGAGAGCTTTATCTTTGAAGTGACCGGCACGAGCGAGGAAATCGACGAATTCATCGACTGCATGCGCCCGCTTGGCATGACGGAAATGGTGCGCTCCGGTGTGGTGGCCATTGCCCGTGCCAGCAAAAAGAAGAAGTCATAGAGGTTGCAGGTAGCAAGTTGCATGTTGCAGGTTATATATGACAAAATTTAACAGAGGATATGAAGATTTGCAGGTCTGGCAGAAAGCAATTGATCTGGCTGCAAATATTTACCAGCTTACGAAACGATTTCCCAAGGAGGAGACGTATGGCATGACATCGCAGATGCGCCGTTGTTCCGTTTCGATTGCTTCCAATATTGCAGAAGGGAGCGCGCGCAATGGCTCCAAAGAGTTTTCTCAATTTTTAGGTATTGCTTCAGGCTCGGTAGCTGAGCTTAAGACGCAATTGATTATTGCTGGACGTATAGGCTTACTAACCGACGAGATTGCCGAACCGCTTTTATTGGAAGCTACGAGCATTGAACGAATGCTGGCTGCACTCAATAAAAGCATAACCAAACCTGCAACTTGCAACCTGCAACTTGCAACTCAAAACTAAGGAGAATAAGATGCGTGTTTATTATGATCGTGATGCCGACGTTAAACTTATCAAGGGCAAGAAAGTAGCCATCATCGGCTATGGCAGCCAGGGCCATGCCCATGCCGCGAACCTCAAGGATTCCGGTGTGAAGAATGTAAAAGTGGCGCTGCAGTTCGGCTCCAAATCCATCGAAAAAGCCAAGAAGGCCGGTTTTGACGTGGTGACCCCGGCAGAAGCGGCCGCATGGGCGGACGTGATCATGATCCTGACCCCTGATGAAACACAGGCCGAACTCTACACCAAGGAGATTGCGCCGAACCTCAAAAAGGGCGCGACCCTTGCTTTCGCTCACGGCTTCAACATCCACTTCCAGCTCATCGAAGCGAAGAAGGACATGGACGTGATCATGATCGCCCCGAAAGGCCCCGGCCACACGGTACGCGGCGAATACCAGAAGGGCGGCGGCGTTCCCTGCCTCATCGCTATCCATCAGGATGCATCCGGCAACGCGCACGACGTTGCGCTTTCCTATGCTTCCGCCATCGGCGGCGGCCGCTCGGGCATCATTGAAACCTCGTTCCGCGAAGAATGCGAAACCGACCTGTTCGGCGAACAGGCCGTGCTCTGCGGCGGCATCTCCGAGCTTATCAAGGCCGGTTTTGAAACGCTGGTGGAAGCGGGCTACGCTCCCGAAATGGCGTATTTCGAATGCCTGCACGAGACCAAGCTGATCGTAGATCTCATTTATGAAGGCGGCCTCGCCAACATGCGTTATTCCGTGTCCAACACCGCTGAATATGGCGACTACAAGACCGGCCCGTGCATCATCACCGCGGAAACCAAAGCCGAAATGAAGCGCGTGCTGGAAGATATCCAGTCCGGCCGCTTCGCACGTGACTGGATGCTGGAAAACGCAGCCGGTAAGCCGAGCTTCAAGGCTACCCGCCGCATCAATGCTGAACACCCCATTGAAGAAGTGGGCGGCAAGCTGCGCAAGATGATGCCATGGATTGCTAAGAACAAATTGGTCGATAAGGCAAAGAATTGACAGATTTCCCGCGAGCTTTGCTCGCGTCCTGGAAATCTGTCACCCCGGCGTAGGCCGGGGTCTCGTGCAACTGGTCTGGTGTAAACAAGAACTGGATTCCGGCTTCCGCGGGAATGACAGCTATTTAGAAAAGGGCGCTTCGGCGCCCTTTTTTGTAGCTTTACAAAAGGTGCTATAGCTTTTAAGTTAGGCACATGAACATGACCCCCGCATCTTTTGCCCTGCAACTTTGCCTGCGACTGCGCTAACGCAGCGCATTGTTCATTTTTACCCTTTATTTCTGATTTCTATTTCTCTTGTCACCCCGCACTTGTTGCGGGGGCTCCATCCGTAAGTTTATGCAGAAAAACTATTATGTTTATATACTTACCAATACCCATCGCACGGTATTTTACACCGGTGTTACCAATGATCTTTTGCGCCGTATTTACGAGCATAAGATGCAATTGATTGAAGGGTTTACGCAAAAGTATAACATGCATAAACTGGTGTATTTCGAGGAAACTTCAGATATACAGGCAGCACTGCACCGCGAGAAGTTGATAAAGAAATGGAAACGAGAATTTAAATATGACGCTATTGCGAGAATGAATCCTCAATGGAATGATTTATACCCTCAAATGGCAGGAGACCCCGCAACAAGTGCGGGGTGACACTAGAAAAGGAAAGATCAATGACCCAAGACCGCATCATCATTTTTGACACCACCTTACGCGATGGCGAGCAATCGCCCGGCAATTCCATGAATCTTGAGGAAAAGCTGCTGGTGGCCGACGCGCTGGACGCGATGGGGGTGGATGTTATCGAAGCCGGGTTCGCCATGGCCAGCAACGGTGACTTTGAAGCCGTGCATGCCATCGCCAGGCGCATCAAACATTCGGTGGTCTGCTCACTGGCGCGTGCCAAGACGGCGGATATCGAACGAGCGGCGGAAGCGCTAAAACCCGCAAAGCAGTCGCGCATCCATACATTCATGTCCACGAGTGAAATTCATCTGAAGTACCAGTTCCGCATGAGCGAGGACGAAGTGCTGGAGCTTATTTCCAACACCGTGAAGCTCGCGCGTAAATTCACTGACAATGTGGAATGGTCGGCAATGGATGCCACCCGCACGCGCACGGAGTATCTGTGCAAGGCAGTGGAGGTGGCCATTAAAGCAGGTGCCACCACGGTGAATATTCCTGACACGGTGGGCTACACGGTGCCGGAAGAATATTACACGCTCATCAAGGCGCTGAAGAACAATGTGCCTAACATTGATAAGGCCGTCATCTCCACCCATTGCCAGAACGACCTCGGCCTTGCCACGGCCAATTCGCTGGCGGCCGTGCAGGCGGGCGCGCGCCAGATCGAATGCACGATCAACGGTATCGGCGAGCGCGCGGGCAACACGGCGCTGGAGGAGGTGGTGATGACCCTTGCCACGCGCAAAGACCTTTACCCCTACAAAACCAACATCAGGACCGAGCATATCATGCGCCTTTCACGCCTTGTGACCTCGGTCACCGGCCAGCAGGTGCAGAACAACAAGGCCATCGTGGGGGCCAATGCGTTCGCGCATGAGTCCGGCATCCATCAGGACGGCATGCTCAAACATGCAGGCACCTATGAGATCATGACGCCGGAATCGATCGGCCTCACGCGCTCCAACCTCGTGATGGGCAAGCATTCAGGCCGCCATGCGTTCAAGGACAAGGTAAAAAGCCTCGGTTTTGAACTGGGCGACAATGCCATTGAAGAAGCCTTCGCCAAGTTCAAGGACCTCGCCGACAAGAAAAAGGAAATTTACGACGAAGACATCATGGCGCTCATCGATGCGCGTGCGGTGGAAGCCAACGATCCCATCAAGTTCGTGGCGCTGCAGGTAGTGTGCGGCACGGTGGGGGAACAAACCGCCGAACTCACGCTGAATGTGGAAGGGCAGGAGCGTAAAGCCAAAGTGCAGGGTGTCGGTTCGGTGGATGCGACCTTCAAGGCCATCCGCACGCTGGTGCCGCACACGGCGAGCCTCAAGCTGTATCAGGTGCATGGTGTAACGCAGGGCACCGACGCGCAGGCTGAAGTGACCGTGCGCCTTGCCGACGGCGAGCGTGTCATCAACGGCCACGGCGCGGATACGGATACGCTCGTTGCTTCCGCCAAGGCCTATGTGGATGCGCTGTGCCGCCTGAGGGCAGGCCGCAAGGATGTGGAAGGGCTATTGGCCGGGTAGGCTGGGCATAATTGCCGCTAAATTTCAGAGCACATTACCCGCCGCGCGCAACGCCGTGGAAGACGCTGCATGGCGGCGCATGAGCACGTAAACCCATTTGCCTTTTCGCTTGGCAAGCGATGCGATGTCGCATTCCGGCAGGCGGCGTCCTTTAAACGCAATGGCTGCCTTTTTGCGCAGCGCCGTGTGCGAGAAGGGCGCGCGGTCGAATATCGCCACCGGTGCGATATCGATGATGTCTTTCCAGTGCTGCCAGCGGTGGAACCCGGCGAGGTTGTCCGCCCCCATGAGCCAGACGAATTGCACGCCAGGGTTTCTGGCCTTGATGGCGCTAAGGGTGGCATGGGTATAATGCAGCCCGTGCTGCTGCTCAAAGTCGCTTACTTTAATGCGGTGGTAGCCTTTGGTAATAGCGAGCGCGGACGCGAAGCGCTTTTCATACGCGGCCATGCCTTTTGTGGGTTTGAGCGGGTTCTGCGGCGATACCAGCCACCAGACGTAATCGAGCTGCAGCCGTTTCATCGCTTCCAGGCTTACATGCAGATGGCCCGCGTGGGCGGGGTTGAAAGAGCCGCCAAGCAGACCGATACGAAGAGGGTTGCGGGTTGCAGGTTGCATGTTGCAAGTCAGTTAACGCGATTGCCTGCAACTTGCAACCTGCAACTTGCAACTCATGGCCTTATCTGGCCTTTGCCTTTGATGACATATTTATACGTAGTGAGCTGCTCCACGCCCACGGGGCCGCGCGCATGCAGGCGGCCGGTGGCGATGCCGATCTCCGCGCCAAAGCCGAATTCGCCGCCGTCGGCGAACTGGGTGGAGGCGTTATGCAGCACGATGGCCGAGTCTACAGCGTCATGGAACGTGGCGGCTGCTTTGGCGTCCCTGGTAATAATGGCGTCGGTATGGTGCGAGCCATAACGGTTGATATGGGCGATAGCCTCTTCAAGGCCCGATACGGTCTTTACCGATATGATTGCATCAAGGTATTCCGTGCCCCAGTCGTCCTCGCTGGCAGCGCCGATGCGCTTGTCCGCCTTGCGCGCGGCGGCGTCGCCGCGCACTTCGCAGCCTGCTTTGGTGAGCGCATCCACTATAGAGGGCAGCATATGTAATACGGCCTTGTCGATGACAACAGACTCGGTGGCACCGCACACGCCGGTGCGGCGCATTTTGGCATTGAGGATGACCTTCACGGCCATTTTCGCATCGGCCTTGCTGTGCACATAAGTGTGGCAGTTGCCGTCCAGATGCAGCAGCGTGGGCACGCGGCTTTCCTTCATCACGCGCTCGGTGAGGCTTTTGCCGCCGCGGGGGATGATGATGTCGATCCGCCCGGTCATCGTGAGCATATGGCCAACGGCTGCGCGGTCGGTAGTGGGCACGAGTTGCACGGCTGCTTCAGGCAGTCTGGCGGCTTTCAGCCCCTTGCGGATGCAGGCGGCAATCGCCTGCGAGGAGTGGAAACTGTCGGAACCGCCGCGCAGGATAACCGCGTTGCCGGATTTGATGCATAACGCGCCTGCGTCCGCCGTAACGTTGGGGCGTGACTCATAGATAATGCCGATGACGCCAAGGGGCACAGAACGGCGCTCTATTATAAGGCCATTGGGGCGCTTGAAGCTGGCAAGGGTCTTGCCCACAGGGTCGGGCAGCCTGGCGATATCAGCAAGTGATGCCGCCATCGCTTCGATGCGTTTGGGGGTGAGCTCCAGCCGGTCAAGCATCGCCTTGTTCATGCCTGTTGCACGCGCTGCGTCCATATCCTTATGATTCGCAATAAGGATTTTATCCATGTCTGCACGCATGGCCTTGGCCGCCTCTTTCAGGGCGAGGGTTTTGGCTTGTTGTTTTGCCTGCGCCAGTAGCGCCACGGCAGCGCGCGCATCGGCAGCCAGTTCCGCCATGAGGTGCTCAGTCGTATCAGCCACATCTGCCTTCTTATTGTTTCGCATTGATTTTACTTAACATTTTAAATGAGCTGCGTAGTATAGCATCGAAAGCGCGGATGCGCTATATTTCAGTTGACAGTTTTAGGCCTCTTGCCTATTGTGCGCCTCCTTTTCACGCTTAAAGCGATAGATTTATGAAGACTTACAGTGCAAAACCCTCCGATGTGACCGCCAACTGGTGGATCATCGACGCAGAAAACCTCGTTCTGGGCCGCCTCGCAACCGAGATCTCCAAGATCCTGCGCGGCAAGAACAAGCCGATGTACACCCCGCACATTGATACGGGCGACCATGTGGTCGTTATCAATGCCGAGAAGGTGAAGATGACCGGCCGTAAAGTTGAACAGAAAGTATATTATCACCATACCGGCCATCCCGGCGGTCTGAAAGAACGCAAGGCGCAGTTCGTACTCGACACGCACCCCGAGCGCATCATCCTCAAGGCCGTTGAACGCATGATGCCCGAAGGCCCGCTCGGCAACCACCAGTTCGCCAAGCTGCGCGTATATGCAGGTACGGAGCATCCCCATGTTGCTCAGCAGCCTAAAGTTTACGACTTTGCATCCAAAAACCCCAAGAATAAGCGCTAAAGGTCCACCATGGTAACGAAGGCTAAAACCGCAGAAAAGAAAACCGAGAAGCCCGCAGCTAAGGCTCCCGCCGTTAAAGCGGAAGCGAAAGTAAAAGCTCCCAAGGCAGACGCCAACATCCTGCGCACCTATGGCACTGGCCGCCGCAAGGACGCTGTTGCCCGCGTCTGGATCACCCGCGGTTCCGGCAAGATCACCGTGAACGGTAAGGAAGTCTCCGAATATTTCGCACGCCCCGTGCTGCGCATGATCATCAACCAGCCCTTCGGTGCCCTTAACCGCGCTGGTAACTTCGATGTACTGTGCACCGTAGTCGGCGGCGGTCTCTCCGGCCAGGCCGGTGCGGTTCGCCTCGGCATCAGCCGCGCGCTCGACGCTTACGACACCGAGTTCCACAAAGTACTGCGCACCGGCGGCTTTCTCACCCGTGACGCTCGCGTGGTGGAACGCAAGAAATATGGCCGTAAAAAAGCCCGTCGCTCCTTCCAGTTCAGCAAGCGCTGATTTCTGGCGGATTACAGAATCAAGGCCGGTTCCAAAAGAACCGGCCTTTGTTTTTTCAAAAAAGAATTCAATGGCTACATCTCTTGTGCCATTTTAGGCTACCCACAAATACGATTGAATATGCAATGGAAAATGTTTAATATTTTGGACATGCCCTCGAATGCAGAAACCAGACGCGCTTTCACACTGATCGAGCTTAGTATTGTTCTGGTCATCATCGGCCTGATCGTCGGCGGTGTTCTTGTGGGACGCGACCTCATCAGTGCTGCTGCCATACGCTCACAAATCAGCCAGATAGAAAAATACCAGCAGGCCGTGAACACGTTTCGTCTGAAATACGGGCATCTTCCCGGTGACGTTCCGGAACCGGAAGCAAGCAGGTTTGGCTTTCTGGCTCGTCCGCAATATGCAGGTGAAGGCGACGGAAATGGGGTGATTCAGGGCACTATGAGTGGAGGTTGGGTCTGCAATATATGCTTTGCCAGCGGGGAGCTAGTTTATTTCTGGAGCGACCTTGGCCGCGCCCGTTTAATAGAAGGTAATTTTTTGCCCGACAGTTCTTACCTTGATAACTTATCTCATGCCACCAACACCACTATCTCCAATTACTTCCCCGCAGCAAAAATTGGCAATGGAAATTACGTATACGTGCTTTCAGGGCTCATTGGTGCCGGATATAATGTAGTACCCGAAGCAAGTTATTTTGTATTATCCAGAATAAGCAGCATGAATTCAGGCTCCGGAGCGTGGTATGCCAATACATCTGTGGGATTAGCCGTCAAAGACGCTCATGCAATTGACCAGAAAGTTGATGACGGTTTTCCTCAGGGCGGTAAAATTATGGCGACTTACTATAACAACGCTGTTAACCTTTCCTTTATGGCATGGGCAGCGGGAGACGGTGCGTCTGGGGCTAATTCGGGAAATCCATTCTGGTCTGCAACTACGGCAGCGACAGCAGGCTCGTCTACGACATGTTACGACAACAATAATGTGGCCGGAGTAACGCAGCAATACTCCCTCACCCAAAACAGCGGCATCGGCATGAACTGTGCATTGAGTTTCAGGTTTCAGTAACCCCTGCTGCCACAGGCTGCCATACGGAACGACTGAGCAATTCACTTGAATATGCGGTGAAAAATGTCTGGCGCGTGATTGGCATTCGAACCCTGTTACAGAATAAAAACATCTTCTTATTGAGAGGGTAATATTGATCTCCGCCCTGAATAAGGTTTTTTGTTTACAATAATTCTTGAGAGCCTATTATCGGAATGCTCCGGACGAGATGCGCCGTACCCGGTCAGGACAAGACGACGCCCTATGTAAATTCAAAAGGGGGTGTTATGTCGACAGCGTGGATATACCTGATCTTTGCAGGTCTTTTAGAAGTGTGCTGGGCCATCGGCCTTAAATATACTGACGGTTTTACCAGATTCTGGCCGAGCATGTTTACGCTCGTAACATTGGCGGCAAGCATGTTACTGCTCGCCAAAGCGGCACAGGTTTTACCCATCGGCACGGCGTATGCGATATGGGTGGGCATCGGTGCGTTCGGCGCGGCGGTGCTGGGCATGCTGCTGTTTCAGGAACCGGCATCCACAGCACGGCTGCTATGCCTGGGCATGCTGCTGGTGTCTATCGTGGGACTCAAGCTGACGAGTTAGCATTGAGGACAAGGAAGGCACTGCCGGACTTGCGATTCTTAGTCATGCCGCAGCTACAGGCTCAGGCCGGGCCTTTACTGTAATGGCGGAGGGGAGAGGATTCGAACCTCCGAAATCCGTGAGGATTTAACGGTTTTCGAGACCGCCGCATTCGACCACTCTGCCACCCCTCCGCGCGCGCAGCCGAATGGTCAGTCCGGCCAAGGCGGCGGTTATAGCAGAGATAGGATTGTTGTCCAGACAGGGATTAGCCCGCTTTGACAGTTGTTGGCTTTGGTCTTGCTTTGTGCGCGCTGTCTGCGGCTACAGCGAAGCTTAAGCGAACTGCCCGGCGGCAAGCCTTTGCCACCTGCGGGTGATATGGGGGATGTTACATGCATTCTCATGTGCATTCTGATAACACTTCAGCGTGTTATTTGGGCGATTTCTTTGTGGGTTTTTATTTTAGCAATATAATTCAATTGGATGAAGTGTTTCTGTGTAAGGGGCATGAAACACTGAAACCATATAAATAATCCGTTGACATATGCTGGCGCGCGGCTATATTCCCCCTCCCAATCAGGAGAAGCCTATGCTCGCAGTCATCCGCACCGGCGGAAAACAATATACCGTCTCCCAGAACGATGTGGTTCTGGTTGAGAAAATGGACGCCAAAGCTGGCGATAAATTCGTTATCAGCGAAGTGCTTGCCGCTGGCGGCAAAGTCGGCACCCCGCTGCTTTCCGGCGCGTCCGTAAGCGCGGAAGTGGTGGAACAGACCCGTGCGGAAAAAGTGCTTATCTTCAAGAAGCGCCGCCGTCACAACTCCCGCCGCAAGAACGGCCATCGCCAGCATCTCACCGCAATCAAGATCACTGAAATAAAGGCATAATCGTCTAACTGTGAGGCAAGGAGGCCGAACAGGAGACATTTAAAGGAGAAAAACATGGCTCATAAAAAAGCAGGTGGCAGTACTACCAACGGTCGCGATTCCGCAGGCCGCCGCCTCGGTGTTAAGAAATATGAAGGCGAGATCGTGATCCCCGGCAATATCATCATTCGCCAGCGCGGCACCAAAGTGTACCCGGGCGTTAATGTGGGCATGGGTAAGGACCACACCCTCTTTGCCACTGCCGAAGGCAAAGTGGAGTTCCACCACAAAGCACAGGGCCGCACGTTCGTTTCCGTGAAGGCTTAAGCTTCTCTCGCAAAGACATGATGAATCGGCGGTGCCACAGGCACCGCCTTTTTATTTTGTAAAACCAGCAACCGTTCTGTTATAAGCGATCCGTATGAAATTTCTTGATGAAGCAAAGATTTACCTCCGCAGTGGCGATGGCGGGGCGGGCTGTGTGAGCTTCCGCCGCGAGAAGTTCATCGAGCATGGCGGGCCGGACGGCGGCAATGGCGGGCGCGGCGGCAGTATTATCGTGGTGGCTGAAAACGCACTCAATACGCTCATTGATTACCGCTACCAGCAGCATTTCAAGGCGCATAAGGGCGAGCATGGCAAAGGCGCGCAGCGCAGCGGCCTGGGGGCTGACGATATGATACTCAAAGTGCCTGTGGGCACCGAGATCCTGGCCGAAGATAAGGAAACCGTGCTGGCCGATATGACGCAGCAAGGCCAGAGCGTGGTGCTGCTGCGCGGCGGGCGCGGCGGCATGGGTAACGCGCATTTCAAAAGCTCCATCAATCAGGCGCCCAAGCACGCGCAGCCGGGCGAACCCGGCGAAGAGATGTGGGTATGGCTGCGCCTGAAGCTGTTCTCGGATGCAGGGCTTCTGGGCATGCCCAACGCTGGCAAATCCACGTTTCTTGCTGCGGTATCGCGCGCAAAGCCCAAGATCGCGGATTATCCCTTCACCACCCTCACGCCGCAGCTTGGTGTGGTCTATATCGACGGCAGCGAGTTTGTGCTGGCGGATATCCCCGGCCTTATTGAAGGCGCGCATCTGGGCGTGGGGCTGGGCCTGCGTTTTCTGGCGCATGTGGAGCGCTGCGGTGTGCTGCTGCATCTTATTGACGGCACGCAGGAAGACGTGGCGGAAGCTTACGCAACCATCCGCAACGAGATCACCGAATACAGCGATAAGCTTGAGGAAAAAGAGGAAATTGTTGCGCTCAATAAATGCGATGCACTGACCGCAGAAGAAATAAAAGCTAAGCTCAGGGCCCTCAAGAAAGCCAGCGGCAAAAAGAACGTGCATGCCATCTCTGCCGTTACCGGTGACGGCGTGCAGGGGGTTTTGCGCGATATGTGGAAAGTGATAAAGGAAAAGCGGGCGGAACAGGATAATGCTGCTGAACAGGAGTAAATGTGTCGTCGTTAAGATCGGCTCGTCTACGCTCATAGACGCGCAAGGCACAGTGCGTGCCGAGTGGCTGGCGGCGTTTGCCCAAGACGTGGCAACGATGCGCCAGCGTGGCACGCAGGTGATTATCGTCAGTTCCGGCGCGGTGGCGCTGGGCCGCAAGGTGATAGGCTTCACGCACAAGGCGCTTAAGCTGGAAGAAAAGCAGGCCGCCGCCGCCTGCGGGCAGATATTGCTGGCGCAGGCCTGGCGTGAGGCGCTGGAAAAACACGGCCAGCATGCGGCGCAGTTGCTTTTGACGATTGATGACAGCGAGAACCGCCGCCGCTACCTCAACGCGCGCAACACGCTGGAAGTGTTGCTGGAGCAGGGCGTCATCCCCGTCATCAATGAGAATGATACCGTGGCCACCGCCGAGTTGCGCTTCGGCGATAATGACCGCTTAGCGGCACGCGTAGCGCAGATGGCCAGTGCCGATACGCTCGTGCTCTTCTCCGATATCGACGGGCTTTATACCGGCAATCCGCATAAGGATGCAGCGGCTAAACACATCCCCGAAGTGCGTGAAATCACGCGCGAGATAGAGGCAGGGGCAGGGGGGGCCGCGTCCGATGTCGGCTCCGGCGGCATGATAACCAAAATAGAAGCGGGCAAGATAGCGCTCGCCGCAGGTTGCAGCATGGCCATTGCCAAAGGCGAGGCGCTGCATCCCCTGAAGGCGCTGGAAGCGGGCGGCAAGGCCACATGGTTCATCGCGTCCTCCACACCCATCAGCGCGCGCAAGCACTGGATAAGCGGCTCCATCGCTCCTGCCGGTATTATTTTCATTGATGAAGGTGCGGCGAACGCGCTGAAGAATGGAAAAAGCCTGTTGCCTGCCGGTGTCAAAAAAGTGCAGGGCAGTTTTGAACGCGGCGACGCCGTGACAATATGCGATATGGACTCACGCGAAGTAGGCAAAGGGCTTATTGCCTATGGCAGCGATGATGCCGCGCGCATCATCGGCAAGCAAAGCGCTGAGATCGAGGCGACGCTGGGCTTCAAGGGCCGCAACGTTTTAATTCACAGGGATGATCTTGTCTTGAGGTAGTTATGCCGGACGTCATTATCATCTATGACGGCGAATGCCCGCTCTGCCAGTTCGGCGTGACGCATTTCCGTGCCAGAGACGGGGTGAAACTTGAACTGCTGGATGCGCGCACGGAAAGCGCGCATCCCGTGCTGCAGGAAATAAGAACACGCGGCTTGAGTCTCGACGAAGGCATGGTGGTGGTGACGGATAATAGGTATCATCACAGTGCCGGTGCGTTACAGAAACTGGCGGAACTGGGCGCGGACGACGACCTCATCAACCGCCTGAACGCCAGGTTCATGAGCTCAGAGGCAGCCAGCAACGCCGCCTATCCGCTGCTCAAGCTGGGGCGCAGGCTGGCGCTATGGGCAAAAGGCAAGCCCGGGATCGATAATCTCGACAAGTAATAGTGTAATAATATCAGCATTTTGTGATATTTACCGCAGGCGCAAGTAAAAATTTGACTTTTACGCTCCCGCGACCTAAAAGAACCCCTCCTCTTATGAGGGCTCGTAGCTCAGGTGGTTAGAGCGCACGCCTGATAAGCGTGAGGTCGGACGTTCAACTCGTCCCGGGCCCACCATTCTCCCCTGGTCCAACCCGGAGACATGGGTAACAGTTTATACTGGACACATAGGTAACAGTTTTTCGGCGAATGGGTTGGTAGCCGGTTCTACTCTGTTAGCGTCTTCGTCAAAGAATCCTATATCGTAATGCATGAAGCTGACAAGCCAGATTCCGGGTTCTACCTCGCGTATGCCCACCCACTGGCCTGCAAAGACGGTGCTGAGGC